>JAJDCP010000178.1 GCA_029260765.1 Planctomycetota bacterium
CGCGCCGCGGAGACGCCCCTGTAGCGGCGCTCTGTGAGCGCCGGAAGCCGCGTGCGCAGCGGCTGCGCCGAAGATCCGGGGTGACTCTATGCGGGTCGGTGTTCCCGTCGGTCATAGACCGACGCTACAGGGGTTGTCCCGACGCGCCGCGGAGACGCCCCTGTAGCGGCGCTCTGTGAGCGCCGGAAGCCGCGTGCGCAGCGGCTGCGCCGAAGATCTGGGGTGACTCTGTGGCTACAGCGGCTGCAAGCCGTGTCCGCAGCGGTTCCTCCCCCCCTCTAGCGGAACTGCCATACGGAACTCGGCCAGCGAAAACGCCAAACTCCAGGCTAGCTGTGTTGCGCCCGGTCTTCCGGGTGGGGGTAGATGATCGTCCAGTCGCCGTAGACGGCGTTGTAGACCTCCTGCATTTCCTTGTACTTCTCGGCAGCGGGGATGAGGTGGACGTCCTGGAAGTGCCGACACAAAAACTTGTCACTGACCACGATCTTCTTCGACGCCCTTTTTGCCTCATAGGCAATCTGGAAGTCGTACCCCCACCCGGACTTCGATGCGGGAAAGCTGAACGTGTCGAGAAACGAGATCCTGAGGAGTGATGCGATCAGGTCGGCGTGATGCACCTGGCGGTCTTCGGAGCGCCCCTGGTTGGTCATCCAGGCGTAGTTCAGCTTGTCGGAGTCCTGCGTCATGGACATCGACATCTGCACGAGCTCCGGATCACGCTCCATGGCGTCTTCGAAGTAGCTGATGTCCAGGTTCTCGATCTCGGCGTCGTTCGTAAAAAAGAACAGGTACTCGGCTCCCGATTGCCTGGCAAGCTCGATGCAGTCCTGGATGCCGCCGCCGATGAAGTGATTCTCAGGGTTTTTGTGCGTGATGTAGCTCGACGGATTGTTTGGACTGCCGTTGTCCAAGACGTCTATGCGGTACGTCGGGTTCTGGGAGCTGAGGACCTCATAGAGAGCGTCTGTCTGCCGCCCTCCGCAATAGTCCAGGATCACGACGAATGTCTTTGGGTTGCGTGTGTCGTGGGGGGGAGGCGCTTCGGATGAACCAGGATTCCCCGAAGACGCATCGGCATCGAGCACGGCAGGGTCGACCCCCCGCCGCAGGGCGTACATGAACGGTGACGCGGTGTCGAAGGCGAGCTGGATACGATCTAGCTGGGCCCGGGCTTCCCTCGAGCGACTGTCACGACGCAACGCGAGGAGAGCATGCCACGCCTCGGCGACCCACCCCTCCAGGCTGGGATCGAGCGAGACCTCCCGTGTCGTGCGGGCATGATGCTGGAGACCGGGGTCGATGAACGCATCGATCCCGAGCGCGGCCTCGTCGATGCCCACGGGCCAGACCATGCGCAGCTCTGCGGTCAGGCGCTCGATGCTGCTCCGCCAGTCCGCCAGAAGATCCGAGTGCAAGAGCAGGCTGCGCCGCATGTCGCGAGACGAGGACTCGGCGTCCAGGGTGTGACGCAGCCAGAGCATCGCCGCATCCGTGCGACCCATGCCATCGCGACGCTGCAGGGATTCGCAGACCTCAAGAGGGTTGCGTAGCAGCATCAGGACCGAGACCTCGCTGCCGAAAGCCTCGAGGGCCGCCGCGAAGGTAGGCAGGAAGCGGCAGATGCGGGGATCCTTCACCCCGAAGAAGTGCGCCGCTTTGTACTCGCTCGCCAGGATGGCGCAGGTCTCGCGCCGGATCTGAGCCAGGACCTCGGCGGGGCGCGCAGTGCAGTTCAGCGGGCGCCAGTCTCGCCACGCGCTGCCGAGCCGCTCGAGCATAGAGTCGTGATAGGCCGAGAGCCTCAAGGACTCCCAGTGCCCTTTCTGATTGGCGGCGTTGGGTCCTCTCAGGGTCGCGGGCAGGGTCGCCCCGAGCAGGCTGACGATGCGCGACAGCAGCGAGGTTCCCGAGCGGTGCATCCCGAGAACCAGGACGCAGTGACGCGCGGGGGGGCCCGATTCCGCTTCGGAGCTCGCTTGTCTGGAAGTCGTCACTCTGGCCTTCGGTCTGTGTTCCGGAGTCGGGTCGTGAGAAGGGCCACGAGAAGCGGGCACTCAGCTTCTCTACATACCGGACTCCGGTCGTGAATTCAAAAGCGACCGGGCAAAGAAGCTGTCATTGCTGTTTCACGGCTCTCGCAGCATTTGACCCGAGGTGGGAACTGAGCTAGACTCCCCTATCTCTCAGTGCAGGTAAGGGGCCCATGTCAGAGTCGAACTCCTCCACCCCCATCGAAGGTGATGACGAGCTGTCTTCGGACCGGCGCGAGCTCTTGAAAAAGCTCTTGATCGCTGGCGGTGCCGTCGGCGGGGCGCATCTGGTGCCCGACGACTGGTCGAGTCCTGTCATGAAGGCCCTCTTCATTCCCGCGCACGCTGATACCAGCGGCACGACGACGACCACCACTCCGCCGCCGACGACGACCTCGTCCACGACCTCGTCCACGACCTCGACGACGACTACCCCGCCGCCTACGACGACCTCGTCCACGACCTCGTCCACGACCTCGACGACAACGACCCCGCCGCCGACGACATCATCGACGACATCATCAACGACGACCTCGACGACGACCACCCCGCCCCCCTGATAGCTTCGACTTCCTCAATGCGACGTGGGGTGCATCGTAGGGGATACGACGTCAAACAATGATCGAGGGATCCCGGCTTTGACTCCGGATCGACGGATACCGACGCGCCATCACGGGTTCGCGATGCGCTGGGAGGCAGACGAGCTGGTCCTCTGGAGCCGCAATGTCGCAACCCGGCTCAATGCGGGCGCCATGATCGTCTGGTTTCTGTGCGACGGCTGCCGGAGCGTCGGGGAGATCAAGCGGCAGCTGTCGGAGGCCTACGCAGACACACGGGACATCGTGGAGCAGGATGTCGACGCGATCCTCGGGAATCTGATCGAAGCGGGCGCGTTGAAGACCATCCCCGAAGCCGCGAGCGCACCGAGCAAGCCGCTGAGAGTGGGTTTCTGCGGATTCTGGCCGGGTTTCTCCCCACGCGACAACTACTTCCTGTGGATGCTGACCGTGCGTTTCCAGGTGTTGCTCGTGGATCCCCCGTCCGGCGAGCTCGACTTCCTCTTCGACGGCGACGCCATCGACCCGGGCAGCGCTCCCGGCGTGCGTGCGAAGCACCGGGTGCAAGTCTGTCTCCGCTCCGCTCCGGACTTTGAGAGCTACGACTACGTCTTCTCCGAAGGCAAGGTCAAGCCCGATCTCGCACACCGCCACTTCGGCTTGCCCGCCTGGTCCCTCCTCATCGACTGGCGGCAGTGCTCGGACCCCGCGAGTCCCTTTCGTGGGCGCGACTTCTCGAGTCTCTATCCCCCCGAAATCGCCTGCGCCTATCTCTATGGTGCTCTCTTCGAGAAAAAAAAACCCCTCGAGCCCACAGAGTCCTCGACCTCCAAGCCCCAAGCGCCCAGCCACACGCCGAAGGCCGAGATCCGGCGGCCCCAGGCCCGCGAACACCCATCGTGCGCAAGCGGCCCTCGTCTACTGACCATCGGCATGGCGACCTACGACGACTTCGACGGTGTCTATTTCACGGTCCAGGCCATCCGTCTCTTCCATCCAGAGGTCACGGCGGACATCGAGATCCTGATTTTGGACAACCATCCGGGCGGCCCTGCCAGTCAAGCCCTGCACAACCTCGTCGGCTGGGTCGACGGCTGCCGCTATCTGCCCTTCGACCGCTGGCAGGGCACCGCGGTGCGGGACCTGATCTTCCGCGAGGCGCGCACGCCCTGGGTGATGTGCGTCGACTCCCACGTCTTCCTCTACCCGGGAGCCCTCAAGCGCTTCGTCGCCTACATCAAAGAGCACCCCGACAGCGGCGACCTCTTACAGGGTGTCTTGCAGATGGACGACCTGAAGGCGCGCGCGACCCACTTCAAGCCGGTCTGGTCGGCCGGGATGTGGGGGGTCTGGGCAGAAGACGCGCGCGGTGACGCACCGGACAACGAAGCCTTCGAGATCCCGATGCAGGGCCTGGGCCTCTTCGCCTGCCGGAAGGCGGCCTGGCCCGGTTTCAACCCCCGTTTCCGCGGATTCGGAGGCGAAGAGGGCTACATCCACGAGAAGTTTCGCCAGCGGGGAGGTCGGACTCTGTGTCTGCCCTTTTTGAGATGGCTCCACCGCTTCGGCCACGTCAAAGGGATCGCCTACCCGAACCTCTGGGCGGACCGGGTCCTGAACTACCAGGTCGGTTTTCGGGAGCTGGGGCTCGACACCCAGCCGATCGATGCGCACTTCGAGAAGCACCTGGGCAAGGACACCTTCGCGGGGATCCAGCGGCAGGTGCAGGCCGAGCTCGACAATCCCTTCCACTTCTTCGACGCCATCTACTGCATCAATCTCGACGCCGAGCAGGGCCGCTGGTCCCAGATGCAGAAGCGCTTCCAGAAGCTCGGCATCGCCCGGCGTGTGCTCCGCGTACCGGCCGTCGAGACACCAGACCTGCACCACGCCGGCTGCGCCCTCTCGCATCGTCGAATCCTGGCGGAGTCCCGCAGACACGGCCACCAGCGGATCATGGTCTTCGAAGATGACGCCCTCTTCCACCGGGACATCCTCGCCTGCCTGAAGCGGAACCTCGCTGAGCTGGAGCGCCAGGACTGGCAGCTCTTCTACCTCGGCGGGCACCGCTGGGGACGTCGCCATAGCAAGGCCGAGGGCTGTCAGGACCTGGAGACGGTGTGCGGCTTTTTGACCTGTACCCACGCCGTGGCCTACCATCGTTCGGTCTTCGACACAGTCCTCGAGTCCATGCCGGAGACTGTCCCGCTGGTCATGGAGTGGCTCAAGGAGCACAAAGCCATCGACCAGTTCTTGATGCGCCTCGACAAGCGCTTCCTGGCGTCGCCGGTGCTCGCAACACAGCCCTGTCTGGTCAAGCAGGAAGAGGAGGAGCAGAGGGCGTGCTTCACCATCTGAGAGCTCCGGTTGGAAGGGGAGAGCCATGGATCGGCAGATGATCCCGAGTCCCGTCGTAGGCTTTGGCCTGCAAGATTTCGAAGGCAAGGCCGTGCTGTACAACCTCGAAAAACAGCTGGTCGTCTACCTCAATGACACGGCCGCACTGATCTTCAGGCTGTGCGACAGCAAGCGGAGCGTCGAGGAGATTGTCAGCCTGCTGGTGGAGAGCTATCCCGGGAGGTCCGAGCAGATCGGCCGGGAGGTCGAAGACGCCGTGAAATGGTTGGCAGATTATCGAGCGATTCAGTGCGGCTGAGCGGGTGTTGGGTCGTCCGCTATGCCGGCGGGCAGGTCGCCATCGCTTGGGAGACCGAGCGCTGCCGTGCCATGCTGCAGCTCCTCTTCCAGCACGCGGACGGGGGGGAGATCGAGACCGCTTCTGCGGACCTCAGCCTGCGCTGGGATGGCACGACCTTCGTCCTGCTCGCGGGGAAGAGGGTCGTGCACCACGGCCGCCACGCGGGGGTGATGGCCGGCGCGCTGCTCGACACGGTGGTCCATGACCTGGCGGCGGTCTGCAGGCTCGGGCCCCTGCTGCACGCGGGCGCCGTCAGCCTGGGTGAGGGGGCTGTCCTCTTTCCGGGTGCCTCGGGCTCGGGCAAGTCCACCCTGACCGCCTGGCTGACGTGCCAGGGCTGGAGCTATCTCAGCGACGAGATCGTGTGCCTGACGGGGTCCGGAGGCCTGTCTGGCTTTCGCCGCGCCCTGCACCTGAGGACCCCGGTGGCCCCTCTCCTGGCCGCCCGGGTCGAGGCCTATACCGGCTCCCATCCCGGGGGCTTCTACCGTAGTGGACGCGGCTTCGTGCTGCCTCCCGCCGCCTTCGCGTCGGGACCGCAGGTCCCGGCCTCGAGGCTGGGCTGTATCGTCTTTCCCGAGTACCGGGCGAAGTATTCGGGAAGTCTCGAGCCTCTCTCGCCGGCCGAAGCCTGCGCCCATCTGATGAGCTGCCTCGTCAACGCGCGCAATCTCAAGGCGTACGGTCTGAACGACATCTCACAGACCGTGCGTGAGGTCCCGGCCTATCGCCTCCTGCACGGGAATGGGAGTGACGTGGAGGAGCTGCTCCTGCCACTCATGAAGCCGGCGGGCGAGAGTCTTGCGTAGGAAGGCGAAGACCTCCTGGGGCGTCTCGAGGCCCCAGAAATCTGCCAGATAGCGCGCCAAGCCTGGCACACTTCGCCAGGCCGGCGCCCCGACTGCCCGGCGCGCGTAGTCGAAGTACAGCACCGGAAGATAGCCCAGGGGAAGGCAGAAGGGATCGGCCTGCATGTATGCGAACTCCAGTCGCTCGACGACGGAGGCCGCGTCGCTGTCGAGCACGCGGAGGACTTCTTTGGGAGCGGGCGACACCAGCAGCTCGCTCAGCAGTCCGAGCCCCGCGCGCACCTGCATCCCCAGGCGACGCCGCCGGGTCTGTTCGAGCAGGCGCGGCCAACGGACTTCCTGCGTTCGCAGGACATGCGCGATGTCCGCCAGCCACAGCGGGGTCTTCCGCTGCGACCAGCGCAGACCATGGGCGCACAGGTGCAGGATCTGGTCCGCAGGGCACAGGCGGTGGGTCGGTACGCCCTCGATGGACAGCGGCAGCGAAGCGTCCCAGAAGGCCTTTTCGTCCTCGGGCCGACAGCACTCCGGCATAAGGTGCCAGTGCAGGTCGATCTCGATGCTCTTTGGGTGGCCGAAGGCGTGGCTGTGGACGCTGCGAAAGAAACCCTCCGTGAGCTGCTCGCCGTCCCGGGGATTGGGACGGTAGCCGAGGCTCTTCAAGAGCTCCCGGGCAGCGTGGGCGCTGGCCAGGGGGACCAGAACGTCCACGTCGCCCATCGGTCGCAGGCCGAGGTCCCGGTAGCAGGTGACGGCCAGCGCCGCTCCTTTGAGGACCAGGGTCGGGATGGCGGCCTCTTGCAGCGCCCGCAGGACGCCAGCGAGGGTGTGAAGCATGCCACGGTTGACGCCCCAGGTGAGCGCGTGCCGCTCCATGAACAGGGGGCCGAATGGCTGCCCCAGCGCGATGCCCTGCCGCTTCAGATTTTCGTAGATCAGCCCAGCGAGAGACGTCGCATTCCCCGCGTGTCCCGCAGCGGCGTGCGCCTGCCAGGCGAGCCAGGCACGCCGCGCCGCATCCCCTTCGAGCAGAGCCGCTTGCAGCGCGAGCTTCTGGCGGGGGCTCGGCCACACGCCTGTCGGCACGGAGCGGCCGCGGCTGGGGGAGTCTTCGGGGTCCCGGCCGTTCCCTCTCGGATCGCCGAGCAAGAGGCGCGTGAGCCACCTCTCGAGTCTGATTTCGGCTTCCCGTGCAGCTTTCATCTTCAACTGTCTCGACGCTTCTGGGGGCGGTTCGATCGAAGCGGGCTTCCGGAGCCGGTCGGGCCTTCGGCGGGCCGCGAACGCCACGCGCAGAGGAAGAGCTGGCAGGTCCGAAAACCCGGCTTCAGCTCGACGATCGAGGACTGCTCGATGGCCAAGCCCTGCGCATCGAGGTAGCGTTCGAACTCCGCCCCATTCCACTCGCGGACGTGGGCCGGATTCCCGGGCGGACCGCAGTCGTCAAGCCCCCTGCGAAGGTCGCGCTCCGGTGTCGAGACAACGAGCTTCGTCCCGGCGTGGGACCAGCGGGAGCAGTAGGCGAAGAGCCTGTCCGGATCGAGCAGGTGCTCGACCACGTCTGCGGCGAGGATCACGTCGAAGGCGTTGCCGAGATCGATCTTCGGGTCCTCCAGGTCATCGGCCAGCCAGCGGCCAAAGTCGAGGTTCTGGTGGCACCAGGCGATGCTCTCCGGAAGATCCACGCCGCAGATGTCGATCCCCCGGGGAAGGAGATACTCCCGCAACTTCAGACCCACGCCGCACCCGACATCCAGGAGACTCCGCGCACCGATCCTCGCCACCAGGTCCGCGGCGAAGCGGTAGACGGCGACCTGATAGGTGAGCGCATCCTCCTCCGAGTCGACGTAGGCGGCCGGCCGGAGGTTGCTCTTGTAGCCCTCCTTGATGCAGTAGCTCTTCAAGAACCGGGCCTCCCGTGTGCCAGTCGTCTGTTCCGTCAGGCCTGCTTCTGCTTGAAACACGCCTCGAAGGCTGGCGTGGAGCGGATCAACTTCCTCTTCACCAGGCAGCGGCTGTCCGAGTATTCCACCGCTTTGTCGTGGTAGAGAGTGAGGTCGGGATCGCGGCGAAGCTCTTCAGCATAGACACTGTACTGAAACGCCCCGGCGAAGTGTTCCTTCCGCTGGACCTCTTCCTCCACCCGCTGGACGAAGTCGGAGAAGAACTTGAAGTGCAACAAGGCGCCGGTGACCTCGGCGAAGGCCACCCCCTCGAGCAAGTGCGTCGAGGCCCCATAGCTCAGGCCCCTGGACCAGCGCACCAGGGGGATCTTTTGCAGGTAGGGGGTGGGTCGTGCCCGCTCTTTGTCTTGCCAGAAGACGCGCTGGCGGGGACCGCCGCGGGAGGGAACCCCGCGCGTCGACGCGTCGGGCGTCTCGCTCCAGTAGCCGTCCGCGTCGAAGTAACGGCAGGTGTCGAGAAAGGGCATGCCCGGCTGGTAGCCCGCCTCACGGACCGGCACGGAGGCGTACATGTCGATCAGGAAGGTGAGCAACGCGTGGGCACCGGCCGACTCGAGGAAGCCGGTCAGGTCCTGCAGGTCCAGGCTCTCGCAATGGGGATAGACGAGCAGCTCGTCCGCGTCGACGATCAGGCACCAGCGGTCGTGTCCGTAGCGGTCGAGCAGGGTATGGATCCACGCCATGCCGCAGTTGCTGTCGGCATAGCTGCCCCCTGCGTGGTAGAGGACGACGTCCGGCTCCCGCCGCAGCAGGTCCTTCGAGCTGTCACTGGAGCCGTTGTCGACGATGTAGAAGGTCCCGGCTCCCTGGCCGCGGTAGTGACGCAGGAAGTAGGGCAGGCGGAGCGCTTCGTTCCGTATGCAGGCGAAGACGCTGAGCCCTTCCCGACCTTCCGCAGGTACCGGACCCGAAACATACTGGAGCTCGGGTTGCCTCATGATCCTGGTACGGGTCGCGGCCGGGTGGCGCTTCGCCGCCTGATAGCCCAGAGCAGCGAGCAGGCGCTCCTGCGCGGGCTGCAGGCGGGGCGCCACGATCGCGAGGGCGTCGCACTGGACGCGGCGGGGATCCACGAGCGGTGTCGCGCACGCCAGCCAATTCGGATCCGCGGCCAACCCCACGTGATCGGCCACCTGCTTGAGGAGCTCGGCGGGGCGGGCGATCAGATCCTCGAAGCGCACCTCGAGATAGCTCCCCGGCAGCAGACGAGACGCCTCGTCGCGGATCCGCTGGAACCTCCAATACCAGAGGGCGACGAATTCCTCCAGCGGGACATCTCGGGTCGGATGCCTCTCGAAGTACTTGTTGTAGGAAGGCTGCACCCACCACATCTCTCCGGCCGACGCCATCCAGCGGAATCCCGGGTGTCGGGACATCGACAGGGCGGTCTCGAGACCGTGGCGCACTACATGGACGAAGCGGCATTGCGGCCAGAGTCGCTGCAGCGTCTCCAGATACGGACCGTAGTCGGGCGTCTTGTCGGCCCAGTAGCGCTTCCCGGCGGCCTCGGCAAAGCATCCGCCGAGGATGTCACAGAACTCCCGGACTGTCATCCTGTCGCGCCCCGCCAAAGCTGCGTCGAGGCGTGCCCGGTCGAGGATGGTGACCGGTTTCCCGGTGACGTGGAAGGTCTTCTCCACCACGGCGATGAGCCTGTGCACGTCGCCCTCTCCGCTGCCGAAGAACTCGACCATCTTGGGGATCCAGTGGCTCTCGTGATAGACGAAGACCTCCGGATGCATGTTGAAGAGATGGCGCAGCAGCGTGGTTCCGCTTCGACCTGTGCCCGTGATGCAGAAGCGCATAGCCGTTCAATCCCGTCCGTTCAAGGAGCGCAAGAGGTCCCGCAGCCGGGTGTCCTCGATCAGAGAGCCATCCTGAATTCCTTGCCGGATCTGGTCAGGGGACCGGAGGCTCTGCGACACATAGTCGGCGAGACCATTGTCTTTCCAGGCGTCGTAGAGCACCCTCCAGCAGTGGCCGACGTCCGGGTCGACCTCGTCGTTCCGCGCGTAGGCGGCGCCGCCTTTGGCGATTTTGCTCTTCAGCTGCGCCGGAGTGCGGAAGGGGAAGTGGAGGACCGCGACGCGCCGCTCCCAGAAGCGTTGCAGGCCCACCGGTCGGAGGACGTGGTGGTTGCCCTGGTCGATCTCTACGTCCGCAAGTCCTCGGTGGATGATCTTGGGGGCGAGGTTTCCACCGAGGGGGTTGAGCGAGACCCGCATGCGGTAGACCATGCGTTCGTACCAGGGCGATGCGTCACCGACGACAGGACAGAAGTTGTGTCTCGGCGCCATGATCACGCCGAATTTCTCTGGGATCGACGCGACGACATCCCTGAGGTCGCCTTGCGTCGGCCACCAGAATTCGTCCGCATCGCCATTGATGACCCAGTCGGCGCCGTACTCCGTCTTCGCCAGGCGGGCCATGCGCGACACCCAGCGGCTCTGGGCATAGGTGTCCTCTTCCTCCCGGATCAACTTCAGCACCCCCTGCCGCACGAAATCCGCCAGGATGTCAGGCGTCGCGTCCAGCGAGAGGTTGTCCGTCGCGATGATGAAGTCGACACCACGGTCGAGATGGTAGAGGAGGTTGTGGCGGATGACGTCTTCTTCGTCCCTCACAAGCAGCGTCAAGACCAGCTTCATGGGAGAGGGCTCTCGTCACTGCCAGAGGGAGAGGGAACGGAAAGCCACCGGGTCTCTGGACGTCCCAGCCCAGCTTTGTGCTTGCCCGCTTCGACCAGGCGCGCCTGGAAGAAGAGATCCCGGCCGTTGAGCACGCGCCAGGGGGCGAGGCGCTTTATCGTATGGGGCACGCCGGCCTGGATTCTGGGAAACTGCTCCAGCACACAGCGGTCCCAGACTGAGGCGAAGCCGCCGGCAGGATTCGGATCGTCAGGCATCGTCGTCCCCCGTTTTGTCTGAGTGTAGCGGCCTCGTGGATGAACACCAGGGGGGCGTCGGGGAGGCGGAAGACGCTCCGGCAACGCACGTCTCCGGTGTGGATACGGACGAGCCTTTCGGATCGGCACTTCCAACACCGACGGGGACCAGGCATGAGGGCGGCAATGGTCACTCGTCCGGCGTCTGTCTGCGCAGATCATAGCAGAGCAGCCTCGGGGTCCCGAAGCCCTGGCTCGTGCCGTGCTGCGAGATGTACAGCAGCCCCCGGCTCAACACCGGTGCCGACCAGGTCTCGGGGGCGTAGAAGAGGCGCGCCCGGGACAGGATCTTTGGACCGTTTTCGTCGAGCTGCAGGCTCAGCAGGTGGCCGAACTCCCCGAGGCACAAGAAGCGCTCGCCGACTCTGAGCAGGGTCCCACGAAAAGGGCTCATCTCGAGCTCGGTCTCGGTCCCATCGGCCTGCACGTGCTGCTCCTGCCAGTGGATCTGTTCACGCCACAGCTGCTCGCCATCGGAGACGCGGAAACAGACCAGCTCCGCGCCGCGGGTGTGGCGACCATCGAAGCCGTAGAGCAAGCCCTCGTGGTGGACGGGCGTGTTGAAATGCGCCCCGAACCCCGCGCTCGTCCACACCGCTTCGACCGCCTGCAGGTCTTCGCTGAACTTGAGGAGCGCACCGCCCGTGCCGTAGCTGGCCGTGATGAAGACCTGCTGGCCGATGACGACCGGACTGGCGGCGTTGACGGACTCAAACTTCTTGCTGCGCCAGGGAAAGCGCGCGTCGATCGCGCCGTCGGCCGGATCGATGCACAGCAGCCCGCCACGCGGCGGCCTGCTCTCGCCGCCCGCGAAGAGGAGTACGCGTCGTTTGCCATGCAAGACCCCGGGCACCGGAGACGCGTAGCTCGCGCCCCACTCCGTGTCGGCGGTCCACACCGTCGCCCCGGTCTCTTTGTTGAGGCAGACCACGTTCGCGTCCGGCGCGCCGAGGTTCACGATCAAACCTTCTTCGATCGCGAGCGGTGTCGCGCTCGCACCAAAGAAGCCCGGCGCGACCGCGAAGTCCGCAAGCAGGTCGCGCTTCCACAAGACCCGACCGGAGTCGAGATCCAGGCAATGCAGCTTGCCTTCGGCCCCAAAGGTGAAGACCCGCCCGCCCTCGATGACGGGCGAGGCGCGCGGTCCATCGTTGTATCCGTAGCGGTCGCGGTACGCGCTGGGATAGGAAACGCTCCAACGGAAGCCGCCGCTCTCCGGGTGCAGGCACAAGACCTCTTCCTCGTCCCCGCGCCGATGGAAATAGACCAGGTAGTCTCCGCAGATCGCCGGCGACGCGTAGCCACTGCCTTTGGCAAGGCTCCACAAGAGCTTCGGCCCCGACTCCGGCCAGTCGAGCTGCAGACAGGTCTCCGTGGAAGCCGCATCGTGGGTGGGCCCGAGGAACGCCGGCCAGTCATGGGTGACAGCACCGGCGGCGAGCCTTCCGGGCTCGGCAAACACCTCGACGTCCGGGTGTTTCTCGAGGTCCTGGGCCTGCAGGCAGTACACGCCTGCCAGGGCCAGGAAGACGGCGGTACCCGTTCGCAAGGGCTGCATCATGGTCCGTGGCTCTCCAAGAACGACCGAGGCTACTCTACCAGGCGCGACGCAGCCATCGTCGCGCAGTCAGGTGGGATCAGACCGAGCGTTCAGCGCGTATGCCGCTGAAAGAACTCCCAGTGCTTCTCCGCGGCTTTGCGCGGACATTCATGCTCCATTCCCTTGACCAGTGTGAAGAAGAACTCGGGCGCCTCTTCAGAGTTCTCGCTCTCGCCGTAGTGCCAGCGAGTGAACCGGTCCGTGGTCGTGACGGTGTGCGTCTCGGAGAGACCAAGACCTCGTCGAAACCCTGCCAGCAACGGGGCGACAGCACCGTGGAGGGCCGCTTCCGCCGGATCCAAAGGGAGCGGTCCCCCGTCTTCGTCCCGTCCCATGGCATTCTCATCTTTGTTGCCTAGAATCAAAGAGATGGGTGGCAGCTCGGTGAGTCTTCCGGGGGTATCCTCGGCGAGTGTGGCGGCCCCCGAAACCAGGCCGAGAGCCGCGATCTGCGAGCCGATCTCGGAGGCGATGCGGAAGGCCATGCCGCCCCCATTGGAGAATCCTACCAGGTAGATGCGGTTCTCATCGATATTCAGCTGCTCCTTGACCTGCCGCAGTACCTCTTCGAAGAAGGCCACGTCATCGAGCATCACGCCCTCGACATGGTAGTTCTTGCCGTTGTTCCACTTGGACTCGGTTTTCTTTCCGCTGCCCTCCTTGGCCGGCATGGTGTAGACCAGAGCGTTGGGAAAGACGGCAACAAAGCCCTCGCTTTCCGCAAGCTCTTTCCAACCAGAGATCTTCCAGTACTGCTTGCCGGTCTCGTTGGAGCCGTGAAAGAACACCACCAAGGGCACCGCCTGGTCGCCGACATCGCTGGCAGGGAGATGCACCACGCTCTTGCGCTCGACACCTTCCAGCTCGAAGCGGAGCTCATTGGGCCCGGCGACCCACTGCGCGCAGGCTGGCACGATGAGCATCAACGTCAGAACAGTTCCCTTCCATCGCATCACCAGTCCCTCACTCTCCGTCCAAAAAACAGACTTTGGCCTGGGATACAGTACAACAACGAAAGATATGTGAACACAACAGATCCGGGTCCTCGCTGGCAGCGATCCGGAATTGCGAGAAGGTGTCCGGCGGTTGCAAGTACGCACAGCTGAACGCGACGCCGACCCGGTCGGGGGTGTAGAGTTGCTACTGCGCGACCTCCAGGAGCCACTGGGCCGACCGTGGATTCTACTTTCCGGAATGATGTCGTATCCTCTTGCGCATGTTTCGAAGGACTATAGCTGAGCTATGGATGCAGACGTTCTGTGGGAAGGGCGGGGCCGAGGACTGCGACCGAGCCAGTGGCTGACTCTGGGCCTGTTGGGCGCGCTTGTCTGCTGGCTGGCATGGGATCTTCTTCGGCCGGGCACACGCCCTTATCTCCCAGCCGTGCCCTATCTGGGAGCCTGCCTGATCGGCCTTGCCTACGTGTTCGCGTGGTTCCGCTCAGTCCGTTACGAGATCCGCAGCGATGCCATCTGCGTATACCATGGCGTATTGTTCCAGCACGGCAAGGCATGGTGCCGCCGCCCCTCTGAGAGGGTCGAACTGCATGGCCGCAACCTACACGTCGGTTGGGGAAACTCCGATCCAGCCAGTCTTCGAAGCAGCCTGGTTCTGTGGAAGCTCGATAGCCCGCAGGCTGCCTTGGAGATCTGTCGCGCCTCCAAGCCCGAATGCTTCCGCTCTTCGCACTACAAGCCACCGCATTTTCCACTCAGCGGTTGCCTTCCCTGGGCTGTTCCCGCGGCCCTTGCTGGCTTGCTCGTGTTCTCTGGACCCATCGCGGCGTTGTTCGACACCGGACGAACAGAGACTGCCCGCTGGGACCGCCTGGATGAGAGCACAGCCGTGTTGGTATTCAGCTCCGCCGGGGGGCCGGGGCGGGTCCACTGGACGAAGGATCCGCGCGCAGTAGTGGGCCCAACTGTGCGCTGTCTGGAGGTGGTGTTCGAGGCAAGTCGCCCGCTTTTTCGCGATGTCTACTCGGCCCGCATGAAGTTGCGTGTGCCGCCTGAGATGCAGACTCTGCCCTTGCGTTTTTCAAACGGCGATGGGGTGCGCGTCGCCGAAGGCCAGAGTGTTTCGCAAGACTATAAGAGGCAGTAGAACTCCGTAGCGTGTTTTGTGTTGCCGCGAAGCCTGGACAGCGGGGACCGCCCCTGGCCAGGCTACTCCCGCTCCTCGATGATGATGCAGCCGATCGGCTCCTGGCGTTCCTCCGCCACGGCAACGACGCCGTCCACAAACTCGACGACCAAGACCCGCTGGAACGAGTGGTAGCCCGGACCCAGGCGCTCGGGGTAGCGCCAGTTGTCTCCTTCGAGCTCCGAAGGCGCGCCCAGATGGTGGCGGACGAGCGCCTCTCCGAAGCCGACCAGGATCCCAGGGTCGGTGTGTCGCACAGGCAGGGGCGTCGGGCTGGCACGCATGCCGGGCGCGACCACCAGCCCCCAGCGCTCGGGGCCGCTGGAGAGCAAGGCCCAGCAGGTATCCCCACGAGCTCGCACTTCGAACGGGCCGCGTCGGCCCAGCTCTGCGGCGATCTCGGCGAATTGGCTCGGATCGAGGGGCAACCCGGCTCCCTGCTGGGCGCGGGTGCACAGCTCGGTCGCCTCCTGCACCAGACAGGATCCCTGGAGGCGTTGCGATTCCAGGGGATAGGCCAACGAACCCAGTACCTCTAGCTCGAGGTCGAAGCCTATCGTGAGGCGCTCTTCCTCCCAACGGCATTCGAGTTGGGCAGCGCAGCCCTGCACCGCGAGGTCCTCCAAGCCACTCTCGCCTCCGTGCTGGTAGAGAACCCAGACCTCGTCGCCTTCATAGCTCGGCTCGAGCAGCAGAGCGAGGGGGAAGCTGCAACGCAGGGCCAGGTAGGGGCCTTCCTTGCTCGAGGGCCCCTCGGCTTCGAGCACGACACGCTGGCCACGCAGGCGCAGCTGCGCCGACTGGGCCGCGAAGCCGTCGGCGATACCATGCGGGGGGTGGGCAAAGTGCTCGAACTCGACCTGGGCCTGCCAGGATGTCTGGGCCCAGGCCCCGAGGCACAGCAGAGGAAGCATGAAGAAACGCAGCATCGAGAGCTCCTGTCGGGGATCTCTCTTTGGACGCAAGAAACGCCGGCAGGGTTCCCAGGTCGTCAGGCCCATCACCGACAAGTGCCTGCTTTGATGGATGCAGGCGATGCACACTTCCTTGGTGGCGTAGAGGAGCTCAAGGCGCCTGCGTCGGAAAGGAGGCCGTTAGCGGCCCGCGCTCAGCATCGCGTTGCCGGCGGGCGCACGGCCCCACGAAGCGCTCCGCCTCGCCAGGCCGGGCACAGTCCGCTCGCTGGTCAGGCGCGTCCGAGGCTGCTACACTCCCCGGATATCACCAAGGGCCCCCCAGACGACCCTAGGCCTGGGTCGGTCCGCCGACAGGAGCTGTCATGCGTTCGTCCCTGCTCCCCTTCCTGTTGCTGCTGACCGCGACGCTGGCAAGCGCCCAGACCGGGATCAACCATTACGGATTCCACATCAACAACGACGGCCTGGCGATGGACCTGGACGGCAACGGGGGCATGATGGGCGGGGGAGATCCGACCAGCTTCAGCAACTTCTTCGGCCTGTCGTTTCTGACCGATGGCCCGGGTGGCCGCGGTCTGGACTTCGACAACGACGCCGACTTCCAGGCGACCGGCTCGATCGGCCAGAACGACAACTACAGCAACCTGTGGTTGGCGCTGCTGCATGTCAGCGCTTCCAACGCCGGGAGCTGGGAGTTCCGTAACGCGGGTGATGACGACAGAGCAGGGATCTGGCTGGACATCGACCAGAATGGCGTCTTCGCCTCGACGACCAGCGGTCTGGGTTCGAATCGGGGTGAGCAGCTGTCCTGGGAAGACACGGGGACCAAGTCGGTCACGCTCGCCGCGGGGGACTACCTGATCGCCTTCACCCACCGGGAGGGAGGCGGCGGGTCGAGAGCGGAATTCCGCTTCAGGGCGCCCACGTTCACCGGGGAGGTTGTAGTCAAACCCTCGGATCCCGCGCAGGCTGGGATCTGGCTGCTCTGGGCCCTCCCTCCGACCTCCGTCGTCCTGGTCGGCACCACCCTGACCATATCCAACCCGGGCCCGATCGATGAGGACAAGATGCTGGCGTTCGATGGGACCACGTTCACGTTGAGCGACCCGCTCAACCTCATCACGACGAGCCTTCCGGGATCGACCGGCGACATGACCAACACCGTCACATTTCCGCTCGGAACGATCACCGACATCCTCGTCGAGGGGGGCCTGGGCGATGACTCCCTGGGCCTCGACTTCAGCGCCGGCAACTTCACCGTCCCCATCCACTTCGACGGGGGCGCTGAGACGTTGGGGGATTCCCTCCAGCTGAGCGGTGGGAGCGCCAGCACGGCGGTCTTCGAGGCGAGCGCGCCGGGGACCGGGAGCATCTCGGTCCCGCCGAATCCAGCGATCACCTATACCGGCCTCGAGTAGCACAACGCTGTCACACGATTCGACGTGTGGGACGCGGGAGAGTGGTCTGTGTCCGCGGGAATCGCTGGGCCATGCCGATCGCTGCGCCGTGTTGCCTGCCCGCCCTCGGTCGCCACACATGCAGAGCGCCAAACACCACCATCAGGGTCTATAGTTATCCGCATTGGCTAGAGGTAGCATGGCAGACCCACCGAAGCACACCCGCCGCCCTTCTGAGGAGCCTGCCTCTCATGGCCCACGCCTACCGCCTGCTTCTGGAGCAAGCTCCGTCCCCTGAGTCGTTGGTACGCAAGGCGCTGGCCCAATTGGAAGCCGATTTTCGCGAGCTCTCCCTGGTCGTCCTGGCGGAGTGGGAGCAGCTCGGCATCGCCGCCCCCGAGATGTTCTCGGCGATCGCCAGCCTGCAGCGACCGTCCTGGGGTAGCTGGAACGGCATGCTCAGCGCACTGCAAAGAGCCCGCAAGGCCATCTTGCGCAAGGCCGAGCCGGAGCTGCGGCAGAAGATCGAGTCCGCTCAGCGCCTCAACCAGGTCGTCGCGCTGCTGAGCGAGAAGGCCTCGAAAGAACTCAAGGCCTCTCTCAAGCCCTTGGCTGAGATGACGCGCAGCAAGCTCGGCAAGAAGGCCAAACTGAACCGGATCCTGGCGCTGCCCATCGGCCTTCGGAACCGTGTCGCCCACGATGCGCCGACCGATCCCCTGTGGTGGCAGGCAGCGGCCGACGCGATCCGGCCGTTGGTCGCCTGGCACGCCAAGCGTCAGCCCTGCACCCTGGTCGAAGATCCTTCCACGCTGCCCAGCCCCTGGTTCGAGCTCAGAGATGGCGAGGTCTGGGCCTTCAACGGTCTGAACCGCGACTTCTCGGTCCATTACATCAGCTCGGCAGGCGCGCCGCGACACAGCGACGACGGCGCCCAGGCGATGTTGCTGGC
The DNA here is from genome assembly GCA_029260765.1 of Planctomycetota bacterium. Classification (GTDB taxonomy): domain Bacteria; phylum Planctomycetota; class J058; order JAJDCP01; family JAJDCP01; genus JAJDCP01. Next base: position 18,014 of record JAJDCP010000178.1, read on the forward strand.
CTTCCAGCGCCTGCTCGGCAAGGCCGACAGCCAGCAGAAGGACTTCAAACGGCTGCTGAGCAAGCACGCCCCCGAAGAGCTCAAGGGCGTCATGATGGGCGACTTCCTGGTCGGCCCGCCCGTCGGCAAGGGCGGCTTCGCCACCGTCCATCGCGGGCGCCAGCTCTCGACGGGCCGCAGGGTCGCGGTCAAGATCCTGCACGACGGCATGCCCGAGGACGCCAAGCTACGCTTCAACCAGGAAGCCGCCTACCTCTCGCGCTTCGATCAACACGTCCACATCGTCGATGTCATCGGCTACGGCGAAGAGACCTGGTCCGCGCCACGTATGTTCAGCCTGTCGGAGGAGGAGTGGTTCCAGAAGTTCAGCAAGACCGCCCCGGTCAAGACCTACATCGCTTTGGAGTGGGTCGAGGGCCGCTCGCTCGAGGAGGTCTATCAGGAGCTCAAGTCAGGCACACTCGAGGCACCTCCGGAGAAGCGACTCGCCGAGTGGTTCGCGGCCGCAGCCAACGCCCTCGATGTTGTCCATTCGAATGGCCTGATCCACCGCGATATCAAGCCGGGCAACCTGATGGTCGACGGAGATGGCCATCTCTATCTGATGGACTTCGGCATCGCCCGCACCCACGACGAGAACCGCACGCTCGTGACCGAGGTCGGCTCGGTGCCGGGCACGTCTGCCTACATGTCGCCCGAACAGCTCCGTGCCGCGGACGCCGATGCCGAGGTCGGAACATCGACAGACATCTACGGCCTGTGCGCCACCTTCTACGAGCTCTTCACCCAGACGCGCCTCTTCGACCATGACCGCGAAACCGCCCACACCGTGCGCACCAAGAAGATCGACGGCGTCCGGGTAGAGAAACCGCATTTCAAGGGCGACAAGCTCTCCTGGGAGCTCGAGACCATCCTGCTGGGCGGGCTCGAGCCAGAGGTGTCCGACCGCTACGCGTCGATGGAAGATCTGGAACGGGACCTCAGGCACTATCTGGCCGACGAGCCGATCGGATACAAGCGCCCTGGCCCGCTGCGCCGCCTGCTCCTGCGCTACCGCCGCCATCGCGGCACGGCGCACATGCTGGCTGCCTTTGCGCTGCTCTTCGCCTGCTTCCTGCTCTGGCTGTACCGCTTGCCGGTCGATTTCAGCGTCGAGACCCTACCGACCGGTGCTCGCGTCACTCTCGACGGAGAGCTCCTGGAGCAACGCACCCCGCTGGTCGTGCCCCTGGCGTTCGGCAAACACAGGCTGCAGGTCGCACACGACGACTACCACTCTGCGGTGCGCGAGCTGACGGTTTCGTGGGGTCGGGCCCACGGGGACGCCACCGAAGAGCTGATCCTGGTGCCGGCCTTCGAAGTCCATCGCTTCGAGTCGATCCCTGCCGAGGCGCGCGTCAGGGTGTTGGACGCGGCCTCCGGCGAGGTCTTCGAAGCCGCAGATGCTCCGGCCACGCTGGTGCTTCCGGTCGGCAGCTACGACGTGTTCTTCGACCTGCCCGGGCATGTCGACCCCGAAGGCTCCCACCGTCTCGAGGTGGTCGGTGGCAGCGGCATCCAGCCGATTTCGGCGCGCCTCAGCTCCAACCTCGCGACTCTCCACTTCGCAGGCGAGGTCGACTGGACGGTCGTGGAGGCTTTTCCCGGTCCCTACTGCGGAGGAGGCGAAGCCTGGCTCTCGACGAACTGTGGCCAACCTCTGCAGCTGCCCCCGGGAGACTGGAGCCTGCGCTTCTCGAGACGCGGTGATCTGCCCCGCTGGCAGCACCTGCGGCTCGCCCCCCACGACAGCCAGGACGTCTACGTCCAGCTCGACAATCCCTTGCGCTGGACCGTCGAGACACAGGACTGGGTCTACAGCACGCCCGTGTGCGGAGATCTGAATGGTGACGGGCGCAGCGAGGTGGTCTTCGGCTCCCACGACGGCAAGCTTCGCTGTGTCTCGGCCGCGGGGCAACCTCTCTGGGACCACGCCACAGAGCCTCTGCAGCCATTTGCATCATCGCCCCAGCTGGCAGATCTCAACGGGGATGGACGGCCTGAGGTGCTGGTCGGCAACCACAATGGTCAGGTCTTGTGCTACGACGCCACGGGCAAGGAGCTCTGGCAATTCCGGACCGGAGCCAAGGTGCGCTCATCGCCCGCCGTCGGCGACCTCGATGGCGACGGGATTGTGGAGATCGTCATCGGCTCGATGGATGGCGAGCTGTACTGTCTGCGTCCGGATGGAAGCCGGCTCGCCTCGTTCGAGCTGGCCGCGGGGACGGAGTGCTCCCCGGCCCTGGCGGACCTGGACGGCGACGGCAGACTCGAGGTGGTGATCGGAGCGGCAGGCACGATCTACGCTCTGACGCTCGAGGCGGGTCAACTCATCGAGCGCTGGAGCTTCGACACGGGTCAGCAGGGCGTCTACGCCACGCCAGCGATCGGAGATCTCGACGGAGACGGCACACCGGAGGTGGTCGTAGGGAGCTACCTGGACGCCCGCCTGCAATGCCTGGACGCCAACGGCAGGCCGCGCTGGCTCGCGGACCTCGACCCCGAGGCCCACGTCTACGCATCCGCGGCTCTGGCCGACCTGGACGAAGATGGCCGCCTTGAGGTCCTGGTCGGGGCCTACGACGGCCACTTCCGCTGTTTCGCATCGGACGGGCGCGAACGCTGGTCCTACAATCTGGGAGCCAGGATCCACAGCTCGCCTCTGGTCGTCGACAGCGACGGCGACGGCCGGCTCGAGATCCTGGTCGGCTGCACCGACGGCACACTCTATGCTTTCGATACGCGGGGCCTGCTGTTGTGGAGCTATGCCACAAGCGACCGCCTGCAATCGTCGCCGATGGCCGCGGACCTGGATGGCGACGGCAGACTGGAGATCCTGATCGGATCCTACGATGGATTCCTCTGCTGCCTGTACATGCGCCCCCAGCTCCGTTGGTCCTACGACACCGACGACCTCGGTCAGCCCGACTCGAAGCGCCTCTATTCGTCCCCCGTGTCCGCCGACCTGGACGGAGACGGTCAGCGCGAAGTCGTGGTCGGGTCGGGAGCCAACGCCATCCACTGTGTCGGCTCTGACGGGCTTCGCCGCTGGAAGTATCGGGTCTACGCTCCCGTACACAGCTCGCCGGCCATCGGCGATCTCCGCTACGATCAGGGCCTGGAGGTCGTTGTAGGGTCGATGGATGGACACGTCTTCGAGATCAGCACCATAGGTAGCGGCAGGTGGATCAAACGCTTCGGCCCTCGAGTCCGGTCTTCCCCTGCCATTTTCAGCCAGGCCGGAAGCGACACGCTGGCGGTCTTCGGCTCGAAAGACGGTAGGGTCTACGCCGCGGGCAGCGCCGACGGCGAAGTGGTGTGGTCCCATGCGACGGGCGGCGAGGTCTGGGCCTCTCCCACCCTGGCGGATGTGGACGGTGACGGCCGCATCGAGGCGCTGATCGGCTCCTACGACGGCCTCCTCTATTGCTTCGACGCCCTGGATGGCACCCTGCGTTGGACTTACGCCACGGCCAGCGAAGCGCCGGAGAAGATCTATGCAGCCGCGACCGTCGTCGACCTCGGGGGGGACGGTCTGCGCCAGGTCTACTTTGGAAGCCTTGCAGGTGTCTTCCACGCTGTCGACGCCGAGGGAGTGCGCTTGTGGAGTTTTGAGATTCCTGAGAATGCAGAAGAGCTCAGCCGAGGCATCATGTCTCAAGCCGCCGTGTTGCAAGCAGACGGTCGTGAGCTCCTGGTTTTCGGCTGCAACGACCACAAGGTCTATGCCGTCGATGCCCGAAGCGGTGAGCAGGTTTGGGACTTTGCGACCGATGCGGCCAACCATGGTGCCATCACCGTGGCGGACCTGGACGGCGATGGTCCAAGCGAGGTGTTGGTGCCGTCCAGAGATCATCACCTCTACTGCCTGAACGAACACGGCCAGCCCCTATGGCAGTTCGAGACCCGAGGAGAGATCTACGCTCGACCTTTGGCGAGCGACCTCGACGGAGATGGCTCACCAGAGGTCGTGATCGGATCCTACGACGGCTTCATCTACTGCCTGGAGCACATGCGCGAGGAGGGAAGGGTGGTGTGGGCGTTTCCTGGCAGAAAGGCCGCTCCAGAATAGTGCCGCAGTCCCGCATCGCAGACAGCCAGGCCGTGTTGCAAGACCTCGAGGTCCCACGTTTCCGCTTGCAGGCTCGAGGCTGCCCCACCCCACGCAGCAGGTATTGGACCGCTCCGCTACGGGGAATGCAGCTGTCCACAGGCCGAAGCGCAACGCCAGGCCACAGCTGGACCGTCAGCCGGTGTGGGTCGTGTGCAACTTGAGGAAGCCGGAACGCAGTGAGGTCTTGCGCTTCATTTCATGGTCTCCGATAAGGTTGTGGTGACGACTGGTGCTAGGCTACGTTCCAGACGTGGAAATTCCAGACGCTGTCACAGCCCTTGCCGCCGGCCTGGACCCGACTCTTGACCTTCATGTCTCCGCCTCCGTGTCTTGTGTTTCTTGTGTCTCCCCGCACAAAGCAAACAGCATGCCGATCTCTGTGTCGCCCCGAATACGGCGAGAATGGCCTGGAACCACGCCAGGAGTTTCTTGACATTGAAACACACACGAAACGGAATGAGACAGACCGGGTCCGATGGTTGAGCTCGGCAGGTCTGGCAGTCTCACGCGAGGTCTCGCCGTCGCCCGCCCGTTTGAAGCTCGTGTGGTCGGAGCGGAATCGGGGCATCTGCCTGTCCCAGCAACACTTGAGCGCCCGTGCAGAGAGTGTTGCCGCCACTCCTCTGGCGCGTGGCTTTTCTGGGAGCCTCTGGAGGTACGAAACACGCCGCCAGCGATGCACATGCTGGTTTGAAGGTAAGCTGCAGTCCGTCGCAACAGGAGGATCCGCCATGCACACGATGGCCGGCAAGGTCTGTGTCGTCACCGGGGCCACCTCGGGGATCGGCCGTGCTACGGCACTGGGTCTCGCTCGACTGGGCGCCCAGGTCGTGCTTCCCTGCCACTCGCTCGAACGGGGCGAGGCCACCGCACGCGAGCTCTCTCAGGTGAGCGGGCACGAGGTGCTGGCGCTCGCCTGCGACCTTTCCTCGCAGGCCTCCATCCGTGCGTTTGCAGGGGACTTCCTGCGCACCCACAACCGCATCCACGTCCTGGTCAACTGCGCAGGAATCGTCTGTCACAAACGAACAGAGACGCAAGACGGGTTGGAGTCGACATGGGCTGTCACCTACCTGGGCCCCTTCCTGCTCACGCGTCTGTTGTTGCCGACTCTGAAACGAAGCAGGCCTTCACGCATCGTGAACGTAGCTGGAGAGTTCCACCGCAGGGTTCAGCTGGATCTCGAGAACCTGCAATTGCAGCACGGCTACAGTCTGGTGCGGGCCGGTGGACAAGCGATGTTGGCAAAGGTGATGTTCACCTTTGAGCTCGCCCGCCGGCTCGAAGGCACGGGCGTCACGGCCAACTGCCTGCACCCGGGCGCTGTCAGAAGCGGACTGCTGCGGAACCTTCCCTGGTATCTACGTGCGCTGGCGAGCCTGGCACGCCCGTTCATGAAGAGCCCGGAAGCGGGCGCGCGGACCCCGATCTTTCTGGCCTCCTCCGAAGACGTCGCAGCCGTCAGCGGAGAGTACTTCGCCAACGAACGGCCCGTTGCTGCCGCTGCGCATGCGCAGGATGTCGTTCTTCAGCGCAGGCTATGGGAGGAGAGTGAACGCCTCACCGGTCTGGCGTGACTCGAGGTCTCAAACGTCGAAAACTCAAAGCGCACGCCCATTCCCGGGCGGACGCTCACGAGGCCTGGTTCGCACTGCGCGCAGTAGCCCGACCCGCGACCGGCGTTGACGGTCAGCGTTCAACCCGCCTGGCTGCGGGACCAGGCAAGCAACAGATAGACCAGCGTCGCCCCCAGCACCCACAAGCTGCCGTACCAACGGTTGCCGGGCCGGCGCGAGACCACCACCAGGGAGCCGATCGCCGCGCTGCCCCCGAAGAAGGCCCCGGCGGCAAACAACGCTGTAGACGCGTGGAGTCGGTTTCCCCAGCCGTTCGCCACGATCCAAAAAGTCATGCCGCCCACGAGGAACGCACACGTCAAGACCACTGCCAGGCTGCAGTACAGGTCGGCGCGCGCATTCGCTGGCGCCTCTCGGCTCATCAGGACCTTGCGTCGCCGCCTCTGAACAAGCCGTCCGACCAGACCAGGTCGTCGCTCGTCCTGTGGCTGCTTCATCGTCTCGCTCCCTTCCGCGCTACGGTCGCAGAGACCAACCGGCTGGCGTAGATTGCCGCAGCCTCCGGTCACAGCGCCCGCCCGAGGCTATCCAGCCTTACCCAGGTCGACGACAGCGCAAAGCGTATGCCGCGTCCGCTTGCTCCTGTTGCACCGACATCCGCTACGATGATGGGGATCCTCACTATTCCCTACCTCCTTCAGCGCGAGGACAGATCGGTCTCCGCCGGATCCACCTGCCCCAGAGGCCCCCTTCACACCAAGGATCCCTGGGATCTCCTAAACACCCGGTCTCGAAGTTCTTGGATACCGCAGCGCGGCCCAAATGCCCGGACCCCGCCGTGGTTTGCGGTACACTGGTGGGTATCCCTGGGAATCTGGCCCGATTGCCCATGTAACGGCGCCTTCTCTCCCCTTTGGAGACCGACGCTATGGGACGGGAAGAGCTTCTGCGCGCGTACCGGGACGTCCCGTACCTCAGCCAACCCGTCGCAGAGATGCAGCCGGGCCGCCTCCACGCCCTGGCAACCCTGTTCGGACTCGACCCGGCGGAGGCCCAGACCTGCCGCATCCTCGAGTTGGGTTGCGGCGACGGAACCAATCTGCTGGCGACCGCCTGCAACCTGCCCGAGGCCGACTGTCTGGGCATCGACCTCTCCCCGGAGAACATCAAACGCGCCCAGGCCGGTGTGCGCTCGCTCGGCCTCGAGAACATCCGCTTCATCCGCGCCGACCTCGCCGCCCTGCCCGACGACCTGGGAAGCTTCGACTACGTCGTCTGCCATGGCCTGTTTTCCTGGATTCCACGCTCACTCCAAGACCGCCTGCTCGAAGTCTTCAGGACGCACCTGAGACCTCACGGCGTCGGGTATCTCAGCTACAACACCTATCCTGGCTGGCACTCTCGTCGCATGACCCGGCAGATGATGCGCTTCGCGATGCACGACGCCGACGATCCAGCCACCCAGGTCGCCGCGTGCCGCGCCCTGGTGGGCTTCGTGGCGGAGCATGCTGTGGGCGAGAGCCCTGTCTACCAGGCGTTGGTGCGCAGGCAACACAAGGAGGTCGACTCCGCCAGCGACTTCCGCCTCTACCACGACTTCCTCGAAACCTGGAACGAGCCGATCTACTTTGAGAAATTCGTAGAGGCCGCTAGAGAGCAGGGGTTGAGCTACCTGACCGACGCGCAATACTCCTCGACTCTCACCGAGCACATGCTTCCAGAGTCCGCCGCCCACGCTTTGAAGGAGCTGGAAGACGACGCGATCCGGCGCGAACAGCTGCTCGACTTCCTGACTGAGCGCACCTTCCGCCGCAGCCTGGTCTTCCGATCCGACCTCAAAGACAAGCAGCCAGAACTGGCGGCTGACAACCTCTCGGAGCTGGAGTGTTCGGCCTGCCTGTCCCCCGTGGCTGAAGGGCCCGTCGACCTGCGCACCCGTGAGCCTCTGCGCTTCACCGACTCTCAGGGAGCCGACCTCGTGGTCTGCGAGCCTGCCGTCAAGACCGCCTTTGTCATCTTGAGGCAGCACTGGCCCCGCTCGGTTCCATTCCGCGAGCTCAGGAAGGTCCTCGATCCCCTGCTCACCCCAGAAACACGCCCGGGACTGCTCGAAGAAGCGTTACTCGATGCCTTCGCGCGCCAAGCGATCGACCTGCACGGTCGGCCGCAGCGTTGCGCCTCCCAGGTCTCCGAATGTCCGGTGGCCAGCCCGTTTGCCCGCTACTGCGTCGGATTGAAACGGGACGTGATCAACCTTCGCTGCGAGCGCGTCGAGTTGCCCCACCTGGCGCGCGCACTCCTGCCCCTGCTCGATGGCTCGCGAAACCGGGCTGCCTTTCTGACCTTGCTGGTTGAGCTGGGATTGGACGGCACGCTCGCGGTGGCAGGCGAAGATGGCAAGGCGATCTCCGACCCCGAACAGCTCGGCCGCCTGTTCGCGAACGCCCTGGAACCGGCGCTGGCCACCATCGCCCGGAGCGGATTGCTGGTGGCCTAGCAGACTGCGTCAAAATTCGCTTCGCTAGGCACCACGGCGGCGGCGCGCTGCCTGCACCTTCGGCCGCTTCGCTGAGTCCTCCTCGGCATCACACCACCGGCGCGGCACCTCGCTTCACGATTTTCGTCGCAGGCTGCTAGGCTGGAGTTTGGCGATTTTGCTGGCCGAGTTCCGTAAGGCAGTCCCGCTGGAGGAGGGGGGAGGAACCGCTGCGGACGAGGCTTGCAGCGGCTGTAGCGTCGGTCTATGACCGACGGCAACACCGACCCGCATAGAGTCACCCCAGATCTTCGGCGCACCCGCTGCGCACGCGGCTTCCGGCGCTCACAGAGCGCCGCTACAGGG
>JAJDCP010000179.1 GCA_029260765.1 Planctomycetota bacterium
AAATCGTGAAGCCAGGTGCCGCGCCGGTGGTTCGATGGCGAGGCGGACGACACAGTCGGCCCGGATGGCCGGCGAGGAGGACAACGAAGCCAGCGGGCCGCCGCCGTGGTGGCTGGCGAAGCGATTTTTGCCGCAGTCTGCGGGGGGGTGGAGATACCCATCCTTGCCCGATATCGAAGACGTCTTCTGTACTCGATAGCCGCGCGACCTTCAGCTCGCGTCCTTGCTCGATTTGCTCCAGGGAGACGAAACTCGAGTCCTGGACGCAACCGATCCGGGCCTGCCCCCTGGTGCAGCCGAGCTCAGCGGCGCAATCCAGTGAGCTTCAAGCGCCTCAACCCTTCCCCTTCAACGGGGCGTAATCAACGCGTAACTTTTCCTGTCCTACAGTGGGGGTCTGATCCGCCTGTCCGGCCGGAGGGAGTGCCATGCACCACAGCCCTGTCGTCCTTGTCCTGCGCTTCCTGCTGCCCGTATTTTCGGCCCAGATGCGCATGGTTGCACGCAGGCACAGTCCTGTACCCCGAGCCGGCGGTCTACGGCAAGGGTCGGATGCGGCTCGGCTCTGCCCGGTGCATTTCCCGTACCGCCAACTTTCTGGGCCAGCTCAGCGGAGACCTCGCGAGCTCGGGCTTTGAAGAGGCCCTCGCACTGCGCTGGCAGCACGGCAGCGTGGGCGATCAGGTCAAGCTACCGAGGCCGCTTGTGCTCTCCTGATGATCATGGACTCTGGCCACCACCGGGACGACTTGATAAACCTGTTGCTGGATGCCTCCCAGGGAAAACCCTGCAGCCCGAAGATGCACTCACGCTGGCCCACGACTCGATCGCTCTGGTGGTGCGACGCTGGTACCGCCTCCTCGCTCGGGCCCTCGGACCCGGCGCTGGAAGCATGCGCCGCCCCTGAACAGCTCCCCTTGCCCCCGTCGTCTTTGCGGAGAACGTTGTGAACATCGTGCGAAGCCTCAAGCGCGCCCTACGCGTGGTCCTTCCTCTGGGAATCCTGACCGTCGGCTTCCTTTGGGCCCAGAACATCCTCGACAATCCACCTGAAGCACAAACCCAGAGCGCCCCTGCGGCCATCGCCCAGGTCGCGGTCAGCCCTCTGCGACGAGGCAGCTTCCAGGTCCAACTCCGCAGCCAGGGAACTGTGCAGGCACAGACCCAGAGTCTGTTGGGGGCCGAGGTCGCGGGGCGGGTGATCCGTATCGCCCCGGCCTTTGCCGAAGGCGCCGCCTTTGATTCCGGCGAGGTTCTCGTCGAGCTCGACCCCAGCGCCTATCTCGTCGAGCTCGAGCTGCTCGAAGCGGAAGCCTCGCAGGCCCGCGCCCTGCTGGCAGAGCTGGCCGCCGAGAGCCTGAACGTACACGCCAGCCTGGCGCTTGCTGATGAGGAAGTGCGGCTGCAGACCAGCCGCCTGGAACGCAGCCGACGCCTCGCCCGCGGCGGTGCTTCCTCCGATGCGGTCGTCGAAGAAGCGCAGCTGGCAGAGCTGGCCGCCCGAACCAGGCGCCAGACCCTGCACAACCAGCTCAACCTGCTGCAGGCCCGCAGGGCTCGACTCAGCAGCGGCCTGGAGTTGACCGACGCGCGGCGCAAAGCCGCCCTACTCGACCTCGCACACACCCGCATCTGCGCCCCATTTGCAGGACGTGTCCTACGCCGCCACGTCGACCTGGGCCAGTATGTGTCGCCCGGGTCTACCCTCGCCACGGTGTTCGCCAGCGCAGGGGTCGAAGTGCGCCTGCCCTTGAACCAGGGGCAGCTCGCCTGGCTCGACCTGCCCGTCGCCTTTCAGGACGACGCGACCCTGCCCGCCGCTTCCTCCAACGTGTTGTTGCAGGCCGGGACAGGGGCGCTGCTGCAACGCTGGGACGCGACCCTGGTGCGCAGTGACGCCGCCTTGGACACCGAGAGCCGGCAGCTGTTCGTCGTCGCGGCCGTCGATGGCCACGCCTCCCCTTGGGTCGGCATGTTCGTCCAGGCCCAGATCGCCGGGCGCAGCCTCGACAATGTGCTGGTCGTCCCCCGCGAGGCCTTGCGCGGAGCCGACGAGCTGCTGCTGGTTCGTCGCGGAATGCTGCGCCGCCAGACCGTGGAGGTGCTGTGGAAAGACGCCACGGTCGCGGTGATCGGTGCCGGGGTCGACGACGACGACCTGCTGTGCACCACGCCGCTGGTCTTCGCCGGTGAAAGCATCGAGGTGAAGACCGAGGGCACGCCTGAGGAGCAGCCATGATCCGCTGGTTCGCACGCAACGGGGTCGCCGCCAACCTGCTGATGATCACGATCATCTGCCTCGGCCTGCACGCGCTGGCCGGCCGTGTGGTGCTGGAGGTCTTCCCGGAGTTCGAGTCTGAAGTCGTGCGGGTCACGATGAGCTACCCGGGCGCGACTCCCAGTGAGGTCGAGGAAGGCATCCTGATCAAGATCGAGGAGGCCATCCAGGACCTCGTCGGCATCGAAGAGCTCCGCTCCACCGCCTCCGAAGGCAGCGGCCAGGTTTCCGTCGAGGTGGCCGACGGGACCCTGCCCCGTGAGCTGCTCGACGACATCAAGAACCGGGTCGACGCCATCAACACCTTCCCCGACGAGGCCGAACGGCCCGTGTTCAGCATCCCCGTCCGGCGCCGGGAGGTGATCGGGGTGGTCGTCTCCGGACAGCTGGAAGAACGGGAGCTCCGCGAGCTGGGAGAGCGTGTCCGTGACGAGCTGACCGGGCTCTCCGAGGTCAGCCAGGTCGACCTGACCGAGATCCGGCCCTGGGAGATCTCCATCGAGCTGCCCGAAGACGCACTGCGCGCCCACGGCTTGCGCTTCAGCGAGGTCCTGACAAGCATCTCCCGCTCGTCGCTCGACCTGCCCGCCGGCGCCCTCAAGACCCGAGGCGGGGAGATCCGCCTGCGCACCAAGGGGCAGTCGTATACGGGCCGCGACTTCGAGCAACTGGTCATCCTCAAGCGCCCCGACGGAACCCAGCTGCGCCTGGGCGACATCGCCCGCATCCGCGACAGTTTCGAGGAAGAGCCGATCGAGGCGACCTTCAACGGAGAGCCCTGCGTTGTGCTTGAGGTCTACCGGGTCGGTGCGCAGAACGCCATCGACCTCGCCGCCCAGGTCCGCGCGTACGTCACCGACAACGCGCCGAACATGCCGCCCGGTGTCAAGCTCAGTTACTGGCGCGACCGCTCGGTGATCATCGAAAAGCGGCTGCAGACCTTGCTGACCAACGCCCTGCAAGGGGCGCTGCTGGTGGTGCTGGTGCTCGGCCTGTTTCTGCGCCCGACCGTCGCCTTCTGGGTCACCGCGGGCATTCCAGTCAGCTTCCTTGGAGCCCTCGCGTTGATGCCGACGTTTGGGATCACCGTAAACATCATGAGTGTCTTCGCCTTCATCCTGGTCCTCGGCATCGTCGTCGATGATGCCATCGTCACCGGCGAGAACATCTATACCCACCTCAAACGCGGCAGCGAGCCGCTTGAGGCGGTGATCCAAGGCACGCAGGAGATCGCGGTGCCCGTGACCTTCGGCGTCCTGACGACGGTCGTCGCCTTCATCCCATTGGCGTTGATGGGCGGCCGGCGCGGCCCCATCTTCGCGCAGATTCCGTGGATCGTGATCCCTGTCCTGTTGATTTCGTTGTTGGAATCGAAGCTGGTGCTGCCCTCGCACCTCAGGCATTTGAAGATGGGCCCCGCCCAGCGCGCAGGCTCCGGGGCACTTGCTCGGCTGCAGGGCTGGATCGCCGACCGCCTCGAAGGGCTGGCCACGAAGCTCTACAAGCCCCTGTTGCATGGCGCGTTGCGGACGCGCTACCTGACCGTCTCTGTCCTGGTGGCCGGCGCGATGGTTCTGGGGGCCTATGTGTTCTCCGGACAGATGCGCTTCGTCTTCTTTCCTCGGATCCAGAGTGAAGTCGCCCGGGGCAACCTGCTGATGCCTGAAGGCACCAGCTTCGAAATGACCTCGGCCTACATCCAGCGGATGGCTGCGGCGGCCCAGGAGCTGCGCGCGCAGGTCGTCGATCCGGCTACCGGCCAGAGCGTCATCCGCGACATCCTGGCAACCGCCGGCTCCGCAGGGGGAACCCGGGGACAATCCAACCTCGGCCGGGTGACGTTCGAGATCACGCCGCCCGAAGACCGTAGCCTGAAGATCAAGAGCACCGAGTTGGTCGCACGCTGGCGCGCGCTGATTGGACCCCTGCCTGGTGTCCGTGACCTGAGCTTCCGGGCGGAGATCGGGCGCGGCGGGGATCCTATCGACGTTCAGCTGCAGGGCCGCGACCTGTTCGGGATGCGCGAGGTCGCCGGCCTGGTCAAAGAGAGGCTGGCGGAGTATCCGGGCATCTTTGCGATCAGCGACAGCTTCCAGGAAGGCAAACCGGAGATGTTGCTGCGGCTCAAGCCTGAAGCTGAGCTGCTCGGGCTGTCGGTCGAAGATCTCGCCCGGCAGGTGCGCCAGGGCTTCTTCGGGGCTGAGGCGCAGCGGGTCCAGCGCGGCCGCGACGACGTCAAAGTCAGCGTCCGTTACCTGGCCGAAGAACGCGACTCCCTGGGCCACCTCGAGGCGATGTCGGTCCGCACCCCCGATGGAGTCGAGGTGCCGTTCAGTGAGGTGGCGGAGGTGGAGTTCGCGGTCGGCTTTGCCAGCATCACACGCATCGACCGCCAGCGCATCCTCAATGTGACCGCAGATGTCAACAAAGAGCAGGTCGATGTCGCCGCGATCAATACCGACCTGCGCGTGTTTCTCGACGAGCTGCTGGCAAGACGCCCGGGCCTGGGCTATGCGCTGAAGGGGGAAGCGGAAGAGCAGGCGGACTCTTTCTCAAGCCTCGGGGCCGGTCTGCTGTTCGTGTTGCTGGCGATCTACGTGCTGCTCGCCATCCCTTTCCGCTCGTATGTCCAGCCGCTGTTGGTGATGGCGGTCATCCCCTTTGGCTGGGCTGGCGCGGTCGTCGGCCACATGCTGATGGATATGCCGCTGAGCATCTTCAGTGTTTTGGGCATGCTTGCGCTGACGGGGGTCGTGGTCAACGACAGCCTGGTGTTGGTCGACTTCGTCAACCGCCTCTGCAAGGAGGGACACACCACCGGCGAGGCGGTACGGGCGGCGGGCGTGGCGCGTTTCCGGGCGATCCTGCTGACTTCACTCACGACCTTTGTGGGCTTGATGCCGCTGATCTTCGAGAAGAGCACCCAGGCGCAGTTCCTGATACCGATGGCCGTGTCCCTGGGGTTTGGCGTGCTGTTTTCGACGTTCGTCACGCTGCTGCTCGTGCCGGTGCTGGTCCTGGTCTTTGACGATCATGAACGCGCCGGGCGCTGGTTGAAGGCGCGGGTCTGGGATCTACAACCGCCCGCGTCGGTGCCGGGCGAGGCCAGCTGAGATCGCGAAGCCGCCGCGGGTAGCAGGCAGGTCGTCGGGTTCGCACAAGGACCAGGCGCCCCGCGGGCAGAGACGCGAGGCTCAGGCCAGCTCGACGCGGCGTTCGGGGCCCGGTTCTTCGGGGAGGGACGACCTGAGCAGATCATCGACCGGAGTCGGCGCGGTGAGCGCGGTCTCCGCTTCGCAGGGGGTGGGCTGGACGGGGCGCTTCTCATCGGCGGCGGAGTCCGGCACGCGCACAGGCGCGCGTTTCGCAGCCAGGGGCACTCCCTCCGTCACGGCTGCCTCCGGCACAGGAGCCTCCCCAGCCACGGCTGCGTCCGACACAGGGGCTTCCCCCGTCACGGCTGCCTCCGGCACGCGCACAGGCCGCTGCGGAACAGCCCGCGGAGCCTCGCTCAGCCTCTCCTGCGCCCATTTCTGACTACGAGGCAGGTCGTGGCGACAGGCGAGAGCCTGATGCGTCGTCGTGCCGTTGTCTACCGATCTGCTCAGGAGTGCGTCGATCTCTCGCACGCAGGGAACCTTCAGCGCGTGGAACAGACGGTTGAGCAATCCGGACACCGCGATCGTCGCGAAACTGGTCATGAAGATCGCCGGGCTGGGCTTTTTCCACGCAACGAGCAGCCCGATCAGCAACAACAGCACGCCGACCCACATCACGATCATGCCTGTCAGCTCGAGCGCCCTGAACACACCACGCTTGGACTCCAGGCTCTCCAGCGGCCGCTCAAGCCGAGGGGGCAGGGGCCCGAGCTGCTCGCAGACACTTGTCAACAAACGCGGACTCAACGACGCCAACCCGGCCCGCAGAGCCTCGCGCACCTTGTGCAGCGGCGCCTGGTAGTGCTTGGCAAGCTCGACGGGGGACATGTCGTGGTTCCGGTACGCCAAGACCCAGACGATGCGCCGCGCTTTGGCTCCCCCGAACCAACTACCGTCGCGCATGTTGGCGAGCGAGACCCCAAACTCCTGGCAGACAACCTGCTCGACCCGCTCGAGTGCGCCGGCCTGTCGGGACGGCGACGGCAACACCGACGTGGGCTCGGACCGGACAGACCCGCCCCCTGCAGCCGGGCCTTCGAGCTCTCTAGCCAGCTGCTCACCGGTCTGGAAGCGCTCGTCGGGTTTCTTGGCGAGCAGACGTGCCACAATGCCGGCCATTCGGGCGGAGACACCGGCCCGCCGCGCGCGGATGTCGGGCAGCGGATCGAACAGGTGTTGTTTGATGAAGTTGGTGCGCGTCGGGCCCTTGTAGGGAGGCTCGCCGGTGAGCAACTCGAACAGGGTGCAGCCCAACGAGTACATGTCCGCGCGGTGGTCGGCACTCTTGCCATCTTCGCACTGTTCAGGCGACATGTACGCGGCAGTCCCGAGGAACGAGCCAGTCTTCGTCAGCCCAGAGGCTTCGTCGACAGGCTTGGCGAGCCCGAAGTCGGCAATCAGCACGCGATCCTGTTCATCGAGCAACAGGTTGTCGGGTTTGACGTCGCGGTGCACGATGCCCTGCTGCGCCGCAGTCCACAATCCCCGCGCTGCATCAGCCACCAGGTGCGCGGCGCGCTCTTCAGAGATCGGACCGGAGCGGCACAGATCCCGCAGAGACCCCCCCGAGGCATAGCCCATCACAATGCAATAGAGCTTGTCCTCCTCGAACATGTCGTAGATCGGCACGATATGCCGGCTATTCAAGCTGGCCAAGACCTGCGCCTCACGCTCGAAGCGCTCGATCATGGCGGGATCTTCAAAGAAGTGCGGGGGCAGCACCTTGACCGCGGCACGGCGCTTGAGGCGCTGGTGTTCGGCCAGGTATACGCTGCCCATGCCGCCCTTGCCCAGCAGGCGTTCTACGCAGTAGCCCGCCAGGCTGCGTCCGATGAATGCGTCTTTCTGCGGCGTGGGCGGTGCCGTCAGACTGTTCGCCACGCCAGCCTCTCCGTGCCCCAGTTCTGTGGGCGCGCCACATTGCGCGCAGAAACGCGCGTCCGCCTCGAGCGACCTGCCACACCTGCCACACTTTCCCAATCCCCAGCCTCCTGCTGCTTTCCAGAGTAGGCCCGCGACAGCAAGCTGCAAGCCCAAAGCTGAAGCGAACCGCCGGCAGACCTTCGCAGCGGCGTCCCCTGCGGCCAGCCCTGTGGGCGGCCTACCGACCGGTGCGCCCAGCAATGGAGCAGCCCGTTCAGCTCGTCCCCTCACTGCCGCGCTGGCTGTTGCCCAAGACCCACCAGCCCGCCCCTCGAAACCCACGTGCGGAACAGGGCTTACGGGACAGGAGCTCTTTGCCCAGGCCACAAGGACCCCAGGTAGAGCTTGGCTCGAACCCAAGCTCGCGATCCTCTATCCTCCGGGCACCACCGGGCAGCGAAGAAATCGCCCCGGAAGCGGAGCTCTTCGACCGGAGAGTCGGAGTTTGAGCTCTCGTCGTGGTTGCGCGCCATCGACCGCCTCGCGATCCTGCACGAGCGCGGCCCATGCAGCGCTGCCGCTCACTCGGCGAGCTTCGCGCGCAGCATCGGCAGGGGCTCGTCCACCCAAAAGAGCTTGAGCTTGGCGTAGCTGCCGTCGGTCATCTTGTGCAGGCGGAAGCCGAGGTAGCGCAGGTCGATCAGCTCCGCCCCGGCCGGCTGGGCGATGGCGGCCCACACGAAGATCTCACGGTACCAGCGAGTCTCGATGATCGTGGTGTTCGACCCGCCGAGGTATTCGTAGCTGGCGGTCCTGTCCTTCCAGTCGCTGCTGACGATGCTCAGCCCCAACACTTCCCACTCCCTCTCCTGCGCAAGCAGGTCGATGAATGCCTGCCTCCATGCCGCGCCGGCCGCCCCCTGATAGGCATCGACGGGCAGGGTCTGGCTGCTTGCGACTTGCTCGCGCAGAGCCGTCGCATGCCGCAGCGCCGTGGCCGAGCGCGTGGCGTGATTCTGACGGGTATCGTCTGGGACGCTGGCACCGAACGCCTCGGTATAGGCGTGCGCCGCCAGCAGATGCTTTTCTCCTCTGTCCAGCGTCGCAGGCGCCTGCCAGGCGAGCTCCCCGCTGGCCAGGAGCTCCCGTGCCTCGGCCAGAGTCTCCTCGGCGTGGCTCAGCTCCTGCTCGGCTAGTTCGACGACCTTCCCGGATGCCCGCGCCTGGATCCGCGCCAGCTCCGTCTCGACGCTGGCGAGCTCACCGGGCGGGACGCCGTCCACCCGAGCGCCCTCGAGCCAGCCGCCCGCTGATTCGAGCAGCTTCAGGGCGCGATCCAGCTCACGGGGCGTCTCCAGAGCGGCCTCGAGCGATGACTCGGCCTGGCCCAGGCAGCTCTGTGCCTGCTTCAGCTTGCTGGCGCCCGCGGAGGCTTTGATCGCCTCCATGCGTGCCTCGCGGAGCGCGACTTGCTCCGGGGCGATCCCGAACTGCCGCGCGTTCGCAAGCCCTCCGGTCTCCACCTGAGCGAGCTGTGCCGCGCCCGCGTCACTGCGGTTCTTCTGATACTCCTTCTCCGCTTTCTTCAGACATTCGTCCGCGTAGTCCAGATACACGGCGCCGATGCGCCGGGGAAGCTCGAGACGCTCGAAGACTGCCTCGCCGAAGCAGCCCGCGCGGATCACCCCCAGGAAGGACTCCCAGCTGCCCTGCGTCTTCGGCTTCTGGCTGATGAATCCCGCAAACGCCGACTCCATCCACTCGGGATCGGGGGAAACACTGGCGAAGGCGACCAAAGCCTCGCGGGCGGCGGCCATGTCCGCGGTCAGACCGAGGTAGTGGCTGCCCGTGTCCAGGGCGATTCTCGCCCCCGCGGGGTTGCTGGCGAGCTGGCTGCCGTCGACCTCGGCCAGGCGTTCCTGCAGCCGAAAAAGCTCATGGAAGCGCTCCTCGACGTTCTTCTCGCCCCGGAACATGTCGGTCGTGATGACGAGGTTGCCTTCGGCCCGCAGCACCTCGTTCGCCCTCTGGTTTTTCTCACGGTAGAGGTCGACCATGGCCTGGGCCTGCACGAGCAGCTCCTGGGAAACGACCAGCCCCTCACTGCGACGCCTCTTGAGATGGCCTGCCACACTGAGGGCGGTGCCCAGGTCACCGTTGAGGAGGCCGATGCGCCCGGCATCGATCTGGCTCGCGAGGGCCAGCTCGTCGTCGCCCGCTTCGAGTGTGGGAGCGGAGCCGAAGCACGCGTCCCGCGCCCGTTGGTAGCGCGCGTCGATCGCGAGGAGCTGGTCCGCGCGTTCGCGGGAGCGCGGCCGCGTGCGCCGGACGGTCCAGTAACGATCGCGCCTGCACTGCGCCCAGATACCCCACAGGAAGAAGCGCGCCTCAGCCAGCTCGCCGGCCTCGACCCGGGCTTCCAGCTCCGCCAACAGCTCGGTCACTACCTCGCTGCGGAGGTCGTCCAGTCCGGACTGCTCACCGGCGACCTTTTGCGGCTCGACGGTCTGGGACCAGGCTGGCAGGGCGCCGGCTAGAGTTATGAGGAACAGGAGCCGCGGGACGTGCGGAGGCATGAGCGCCCCTCCTTTTTTGTCCGTGTCGGAATTGCCGCGCCCAAGTGACTCCTCGGTACGCGGAGCCCGGGGTTGGAAGGACCTTTCGAAATCGAACGAGGTGGCTTTGAGAGGATAGCACTTCAGGTTGGATCACGCATCAAGTCAGAGATCCCGCTTCCGGGCCCCCACCTCCGCCAAAGGCTTGTCTTTCTGCCTGCGACGAGCCAGCCACAAGATGGGAATCCAGCCGAGCAGCGTGATGAAGAAGACCAGGCAAGGGAGTTGGCAGGATCAGCTCGCAGAAGGTCCGCCGGCCGAAGTCGATCCTGACGTCGCGCTTCAGCTCCCACGAGCGCTCGCATTCCCCGAAAAGAAAGGGCCGGTCGGTTGCCCACACATTGTCCGCAGCGACGAGCCTTCCGGCCGCATACGGGAGCGGGCTCCGTGTCCAGCATCAGGAAACGCTCGCGGGGGATCCTCGGACGTCGCCGTGCTCCTCTCGAATCCGACCTGCGTCGCGGCGCGGAGAGGCGAAATCCTCCGGCAGTCTCAGCCGTTGGATGGACAAGAATTCTGGTGGGGATTGCTGGGCTGCGTCAACCGCAGGCTGGGCGAAGGCGAGCTCGCCGCGCAGTTGCAGAAGCGCCAGCAGGGTTCTTGGGTCAGCGAGAGCCTGCCAGCACCGGGGCGGGGCTGAGGCGCTGGTGCAGCGCGCCGAGACGTGCGGCCAGGTCGTCGTGGCCGAGCGTGTGCGAGCTGTCCTTCAGCTCGGTCAGCAGCTCTAGGGTCGTCGCGTGCGACTTTCCGAAGCGCCCTTTGCTTTTGACCAGAGCACTCTTATAGCTGCTCCGGGCCAGGACGAGATCGCCCCGCTGCTTGGCGACGCCCGCGAAGGCGCGCAGCGCCGCGACCGCGTGGGCGGCGCAGCTCTTGAGCGCCATCGAACGCTGGACCTCGGCGCTCAGGCTGGGGAGACAGGCCGCCATCCGGCCTTCGGGAAGCTCGATCAGCTCCTGCAGGATCTTGTTCTTCATCGACATGTTTCTTCTTCCTTGGAGTGTTGCGTGTCCGCGAAACTGCGGACGTGCCGCTCCCGCGAATGCCGTGCCAATCGCCAAGGCGCCTGCGGCCCCGTTCGCTATCGGAAGGGTGTCGCAATGCGCAACGTCGTGGTGCGCAAATGGTCTTCAAAGCTGCGTTTGACAGTGGATTCGTCGCGTGCGGGTCTCTCTGCTGGGCGCTGCGCCGGCCGCGAAATCCTCCCCGGTGTTCCGAGTGAGCGCCAAGGCGCTACCGGAGAGACTGCTGGCGGTGGCGCACTCTGTTGCGGCCAGGTGGCTCGGTTTGGGCTGGCCGGGTGCTTTCCTCTCGCTGTCAGGCGTTGCTGCCTGGCTGCGACGCACGCGGCCTGATGCACACGACCCGTCCGCGCCTGTTTGTCTGGGAGGTGCGCCACAGCTCCGCCTCCTGTGGGTCCAGTCCGAGCTCGACGAAGGACAGCAGGTGCGTGGCGAAACGTGCACGGTCTGCAGGATTGTCATCGTTGAGCTCGCGGACCGTCAAGCCCGCATCGAGGTGCTCCTCGATCTTCTGACCGTGCAGCACGTAGACGAACGCCTCGCCGCCACTCATCCCCGCGCCGAATGAGCCGCGCACGACCGGGTAGGCACCGGCCAGCGCGGGCAGCGGCAAGAGCAACAGGCTGCCGCCGGTCATGTACTCCGCTGCGTACTTGCCGCCGCCGCGGGCGAACAGCAGGGTGTCACCGCTCAGCCTGATGCCGCAGCGCTGACCGGTCAGACTGTCGACGAACACGCGCCCGCCCGTGGCGCCGAAGGCGACGTTGTTCGAGACCAACGGGATGCGCGCCAGGGAGCTGCTGCGCAGAGGCTCGGGTCGCCGCAGGACGACGCTGGCGCCGTGGCTGATGCCCTTGGCAAAGCCTTCCTCCGCGCTGCCTGTGTGCTCGAAGCGCATCCCGGCCGAAGCCCAGACCGCGT
The DNA here is from genome assembly GCA_029260765.1 of Planctomycetota bacterium. GTDB lineage: Bacteria > Planctomycetota > J058 > JAJDCP01 > JAJDCP01 > JAJDCP01. The sequence continues at coordinate 11,858 of JAJDCP010000179.1, forward strand.
AGCTGTTCCCGGCATGGCCGGCAGTCCTCAGCAGCACAGGCTCGACGCGGCCGGCCCGCAGGCGCAATCCCGAGAGCCGGGCGCCGAAGGAGCGGTCGCTGCTCGAGCGCAGCTGCAAGACCTTGTCCGGCCACGCTGCGCCGGAGAGGTAGGCCGTACACAGCCGAGCTTCCTGGCGCTTCTCCAGGGCCGCCGCGAGAGACCGGCTGCGGCGGCGCTCCGTGCGCAGTCCGCAGGACTCGATCAAGGCCTGCTCCGCAGGTTCCATCTGCAAGAAGCGGTCCAACGCGAAGGGCACATCGGGCGCGGGTCGCAGCCAGCCGACGCGGCCGCACAGGTCCGCGGCCTGCTCGACGCCCAGCAACCGTGCGGTCACCGCGAGCTCCAGGCCGATGCTGAGGAACAGCAAGGCTACCTGTTTGGCGCGCGCCTCCACGAAGGCGCGGTAGGCCTTTGCGTCCCCGAGCTGCTCCGACAGCTCGCTGAAGGTCTTCTGCGCTGAGAGCAGCGGGTGGGCGATCTGGATGCCGCAGCCGACGTTGCAGTTGGCCTGCAGGTTGCAATTCAGGCCGACCATCGCCAAGGTTCCACAGCCCACCTCGTCTGCCCCGAGCAACAGGTAACAGAGCACGTCTCCGGCGCACTTGATGCCCCCCAGCGCACGCAGCCGCACCAGGTCGCGCAAGCCCAGCCGACACAGCGTCTGGTGGACCTCGCGCAGCCCCAGCTCTGTGGGCAGCCCGGCGTGATGCGACTCGTAGCAGCGCGCGCCCGTGCCGCCCTCGTAGCCATCGATCTCGATGACCTGCGCGCCAGCCTTGACCACGCCGGCGGCGATGGTGCCGATGTTGGTGCCCGCCACCAGCTTGACGGCGATGCGCGCGGCCGGGTGCACGCTGCGCAGATCCTCGATCAGCTGGGTGAGCTCCTCGATGCTGTAGATGTCATGATGCGGCGGCGGGGAGATCAGCTCGGTGCCGGCTTCGCAAAAGCGGTTCCCGGCAATTTCGACGTTGACCTTGTGCCCGGGAAGCTGACCGCCCTCGCCGGGCTTGGCTCCCTGCGAGATTTTGATGCAAATCTCCTCGACCTCGGGATGGGCCAGGTAGGCCGCGGTCACTCCGAAACGGCCGGAGGCGACCTGGGCGGCGCGCGGCCGCGCGCCCTGGATGACCTGCGCGGGGATGCCTCCCTCCCCCGAGCCGCCGAAGCTGCCGAGGCTGTGCATCGCCAGCTCGATCGCTTCCTTGGCCCAGCGCAGCAAGGCACCGAACGACATATGACCGGCGCGGATGCGGGGCAGGAACTCCTGCAGCGCGCGCTGCAGGTCACTCGGCTGCAGCTCGGCTGCCTGCAGGTCGGCTAGCGGCAGGTCGCGCACGCGCAAGAGATCGCGCAGCTGGAAGCGCGCGCTGCCAAAGCCGACGGGGCGCAGGCCCGCGAACGTCTTCCACAGCAGTTGCAGGCTGGGCAAGGGCACCGCCTGCCAGGAGAATCCAGCGGCGAAGATGTCGATGCCGCTCCAGGCATCGCTGGCGCACAGCTCGCGCAGCGGGCGGATGATCAAGCTGCTGACATTCTGTCCACGCACCTCCAACGAGCGCTTCTTCCAGGCATGGGGTAGCTTGTGCAACGCGGGCAGCGGGCCCTCGGTGGCCCGCGCGCGACGCGCCTGCAGGTGTTGGGCGCGGGCCGCCAGGCCCGGTCCGCCGATGCGAGAGGGCACCAGACCGCCCAGCCACGGCGCGAGCTCCGGACCGATGCCGAGCAGCTCGAACAGGCCCGAGGCCCGGTAGCCGTCGATGGCGTTGATGCCCATCTTGCTCATGATCTTCTTCAAGCCCCCTTCGAGGGCGGCATACACCTGGCGCGTCGCCGTCGGCCCGTCCTGGTGCACGGTGTGCCGCTCACGTTGGCGCGCGTTCAGCCGCACACCCACCTGCTGCTCCCGTCCGGGGAACAGCTGCGCGCGCTGCTGGACAAAGCCAGGCTTGTAGCCGACGCCCCGGCACACGCTGTCCTCCGCCAACGCGGGGTTGACGGCGCTGGCCCCGAGCGCCAGCAGCAGGGCGACGTCGTGGGCTTCCTTCACATCGTCCGCTTCGAGCACCAGGCTGACAAACTGCCGGGTCCCGCTCTGGTTGAGGGCGCGCAGGCCGGCGCCGAGGGCCAGGGGGCTCTCGAGCGGCAGCTCCTCGGGTTTGCCGCGCACCAGGCGGTGCGACAGGATGATGATGCGCACTCCATCGTGCGCAGCCCGCAGCACCTCACTGCCGAGCGCGTCGAGCCGGGCGCGCAGGGCCTCTGCCGCAGCCTGCTCGCCCTCATCAAGCTGTCGGATTCCACAGGCAATTCGTACGGTGCGCAGGTTGCGCTGCTGCAGCAGCCGGGCGATCGCGCGGTTGTCCATAAGCGGGCTGGGCAGGCGGATCTGCTCGATCGGCGTGTACGAGTAGATCTTGGTGTCGTAGACGCGCCCGCCCAGGCACAGGTTCAAGTCGAACTTGTCGCCTTCGCGAAGCGCGTCCAGCGGCGGATTGGTGACCTGCGCGAAACGCTGCTGGGCGGCTGCGAAGACGCTGCACGGTGACTCCCACAGGGCCGGCATCGGCCAGGGCGTGCCCATCGCCTGCACCTTGAGCGTGCCGTAGGCGGCCATGTATTGCAGGTGCTCCAGTTGCTCGGCGTGCCAGCCGGCCAGGATGCGTGCCCGCTCGAGGTCGAGCGCGGAGTCTGGCTGCGGCGCGCGGGCGTCGCTCAGGCTGTCGAGCTGCGGCGCCATCGCCCGCTGTGCGTGGTAGGCGATGCGGCTGTCGGTCTGCTCGAGAATCTGCCGATGGCAGGCCGATGTCCCCGCCCATTGCAGGGTCCCGTCGGCCTGGCGGTGGGCCATCACGATGTCTCCGGGACCGAGCAGGCCGCCGTCGACCAGGTTCTCCAGGCCGGGACTGTGCAGCGCCCCGAACTCCGAGCCGAGGCTGAAGACGCGCTCATGGCGTAGGGTCTCGGAGTTCAGCCAGTCCTGCAGCAGCCATTTGGCCGGTCGCAGGGCCATGTTGTCGACTTTGCCGACCAGGGTGCCCCGCGTAAAGGCGATGCAGAAAGCGGGACCGCCAAAGAAGGCGCCGCCGCCGAGGTGCCGCCTGTGGAAGCGCAGAAAGTCGCGGATCTGTGGCCCGAGCTCGCAGAAGCGGGAGTTGTACGCGGGCGGAATCACCGTCTCGAAGGCCGTCAACAGGGCGGTCGGCGGGTCGTAGAAATTGCGCAGCGCGAAGTAGCGCTGCTGCAGGACCCGGTCCATGTCTGCGGTGTCGCTGCCCCCCAACGTCAACACCTTGGCCAGCCGACGCACGACCTGCAGCCCCTTCTCGAGGTGGCGCGCGGTGCGGCGGTTCTTGCGGATGGTGTTGATCTCCCCGTTGTGTGCCAGCAGGCTGAAGGGCTGCGCCAGCCACCACTGCGGCGCGGTGTTGGTGCTGAAGCGACGGTGCAGCGCGTACCAGGCGACGCGGTAGCGCGCATCGGACAGCGCAGGCCAGGTGCGCCGCAAGTCCTCTGCGCTGCCCATGCCCTTGTGCACCAGGCTGTACGGGGACAGCGAGACCAGGCGCAGGGCCTCGGCGGGCAGCTGCTCCTCGGCGATCTTCAGTTCCGTCCAGCGTTCGATGGCCTGCTGCAACAGGTAGACATCGTGCTCAAAAGCGTACTCCGAGGGATGGGCAGTGGGCGCGAAGTACAGGTAGTAGGGCAGAGGGGCGTGGCGCCGGGCTTGCTCTCCGAGGTGGGAGATCTCAAAGGGGGCCGGCTCCCACGCGAGCAGCGCGATGTGCTGGCGTTGCGCCAAGCGGCGCATCGAGGTCAGAAGGTGCTCGCGTGCCATGGGCCGCAGCGCGCCAGAGAAGAACACCAGGCCGCAGGCGTGGGGCCCCTCTCCGGGCTGTGGGCAGAGCCGAGACAGGCGTTCGCGCAGCCAGTCGTGTGGCATCGAGGTGGCGATGCCGATGCCGTCCCCCGAGCCTTCGAGCGGCAGGACGCCGCCGCGATGGTCCAGTCGGGAGCAGCCTGCGAGGGCCTGTTGGAGGAAGATGTGTGAGGGGGCGCCCTCTTTGATGGCCGCGGCCAGGCCGCAGGCGTCGCTGTGTTGGACTTCGTAGGGCTGAATCTGCGGGCTCCGGATTGATGACACACTGTGATAACGCTCTGTGTCATAATAGGCGGCGGAGGGTGGGGGCGTCAAGCTGCTGTCCGTGCCTGCGGGTGGGAGTGATCCTGGGGTCTGTGGAGCGCCGGGGATGACATTCTGAGCCCCAGCAGAGCTGCCAGGCGGCCTGCCTGCTGACGCCGGCACAGGCGACGATGCGACTCATTGCTACGGGGAACCCAAACATGGTAAGAACGTGCCTGAAAACCAAATTTCCCAAAGGAGGATCGCGGCGAATGGGATACTACAAGGCGGAATACATCTGGCTCGACGGGTCCGAACCCACTCCTCTGATGCGTTCGAAGACAAAAATCCTCGAGCTCGGCACAGAACCCCCGATCTGGGGATTCGACGGCTCGTCCACAAACCAGGCGCCCGGCGGCTCCTCCGATTGCGTGCTCAAGCCCGCCCACATCGTGCTCGACCCCATCCGCGGTGGCGAGGACAAGCTCGTGTTGTGCGAGGTGCTCACGGTTGATATGCAGCCGCATCCAACCAACACGCGCGCCCCGGCTCGCAAGGCGGCGGAGAAATTCGCGAGCCACGAGTGTCTCTTTGGTCTCGAACAGGAGTACACCTTCCTCAAACCCGATGGGCGTCCTCTGGGCTTCCCAGCAGGCGGATACCCTCCCGCCCAGGGACCGTATTACTGCGGCGTCGGCGGCTCCCAGATCTTCGGCAGGGACATCGTCGAGCACCACCTGGACGCCTGCCTGACCGCGGGCCTTCTCGTCTCCGGCATCAACGCCGAAGTGATGCCCGGCCAATGGGAATTCCAGATCGGCCCTCTGCCCTTCCCGCAGGTCGCCGACGAGGTCATCCTGGCGCGCTGGCTGCTATGCCGCATCGCCGAACACTATGACTGCGATGCGACCTTTGACCCCAAACCTGCCAAGGGCGACTGGAACGGAGCTGGCTGCCACACCAATTTCTCCACCAAAGAGATGCGCAGCAGCTACGAACCGGTGGTCCTGGCCTGTGAGGCGATCGGAAAGAAAGCCCTGGAGCATGTGCACCACTACGGCCACAACATCCAGGACCGCCTGACCGGCCACCACGAGACCCAGCGCTGGGACAAATTCTCCTATGGCGTGTCTGACCGCAGCGCCTCGGTCCGTATTCCCTGGCAGGTTGCCCTTGAGAAGAAGGGGTACATCGAAGACCGGCGCCCGAACGCGAACTGCGATCCCTATGTGGTGACACGCTTGATCGCGGAGACGGTCTGCAGCGCCTTCGAAGCTGTCTGAGGAATGTCGATGGCGGGGCCAGCAGCTCCAGGGTCGCCGTACATCTGGCGGCGTTGTGCACCGCTTTCGGCAAGCTGCTGCGCATCCGGCCGGGTAAGGGGCGCGAGGATCGGATGGCCACGCTGCCTCAGGGCCTTGAGCGCCCCCCTCGCTTCGCTGCGGAAGCTCAACGGGAGACAAGACTCTCTGTTTCCTGGTGAGCGGCCAGGACGGTACTTGAGCGAGCGCACCGGCCAAGGCCCAGGCGGGTGCATCGGCTGGGATTTGCTAGCGGCCCCCCCCTGCGCCACTCGTTTGCAACGCACTTGCTGAAGAGCGGGACCGACATCCAGGCGCTACACAGTTGGGCGCGCAGCTTGCCCTCGGGATGGCGGACGGGGGGGCGGGGATTCGGGCATTGCAGGTGCGAGGAGGCTCGAGGAGCCGGCTCGGGCGGTTTTTCGAGGCCGTAGGCAGGTCGGCTCTCGGTTGATTTTCCGGATCCGTCTCCGAGCCCGGATCCGGACCCGTGGCCGGTTGCGACTCCGACTCCGGCTCCGGTCGCGATGGCCGAAATTCGAGATCGGAGATCGGAGGTCCGAGGTCCGAGGTCCGAGGTCCGAGGTCCGAGGTCGCCAGCGTGCGCCTGATCTGTCGACCGTCGGTCCTCGGCAATCGGCAGTCGGTCTACTCACCTCTCGGCATCGGGCCATTACGTTTGGCCCTTTGATCCACTCGCCTGTTCAGGACATCATGCTTGCGCACCCCCTTCCCCGCGAGACATCGGAATGACCAGTACTCTCGATCGTGTTCGTAAAGCAGCCGCGAGACGCATCCTATTCCTCACCCACGCGATGCGTCAGATGAGCAGACCCGACCGAATGATCTCCCCAGCCGAGGTCGAGGCTGTCGTGCTGCAGGGCGAACTCATCGTGGATTACCCTGAAGACGTCAGAGGCCACAGCTGTCTGATCTTGGGTGCGCCCGATGGACGACCCATTCATGTGGTATGCTCTCCCAAGGCCGAGTATCTTGCCATCATCACGGCATATCTGCCCGAACCCAGGCTTTGGAGCTCAGACTTCCGGAGGCGGCTTCCATGACGTGCATTCACTGCAATGGAACCATGGCGCGCTCGACCGCGCCATTCAGTGTCGATCGCAACGGCTATCACGTTTCCTGGGATTCCGTACCGGCGTGGGTCTGCGGCCAGTGCGGGGAGCCATATTTCGAGTCCCGAGAAGTCGACCTGATCCAGAATGCGCTGGCCGCGCTCGACGAGAAAACCGCAGGCTTCACGCACGGCGTGACAGCGGCCTGATCGTGGCTTCGTGGGCCAAGAGGTGCGCCCACTTCGGTTTGCGTGGCCGGGAGCACCAGTAGGCCTGCCTTTTGCCCGGCTCTGCCTACCGAGAACGCAGTCGGGACAGGGCGAGTGAACGACACGATGGTTGATCCACGGCCGCCGGGGCAAGCCCTGCCGGGCCGGCCTTCGGCCGCCCATGGTGGCCGGCGCTTCGGGACTCGGGGAGCCAGTCTCGACTCCACAATACCGTTTCGCCGCTAAGCCTTCCAGCTCCGGGTCGCCTTCGGTGATAGCGAAACGACACATTGCGTGGTCTCTCTGTGTGATCTGTTGGTACAGATCGACAGACTGGCGCGCCTGCTTTTTCTTGGGCCGCGCAGAGGTGTGCGGACGACTCCAGCGAGGCGAAATGGGGAGGATCTGGCCGCTCAAGAACAGATACGGACATTTGTTTGCTTTTTCGGGATCGGAGGGCACAATGCCGTCGAACCTTGCCGAGCTCTCTTGGGAAATGAACTAGCTATGAGGAACCCCGGATTCGCTGCATGTTGGTGCATGAAGGCCTCACACACCAGATCATCGGGGCAGCCATTCAAGTTCACAACTCTTTGGGTCCAGGCTTCCTGGAGAACTCTACTACGGAGCGTACCACTCAGCCCGCACTGCCCAGAATGTGGCGCGCGTGGAGGCCTTTGCTGCCAGGATCGCGCGTCTGCAACCTGACGACGAAACCAGCAGAGTCTATGGCATCGTGAAGGCCGAGTTGCGCCGAGTTGGAAGGCCCATTCTTGAGAATGACGTGGGGATCGCGGCAATCTCTCGGCAACACAACCGCGTTCTAGCTCCCCGTGACCGGGATTTCGACCATTTGCTTGATCTCAGGCGTGGAGATTGGACTTGAAGACAAGTCGCCATGTTCAGCCCCTTCTGCTCAAGTCTCATGGACAAGCAGCCAGACGGCCGCGGCCGTTGCGTCTCTTCGGGCGCTCTGATTTCGAGAGATGGGTTGCATCAATTGGAACCGCACAACCAACCGCACCTTGCACGCGCCGGCCGCAGTGCCACAGGCCAACAGCGGCCGGCTACAGGCTCAAGCTGGGAATGGCTCGGTCGGGGAACCAGGTCATCTCGGCATGGGGCCTGCTGACCAGCCCCATCTCCAGCTCGGGGCGGAAGATCTTGGCCCAGCCAGACAGGAACGACGGGGTCTTGACGACGAACTCGCAGCGCGCAAGCAGCAAGCAATCGATCAAGGCTTCTTCGACGACCTGGTAGCCGTTGAGACGGGGCTGGCGGTGCAGCGCAGCCTGGCCGCCATCGCTGAGCAGACGGCTGCGTTGCACGACCTCGACACGACCCGCCAGCCGCTCGCGCGCGCACAGCAGAAAGCCTCGCTCATCGGTTGCGACGAACAGTACCTCGGCACGCAGCTCGGCGAGCTTGACGAGCACGTGGTCCAGCACGGTGGCGTAGCTGGAACGTGGCGCCTCAAGCTGCTTGTCCGTGCCCCGGTAGTGGACGCCCAGAGCGCGCCGCGCGCCGATCGCCTCCGCATGCCAGCTCTCGACCCTGGCGCGCACACAAGGACGGATCCGGATGTACTTGCGCACCAGCTCTGCTGCGCGGGCAAAGGTGAGCATCCGGTTGTACGGTCGTAGCTTCAGACGGTTGAAGGACTCCTGATCCAGCCGCATGAGCACCGACGGGTCCGCACGGATGCGCTGCTCGATACTCTCCAGATCGTCGCCCGAAAACTGCCTGTGCACAAAGAAGTAGTGAAACCAGTTGGATCCGCGCTCAGGCACCAGCAGATGGGGCGCGGAGAAGTGGAAGTAGGGCAGCAGGCCTTGTTCTTCGCAGAGCTGCATCAGCTCGAGGGACCACTGCAGATGTGCGAACACTCCCAGCCGCCACTCGACGATGTCGAACATGATGCACGACCTGCCACCGATCTGGCATGCGGCGGCCTGCAAGGCGCGCAAAGTCTCCGCTGGCGCGGCCATGCCTTCGCGCTGGGGAGGCCCGAGCCCGTCATAGCTGGCCAGCGCCTCCAGCCAAAGGCCAGCCCCCCAGCTGAAGCGCTGCTGGTTGCGGTCGAGCCAGGTCGCTAGTCGGCGACGGACGGGACCTCCCTGGAAGCTCTCAGCCAGGCCGCCAGGCTGCAGGACCCGACGCTCCAGCCGCTGGAGAGCGTCCCGGCTCCCCGACCGGTCACCGCACAGCCCCGACACCCGGGCTCCCAGAGCGAGCAGCCAGGGAGACAACTGACGGTCGTGGACGTGGCGCAGCCCTGCGAGCCGGGCACGAAGGCTGATCCAGCTGGCTGGATAGTCGGGCCAGGTGCTACGCGCCGGTCCGGTCAACGACCAGAGAGGCTGGCTTCGCAGAGCATCGTACAGGGCCAGGCCTGCGGCGCTCCGCGGCGGGACAAAGCCGAGATCCAAGGCCAGCAACTGGTCGCCCAGTGAGAGCTGCGGATGCCCTGCCAGCGTCCGGAACAAGCCGCTGTGGGGGTCGCGGAACACACGCTCCAGGGTTGCCCGCCAACGCGCCAACTGTCGGCGGGGCGCATCCCCGCGCCGTTCCGCCCAACGCTCCGTGGCCCTGAAGATCAACAAGTTGGTGTAGAACGCCGGCGCGTCCCGGCGCACGCTGTTCTGCCAGTCCGCGAACGGTGGCTGGCTGAACAGGTCGCCGCGCATCCTCCTGGCATAGTAGGCGAGCAGCGCCTCCAGCGCGTCGGAGTGCTCGTGCAGGAAGCCGCAATCGCCGGTGTGGTCGGCATGGTCGAGCGCCCGCAGGACTACCAGCGCGTTGCAATCAACCTGCTCTCTGCCGCGCCCTGCGACGTACTCAGGCCGCAGCCGCCTGCCCGCAGTCCGCCAGCCACCGGCGGCCAGGGCAGCACGCAGCAACCTCGGGACAGGCACCAGACCGCAGGGTACCCGCCCATCGGACGCCCGCCGATGACACAACAGCCACTCGAGCAACGCGCGCACCAGCGACACCTCTCCCAGCTGCAGCAGGCCCCGGGCGGCAAAGCAGAAATCCCGCGTGCGCAGGCGGCCCAGCGGCCAACGGTCTGCCGACAGCAACGGTCCTGCGGGGCGGGTCTCAAGGTCTCTGAGCAGCGAGCTGCGTGCGCGCTGGCGCAGACCTGCGAAACTCTCTGCCATCGGTGGCCCCTCCAGATAGGGCCATGATAGCGGAGCGGCAGCGCCGCGGGTAACCCGTGGCCTGGCTTGCGACAGATCCCTGTCGGAGGCACCGGGGCAGGCTGAGCGGCCATCGAGAACCCAGCAGCACCCGGCAGCAAGGCACCCTTCTCCGGAGCGTTCTCGAGCGCGCGGCCGTGGACCGTGTTGCATCTTCTCGACGCGTCGATTACACCGCTGTCGGGCCTGCAATCTGGAACTCTCACGCACATGGTCGGGTCCGACGGCAGACACGCGCTGGCCCAGGCATACCGCCGCCTCAATGCCGGTCATGGCCGGCGTCTGGTGTTCCAGCTCACGAACAGGGGTTTCGGTTCGGAGCTGAACAACATGCTGCTGGGATTGTTGTATGGCCTATGGACCGGGCAGACCTTCCAGCTGTCTTCCCGAACCTGGAACGCCCGCTATCAAAGCGGATGGACAGACTGGTTCGAGCCCTTCTGCACGGAGTGCCCCGCAAAGCTGCTCGAAACCGGATCCGTCTGGGATGACCTGCGTCGGCACCTTGATGGAGACTTCAGAAGCCGCTGTCGCTGGCGAGTGCGGCAGGTTCTGGTTAGAGCCTTGTATCCCGGGACGTCCCTGACCTACCAGCGCTGGCCCGAATTCCGGAGCCCGCGCTTTGCCGCACAGCGTTTCTTCATTCCCAGCCTGGGGATCGACGGAGACATCTTTGCCGCCTTGCAGGTGCTGGCCCGAATGCTCTGGAGATTGCGTCCCCAAGTCAAGTCAAGGATCCACGCGCAGGTGCGCGCGGCGCTCCCCGAAGCCTACGTGGGTGTCCACATCCGCAGAGGCGACAAGCTGAGCTCGCGAGAGGCTGAACGGGTGGAGGTCCGGTCTTACCTGGCCCGGATGGACAGCCTGGGGACCGGCCTCGATACTGTCTTCGTCGCCAGTGATGACCACAACGCCGTCGCGGAATTCCGGCTGGCCGCTCCGCATTGGAGGGTGGTGAGCTTCTGCCAGCCCACGTTGAGAGGGCACAGACAGGCGTCGTTCAACAGCCAGCGCCCGGAGCAGAGACAGCTGGCCACGGAGCACATCCTCAGGGACCTCGAGGCCCTGATTCGCGCGGAGTACTTCATCGGGACTTTCAGCAGCAATCTGGGACGTCTGCTGTGCTTGCTACGAGGCCAGCGGCAGTGCACCAGCATGGACTGTGCGTGGTATCCCCGCTAAGGAGAGGGTTCCCCCTGCGTTCTTCGAAGACTCTGGAGGTGGTTGTGCAGGGCGCTGCATCGAGCCTGGCCGCGGCCGACGCCAGACATGCCCGGGCTCTTTGTCAGACGGCGGCGATAAGGGTTTGCACTTCGAGGAGCTTCGAGCCCAGGTTCAGTGTGGCCTCGTGGACCCACGCGATCTTCTGCTCGTCGTCATCCGTGACCTCCCACGGGCTCGAGGCTTCGTGGCGCGAGACAGCTGGCCTTCCGGGGAACAGCTCGGCAGATTTGGAGACGCCGGCAAGTTGCCAGGTGAAACGTTTCCAGGCCCTGTCCAGCTCCCTCGCAAGGGTGGACACTTGAAGGCCGAGGTCCCCCATGTGGGAGCTCAGCTTGAGGTTATGGTCGGTTTTCGTCATCACGCTCAGAGCAGAGCGCGCCCAACGAAAACAAGGCACGGAGTCGGCCTCCTAGCTCGGCAACGCTGTCTTGCCGCTGAGCGCTCCGGCACAGGCCCGGCGTCTGCTCCATTCCTTTGCGGGCCGCTGCGCTCGCAGCTGGGCATTCCGACCTGACCCGCCGCTGCGGGGGCTACGCACCGGATAGCCTTCAGCCATCGTCCGTGTGCAACCGAAAGCTTGGCGGCACGAGGACTGGGCTCATTCTACCGCCAAAGCCAACTTGCGGCCCCACGGCGGCCCCCGTATTCTCGCAGGCTGGCGTTCGGGGGGGTGGAAGTCCCTGGCCCTGAGCCTGTCCGTTTTCAGCCCGCCGCGATCCGACGGGCGTTTTGTGATTGGGGGAAGCATGAAGCAGCTGCGCATCATCGGGGCGATCCTGGCCGTCGCCGCGCTCACCGTCGGCCTGGCCCTGGTCTTCGTGCCGCGCGCCGGGCAGTCGCAGTCCGACCGCCTGGCACGGATCATCGCCGACCTGTCGTGGAATGGCGCGGCCCTGCAGCAGCTACAGGAGCTCGGGGCCGAAGGCCGACCCGCGGTTCCGTACCTGACAGCCCTGCTCGAAGATCCCGAGCGCTCCGGTACGAGCATCTACCGCACCCTGGCCGCGGTCGGTTATCCGTCCGACAGCCTCGTCGCGCTGGTCGCGGGCAGACTCGCGGGGCGGTCTTCGAGGGGGACGTTGCCGACCGACCTCGAGTGGCTGGCCGAGCAGGGCTTGCGTGCGGCCGCCGCGGCGCCGGCCGTCGAGAACTGCATGGTCGGAGATGGGCGGGTCGGCCGCTACGCTGCCCGCACCCTGCTGGAGATCGGCGGCTCTCGCGAGACGGTCCGCGACTATCTTCGCGGTCGCCTGGCGAGCTACCAACACGAGTCGAGCATGCTGGAGCTGTTGTGGACGCTCTTGTCCGCGGAGGAACGCGCCCGCGTGCTGGCCGAGGAGATGTTCACCAGCGGCAACAACAGCCTGATGGGTGCAGCCCGGAGCCTGGTGACGCGCCGCAGCTGCCCGCCGGAGCTGGCCGCCGCCGCCATCCTCGAGCAGCTTCCCAAGGCCGCTGGCGAGAGCCGACGCCATCTGCTGGAGGGGCTCGCGCTTTGCGGGCCGCTGCCCGCGCTGCGGGAGCAGGTCGTGGCGGAGCTGCTCGCCCTTCCCCGCGACGAAGGGTCCCAGCTGCACGCGATCCTGGGGGCATTGACAGCCTGGGAGGCTCCGCCGGAGGTCTGTGCCGAGCTGCTGGCTGAGGCCCTCGACGCCACCAGCTTCCCGCGTGCCCCGATCCTCGAGCAGGTCCGCGAGCTGGGAGTGCACGCCGCTCCTCTGCGTGAGCGTCTGCTGGCTCTGGACGAGCCCGAGGCGGCACTGGCTCTGCTGGCCATCGGGGACACGACTGCGGCCCGGCTGCGGCTGTTCCCCGGGCGGGACGAGGCGCTGCCGGCCCGTGGCCCGTCGGCGAAGGCCTGCCGGGCGTGGATCGACGCCTGCGGGTTCGACGCGCGGGTCGAAGCGGCCCTACGCAGCCTGCTGTCCTGGCGGTCCACCGACGAGCCAGCGCAAGCGGCGCGGCTGCTGCTCGAGGAGGGAGTGATCGAAGTTGAGGTGCTGCGCATGATCGCCGCGAGCCTCGTCGGCGGCGACCGGCTGCGCAGCGACGCCTTCGACGACCTGTTCGCGTCGATCCGGCGTGTGGGGGCGGAGAGCGCGCTGGTCGTACCGCTCGTCCAGGTGGGCTATGCGGACCGGGGCGTGGGTTCTGCGATCGGCCTCTTGCGCGTGCTGTGGCGGCTTGGTCCCGCGGCCCGCTGCGCCGCGCCCTTCGTCGCCGCCTTCTTTGACCTCGACGCGGGGCAGCGCGCTGAGCTCGCGGCGATGTGCCCCGACCTGCCCGGCGCACGCGGCGAGGAGCTGATGCGCACCCTGCAGTCGCCCGAGCACTTCCGGGAGATGCGCGGCATCCAGCGCGTGCGTGAGCTGGCCGCAGCGGTGCTCGGGCGGCTCGGCACGCCCGCGGTACGCGCTCTGGTGACGAAGTCTGGCGCGGGCGTGCGCCCGAAGTCCTACGCTTCGGACGTCCGCAGCTACCCCATCGACGGGCCGGCGCTCGAGGTGCTGCGCGACTCCGTGGTCAGCGCGGAGAGGGTGTGCGCGGCCGCACGGCTGGCCGACGATCCGGGGGCCCACGTGCTGGGCGCGCTGCTGGCTGCCGCGGCCTCAGCGGGCGCCGAGGTACGGGCGGAGGCCATTCGGGCGCTGGCCGGAAGGCCCGCGGAGGCGACCGAGGAGTTGCTGCTCGGGCGCCTCGCCGACGACCACGACGCGACCGTCCGCGCCGCCTGCGCCGAGGTTCTGGGCGGGCTCAGCAGCGAGGCCAGCCTGCAGGCCCTCGAGCACACTCTGCGCGACGACCCCTCCGGGGAGGTGGTCGGTGCCTCGGTGCGGGCACTGCTCCTACGCGGGCGGGTCGACCTGGCCCTGGAGGC
>JAJDCP010000180.1 GCA_029260765.1 Planctomycetota bacterium
GCGCATGTGCTCGAGCATCTCGATCGAGACGATGCGGTCGAAGCGCGCCTCGGGCTCGAACACATTGGCATCGCAGGTGCGGATCTCGAGGTTGCTGATTCCCCGGGCAGCGGCGTCGGCCTCGATCGAGGCCTTTTGCAGCGCGCTGTTCGACACTCCGAGCACGCGACTGTTGGGATAGCGCGCGGCGATGAAGAGCGACAGCGAACCCCAGCCACAACCCAGGTCGAGGACCCGTTGGCCGTCCTCGAGTTGGGCCCTCTCACAATACAGGTCCAGCATCGCCTGTTCGGCAGCATCGAGGTCGGGCGTGGACGCGTCCCACCAGCAACAGCTGTACTTGAGGTGTTTGCCAAGCACGGCCCGGAAGAGCGCGGCGGGCAGCGCGTAGTGTTGTTCGTTGGCCGCCTCGGTGCGGACCGCGATCGGTTCCTCGACAAGCGCTTCTTTGGGAGTCGCAGCGCCACGCTGCAAGCTCACCAGTCGTTGGCTGTTGAGCCGGCGGATGCCCCAGCGGATCAGCGTATCGGGCAGCCAGCCGCGCTCGATCGCGGCGATCAGCCAGGCCAGCGGCCCTGTGTCGCGGGGGAACCAGGGGAAGAAAGCGCTGGTCTCCTGCTGGTAGGCGCGGTAGTCGTCGCCCCGGCTCTTCAAGGCCTGGGCCTCGGTGTAGGGGATGCCGGTCAGTCGGTAGAGGAACAGCAACATCACCGCCGGCGCAGCCAGCCCCAACCACCACCATGCGGATCCGATCGCCAGCAACGGGTAGCAGAACCAATGCAGCCACTCGAAAAAGTAGTTCGGATGCCGGGAGACACGCCAGAGCCCTTGCCGGCACGTCTTGCCGCGGTTCTCCGGCACGGCGCGCCAGCGTGCGAGCTGCGCGTCGGCGACGCCTTCTCCCACCAGGCTGAGCGCGAACACTGCCAGAGCTGCAGCGGTCCACCACGGATGCAGCGGGGTGCGGTTCTGCAGCGCGAGCAACGCGGGCAGCGAGAACAGCACGGCCCAGCTGGCCTGCAGCTGGAAGAATCCGAACAGGTAGGTCTGTGCCCGCTCTCCCCAGCCCTTCCGTAGACTCTGGTAACGGCCGTCCTCGGGGGCGCCCCAACTGCGCCAGGCCAGGGTGCCCGCCAGGCGCAGCGACCACAACCCCGCGATGGCCAGCACGATTCCGTGGCGGGCCTGCCAGGGGGCGCTGCTGAGGACATACCAACCCACCAGCAGGCCGATTCCCAGGGCCCAGAAGACATCGACCCAGCCGGCGTTCCCGCTGCGTCGCTGCCAGAGCCAGACGCCAAGCATCAGCACGGACATGGCCAGGGTTCCGGCCAGGATCTGCACGATCGGTGTCGATGTGAACATCAGCACAACGCTCCCTGCGGGCTTGAGTAGCTGGTCTGCCAGCTCGGCGAGCAGCTATCGACGCGCGCCCGAGGCCCGACGAGCAACAGCTGCTGATTGCCGATGAACCGCTCGGCGAAACCGGCTTCGCAGTAGTCGAAGTAGAACAACCATTTGCGGACGAAGCGCTGGTCGAAACCGAGCTCGTGCAGCGCGTCGACCTCGCTGAGCAGGCGTTCGCGCCAGCAGCGCAGGGTCCTCGCGTAGTGCGGCCCGATGTCTTCTGTGTGGATCGCGCTCAATGACGTCTGGCGGGCGATGCTCTGCATCAGCACGGGCAACGAGAGCAGGCAGCTTCCCGGGAAGATGTGGCGCTTGATGAAGTCGACTTCCTTGACGTGGCGGGCGTAGTGCCGGGGGTCGATGCTGATGCATTGCAGCAGCATGCGGCCGTGTGGGGCCAACAGGCGCTCGCAGCTTGCGAAGAAGCCGTCCACGTATTCGGCGCCCACGGCCTCGAGCATTTCGATGCTGACCAGCTTGTCGTACTGGCCCGTGAGCTGGCGGTAGTCGCGCTCGAGCACCTCCACCCGGTCTTCGAGACCGGCTTCGGCGACCCGCTCGCGGATCACCGCGGCCTGTTCGGCAGAGATGGTCGTGGTGGTCACGCGGCAGCCGAAGTGGGTCGCGGCGTAGATGGCCATCCCTCCCCAGCCTCCGCCGATCTCGAGCAGGTGGTCGGTGGGGTTGAGTTGGAGCTTGCAGCAGATCTGCTCGAGTTTGTTGCGGGCGGCCTCTTCGAGGTCCATGGAGGGGTCTTCAAAGACTGCAGAGCTGTAGGTCAGCGTGCTGTCGAGGAAGAGACGGAAGAAGCGTGGATCGAGGTCGTAGTGCTCGGAGATATTGCGTCGGCTGCCGCCCAGGGTATTGCGATGCAGGCGATGGTACAGCCAGCGGAGAGGTGCCCCCAGGCGCGCGAGCCCACCGTCGAGGCCCAGGCCGGCCTGGTCGTTGCGCAAGATCCGCCGGATCAGGCCGCTGAGGTCATCGCAGGCCCAGTGGCCTTCCATGTAGGACTCACCGGCCCCCACGCTGCCGCCGAGGGCGATGGCGGTCCATGCCGAGGGCTGCAGAATGCGGATCTCTGTGGGCTGCGGGAAGTGGGTGCTGGGCTTACCGAAGCGCCAGGTCTCCGTATCCTCGCGGACAAAAACCTGTCCTTCTTTGAGGGAGCGAAGGTAAGCGAGCACGCGGCGACGTGCCCAGCGTTGCAGCCAGGTGGTACTCATGCCGGGATCTCCTGAGCGTGGCGGGGGTGGGCGTGGAATGGAACCCCCTTGAGCCAGAGTTGCAGTGCCTGCCAGTAGATGGCGGCAAGCACCTTGAAGGTCATCAACGGGTACAGACACAGAGCGCGGGCCAGCCCGGCTCGATCTAGAGGCCGCCGTCGTAGCGTCAAGGTCGCAGCGAAGATGCGCTGGCCTGCGTGGAAATTGTGCATCCGGACCGAAAGCGATCGGCAGGGGGCGCTAAACCGCCAGGCATAGAGCTGGTCCATGCCGTGGAAGGGAGAGACGTGGAAGCGCTTGGGGAAGGTGGTCGAGAGACCGCGTCCCGGCTCGCGCTCGATGACATAGCTAAAGCGCTCGCCCCACGGAGTGTTGGTGATCTCGGCGAGCACGGCGCGTGGCGTCGTGGCGCCGGGTTCGTAGCAGTAGTAGAAGCTCACCGGGTTGACCGCGAGTCCGAGATGGCGCAGCTGGGTGAGCAACCGAATCGGGCCGTTGGGGCGCCAGCCACAAGCTTCTTCGACCGCATTGGCTACGGCGACCTCCAGCGGCAGCTCGGTGGGTCCGAGGTAGTCGCTGCGGCGAAAGCTGACCAGGTTGGGCCGCTCGTAGGACCACAGCCAGCGACCCTCGAAGACACGGGGCAACTCGGCCAGATCGAGGTAGGCCATGTACAAGGGGTAGCTGAAGCAGTGCTCGCGAGGCGCATGGCGCGTGTGCCGTACCGTGCCGAAATAGAGGCAGCTGTGCATGTCCGGCTCCTCAGCTCTCTACCGTGACAGGCTGATCAGCTGGGCGCAGGGCGTCGTCGAGGCCGCGCCCGAACATCTCGCCGATGCGCAGGGCGCTGTTGACCCCATCTTCGTGGAAGCCGTAACCCCAGTAGGCGCCGCAGTAATAGGTATTCTGTTGCCCGTTGATCTCGGCATGGCGCGCCTGTGCTCGGACAGCCTCGGCCGTGAAGCGCGGATGGGAGAACGCGTCGCTGGCGATGATCTTGCTGGCATCGATCGCGGCGCGCCGGTTGAGCGTGACGCAGAAGGTCTCAGGGGCGTCGAGCGACTGCAGCCGGTTCATGTCGTAGGTCAGGCTGCAGGCCTGCTGGGGCTCGCGGGGCGAGAAGGCGTTCCAGCTGGCCCGGGCCCGCGAGTTCTTCGGAAGCACACGGGTGTCGGTATGCAGCACCACATCGTTGGGCTGGTAGGCGATGGCCCCGAGAATGCTCGACTCGGACGGGCTCGGGTCTGTCAACATCGCCAGCGCCTGGTCGCTGTGGACGGCCAGCACGACCGCGTCGAAGCGTTCCCAGCGACCGCCGCGGGTCTTGATCTCGGGGCCATCGGCCAGCCGGCGGATCGCCACCACAGGGCTGGCCAGGCGCACATTCTGGCGGAAGGGAGCGACCAGCGGCTCGATGTAGCTCATGGAGCCGCCGCGCACCACGCGCCACGCGGAGCGCTCGTCGACCTGCAGGAAGCCGTGGTTGGCGAAGAAGCGGGCGAAGAACTGCATCGGCATGCCGAGCAGGTCTGTCTGCGACGCGCTCCAGATCGCGCAACCGAGAGGAACGATGTGGCGCTCGATGAACGTCGGCCGGTACCTCTTCTCCGCCAGGAATTCAGCCAGGCTCAGCTCCGGGTTCGGCGCCTCGAGGAAAGCACGCGCATCGTCGAAGAAGCGCAGGATGTCCCGCAGCATGCCGTAGAACGAAGGGCGAAGGAGATTGCTGCGCTGGGCGAACAGTCCGTTGAGGGACGTGGGGTTGTATTCCAGGCCATTGTCTTCACAGCGCACGCTGAAGCTCATGGTCGAAGCCTGGCTGGGAACGTCCAACAGCTCGAGCATGCGGATGAAGCCTGGGTAGGTCTGCTCGTTGAAGACGATGAAGCCGCTGTCGACATTCCATCTCCCGGAGGGGCGTTGCAGGCTGCGGGTGTGGGTGTGGCCCCCCAGACGAGCGCGCGCTTCGAACACCGTGACCTTATGCGGGCCGTGGAGGAGGCGTGCGGTCAGCATTCCCGAGATTCCCGTTCCAATCACAGCACAATGCATTACAAACTCTCCTCATAATCTATACATTAACTATACAGATCTTCGGCGGAGTGCAAGTGGTTTTTTTTTGAGAGGGAGCTCAGCGCAGGCTGGAGAGCAGCTCAGAGACGGCGTTCGAGCGCCAGGGATGGCCTCGAATAATACGGATTCCCGCGGAGCTGAGCTCGTCATCCTGGTCGGGTACGCCTTGACCGCCGATGGCGATCTGCGCGTCGACTTGCTGCACACGCGTCAGCAGCTGTGGGCGGTGGGCTTCGAACAGGGCTCTGCGTGTCACCGACAGCATCGCCACGCGCGGCCGGAGCTTGCGGCAGGCGATGACCAGGTCCTCGAACGGCAGGGAGGGCCCGAGATAGATGGTGCGCGCGCCGGCGCGGACCAACGCGTGGCTCAGGCTGAGCAGACCGAGCTCGTGGCTCTCGTCGGGGAAACATGCGCACAAACAGAGCATTCCCCCCGCCGGTCTGCCGTTCAGCTCGAGAATGCGGCGCAAGCGGTTCCCCACAGCTTCGCTGAACAGATGCTCGGAGGCCACGCTGCAGCCGCCTTGTGCCCACAGCTCCCCGATCGCGATCGCGGCAGGCTCGATGATGCGCTCGATGACCAGCGCCGGGCTGAGCAGCGTGAACGCATGGTTCAGGTGCTCCTCCAGGCGGCCGCCGTCCATCTCCACACTGGCCTGCACCAACTGTTCAGCGTGTTTTTCCAGCGAGGAAAAGGACCGCGCAGGAACGGGGGAGGGGGCTGCCTCCAACAGGGCATCACGCCCCATGCGAGCGATCTCCCCGATCGATCGTCCCTGCTCGATCAGACCTTTCACCGCCTGCAGCAAGGCCAGATCCTGCTCGCTGTACAGGCGGTGCCCCGTGCCGGTGCGTTCAGGTCGAAGCAGGTTGTAGCGAAGCTCCCAGGCGCGCAGCAGAGACGGCGAGAAGCCCGTGGCGCGGGTGATGGAGCGGATCTTGTAGCGTCCTGTCGTGGACGGAGCCATCCTGCCTCCAAGGTGAGACGTTTTCTATACGACCTATATATTGTGTATCGTTTTTGTTCCCGTATTGTAATGGTTAGTTCCAAAAAAATCGCGCAAGCCCCACAGCCTGCGGGGTCTGAGACCTGCAGGTTGAGGACGCTATGGCGAGGTGTTGTTGGGGGAGGAGCTCTCAGGCGTTCTCTTGAGCCAGCTCAGCGGTGCGTTTGCGCTCGGCGCGGGCCAGGATCGCCACAGCGACCATGATGCTGGCCAGGCTGATCCAATCCTCAGGTTTGGGGAACTTCGTTCCGAACAGGGCCCAGGTCAGCAGCGTCGCCGAGGTCCCCGCCAACAGCGAGGTCAGGCGGTTGACCAGGCCCGCGAAGGTCGCCGTGCGCCCCTTGTACATGAAGATGAAGACCGAGAAGAAGGCGACCACGCCAAACACGGTACCGGCTGCGAAAGCGGCAAACCAGAACGGCCGCAGATTCGAGGCAGCGCGCCGCACGGTCTCGAGCTTTTCAGTGAGCTGAAAGCGCCCAGCCGGGGGATGCGTCTCGGTGTTGAACCAAGCGTAGCTGACCAGCGTACGTGTGCTCGCCCCCGTATTGTCGACAGCCATTCCGTCGAGCATGGCCTGCTGCGTTGCCGTGGAGACCCGCAGCCGCACCTCACCCACCGGATAATGGTGAACGCCGAGGTCCGCCGCGCTGTCCCACACCAGCGTGAGGGTGTCCGGTCCACGCGGGGGCCGAGCAGAGAGAGTCGCTGCTCGGAAGGGCCCGCCTGTCGAGAATTCGATCTTCACGGGTCCTGCGGCGGCCGAAGCCAGCTCCAAGCGCGCCGATCCTCGCAGGCTCTTGCCGGTCACCACGCTCAAGGAGTCGGCCGAAGCGCTCACCTGGGCCGTGTCTGGCGTGACGGTTCCGGACCAGACCGTGATCTGCTTGGTGATGGTCTCACCGAAGAAACTGGGACCCAGGACGATGAACGCCATCACCAGGGTCAACGTCAGTGATGCCGAGATCTGTTCGACGGCGAAGAAGCCCTTGTTGTCTTGAGGAGCCGAGCGATCACGCGTGTTCTTGTAGTAGTTCATGATGTAGATGCGGATCGCGTAGGCAGTGATGTAGCTGCCAAAGATCGTCAAAGCATACGGCTGCTTGAAGAACACGAAGTGGGCTGCCGTGCCGTCCGCCTTGAAGAGCGGCAAGATGGTCTTGATCGCGATCGCCAGCAGGGCGAAGGCGATGGCCAGGTTCTCTTCCCAGTAGACCTTCTTCTTCAAAATCCCCTGGCGCGTTTGCACAAAGTCGACCGCGCGGCTGGCGACGATCACGCTGCCGCGCATGATCACCATCGCGACCATGATCGAGATCGGTAGCGTATACATCAGGGTGGTCGTGGTAATGACCACGGCGGTGAAGACGCCCGAAGGCAGGATATAGAGGTACTCACGTGGGAAGCTGAGGTGGCCCCACTGCACCGAACGGTTGGACTTCAGCTTGTACCATCCGAGCACCAGCACCACGGAGAGGCACAGCAACGTGCCGCCGGCGGTGTTGTAGGTGGTGAAGACCAGCCCGTCCATCTTCTGCACGGCCAGGAAGTACTTCACCAGCACGCCGACCAGGGTGTAGCACAGAAAATAGCCGACACACAGCTGTATCAGCCGGCCGGTACTGCCGTCCGGGTTCTTCCACATGAAGTCTTCCTCGAGATTTTTTTGTGAGCGGCCCCCAATATAAAGAATTAGCGAAGAAACCGTGAAGCTAATGTGCATCTACGCAGCGGGGACCGCACTGCACACACCTTTGCACTGTCTGTTGGGAGCGCCCACAGCGCCGCGGCTATTCTGCGCGCAGGGCGTCGATCGGATCGAGGCGGGCGGCGCGGTTGGCAGGATAGATGCCCGCCAGCATGCCGATCACGCAGGAGAAGATCGGCGCACCGATCATCAGCCACCAGGGGAATACGAAGAACGAGTAGCCCTCGAGTGCCGCGGCCGCCTCGATCGTTTCCTTGGCGAGCGCGTCGCCGGCCAGGCCGAGCCCGACCGCCAAGACTGTGCCAGCCAGGCCCCCGGCCAGGCCGATGGCTGCCGCCTCGATGGCGAACAGCCGACGGATGGTCGGGGCTGTCATGCCCAGCGCTTTCATCACTCCGATCTCACGAGTACGTTCGCTGATCGCCATCAAGAGCGTGTTGACGATGCCCAGGGTCGCGACCAGCAGGGCGAGCAGCCCGACCGAGGACATCACGATGTCGACAACCAGAAAGACCTGATTGACCTCACGCAGTCCGTCGCTGAGCGAGCGGGCGTTGAGGTCCATGTCGAGGATCTTCTGCTTGACCGTCTCCGGGTCGGTCTTGTCGGCCACCCGCACCTGGGCCTGGAAGCCGATCTTGGCGTCGGAGAGGAACTCGCTCTGCCCGCTCTGGTAACGCCCGAGGTTCTTACCCAGCTCGAGGCTGGGAAACACCATCCGTGACAAGGGGCTTCGCTCGGAGAGACCGACGATCCGCGCCCGGAAGACCTGGCGCTGCTGCTCGTAGGCCTCAGGATCGCGGAAGACGAAGCGCCGTAGAACACTGTCGAGTTTGGGGATGCGGATCTCGATCTCGCGTCCGATCAAGTCGTCGGGGGGTAAGCCCCAACTCTCCGCGAACTGCGGGCTGATGGCGATCTCCGTCGAATCCGCGCTATTCGGAAGGCGGCCGTGGGTCGGCGTGCCCATCAGGGGATTCGTGCTCAGCACGGCCATGTCGGCGTGGTACCACGAGGCGTGCGCGGTGTCGGCGCCGACCAGGCGCACCCCATCGACCTCGAACCAGGTGGTCGGCTCGACCCGTTCGACTCCCTCGAGCGCACGCAGCGCCTCGACCTGTTCGCTGGTGATGCGGGCACCAGCCCGGCTGACGCGCTTTCTCTCTTCTTCTTCGGCCGTGATCGGCTTCGAGGGACGGCCGATGGAATTCAAACGGTCGAGGAAATTCGCGCCCGCCTGGTCGAACACCTTCGGATAGACGATCAGCACGCGTTCGTTGGCGAACGCCAGGAACTGCTCGTTGATGTAGCTTTGCAACCCCTGGCCCAGTCCGACCATCAAGGTGATGGCGAAGGCGCCGATGCCGATGCCAACAGCCGTGAGCCCTGTGCGCAGCGGTTGTTTGCGGAAGGCGCCGAGGATATCGTCTAGGTAGTCGAGCAGGCGCACAGTGGGCCCTCCTGGCCGTTTGGCCGGCAGCGACCGGCGAGTGTAGCGGATGGTCCGAGGGCAGACAAGCCGCGTAGGTTCCCGAAACTCAGCGGTCGAACAATGTCAGGCCATAGGCAGCCGCCGCAGCCACGCAGGGGTCGGGGTCGGCGCGCAGCTCCACCAGAGCCGCCTTCCCGGGCTCGCCCAGCGCCGCGATCGTCTCTGCCAGCGCGCGACCGGATCGGGGTCGGGTAGCTTTGAAGAGCCAACGGCAACCCCGGGGCAATACGCGCCAGGATCAGCCGGGCCCATCCTGCTTGCCGGAGACTTCGATCGGCTTGGGATGTCTGGGCAGCTTGTGCAGACCTACCCAGGCTAGCGAGACGACATGGCTCGCGACGACCTCGACCGACGGCGTGCGGGTTTCCATCCACCATTGGGCGACGAAGGACACCATGCCGACCAGGGCGTGGGCATAGATGGGCACGTTTTCGGGATCGTAGCCAGTCTCCTTGAAAGTCTGCTTCAGGACGACGCCGACGCGCTCGGCAACCTCGCTCATCACACTGGACATACTGTTCTTACCACGGCCTGCCGGTGCGTCGTGGCTGAGGACGGCGAAGCCGGCGGGGCTGTCTTTGACATAGCTCAGGAAGGCGACCGCCGCGCGCTCGGCCCGCTCGCGGGAGGTTCCCGAAGAGATGGCCAGCGTGATCTCGGTCACGATCTGGTCCATCTCCTGATCGACCACGACCGAATAGAGCCCCTGTTTGCCGCCGAAGTGCTGGTAGACGAGGGGCTTCGACACCTGCGCGCGCTCGGCGATCTCCTCCATGGTGGCCGCGACAAAGCCGCGTTCAGCGAACACCTCCCGTCCCACCCCGATCAATTGAGCTCGTCGTTGGGCTGCCGTCAGTTTCTTTCTGCGTGTCATGTTGACAACAATACAGGCAGGCGCTAATCTACGCTAGCGTAACTTACGCTATCGAAAGTTACACTGGTGTAATGATAATTTGTAGAACCGGTGGCCTCATATAGACTGGATGCCCATGTATCTTCTGGCTTGCCTCGGCCTGTTCGCTGCCATGTACATGATCAACACCACGATCATCTCGATCTTCTACCATCGCGGATTGGCCCATAAGGCCGTGGTCCTGCACCCCTGGGTGCGCAGATTCACGGTGGTGATGGGAATCTGGCTGACCGGCCTCGATCCCAAGGGCTGGATCTGTATGCATCGACGCCATCACGAGTTCTCTGATGCAGCTCGCGATCCCCACAGCCCCGTCAAGTTGGGGATCTTCGGTGTACTTTTCGGCCAGTTGCGCTCCTACGAGCGCGTTCTGGTGGGCCTTGACAGGAACAGGGTGGGCTATGCCAACCTCGTCCCTGATCTGGATTTCCCCGTCAATGTGCTCAACCGGAAACGTCTGTGGCTGCTGCCCTACATCGTCCATCTCGGGATCGCGCTCTGCATCGCGGTCCCCACGGGTTTCTGGGCGCTCGGGGTCTGCTACTTCGCCGGTTTGATGAGCCACCCCATCCAGGGCTGGATGGTCAACTCCCTGGGCCATGCGGTGGGGGGACGGAATTTTGATACCGACGACAATTCGCGCAACAACCACCTCGTCGCCTGGATGGTCGTTGGTGAAGGGTTCCAGAACAACCACCACCAGTTCCCGCATTCCGCCAAGTTCTCGTACCGACGCACAGAGCTCGATCTCGGCTATGGGCTCTGTCGGCTGCTGGAGTTGTTCGGGGTCCTGAAGGTTCGTCGTGAGCGCTTGATTCCGGCCTTTGGAACGGCTCAGCCTGTCTCCAGCGAGCCCGTTGCGACCCAGCCGAGTGTGGACGAGCGGCCAGTGCTGGGCTGCGAAGCCGCCTGACGGCTGTCGTCGGCGCGAGCTGAGCCGACGCTTCCAAGCAATGCACTCTCCTTAAACAACCATCTTCGTGCGGATCGGATCCGGCGCTGCTACGGTGGAAGAGCTGTCGCAGCGCGCACCTTCTGCATCGCGGACAGACAGGTCTACCCGACCCTGAAGCGTGCGAGGCTGAAGGCTGGCGATTCGTGTAGCTCGAACCGGGTCCGGAGCGCGCCGCGTCGTGGCGCGCGTCCGCGCCCGCCCTCGGCGAAGGGAAGAAGGAGTCCGCCGTGCTGGTCTGGGTCGTCATCACCAGTGTCGCCCTCGCAGGCGTTCTGTGGGGTGAGAAGCGCCGCGATCTGCGCCTGGTGTGGATCTTCAAGCCGCTGGCTTCCGCTGCTTTCATCGCCGCGGCGGTAAGCTGCGGCGCTCTGGATTCAAGCTACGGAAGGGCCGTTCTGGTCGCCCAGGCTCTCTCCTGGCTGGGGGACGTGTTCTTGATCCGTAACGACAAGCGCCGCTGGTTCCTCTTGGGCCTGGTCAGTTTCTTGTTGGGGCATGTGGGCTATCTGGTGGCTTTTGTCATGCGTGGCGTATCGCCGACATGGACGGCGAGCGCCGCTCTGGCAATGCTCTGCGCGGGGTTCTTCGTCTTGCGTTGGTTGATGCCCAACATTCAAGGCGCGATGAAACGTCCCGTGGTGGCCTATGTGTTCGTCATCAGCTGTATGGTTGCGCTGGCTGCGGGAACCCTGGCTGCGCGAGGGAATCCGGTCATCCTGATCGCAGCGGGACTCTTCTACATCTCCGATCTCACGGTGGCTCGGCACCGTTTCGTCAAGGCCGGACTGATCAATCGGCTGGTGGGACTGCCCTTGTACTACGCGGCCCAGCTCTTGTTCGCCTGGACGGTGGCTGCGGGCGCGTAGTCTGTGTCCTACGCTGTGAAGCTTGGGGCCAGGGCGGCTGGTCGCGGCTGCATCAGGTTACGAGTTGTGCGCACCGGACAACGGCAGGGATAAAGTGGGCTCGAGACAACTTTCTTCAGCCTCAGCTGCGAACCCAACCGTTGCTGCTAGAGGGTCTTGTGGCTCCGGGACGTCAACTTCGACCTCCAGCCTGGCTCTCGGAGCAGGCATGTCGGTGTATACTCTCAAACAACCATTTTACGCAGAGTCACGGTCCGTACCGTACGGCCGATCCCACTAGTTGGTGGGGCCGGATCAAGCGATGTGGTCTGTCGATGGAGTTCAGGTAAGCGCAGGAGACGTGGGATGCACCCGGCGCATGCACTGCCAACCCGGAGGAAGATTCCCATGATTGGATTCGAAAAGAACGCGTTTGCTTGGCCAGCGCTCGCTCGCTCACGGGCCTGGTCGGTCGTCTCGTTCTGCTTGCTCGCACTACTGCCGGTCGGTCTCGTGGCTGGCACGGTCTCGGGCCTGAACGTCTTCGTGAGCGGACAGGCCGCGGTCGCGGCAGAGGTCAACGCAAACTTCGACGCGCTGACGGCCGCGGTCAATGACAACGACGCACAAAGGGGCGACCTGAGCAACCTCGCAACGACCGAACAGTCGAACGTGGTCGCGGCGCTCAACGAGGTGCATGCTTTGGTGTCCTCGGGCGGCGGGGCAGAGGCAACTTTCCGCTGGGCGAAGTGGTCGACCTACGACCAGAGCTATGGTTGGTTCGGGGACGACAATGCGGAGCTAT
The DNA here is from genome assembly GCA_029260765.1 of Planctomycetota bacterium. Lineage (GTDB taxonomy): Bacteria > Planctomycetota > J058 > JAJDCP01 > JAJDCP01 > JAJDCP01. The sequence continues at coordinate 12,434 of JAJDCP010000180.1, forward strand.
TTGGAGGTGTCGCGCCATCATCGTGGGGGGACAGTGGTGCTACCGCGGGAGCCATGAGCCAGGACCTCGCGGTGCTCGCCACGCTATTCTGCAAGAAGGGCTATGCTGTTTCGAACGCAACGGTCTGGGCCGAGGACTGGTTTAGCGTTTCGTCGACCAAGTCGCGCCATGCTGCAGCACTCTTCCGGGTCGAGAATTCGACCGCCGCAGCGATTGATTGGGATGTCGACTACTATGCGACCGGATACGGAAGCTGGGGCGAAGTCATCAGTGTCGCCGTCGATGGCGTTGACGCCCAGATCATCACGACCGGACAGGGCGCCGAGAGCGAGCACAACGTCAGCTTGACGATTCCAGCTTCCACCACCAGCACTGTCATTTTCGTCGCCGGCTCATCCGATGGAGCCCAGATCACGAGCGGCATCTATCGTCGTACCTGCTTCTTGGCCTTCTACAACGACTCCCTCCAGTTGCCCGCGGGCCTGCGCTTCGTCGACGACTTGCCGTAGCGTGCGTTCGGCAGTCTCCGACCCAGCCAGCGCCCACACGGGGCGGGTCGCCCTTGCCCGGCATGCGGGTTCGGGGGCAGGGCGCGACCTGATCAGCAGAGACGACAGACCCCCGGCACACGGCACCTCAGTCCTGCGCTTCGGAGTAGGCCTCGATGGCCTTCACCAGGTCGCGGGGGACGTAGCCGCGCGGGCCCGGCCCGGAGGCGAAGGCGATCGTGCCGTCGATGCCGACCAGGAACAGCCGGTCGGGCTTGGCGTCGTAGGCGCGGGCCGTCGAGTCTTCCATGTCATCGATCAGGATCGGCATGTTCAAACCCAGCCCCTCCTGCGCCGAGGCGGCGGCGGCCCGCCGTTCCTCATCGCTGGTATGGTTCGCGATGATGACTTCGCGGTTGGGCCGGCGGCTGTCGCTGGCATGGGCCTCGGAGATGTAGACCATGAAGATCTCGAAGTCTTCCTTGTAGGTGTCAGTGATCTTGAGGATGTCGCTCGACGAGCGACAGAAAGGGCCTCAGGTGTAGGATCCGAAGATCAGGATCACGGGCTTCTCGCCGACAAAGGACGACAGTTGCACCAGGACCTCGGGGTCCGCGAGCGTGGCGAGCTCGAAGTCGGGAGCTTCGCTGCCCACTTCCGGCGCGCGATCGACGCGGTTGCGTTGGGCCTGAGCGGGAAGGATGCACAGAGCGAGGGCGAGGATCAAAAGATGGAGGCGCATGCTTGACTCCTGTTTGTCGGTGACACTCCCAGACAAACATCAGGGTAGCGGAAGCAGGTTACGGGAGGGTTATGGGTTGGCTTGGAGCGCCGCTCCGGTCAATGTCCTCGGAGCCATCCCCTCAAAAGAAGGGGGAGGACTGGCTCCTCTTGAGCGGGGGCGTGTCTTCGAGCAGGCCGAATCCGCTCTTGGGGGGCTCTTCGATCACCTCGGGGGTGGGCTCCGGTATCGGCTCCAGCAAGTCTTCGAGAGCCTCGCGGTCCCTTTCCGCCAGAGCTCGCTGGTCTTCCTCGTCCGCCATCTTCCAGCCGGTCTTGTTCAACTGGGACAGGTTCGCGAGGTTGCCGGCATCGAACATCGTGGTCAGCTGGTCGACCAGGTCGTCGTATGTGCCCTGGTCGAATGCCAGGCCCGTCTTCAGGCCTGACATCTTGGCTACGGCGATCATGCCCGCTCCGTCGAAGTCTTCCTGGGCCTCTTTGTTGGCGTTGGTTCCGTCGGTGGCCAGCGCGCACATCGCCTTCCAGATGGCCTTCTTGTGCTTTTTGGTGTACTCCTGCCAGAGCGTGAGGCCGGTCGCATCCGGCTTGCCGATCTGTTTGCGTTCCGGTTTGTTGCGGGCCCCGTAGTTGAAGCCGTCGTGCACGGTGGCGAGATAGGTCAGGGTGTTGGTGCCGGCGATCTCAAACAGGCTGGCCGCCATCGCATACGAGGCCTGGATGTCGACATTCAGGCCGGTGTGACCGATGGGGATGTGGCACTCGGTGCTGACGTTGACGTAGCTCGCCGTGGCGCGCACGTACTGCAAGCGGAAGAGGCCATATTTCCAGACGAAGTTGGCCTCGACCGTGATCCCTAGACTGAGCGCCAGGCCAAAAGGCGCCTTTCCGAAGATCTCTCCGAAGCTCAGGGCGCCCATCCACTTGGTCCAGTCGCCCGCGTGGTCCGGCAACTTACTGGAGGCCTTCTCCAGAGGTTCGATCAGCCCGCTGAGTTTGTCCTCCAGCCCCGCGAGGGCAACCGGGTCCGCGCCGGGGTCCGCCTTGAAGAGCTCGGCGTCGGTGCTGTGGGCGATCGAAAAGTTCAGGTAGTGCCCGCCGTTGTCGGGGTTCGGGTCGGTGCCGACGTGGGTGTACTTGATCACCCCCTTGAAATTGCCGAAGCCGAAGCCAGCCGCGACGCTCTGCACAGTGCCGGTCAGCTTCTCGACCGGACAGATGATCCAGCGGCCCTGCTGGTATTCCTTGTTGGGGTCGTAGCGGTAGTAGGTGTTGAAGTTGAGCGGCGAGGCCTGCACCTCGACGCTGGCCGTGGCGGCTTCCAATGATGCCGCCATATCGAGGAAGGTCCAGCCGATCACGCGTGTGTAGGGCAGCTTGGCGAGCGCGTAGTAGGACCTGAGCGAGTCGTCCATCGCCGTACCCTGGGCGATCTTTTGGGCGAAATTGAGCAGCTCGGCCATCTTGTCCTGCTCGATGCTGTCATTGTTGTGCTCCCCGCGCTCGACCGCCCCCTTCAGGAAGGCCTTCCAGTACGAGAGCACGTGGGTGATGCTGGCCGCGAGATGGAAGTCATCGGCGTAGGTGTTGGTGCGCGTGACTTTGTAGAGGGTCAGCACGGCCGCAGCCTTGAAGATCTTCGGGAACTCCATCGAGGCGATGGCCTTGACCGCGAAGGACTTCTTGGTGCGCAACCGGCGGTCGTCGCCGACGTTCATGCCCAGCCCGATCTCGAAGGCCAGCCCCACACTCGCTCCGAGCTTCCCGCTGGGGTCTTTCAGACCGAAAGAGACACCGACCAAAAGGGTGAAGTCCGTCGTCGCCGTTCCCAGTCGGGTGCCGGACTTGAAGACCCGGATGGTCTTGAGCATGTTCGGGAACGTCGCCTGCGCCGCCTCGAGGTATACGATGGCGCCGGTCACGCGCTTGGGCAGCTTTCTGAGTGCTTCGAGCCCGACCCGTGCTTCCTCGATCTGCATGCGCGAGAGGGCGATCAGCTTCTTCATGTCCGCGAGATACTTCTTGTCCGATGAGGACTTGATGTCGAAGTGCAGGATCTTGGCCTTGATCACATCCTGGATCTTGGCCAGCTTCGCGAACAACTCCGCCAGGGTATCGACCTTTTCTTCGTATTCCTCGATCAGACCAGCTTTGTCTTCGATCTCCTTCTGCAGCCCGAGCTGTGCCGTCTGCTCTTTGATCTGTTTGGCCCTGAGACCGAAGATCTCCTCGAGGTGGCCGATGCGCTCCTTCATCGGGGCGTCTTCGTTTGCCGAGACTTTGATCTTCTCATGCGCACCGTGCTCTTCGCGCTTGAGCTCCGCTTCTTTTTGCTGGCTCTGTTCGATCAGGCTGCGGAGGTGATGCACGGCCTCCTGCTCGGTCAGGACGATCGACTCTACTTCCACCACGAAGGCCAGCTTCGAGTCGGTATAGATCTGGTACAGGGTGGTCGTGTCGCTCGGCCAGAGCGCGGCCATCTCGTCCATCACCAGATGCCACTTGACGTTTTCCTCTTCGATCTGTTTGTAGATCTGCTCGGGAGTGGTGCCCGTCTTGGGATTGCCCTGCACGTACTCCTCGAGTCTGTCGATCTCCAGCTCCCACTCGGCCAGGATGCGCTCCTCTTTCAGGAGGGAGTCGTCGAGTAGAGTCTGGCTGCGCTTCAGAGTCACTCTGGCGGTGGACTTGCCGCCTCGGGACTCGACCAGCTCATCGACCTGGCTGCGATACTCCTTGTACTTGCGCCAGAGCTCGGCCCGGTGATGCACCAGGAACTGGCTCGACAGCTCTTTGCTGATATCGTTGGTGAACATCGACAGCTGGCCGATGACCATGCCCAGCTGGCCGCGGGCGGCCTCGGCATTTTCGTGGGTGGGCGTCTTCTTGTAGCTCTTGAGAACCTTGATCAGCCGTTCCTTCTCTTTGGTCAGGCGCTTCTTCTCGGCGGTGTAGTCCTTCTTCAGCTCGCCGATGTACTTGCCGTAGACCTTGTTCTCTTCGAGGCTGAGCTCTTCTGCGTTGACATGCAGCTTGATCGCATAGGCGCAGGCCTTCCAGCGCCCCATCGCGAGGGTGACGAAGCGCTCGACCTCCGAGGTCTGGACCTTCTGGCCGACGATCGCGCGGTACCACTTGGTCTTCACGCCCGTGGACTTGAAGAACTCCTTCAGGTCCTGTTTTTTGGCGCTGTAGTGGAGCAGGTCGCGGGTCGACCCCATGAAGCTGACGGAGTGCTTGAGCGATTCCTGCCGCTGCAGCTGGAACTTGTCGTGCATCTGAACCTCGACGGTACGATTTTCTTGAGTATACGCGCCGAGGTACGCTCGATGTAGGGCGGATCCCGCTGCCAAGGAATTCTGCTGGGGCCGCGCCATAGAGGCGCACGCGGGCCGCCCCCGCGCGGAGAGATCCCACGCTTGGCGCGCCAGGATCGACGCAGGGGAGTGTGCGTCCGGGTGAGAGCCCCGTCAGCGCACAGCCGTCTGGAAGTAGCGTTCCATCATCGTGTCCAGACACTCGAGGCTGAGTCCGAAGTAGTATTCTGGGGGGCGTGCAGCGCCGTGGTAGGCGTCGTAGAGCATGTCCAGGAAGTCGCCGCGGAAGCGGCCGCCGTCGACATGCATCATGAAATACACGCTGGCCCCGGCGGCTCGGTAGTTGGCGCTGATGTCGCCGCTGTCCCATTGTGCGCCCGAGGCATAGCGCAGGATCGCGCGGAAGGAGTGCTCATTCCCGCCGGCCTGCAGGTTGCGTGCGTAGCGCAGCACCCGGCCATTGTCCACCAGCCCGCCCGTGCTCAGCAGTGCGCCCGCAAAGAACGCGTCCTCCAACAGCACGGCCGCACCTTCTGCGAGCCAACTCGGTGCGTGGCCCGGCGACAGCTCGCCCAGAATCTGGTGCACCAGCTCATGTTGCAGGACCGAGAAGGAGACTGTCGGGCCGTCGCAGTAGAAAAAGGACGCGGCTCTTGTGGGGGAATAGAAACCTGCTGCCCAGTCGACGGGCACGTCCGCGTGCTCGAGGAACTGTTCACGGCTCGCGAACAGGTGCACGACCAGCCTGGCGTCGAGCTGGGCTGCCCCGAAAATCAAGCGCTGGCCCTGCTCGCCGCGGAAGAAGAGATCAAAGTTGCGGAAGACCTGCAGAAACACAGCCTCAAGGCGTTGCAAGACGGCAGCGGTCTGTTCCAACGGAGCGGTAGAGATCAGCGTGAAGTGCTCGCTTTGCAGGCGCCACGGATCATCGACCTGGCTGTGTTTCTGGTCTGCGGCAACCAGACTCGTCCAACCCCGGTCGAAGATCTCGCCGGCTGCCAGACGCTCTTCGTGGCCAACGGGTACCCAGGCATAGCGGTCATGCCAGGCGAAACCTGCGTGCAGCATGCTGGCCTCATAGGCACGGTACCAGACTCCGTCGATACGCTCGTGCCCGAGCCCGCGGTGGGCGCGCTCGTTGTCGGGATCGAGGCTGATCAACGTCTGATACAGATCGAAGGCCAGGCCACCGAGATCGGCCTCGAGCAGCTTCTCGATGCCATCGAAGAGCTCGGTGATGGTCGGCTTCAAGACCTTGGACAGCTGTGCGTCGAACTTCTCGTCACTGAGAGTCAGCGCTGTTGCGGAGACCGCGGCAGCTTCCGCAAGCCGCTGGCGCAGGGGATGCCCAGGTTCGAGCTGCAGGGCATCAAACAACGCCGAGAGTCGATCCCTGGCGGTGCCGCAGACTGGCTGTTGATCCAGAAAACCCGCCAGAGCGTCGAGCAGCTCGGAGCGGCGCTCGTGCTGGAAGGTCGCCACCACCGCCTCTGCCGAAGCCCGCCGCTCGCGGACCTTGCTGCGTGCCTTCTGCGCACCGGCAAAGCGGCTGCTGGGCTGCAATCGCGAGAGCAACGTCTCGGTCTGCTTGCGGCGGGTCTTCAGCTTCCAGTCTTTGCAGAGCTCGCGCAGCTGCAGGAGCTCATAGGGGCCACAGGCCTGCAGCAGGCGCTGGTCGACCCAGGTCTGCCGGTGGAGGTCGCGGGCGGCGGCCAGCTCCTTGTTCTTGAACAAGCCGCGCAGCTCCCTTGTGTCCAAGAGCTGAAGCCGGCGGGCCGCGAGCTGTCCGTGACTCTCGCTGAGGCCTGTCTCGATCAAAGCCAGAATCTGGGCGACCAGGGCGCTGCGCTCTTCCCGTGGGCATTCGGACCAGCGGGCGGCTGCCGTGCGCAGCCCCTCGTCAAAGGGAAGCTCAACGTCGGGCGCCGGCTCGAGTTGGGGAGGAATCTCGGCCGGGACGGGGGTAGAAGGTTCCTTTTCGACGGGCAGCTGCTCTACAGCCGGAGGTGCCTCTGGACGGATCAGGGACGCCGAGCCTTCGTCTGTAGCTGTCGGCGCGGCCTCAGGCGTTGCGACAGGCGCAGGCGCTTCGGGCTCGGGCTCGGGCTCGGGCTTGGGCTCGGGCTGCTGAGGCTCGGGAAGTACGGCCGCCTCGGGACTGTCAGCATCCGGGGTCGGAGTTCGCGGAGCACGTGGCTCGACCGCGACCGGCTGGGGAGTTGCCTGGACAGTCAAAGCCTCGGAATTCTGCGAAGCCTCGTAGGAGGCGCGGCGCAGAGCCACAAACAGGAGCAACGTACCGGCAAGGCCCAGTCCCAGGGCCACTTTCCACGCGCTGCGCTGTCCGCCACGGGGGATCAGCGCGCCGCGTTGGCCGACCAGCACACTCCTCGAGTCGAGCACCAGCCGTGTTCCGCAGCTGTGGATGTAGCTCTGACCGCGGCGTTGTTTGGGGAAGCGGATCTTCGTGCGGCAGCCCGGGCAACGCATGTGCGCATGGCCACCTGTGCTCGAGCGAGGCTCAGGTCTGCTGGTGTCCTCGGATGGGGTCATGGCTCCTCCTGGCGCAAATCTGCCGGCTCTCAGCCAGCTCTTCAGCAGTCCTTCGAGCAAGATCTGTGCCGAAGATCGGAGTTCATGACGTAAGTAATTGCAGAAAAATGTGTTATGTTCATTTTCATGTTTCTGGGCTGCGGCAGCAGGCACGCTGGAATGCGGCTGGAGAGGCGTATGGTCCACACTTGGCGTATGGTGTCATACACTGCTGGGGCTTGAACCGATCGTGCTGCTATGGAAGATTGCCCGATTGCGAGTGACGACTGCTCTGGGGGCCATCTGTGGGTTTTGGCGTTGGCGAGCGCGGCGCACCGCCACGGTTCGTTCGAGAAAAACCGCTTGAACGGGCAGCGGGATGTGCTAGTCATCATGACCGGGTTGCCTGGGAGATGAGCACAACATCAATGCCTGCAAACATTTGAAACGTGCGGCCATCGGTTGGTGTCGGCCAACGGGCGCAGAGCTTGCCACAAGCGACACGGCATGCCGTGACTTGCTGGGCGACCTCCAGCAACCGCTCCTGGCTGTCGATGCGGGAGCGAAGCTCGGACTGGTTCGCGGCGGCACGGCGCGCTTCGGTGGGCCCGCACAACCCGGAGAGATTCCCATCCTCGCCTACGCAGGAGCGCTCGCCCCCGAGAGCCTGGGCGATCCCACGTTCTGCGCAGACCACGGCACACGCTACGCCTATGTGACCGGCGCGATGGCCAACGGCATCGCTTCGGCCGAGCTGGTCGAAGCGATCGCGCGCGGCGGGATGCTGGCCTTCTTCGGCGCTGCAGGCTTGCATCCGACCCGGGTCGAGGCCGCGATCGAGCGACTGCAGGGCTCGTTGCCTGATCTTCCCTACGGTTTCAATCTGATCCACAGCCCGAACGAGCCGCGGCTCGAGGCTGCCGTGGTGGATCTGTATCTGCGGCGTAAGATCCGCGTGGTGTCTGCCTCGGCCTATCTTGCCCTGAGTCTGCCGGTGGTGCGGTACCGCACTGCCGGGATCCACGAGGGCCCCGACGGTACGATCATCACTCCGAACCGGGTCGTGGCGAAGGTGTCGCGCATCGAGGTCGCCTCGCGCTTCTTGGCTCCTCCGCCAGCCAACTTGCTGCGCGAGCTCGTCCAGGCAGGCGAGCTCAGTGAGCATCAGGCGCGCCTGGCTGCGCGCATTCCGATGGCGCGTGATCTGACTGCGGAGGCCGATTCTGGGGGCCACACCGACAACCGCTCCCCGCTGACTCTGCTTCCGACCATGCTGGCCCTGCGCGACCGTCTCCAGGCGCGTCACAACTACTCGATGCCGCTGCGGGTCGGGGCGGCGGGCGGCATCGGCACGCCGGCGGCCGCGGCTGCGGCCTTCGCGCTCGGCGCTGCCTATGTCGTGACGGGCTCGGTCAACCAGGCCTGCCGTGAGGCGGGCACGTCCGAGCTCGTGCGTGGCATGCTCGCGCAAGCCGCGCAGGCCGACGTGGCGATGGCTCCGGCGGCCGACATGTTCGAGATGGGCGTGAAGGTGCAGGTGCTCAAGCGGGGCACGATGTTCGCGATGCGCGCCAAAAAGCTGTATGAGCTCTACACCAGCTACCAGAGCCTCGAGTCGATCCCGGCCGGAGAGCGGGCCAAGCTCGAGAAGGCTTTTTTTCGCTGCAGCTTTGAAGAAGCCTGGGCGCAAACACGCGCGTTCTTCGAGGTCCAGGACCCCGCCCAGAACGTGCGTGCCCAGCGCGATGCACGCCACAAGATGGCGCTGGTTTTCCGTTCCTATCTGGGCCGCGCCTCGAAATGGGCAAACACCGGTGAGCCTTCCCGACGTATTGACTACCAGGTCTGGTGCGGTCCGGCGATGGGCGCGTTCAACGAATGGGTCCGGGGCACTTTCCTCGAAGAGGTGGCGCAACGGGACGTAGTGACCGTTGCCCTCAATCTGATGTACGGGGCGGCCTTGCGCACACGCGTGCACGGACTTCGTTGCCAGGGCGTGCGCGTGCCGGAGAGCTGGCTGCAGGCCGGTCCGATCGAGCGCAGCAGCCTGGAGAAGCGCCTGGTGTCCGCCGACGCCCCCTGACCCCTACCGAGAACCGTGGAATCACGCCCTCGCCACTGGATGCACTGCACAATGTCGTCGAATCCCCCGTCTTCGAACTCCGACGCTGGAGCCGCGCCCGCGGCTCCGATCGCGATCATAGGTATTGGCTGTCTGTTTCCCGGTGCGTCCGGAAAGTCGGCGTACTGGGCGAACCTGGTGGCGGGCCGCGACGCGATCAGCGATGTGCCCGAGAGCCACTGGAGCGTAGACGACTACTTCGATGCGGACCCGTCCGCCCCGGACCGGACCTATGGCCGGCGCGGCGGTTTTCTCGAGCCGGTCGACTTCAGCCCGCTCGGTTTCTCGATCCAGCCCAACGCCCTCGAAGCGACCGATACCTCGCAGCTGCTCGGCTTGGTGGCGGCCGACATGGCGTTGCGCGACGCGGGCTGCCATCCCGACACGGGCGCCGACCACAGCCGTAGCTGCGTGATTCTGGGGGTCACCGGTGCTCTGGAGCTGGTGGTGCCGCTAGGCGCGCGGCTCGGCCACCCCAAATGGCGCAGAGCTCTGGCGGAAGCCGGTGCCTCGCAAGAGCTGAGCGATGAGGTGGTGCGCCGGATCAGCGCGCAGTACGTCGACTGGCAGGAGGCCTCCTTCCCAGGCCTGTTGGGCAACGTCGTGGCGGGGCGGATCGCCAACCGCTTCGACTTCGGGGGGACCAACTGCGTGGTGGACGCGGCCTGTGCCAGCTCTCTGAGCGCGCTGCATCTGGCCTCCCTGGAGCTGGCCACCGGCCGCGCGGATATCGCTGTGACCGGTGGTGTCGATACTTTCAACGACATCTTCATGTACATGTGTTTCAGCAAGACTCCGGCCCTCTCCCCCAGCGGGAATGCCCGGCCGTTCGATGAAGCTGCGGATGGGACCGTGCTCGGCGAGGGACTGGGCATGGTGGTGCTGAAGCGGCTCAGTGACGCGGAGCGCGACGGCGACCGCATCTATGCTGTGGTTCGCGGCCTGGGGTCTTCGAGCGATGGCCGGGGGCAAGCGATCTACGCGCCGAGCTCGGCCGGCCAGATGCGCGCCCTGCGGCGTGCCTATGAAGCCGCCGCGGTCGACCCGGGCAGCGTTGAGCTGGTCGAGGGCCACGGTACGGGCACAGCGGTCGGCGATGCGGTAGAGCTGAGAGGACTCTGTGAGGTTTTCCAGGGCGCCCGCTCCGGACCGGCCTGGTGCGCGGTCGGCTCGGTCAAGTCGCAGATCGGGCACACGAAGGCCGCCGCGGGCGCGGCTGGTCTGATCAAAGCCGCTCTGGCGCTGTACCATAAAGTGCTGCCGCCGACGATCAAGGTGGACACCCCGAGCGAGGCAGTCAGCGCGCAGGACTCTCCGTTCTACCTCAACACGCGTATGCGTCCCTGGTTGCCGAGCCCCGAACATCCCCGGCGCGCCGGGGTCAGCAGCTTTGGTTTTGGCGGCAGCAATTTCCACTGCGTGCTCGAAGAGCATCGGCCCGAGAAGGTCGCTGTCGATTGGTCCGAGTGCCCTGAGATCATCGCCCTGTCGGGACCTGACCGTGCGGCGCTGCTCAGCCGACTCAACGAGCTGCCGAGCGAGGCTTCGGTACAGGAGCTGCGCAGCGTGGCCTCGCAGTCCCGAGCCGCATTCCGCAGCGAAGCACACTGCCGGCTGTTGTTGGTGATCGCGCCGGGGGAGACAGACCTGCAGCAGCTCGTTGCTCAGTGCCGGTCGATGCTGCAACGAGCGGATTCGGGGCCCAATCAAGACCCCAGGCGAGCCTGGAGTCTGCCCAGCGGAGCGTACTTCGCACAGGGCGCGCCGGACGGGGACATCGCGTTCCTGTTCCCCGGTCAGGGCGCGCAATATCCGGACATGCTGCGCGGCCTGGCCTGCCGTTTTCCCGAAATGCAGAGCGCGCTCGCGGCGGCCGACCGGATCTTTGGGGAGCGGGCCGAGCAGGGTGTACGCCTCAGCGATGCGATCTTTCCGCCCACGGCCTTCGACGAGGCGACCCGCGAGGCGCAAGTCCGACGGCTGCGCAGCACGCGGGTCGCGCAACCGGCCCTGGGCGCGGTCAGCGCGGGAGCGCTGGCAGTCTTCTCGCGCTTTGGCGTGCGGCCCGGTTTTGCCGCGGGCCACAGCTATGGGGAGTTGACGGCGCTGTTCGCCGCCGGACGCTGGGACCAGGACACGCTGTTCGAAGTCTCCTGCGTGCGCGGTGGACTGATGGCCAGCGGTGACGCGGACCGCGGAGGTATGGTGGCGGTCCAGGCGACCCTCGAGCCGCTGCAGGCACTGATCGCAGCGGAGAAGCTCGAGCTGACGGTTGCCAACCACAACGCGCCCCAACAGATCGTGCTCTCAGGCCGCAGCGACGAGGTCGAGCGGGCCGTCGGCATCATCAAAGCGCACGGGTTGCGGTGCACCAAGCTGAGCGTTTCGGCCGCCTTCCACAGTCCTCTGGTGGCCGATGTGCGGGCCCCGTTCGCCCAGGCGCTCGCGGCCCAAAGCCTGGTCTCCGGGCGTATCCCGGTCTATGCCAACAGCAGCGCCGCTCCCTATCCAGACGACGCGGACGCGGCCCGAGAGCTGCTCGCGAGCCAACTGGCGCGGCCTGTGGAGTTCCAGCGCGAGATCCGGGCGCTCCACGAGGCCGGGGTCCGCAGCTTCGTCGAGATCGGTCCGGGCGCGCGCCTCTCCGGTCTGGTCCGCTCGATTCTGGCCGATCGGGAGCATCACGCGCTGGCTCTGGATGCATCGGGCGGCCGCAACGGCCTGCAAGACCTCGCACGCGCCCTTGCCCAGCTGGCAGCTCTCGGTCACCAGGTCGAGCTCAGCCGTTGGGCGCACGATGCCTCGGCGCAGCCGGCCAGCCTGCCCAAAAAACCCGCATTCAGCGTGCAGATCTCTGGCGCGAACTACGTCAGCCCCAAGAAACCGAAGCAGCCCGCCCGCGTCTCTCGAGAGGTTCGATCCGTCATGGCCAGCCAGACTAACAAGCCCTCGATGCCCGAACCGTCGCTGCCCGAGCCGTCGAGGCCTGCAAGCGTTCCGGCGGCGATCCCCGCGGCCGAAGCACAGCAGACCCTGGGCGCTCTGGGTATGATCCACCAGAGCCTGGCCCACCTGCAGAAGATCCAGGAGCAGACGGCGTCGCTGCATCGCCAGTTCCTCGAAGGACAGGAGACCGCGCAACGCAGCATGCAGATGTTGATCGCGCAGCAACATGCGCTGTTGCACCAGAGCCTGGGCCTGGCGGGCCCGCAAGGGGCGCTGCCGGCTCCCGCTCCCGCTCTCATGCCGTCGCTGGCGCCTGCCCCGCTCCCCACTCCTGTGCAGCCGGTGCAAGCCGCGCCGGCCCCCGCAGCGCCAGCTCCTGTGGCGCGTCCCGCCGTGCAGACAGAACAGCCGGCCGTGGCTGCCTCCTCGCCAAGTTCCTCGGCGGCCGAGACGTTGCTCGAGGTCGTCGCGCTGACGACGGGCTATCCGGTCGAGATGCTCGAGCTCGACATGAGCCTCGACTCGGACCTGGGCATCGACTCGATCAAGCGGGTCGAGATCCTCTCGGCTCTGCAGGAACGGCTCCCGGGTCTGCCGGCCGTGCGCTCCGAGCAGATGGGTTTTCTGGGTACGCTGCGGGACATCGTCGAGATGCTCGCTTCGAGCAGCCCTGCGGCGTCGCCCGACGATCCCGAGCTGCCCGCGACTTCAGCATCCGTGGCCGGCTCGGAATCGGTCGAACGGATCACAGAGCTGGTGCTCGGGGTGGTCGCTGAGACCACAGGCTATCCCCAGGAGATGCTCGAGCTCGACATGAGCCTCGACGCCGACCTGGGCATCGACTCGATCAAGCGGGTCGAGATCCTCTCGCGGGTCCAAGAGCTGCTGCCGGATCTGCCGGCCGTCGGCTCCGAGGCCATGGGCGAGCTGCGGAGCCTGCGCGATGTGGTCGGCCTGCTCTACGGTGCATCCGGCGATGCGGCGCCTCCGGCAACGGCCTCAACACCTGTTGTGGCGATGGTTGCCCGCAGCTCGGGCGAGCCAGTCGACCGCTATATCCTGGTGCGCCAGGATCTCAACGGCGCGCGGCCTGCGCTGCGCTGGCGCGCGACGCAGAGGGCAATCTGGGTCGTCGACGATGGAGCCATCGCGTCCAGGCTGGTCGAGTTGCTGCGGGCGCAAGGCTTCGCAGCGGCACTGCTGATGCTGGGCGAGGCCGAGCTGCCCGCAGCCCCTGCTGCACTCTCTGGTCTGGTGATCCTAGCCCCGCAGGCCGGGGCGGACGACGCGTTCCTGCTGCGCAGCTTCGGCCTCGTCCAACACTGTGCCGCGGCCCTGGCCGGGGCCGCGCGGGAAGACGCAGGGCTGCTTCTGACCGTCTCCCGCCAGGATGGCATGTTCGGGCTGGCGGGCCACGGCAACGCCGACCCGATCGCTGGCGGTCTGGCGGGCCTGGTCAAGACCTTCAGGCATGAGTGGCCGCAGGTTGTCTGCCGTGCGCTCGACCTGGCGCCGACGCTCGACACGGCCACAGCGGCAGAGTCGATCGCTGAAGAGGTCGGTTTCGCAGGGCCCTTGGAGCTCGGCATCCAGGCGCACGGAAGGGGCCGGCTCACGCTGCAGCCTGCACCCTCGGACGCCACGCCTTCGGGCCTGCCGCTGGTGGGGAGCGGCGACGTGGTGGTGGTCAGCGGCGGCGCGCGCGGCGTGACCGCAGAAGCTGCTGTTGCGCTGGCCGAGCGCTGGCAGCCGACTCTGCTGTTGCTTGGTCGCAGCCCGATTCCCGAGGCGGAGCCCTCGTGGCTGGCCGAATTGCAGAGCGAGCAGGAGATCAAGCGTGCCATCGCCCAGCCAGGGGAGACGCCCCGCGCGCTGGCAGAACGCTGCCGGAGCTTGCTCGCGGCTCGCGAGATCAGGGGCACCATCGCTCGCATCGAGCAGGCCGGTGCGCGCGCAGTCTACCGCTCGGTCGATGTGCGTGACGCTGAGGCCGTCCAGCGGGTGTTGGGCGAAGCCCGTGCGCAGCATGGTCCGATCCGTGGCTGGATCCATGGCGCGGGTGTGTTGGCGGATCGCATGATCGCCGACAAGACCGCCGAGCAGTTCGAGCGGGTCTACCAGACCAAGGTCGCGGGGCTGCGGTCCCTGCTGCAGGCCACGGCCGACGATGACCTGGCCTTCTGCGTGGTGTACTCCTCGTCGACGGCGCGCTTCGGCCGCAAGGGTCAGGTCGACTACGGAGTCGCCAATGAGGTGGCCAACAAGCTCGCCCAGCGCGAAGCGGCACGCAGGCCCGGCTGCCGGGTGCTGGCGTTGAACTGGGGTCCCTGGGATGGCGGCATGGTCACTCCGGGTCTGCGCGAGCTCTTCCTGCGGGAGGGAGTTCCTCCCATCGGCCTGGACGCGGGCGTGCGGGCTTTGTTCGCGGAGTTGCTGGCTCCAGGCCCGGCGCATCCGGTCGAGGTGGTGCTGCTCGGCGCGGGCTCGAAGCTTCCCGATCAAGCGCTGCCTGCCCGCCCGCTGTCCGCGCCCGCTGTCGAGCTGCCGCTGGCGTTCGCGCGGGAAGTCCGCGTCGAGACGCATCCGGTGTTGGCCGATCATGTGATGCAGGGGCGAGCGGTGGTGCCCGTCGCCCTGCTGCTCGAGTGGTTGAGCCATGGTGCGCTGCACGGCAACCCGGGGCTGTGGTTGCACGGCATCGATGAGCTGCGGGTCTTGCGTGGTCTGATCCTCGCAGGACAACAGAGCAGGCAGGTACAGGTTCTGGCCGGCCGCGCCCGCCAGCGGGACGGCATCGCTGAGGTTCCCGTCGAGTTGCGCAGCACCGACGAAGCCGGAACATCCATTCTGCATGCCCGGGCCCGCGTCGCGCTGCGGTCCGAGCCGAGCCTGGTGGGCGAAGCCCAGCTGCGTTCCGTCGAAGGCCGCTATGAGTTCACGCCCGAGGCCTGCTACGAGCGCTTCCTCTTCCACGGTCCGCTGCTGCAGGGCATCGAGCAGGTGGAGGCCTGCGGGCCGGAGGGGATCACGGGCTTCGTGCGCGCCTCGACTCCACCCACCACCTGGATGCAGCAGCCGCTGCGGGGACGCTGGATCGCGGATCCGCTCGCGCTCGACGCTGCCTTCCAGCTGATGATCCTGTGGTCCTGGCAGCACAACGGTGCGCCCTCGCTGCCGACCGCCGTGGGGTGCTACCGGCAGTTTGCCCGAGCCTTCCCCAGAGATGGCGTGCGCGTGCTGGCGCGCATCCGTCGAGCCAGCCCCGGCAGCGCCCAGGCAGAGATTGAATTCCTGAGCCGCAGCGGCGCACTGGTCGCCCGCATCACGGACTATGATTGTGTCATCGACGCATCGCTGGCTGATTCTTTCCGGCGCAATTCCATCTGTGCAGGGGATCCCTCCGCATGACCGCTATCGCGATCGTGGGGGTGGGGGGTGTGTTCCCCGGCTCGGCCGACCTCGAGCAACTCTGGGAGCACATCAGCAACGCCCGTGACTGTGCGTCGGAGCCGCCTCCGGGCCGTTGGGCTCTGGCCATGGACGATGTCTACGACCCGAGGCCGCGCCGTGCGGACAAGGTGTACTCACGCCGGGGCTGCTTCCTGGCGCCCGGCCAGCTCGAGCAGGCGCTGGCCGCCATGCATCCTCCCGAGCCCCCCCCACCGGGCTGGGACAGTGTCTTCGGACTGTTGCTCGCCGCCGGCTGCCAGGCCTTCAACGACGGGGTGAGCGAGGGGCTCGACCGCTCGCGCGTCGGAGTGATCGCGGGCAACATCGTGCTGCCGACCGAAGGGGCCTGCGCCTTGACCGAGGCCGAGCAGGGGCGCAAGCTCGAAGACCAGCTGCGCGCGCGGCTCGGCAAGACCGCGACGCCCGCGTCCCGTGCGTCAGGCCAGGCGCCCCAGCTCTTGAATCGTTTCGTGGCAGGCTTTCCCGCCATCCTGCTGGCGAAGATGCTCGGTCTGGGCGGAGGCAGCCACACGCTCGACGCCGCCTGCGCATCGTCGCTGTACGCCTTGAAACTCGCCGTCGACGAGCTGGAATCGGGACGCGCCAGCGCGATGCTCGCCGGAGGCGTGTCCCGGCCCGATGCCCTCTACACGCAGATGGGTTTCTCGCAGCTGCGGGCGCTCTCGCCGCGCGGCACCTGCTCTCCCTTCGATGCCCAGGGCGATGGGCTGGTGGTGGGGGAGGGCGCGGGCATGTTCCTGCTGAAGCGGCTCGACGACGCCCTGGCCCAGGGTGATCACATCTATGCGCTCTTGCGCGGCGTGGGCCTGAGCAATGATGTGGACGGAAGCCTGCTGCAGCCGAGCTCCGAAGGGCAGCTGCGCGCCCTGCGCAGCGCGTACCAACAGGCCGGCTGGCGTCCCGACCAGGTCGACCTCATCGAGTGCCACGCCACCGGCACGCCGGTGGGCGACGCGGTCGAGTTTCAGAGCCTGCAGCAGCTCTGGGCCGATCAGAGCTACGAAGCCGGCCAGTGCGTGCTGGGCTCGGTCAAGTCCAACGTCGGCCACCTGCTTACGGCAGCGGGTGCCGCGGGCTTGATGAAGGTGCTCTTGGCGCTCAAACACGAGACCCTGCCGCCGACCGCCAACTTCCGTGCAGCAGCAGCGAAACTCGGGCTCGAGCAGAGCCCCTTCACGGTCTTGCAGGCAGCCCGGCCCTGGCCGCGTCGTGCCGCCGAGCGCCCACGCCGGGCGGCGGTCAGCGCGTTCGGATTCGGAGGCATCAACGCGCACGTGCTGGTCGAGGAGTACATCCCCGGCGCGCCGCTTCCCCCGCATCCTTCCCCCGTTTCCGAGCCTGCGGGGGCTCCGATCGCGGTGGTGGGCGTGGGCGTGCGCACAGCCACGGCCGAGGGCGTCCAGGCCTTTGAGGAACGCGCAGTGCTGCGGGCAGAACCCCTCGAAGGCGCGCAGCGCATCGAGGCCGTCCGTGTCCCGGTGGACCGCTTCCGGATTCCTCCCAAAGAGATCGAACAGATGCTGCCGCAACAGCTGCTGATGCTGGCTGTGGCCAGCGAGGCCGCCGAGGACGCAGGCTGGTCCCTGAGAGATGGCGGGCGCCGCCTGCGGACCGGAGTCTTCGTGGGGCTGGGACTGGACCTGAGCACGACCGCGTTCCAGAGTCGTTGGCAGGTGTTGAACAAGGTGCGCGCCTGGAACCGCGAGCTTGATCTGGGCTTGTCGAGGGAAGAGCTGGAGACCTGGCAGGAAGAGCTGCGCGATGCCGTGTCTGCCCCCCTGACCGCCAACCGGACCATGGGCGCCCTGGGAGGCATCGTCGCCAGCCGCATCGCGCGGGAGCTCAAGCTCGGGGGTCCCAGTTTCACCGTCTCGAGCGAGGGCACCTCGGGCTTGCGGGCTCTGGAGGTGGCCGTGCGGGCCCTGCGCCGGGGCGAGCTGGATGCAGCCGTCGTCGGCGCGGTCGATCTGCTGGCCAGCTCGCCCTGCCCGTCCTGGGGGCTGTCTCAGGGGCCCCCTGATGGCGACGCAGCCGCAGCCCTGGTCTTGAAGCGGCTGGCCGACGCGCAGCGGGACGGTGACACCATCTATGCAGTGGTTCGTGGCGTCGGCGCGTCCGTCTCGCCACTGTCGCAGCGGGCCATCAAAGTCGAGCAGGCTATGGCGAGGGCCCAGCAGGACGCGGGGCTCGCGGATCCCCAGATCGGCCTGTGGGAGACCGGCCGCGCTCCTGCACCGGCGGCACAACGCTGGAGGCAGGTCTCGATCCAGATCGGGCACTGCGGCGCCGCCTCGGGGCTGCTGTCTCTACTGCGAGGCGTGCTCTGCCTGCGGAGCCGGTTGCTCCCTGCGGGTTCTGGCGAAGCGCAGGCGCAGTGCTGGCTGTCTGACCCGGCCCTGGGTCCCCGGCGTGCCGTCGTGGGCGAGCAGAGCGCGGGCGGAAGCTGCCTGCAGGTGATCCTCGAGGAGGCGCCTGCGAACCTCGACGGCGCGACGCGCAGCGTAGGACTTCCGCAGGAACAGCTGGTCATCATCGAAGCGGACAGCGTGGCTGCGCTGTTGGCGCGCCTCGGCGCACTGGCGAGCGCGCTGCGCACGGGGACCGTGGGGCTGGCTGCGCTGGCCCGTGAGACCTGTAGGACGCATGACGCTGCGAAGCAGCGCGCCCTGGCCATCGTCGCGCGTTCTTCGCAGGAACTGCAACGCCTCTTGGTCGAAGCACTCCAGGCCCTTCGGGAGTCCCCCGAGGTCCCCCTGCCGCACCCGAGCCGCGGCGTCACAGGCGCCTCCCGCGAGCGGATGTTCTATTCTCCCCAGCCCCTCGGAGCCAAGGCGGGCCTCGCGTTCGTCTACCCGGGCTCGGGCAATCACTATCCCGGCATGGGCCGCGAGCTGTGCGTGCGTTTCGACGGCTTGCGCGCGCTGGAGGCGGAGACCAACACGCTGCGCAAGCAGCTGCAACCGGAGCTGCTCTGGAACTCGCAGGACCGCGCCGAGATGGACCGGGATCCGCGCGGATTGATCCTCGCTCAGGTCACACTGTCATCGGCGGTCACCGATGTGGTGCGGCGCTTCTGTCCCGCACCGCAGGCGGTGATCGGTTACAGCCTGGGCGAGTCGTCGGGGCTGTTTGCCGCGCGTGCCTGGACCGAACGGGATGGCATGCTCGAGCGTGTCTTGCAGAGCACGCTGTTCGTCTCCGATCTCAGCGGGCGCTACGACGCTCTGCGTGCGCATTGGAGAGTCCCCGCTGGCGAGCCGGTGGCGTGGACGATGGCCGTGCTGCACCGCCCGGCTGCGCGGGTACGCGCGGCGCTTGCCGCGCACGAGCGGGTCTACCTCTTGATCATCAACACCCCCGACTCCTGCGTCGTCGGTGGAGATCCGGCGGAAGTCGCGGCGTTGGCCCGCTCGTTGGGTACCCAGGCCGGCGATCTGGATGGGATCACCCTCTGCCACTGCGAGGCGGTCCGCCCGGTCGCGGATGCCTACCGCGAGCTGCATCGTCTCGAGACCCGGCCGCAGCCGGGAGTGCGCTTCTACAGCGGGGCCACAGGTCAGTCCTACCACGCCGACCGCGAGTCTGCCGCCGACTCGCTGCTCGCCCAGGCCTTGCATGGGGTCGACTTCCCGCGCGTGATCGAGAACGCCTACCAGCAGGGCGCCCGCATCTTCGTTGAGATGGGGCCGGGCGACAGCTGCAGCCAGATGATCCGCCAGATCCTGGGCGAGCGGCCGCACCTGGCGCGTTCGGTGTGCGTCGCCGGGCGCAGCGATAGCAGGTCGCTGCTGACGCTGCTGGCACAGTTGGTCGCTGAACGGGTACCGCTCCAGCTCGACGCGCTGCCCGGATGCCGGGAACGTAGGGGCGGGGTTTACCCCCGCCCGCGGACTCGGACGCTTGGCCCCCGGGGGGGGTAAACCCCCGCCCCTACAAGGCTGGTGACCGTGCCCGTCGGCGTCGGCCCGTTGCTGGTTCCCCTGCCACAAAAGCAGAAACCGCCGCAGACAGCCCGCAGGTCTGCGCCGCCGTCCGCTCCCCAGGTTGTTCCAAGGATGGTGCCCCAAGCCTTGGAGAACTCCGCGCCGGTGCGGGCGCTGCAGGCCCTGATGGCGCAGACAGCCCAGGCCGAGGTCGAACGCGGACGCGCGCATGAAACCTTCCTGCGCCTGCAGAGCCGCGGTGTCGAGCTGATGAGCGCGCAGATGCTGCTGCAGGCCCGGCTGTCTGGCACGTCACCTGTGGCCTTGCTGCAGAGGCCGCCCCCGCCAGCTTTGGCCGGCGTCCCGGTCGCGCTGGACCGCACGCAGTGCCTCGAGTTCGCGGTCGGCTCCATCGCCCGCGTGCTCGGGCCGGAGTTCGCTGCCATCGATGGCCATCCGACCCGTGTGCGCTTGCCTGACGAGCCGTTGATGCTGGTCGATCGGGTCCTCAGCATCGAAGGCGCACCCCGATCCCTCAGTAGCGGCCGTGTGGTGACCGAGCACGACGTCCTGGAAGGAGCCTGGTACCTCGACGGCGGACGCATTCCCACCTGCATCGCGGTCGAAGCCGGCCAGGCCGACCTGTTCCTGTCCGGCTACCTGGGCATCGACTTCGAGACCCAAGGGTTGCGCGTCTACCGGCTGCTCGACGCTGCGATCACCTTCCATCGCGGACTTCCCCAGGCGGGTGAGACCATCCGCTACGACATCCACATCGACCGCTTCTTCCACCAGGGTGAGACACGGCTGTTCCGGTTCCGCTTCGAGGGGACGGTCGACGGCCAAGCGCTGCTGACCATGACCGATGGCACCGCGGGCTTCTTCTCCCAACAAGAGCTGGACGGCGGCCAGGGCATCGTGCACACCAAGCTCGATCGGCGGCCGCAGCCGGGGACTCTGCCGCAAGATTGGTCGTGGCCCGTGCCGTTGGCCCAGGAGAGCTACAGCCGCGAGCAGCTCGAAGCGCTGCGCGCGGGCGACCTGGCCGGCTGCTTCGGTGCGCTCTTCGAAGGCCTCGCGCTGCGCGCACCGGCGGGCTTGCCAGGAGGGCGTATGCGCTTGATCGACCGGGTCAGCGAGCTCGACCCGCAGGGCGGGCGCTTTGGCCTCGGGCGGATCCGCGCAGAGGCGGACATCCAGCCCGACGACTGGTTCCTGACCTGCCACTTCAGCGATGATCCAGTGATGCCGGGCACGCTGATGTACGAGTGCTGCCTGCACACCCTGCGGGTCTATCTGATGCGTCTGGGCTGGGTAGGAGAGCGCGCGGAGATGGTCTGGGAGCCGCTGCCCGGGACGCGCGGCCGGCTCAAGTGCCGCGGTCAGGTCACGGCCGCCACCCGGACCACCTCCTACGAGGTGACCATCAAGGAGCTCGGCTACGACCCTGCGCCGTACGCGATCGCCGACGCGCTGATGTTCGCCGATGGCCGCCCGATCGTGGAGATGACCGACATGTCCCTGCGGCTGTCGGGTCTGAGCAAGCAGGCCGTGCAGCGTCTGTGGGCGCAGTCCACGCCCCGTGCCGAGCCACGCAAGCCGGCCATCTACGACCGCGATCGGATCACAGCCTTCGCCATCGGGCGGCCCTCTGAGGCCTTTGGCGATCCCTACCAGGTGTTCGACGAGCAGCGGGTGATCGCACGCCTGCCAGGCCCGCCCTATCAGTTGATCGACCGGATCACCGCGATCGAGGGCGAGCCCTGGCAGATGCGCGCCGGTGTGGTCGTCGAGGCCCAGTACGATGTGCCCCCGGATGCCTGGTACTTCGAGCACAGCCGCGGCAGCGGCATGCCCTTCGCCGTGCTGCTCGAGATCGGCCTGCAGCCGTGCGGCTGGCTGGCGGCCTACGTGGGCTCTGCCCTGACAAGTGAGACGGATGTCTCTTTCCGGAACCTCGGCGGCGAGGCCGTGCAACACGCAATGCTGGGGCCCGATGCAGGGACCCTGACAACCGTGGTCAAGCTCACGAGCGTGTCGAGCTCAGGGGGCATGATCATCCAGCACTATCAGCTGGCCGTGCGCGCTCAGGGGCGCATGGTGTACGAGGGAACCACCTACTTCGGCTTCTTCTCGCATGCGGCGCTGGCCGATCAGGTGGGGGTGGTCGGGGCGCAGCGGCTGGAGCCCGGTGGGGGTGCTGGAGAGAGCTTCGCCTTCCCGCACGAGGCGCCGTTTCCGGGCGCGATGCTGCGCATGGTCGACCAGATCGATGCCTGGCATCCCGAAGGGGGGCCCGCGGGGCTCGGGTACATCCGGGGCTCGAAGCGGGTCGACCCCGACGAGTGGTTCTTCCAGGCACACTTCTTCCAAGATCCTGTCTGGCCGGGCTCACTGGGACTCGAGGCGTTCCTGCAGCTGCTGCAGGTCGTGGCGGTGCGGCGTTGGGGTGGGGGGGCACGGGTCCGCTTCCAGACTCCCCTGCCCACGCACAGGCCTGCATCGCCCAAGCATCGCTGGCAGTACCGCGGCCAGGTCATCCCGCGCAACCGGCGCGTCGAGGTCGAGGCCCACATCACCGCCATCGACGACGCGCGCCAGATCATCGCGGCTCGAGGCTTCTTGGTCGTGGACGGCCGCATCATCTACAGCATCGACGACTTCGCGCTGCAGCGGCAGGAGGTCGGGCCATGAGGTATCGACGCGTGCAGGTCGACGCGATCGGCTACGAGTTGGCGCCGGTGGTGGTGTCGACAGCCGAGCTCGAGGAACGGCTCGCGCCTCTCTACAGGCGTCTGCATATCCCCGAAGGGCAGCTGGAGGCGTTGACCGGTATCCACGAACGGCGCTATTGGGAGCCCGGCACACCCCTCTGGCAGGGCGCGGCCACAGCCGCCCGCAAAGCCCTGGCAGGAACCTCGGTGACGCCGAGCGACCTCGGGGTCGTGGTCTACACCGGCGTCTGCCGCGACGGCTTCGAGCCCGCGACCGCCTGCCGCGTGGCGGCAGAGCTGGGGGTGCGCTCGCAGACCTTCGTCTACGACCTGAGCAACGCTTGCCTGGGCGTGCTCAACGGCATGATCGAGGTCGCGAACCGCATCGAGCTCGGGCAGATCCGCGCGGGGCTGGTGGTGTCTTGCGAGACCGCCCGGGAGATCGTCGACACCATGAGCCAGCGTATGCTCGAGGCCGGCAGCATGGAGCTGTTCCGCTTCGCCCTCGCGACCTTGACCGGCGGCGCGGGTGCGGTGGCCTGTCTGTTGACCGACGGCTCCTTCGGCGCTGAGCCCCGACGGAAACTGTTGGGGGGCGTGAGTTACACCGCGCCTCAGCACCACGCGCTCTGCCGCTGGGGGCTGGTCGGCGAGCCCGGGGTGCGGCACGTGGAGATGCGGACCGACTCGGTCGCGGTGCTCAAACATGGCGTCGAGCTCGGCGTGGAAACCTGGGCCGCGTTCCGCGCAGAGATTCCCGGAGAGGTGGACAAGGTCGTCTGCCACCAGGTGGGCCGTGCGCACCAAGAAGAGATCTTGAAGCGCCTGGAGATCGCGCCCGACAGAGATTGCACGACCTACGCCTACCTGGGAAACATCGGCACCGTTTCGCTGCCATTGACGGCTGCCATCGGCGAGCAGCGTGGATTTCTCAAGCCGGGCGAGCGCGTCGCTTTCCTCGGGATCGGTAGCGGGCTCAACTGTATGATGCTGGGGTTTGATTGGTGAGCACGAACATGAACAGCCTGCAGCTTACGAGCCAGGATGGGGCGGCCTCGCTGTACCCCTTCGAGAGCCACTTCCATACGCTGGCCGCGGGCCATCGCTACCACTACCTCGACGAAGGCGCGGGCGAGCCGGTCGTGATGGTCCACGGCAACCCGACCTGGTCGTTCTACTGGCGGACGCTCATCAAGCGGCTGCGCGGCAACTACCGCACCATCGCGCCGGACCATATCGGCTGCGGCCTGTCGGACAAACCGGGCGACGCCAGCTACCCGTACACCCTGGAGCAGCGGGCCGCAGACCTGGAGGCGCTGCTTGAGCATCTCGACATCCGCCAGAACATCACGCTGGTCGTGCACGACTGGGGGGGCATGATCGGCATGGTCTACGCGACCCGCCATCCGGAGCGCATCCGCCGGCTGGTGGTGCTCAACACGGCGGCCTTCCACCTGCCGCAGAAGAAACGCTTCCCCTTCCTGCTCTGGATGGTCCGGAACACACCTGTCGGGCCCTTCCTGGTGCGCGGACTCAACATGTTCTGCCGGCTGGCGGCCCGCATGTGTGTGACCCGTAAGCGCCTGCCGAGCGAGGTCCGCGCTGCCTACCTCAAGCCCTATGGATCGTGGCGCGAGCGTATCGCCATTTTGCGCTTCGTACAGGACATACCGCTCCAGCCAGGGGATCACAGCTACGCCCTGATCTCACAGGTCGAGCAGGGCCTCGAACAGCTGCAGCAGGTGCCGATGCTGATCGGTTGGGGAATCAAGGACTTCGTCTTCGACCGCCACTTCCTGCTCGAGTGGCAGCGGCGCTTCCCCGCTGCCCGCGTCCACAGCTACGAAGATTGTGGCCACTACATCCTCGAAGATGCCGCCGAAGAGCTGGTTCCCCAGATCGAGACCTTCCTGAGCGAGCATCCACTGAGAAGCGAGCAACCCCAAGGCGAGAGCCCGGCATGATCCCCAGCAAGACCAACGCACTCGTCAACATCGCCCGGCACCTGCCCGAGTTGGCGCAGAGCCATCCCTACAAGGCCGCGGTGATCTTCCCCGAAGGGCGCGACGCCGCCGGGCGGGTCAGCTACACGCACCTGACCTGCCAACAGCTCGATCGGGGCAGCGATGCCATCGGCGCGGGGCTGCGCAAGATCGGCATCGGTCGGGGTGTGCGCACGGTGTTGATGGTCAAACCCAGCCTGGCCTTCTTCGAGCTGACGTTCGCCCTGTTCAAAGTGGGCGCGGTGCCTGTGCTCGTCGATCCCGGCATCGGCGTCAAGAACCTCGGGACCTGCCTGGCAGAGGCGCAGCCGGAAGCCTTCATCGGCATTCCCAAGGCGCACGTGGCGCGGCTGATGCTGCGCTGGGCGCGCAAGACCGTGCGCACCACGGTCACCGTGGGGCGGCGCCTGTTCTGGGGTGGTCACAGCCTCGACGGCGTGCGCGCGCTGGGAGCCCAGGCCGACGCCCTCGAGATGGCGCAGACCCAGGCGGATGAGACCGCGGCGATCCTGTTTACCAGCGGCAGCACCGGTGTTCCCAAAGGCGCCGTCTATTCGCATGGCAACTTCTCGGCGCAGGTCGAGATCTTGCGCCAGGTCTATGGCATCGAGCCGGGCGAGGTCGACCTGGCGACCTTTCCGTTGTTCGGTCTGTTCGGCCCGGCGCTGGGGATGGCGACCGTCATCCCCGACATGGACGCTACCCGACCGGCATTGGTAGACCCGCGCAACATCGTCGGCCCGATCCACGATTTTGGCATCACCAACATGTTCGGCTCGCCCGCTCTGCTGGAGCGGGTCAGCCGCTATGGGGTCGAGCATAAGATCAAGCTGCCCTCGTTGAAACGCGTGATCTCTGCCGGTGCACCGGTGCCCGCCGCGACCATGGAGCGCTTCTCGAGCATGCTCGCGCCCGGTGTGGAGATCGTGACCCCCTACGGCGCGACCGAGAGCCTGCCCGTCGCGTCGATCGGCAGCATCCAGATCCTGGCCGAGACCCGCGCGGCCACCGAACAGGGGGCGGGGGTCTGCGTGGGCCAGCCCGTCGCTGCCGCCGAAGTGCGGATCATCGCCATCGACGACGACCCCATCGACAGCTGGTCGGATGAGCTGGTCGTAGCTGACGGGAAGATCGGCGAGATCGTGGTCAAAGGGCCGATGGTGACGCGCAGCTACTTCAACCGGCCGGGCTCGGACGCGCAGGCGAAGATCGCCGACGCCGACGGCTCGGTGCGGCACCGCATGGGCGACCTCGGCTACTTCGACGAAGCCGGCAAGCTCTGGTTCTGCGGCCGTAAGGCGCACCGCGTGCAGACTGCCGAAGAGACTCTCTACACCGTCCCCTGCGAGGCCATCTTCAACGTCCATCCCCAGGTGTACCGCACAGCATTGGTCGGTGTGGGCGCAGCCGGTGCGCAGACGCGTGTGCTGTGTGTCGAGCTTGAGCAGGCGGGCAAGGGCTCGGCGAAGCTCATCGAAGAGCTCAAGGCCCTGGGGGCCAAGCACGCGCAGACCCGCAAGATCGAGCACTTTCTCTTCCACCCGGCCTTCCCTGTCGATATCAGGCACAACTCCAAGATCTTCCGCGAGAAGCTGGCCGTCTGGGCCGCGGGGAAGATCTCGTGAAGGCTTTGGTCACCGGAGGCGGCGGATTCCTGGGCGGGGCCGTGGTGCGCATGCTGAAGGCCCGGGGCGACGAGGTGCGCAGCTTCTCGAGGAGCCCGTATCCAGACTTGGAGAAGCTCGGCGTCGAGCATCGGCAGGGAGACCTCGCCGACGCCGAAGCGGTCGCGCGTGCCGTCGAAGGCTGCGATACCGTGTTCCACGTGGCTGCCCGCCCGGGAGTCAGCTGCCGCTACGACGACTACTACCGGCCCAATGTGCTCGGCACCGAGAATGTGCTGTCTGGCTGCCGGGGCCATGGCGTGCCGCGGCTGGTCTACACGAGCACTCCGAGCGTGGTGTTCGAGCCCGCCGGGGGGCAGGGCATCGACGAGTCGGCGCCCTACGGACACGACTTCCTGGGCGCCCACTACGCGGCCACCAAGGCGCAGGCCGAGCGCATGGTGCTCGCGGCCAACGACGGGAAGCTGGCGACCGTGGCCCTGCGTCCGCACCTGATCTGGGGGCCGGGAGACAACCATCTCGTGCCACGCATCCTCGCCCGGGCAAAGGCTGGCCGGCTGCGGCGTATAGGCGACGGCAAGAACCTGGTCGACTCGACCTACATCGACAACGCGGCCGAAGCCCATCTGCTAGCGGCCGACGCGCTGGTCAGCGGGAGCGCCGTGGGCGGGCGCGCCTACTTCATCGCTCAGGATGAGCCGATCGGGTGTTTCGAGCTGATCAACCGCATCCTGGCCGCCGGCGGCCTGCCTCCGGTCACCCGTAGCATCTCGCCGCGCCTGGCCTATGGACTCGGCTGGTGCCTGGAGAAGGCGTACGGGCTCTTCGGCGCGCGCTCCGAGCCGCCGATGACACGCTTCGTGGCGCTGCAGCTCTCGACTCCCCACTGGTTTGACCTGAGCGCCGCCAAACGGGACCTGGGGTACAAGCCTCGGGTCTCGCTCGACGAAGGACTCGCGCGGCTGGCGGAGTGGTTGGGGAAGCGGAAGGGCTGAGGGGCAGGGCCTTTCTTTTTTTGTGCCTCAGTCTGGCAGGCTGGTTTCCCAGGTCCTTCCCTTGGCGATCGTCTCTGTGCCCTTGGTCCAACGCCAGAAGCCGAACTGGGACCAGACGGGGGTTCCCAGCGTCTCGCCGGGGGCGATGGTCTTCTGCCGGAAGTGCTGGGCGACCTTGTGGCCGATGCCAGACTGAGGGTTCCAGCCCGCGCCGCAGGTGTAGAGCTTGATGGTCTTGTTCAGCGTGCTGCTGCTCTTCTTGGCATGGGCGTACGTCAACATTTCGAACAACAGGGAATGATGGATCAGGATTCCATCCGTCACCACAGGATCCTTCATCATCACGAAATCCGCGTCAAAATTCTGGCTGCGGAAACCCGTCTCGATGCCGTGAAAACCAAAGACATGGATGAGGTTTTCGTCGTCTGCTTTGAATAGACCGACTGCCTTGGGTCCGAGGTCCTCATGGGAAAAGGCCAGCACATTGTCCTGGTCGAGGATCTTTCGCACATCGGCGACAACCTTACTCGGGTCACGGGTCTTGGGGTTGACTTCGTGGGCGACAGTCTTCGTGGATCCGTGGCTGCCGACTTCCTTCATCAGGACCTCTTCTACCTTGGTGCTCGCCATGAAGTGGTCGAAGGCCTCTTGCTTGCTGACGGTCTTCTTGCCGAGGGCCTCTGCCGCCGCGTTGTGCAAGTCGCACTTGGTCCACGCGACGCCCTCGCGACTTGCAACGATGCGTTTGCGCAGCTGGTAGCCGCCGAACTCTTCGTGCGATCTGTTCAGGTGGCCCGCGTCGCCCACGTGGCCCATCAGCCTATGCCAGATTTTGAGCGATGCATCGCTGATGTCGCCGTCCTGGTGCTTGGCCAGACGTTTCTTGAGAGTGCGCAGGCCGCCCACCCCGATCTCCCCATGCAAGCGGAGGGTCATGCTGGCGTCGTCGCTGTGCAGGCTCAAGAAGTGGTGCACCAGCTGGCGCCAGACCTCGTCGCCTTCTTGGGTCAGCTTGCGCTTCCACGGCTTGATCGGGTGGACCCCGTGCGGCAGCGCATCGCCGATGGCCTTGAGCTCGGCGTAGCTCTTGGTCGCCCCACTGGCTTGGAGGAATTCGCACACCCGCGCGCTCTGGCCTCCGTAGGTCCGCAGGTAGGCGTAGCGGGTCTTCTGCAGGATGTCCTTGGCCCCTGGCGTGAGCGTGCCCGAGCGTGTCTTGGCAAACTGGCTCGAGAGTTTACTCTGCACGCCGTCCCAGTTGCTCTGCTTGGCGATGAAGTTGCCGAGGGCCTTGGCGTCGTCGACGTGGAACAAGAGGAAGCGGACCATACCCGGTGCATCGTCGGGATCGGGAAGCTTGACCACGGTCTCGGCCCGGATCTTCTGGGCCAGCTTGGTCAACGGGCCGCCCTGGGCGACGCGGCTTGCCAGGAAGCGGTTGGCGAGGATCCGGGTGATGGCTGGGACCCCCATGGTCAGGACCGTGCTGAAGGCCTCTTGCGCCAGGTACTTCCATGCCTCCTTCTTCTTCTTGTCGTCGTCGGTCTTGTAGCCCTCGATCAGCTGCGCCCCACTTGCGACCAGACCTGCCACCTGGGGCAGGAAGACGATGGCCGCGAAGGCCTCCCCCATCGAGAGCATGGTGAAGAAGTTGCTGCCGCCCTGGAAGAAGAGGAACATCACACTGTTGCGCAAGGTCTTCCACAGCGCGCTGCTCAGCTGAAACTCGCGCTCGTCGATGCCAGCGTGGATGGCCTCCTCACCGAAGCCCAGCACACTGCCCAGGGCCGCGGACTTCACCAGCAGCTTGCCCAGGTTGCCGCCCGTGAACTCTACGCCTCCGACCACCAGCGTCTGCATGAAGGTCTTGAAGGTAAAGCCCGCCGCCCGCAGGTTGCCGACGTTGCGTAGCGCCCCCCAGCCGGTCATCGCCGCCCCGACCTTGAAGAACGCATCTCCAAGCCCGAGGACGGCCATCGCGTACAGGCCCCAGCCGGTCTCGGCCTGGTCGATGCGGTCGAATGCGCTCGACTCAAAGTAGGCCCGGCATTGCTCGATGTACCACTGCGAGTTCTCGTAGGGCACCAGTTCCCAGCCCGCCACGGAGCACACGCCATACTGGATGGTGTCGACCAGGGCCCAGACTGTCAGCCCCAGCCATTCGGCCGGCTCGGAGAAGAACGCCAAGGCCACCTTCTGCAGGCCCGCAGAACTGGTCGTTGCGGGGATCAGGGTGCGCAACGCACGGTTGCGGGCGATGATGAAGGTCTTCTCGGGAACCCCGGCGGCGATGGCCTGCCTGCGCAACTCGCGCAGCGGGCTCCAGAAACCGTCTCCGTACAGGCGCGCGTTGGGGTCGCGCGGGTCGCCGTAGGTGTCGGGATGGGCGGCACATTCCTGGGCGACCTGCAGCAGGGCTTCCTGGAACTTCTTGGTGTTGGACTGACTGCCGAACCACAGCTGCGAGCAGAGCGCTCCGCGCTGGGCCTTGCCGACCTCGAGCCCGTTCTTGTAGTGCTTGCGGGCCTGATCCTGCCCGATCTTCCCCCGGTCGGCCTGCTGGCGGATGAAGCTCTCGGCACCTGCCGCAGAGAAGCTCTTCTTCCCGACCGCGATGCCCCGATCGAAGAGCTTGAAGATCTCCTGGCCCTCTTTCAGCGCGCGCTGGATTCCCGGCTTCGACTCGGCACAGGCCTTCAGGAACCTCTCGAACTCGTCCTGCAGTTTCTTCTTGCCGCTCTTCGTGTAGGGGTTCTTGCTGGCTGGACCGTAGCCGAGCGACGCGTAGGTCTTGACCATCAGGATCGTGCGCTGGTTCGTGGCGGCCTCGAATGCGCTGCGGAAGATCGCCTCGACATCCTGACGGCTGACGCCGGCATAGTAGGCTTGCGCGAACAGCTCGCTGGGGATCGTCTCACCGTCACTCATCGCTGCTGCCTGGCTGACCCGCAGCAAGACGCGACC
The DNA here is from genome assembly GCA_029260765.1 of Planctomycetota bacterium. Classification (GTDB taxonomy): domain Bacteria; phylum Planctomycetota; class J058; order JAJDCP01; family JAJDCP01; genus JAJDCP01. The sequence goes on from JAJDCP010000180.1 coordinate 42,275, forward strand.
TTGGCGGAAGGCCCGCACCCGGAAGTCCTGTTCCTGCTCGGGTGGGGTGCTGCAGCGCACGAGAATCCCGGTGGCCTTGTCGTTGAAGCCCGAGGCGGCCAGATTGTGCAGGCCAGGCCCCAGCTTGAGCTTCTGCCCTTCCTGGCCAGCCTCGCTGTAGAGCTCGATCTCAAAGCCCTGCGGGACACGCACGGCGCTGGCACAGTCGTCGCCGAAATGGCCGAGCAGCGCCGACTTGTAGCCCGGCAGCAGCGACCAGGTTCGACCCGGCCAGCGCTTGTCGCCCCGTGCGTGCTCGTAAACCTCGACAACACAGTCCTTCTCGACCAGGTTCCCCAGCGTCCGGTAGACCTCGAACTCGAGGTAGAGCGGCGTGTCCTTGGGCAGGGGGTTGTCGTCCGTCGGCAGGAAGCCGCCACTGGCAAGGCGCACGATCAATGATTCCGCCAGCGCCTTGCGGTCCTTGAGCCCGGCCTTCTTTCCGGCTTCGAAGGGTCCGGCGAAGGCCGGCTGTGCTGCGAAGTCCGCCTTGTCGGGGACCAGCACGGTGCCGAGCAGTTTGAGCTCTGCCTCGAGGCCGGGTTCTTTCTGTTTGAGTCCGCTCCCGAGCATCCAGCCGCGATGGAAGACCAGCTTCTCGGCGAGACCTTTTTCGAGCTCGCGGTCGATCGGGACCGGGACCTCCGCGAAGTAGCGTTCGGACTTGTATTTGACGCCGCGGTAGTTGTAGAACAGCCCGACTTCGAGCAGGACGGCGTCTTTGGTACGCCGGGTGCGCCGATCGCGCAGCGAGGCGTCGATCTCGGCCGCCAGCTCTTCCGCCGGCAGGCAGGCGATGAGCGGCTCAGCATCGACGCCCTTGAAGCTGACGGGGATCTTGAACAGAGGCTGCGCCTTGGTGTAGGGTTTGGCGCGTTTGAAGTAGTCGAGGTGGGCGTACTCACCGTCGGCGACCAGCTCTTCTACCTGCTCGCGGGTCTGGCGGCGGCTGCCGTAGTCGTACCACCACACGCCCTTGATGGTGTTCTCGTCAAGCAGATCGAAGTACCAACCGCCTTGCTTGCCGTCCGATTGGCTCCAGCGCAGCTCGAGCGCCTTGCCTCCGGCGCTGACCTTGCCCGTGACACGCCCATCTTTGGTGCCGGGGTAGCGGCCCGTGACCTCGGTCTCCCCTTCCTTGTGGAACAGCCGCAGCTCGTTCCAGTAACCGTCGAAGTAGCCGGGCTTGGGGTACCATTCCTCGGGGGACCGGACGACATACGCCGCCTTGGTAAACTTCCCTCCCTGGACACGGGCAACGTAGGCTCCCAGGTCACGGCTTTCGCCGCCTTCGTGATGGCGCCGTCCATCCTGGACGTAGGTGTCCAGCTCGCGCAAGGTGATGACGACTTCACCGAAGGTGCCCCGGCCGGGAACGAGCAGCAAGGGCTCGTCGACGGCGGGAAACTGATTGGCGAAGCGGATCTTGCGGGCCATAGAGCAGCCTCCCTCGCGGTAATGGCACAACCTTTTCCTCGATTGTAGCAGACGGCGCTGGACCATCGCTTGTGCCGCCTGATAAACCAAGCAGGTAGCAGAGTTGCGGCCCTGAACGAGGGATTCCCAGCCATCGCTTGCGCATCCATCACAGGATCGCGGCGGGCGCGTTGTTGCCGCGGGGTGTATACTCAAAGCAATCCCCGAGCCCCCAGTGAGCCCAGCGATGGATGAGCTTCCCCGCGAGAAGGCAACCCGCCGCCACAGCATGAACACCCTGCGCAACAAGAAGATCCAGGTGCAGAGCGGCCGGGCCTTCAGGATCAAGATCCAGCGCGTCGGCAACCTGCGCCTGCAGGTGGTCGATGCGGCCAGCCAGGAGCCTCTGGCAGGGCTGGCCTACACGCTCTCGCAGGCGAAAGTAGAGCCCGTCTCCGGGAGCCTCGATGGCGAGGGCCGCGCAGAGCACAAGAAGCTGCGCGCGGGCATGTGGCAGCTGCGCCTGCAGCTCGATCCGAAGAAAGCACCGCCTCCCCTGGAGGAAGAGCCGGCCGCACAACCAGCGGGCCCTGCGGAGGGCGAGACCCGCGTGGAGGCAGGCGTGCAGGTGCAGGCGCCGGACTTGTTCGCTGAGGCCAAGGTGCGCACGGGCGGGAGCTGCCGCGTCGCGGTGCGGCCGTGGATCGTGTCTGCACAGTTGGTCGACGACCAGGGGACACCTCTACCTGCCGGTCCGGTGAGAGTGCAGCTCGAGTCTGGTGCCCAGCTCGAAGGCAACCTCGCCGCCGACGGCAATCTCCTGCTCGGGCCTGCCGAAGAGGGTGTCTGCCGCATCGACCTCGACGACGACGGCCACAGCGACGTTGGAGTCGCCGCCGTGCATTGGGCAGCGCAATCGGTGCGCGCGCGGGTACCGCCGCGGCTGATCGCACAGGACGCGCTGCCTGCCGGCCTGCTCGATGTTCCCGAGGTTGACTGGAAGTCCCTGTAAGAAGGCTGGCCCTGGCACGCAAGCTCGGTATCAGGCACGCGCCCCGGTTTCCATGGTGTCGGCGCGGGGCTGAAGTCCAAGGTCTTTGATAGCGACTTCGTGATGAGGAAGGACCCGACCCGCTGCGACGGCATTTTGGTCCATCGCTCCCTCTTGTTCGAGATGATCCGCTCCGCCCAGGGGTGTGACATCGGAACGCCGGTCAAGCTCCACACCTGCGGTGCGGGCTGGGATCCGAACCGGGGATCGCCTTCCACAGCGCCAAGCACCTGGGCGTTCCGACCATCGGCCCGGGCGAGACCCTGCAGCCGCCGGTCTGGTCTGCGGTGCGCAGCTCGAAGCCCATACCCCCGGCAGGCCGTATTTCACGTTTCTGCCAGGCGCCGTGGCCCATCGAAGCTGCCCCAGGAGCAGCACGGCTGCTGGTGCGATCGACGTTTGGCGAGACCAGCCGCTGCGCACTGCGCCCGAGAGACTCGTCCTGCCCGGGGCTCCGCTACGCGCCGCGGGCCCGGCGGGTCAGGGCGACGAGCGCGAGGACAAGGGCAGCGACACCCAGGGCGAGGGCAGCGATGCTCAGCGGCCCGTTCGCGTCGCCGCTCGTGGTCTTCTCGGCCAGCTCCCTGCGGAGGGCCTCGACGGAGTCGTCCAGGGCTGCCAGCTGCTCCTTTTGGTCGCCGACGCGGGTCTCGAGCTGCACGACGCGGGTTTGCAGACCTGCCAGGGCGTCTGCATCGGCCCCGCTGGCGTTCGGCGGCGGTGCCTCCTGGGACCTGTCCGGCTCCTCGCGAACCGGTCTGAGCTCGGCCTCCCGGGCCGCGTGGGCCGCCTCGACCAGCGCGTCCGCCTCACCGCGCGGGCCGACGAGCAGCAGGGTCGCCGCCAGCTTGTCGCTCTGCCCTTCGGTATCCGACACCGAAACGAGTACCGGCACGGCGACCGGCAGGCCGCCGGGCTTCTCTCCCAGCAGCGCGGCGTAGGCCGCTTCGGCCTGCGCGACGGTCTGCTCCCAAGCCTCGAGCCGGATCCGCCGTCCGAGGTTCTCCTGCAGGCTGCGCAGGTAACTCTTCCACAGCACGCTGCCGTCGACGCTGAGCTCCCCGCTTGCGGCGTCGAGCTCCAGGCCGGGCTGTTCGTGCAGGAAGCTGAACGTGTAGGGGCCGGTCCCGCCGTCCGCTTCGAGGGTGTACTTCGTCAACGCATCCTTGGCAAGGACGACCGGTGCCAGCTTCCGCTTCAGCGCGACAGGCGCGGGCAGCGCGGCCAGACTCTCGCTGGGGAGTGGGACGATGTATAGCCGTTCCTGGTCGCTCAGAAGCACCCGCGTCGCGGTCACCGCAAAGGGCGGCCCTCGCATCGAGCTGGACGTGTAGGGAGCCACGGGACCGCGCTGCAGCGCGAGGATCCGGCGCGGCTGACCTTCGACCAGGTCGTGGAACGACAAGGAGAGGCTCTGCACCAGCGCCTCGAAGCCGCCGCCGGTCGTCGTCCGCTGGACCGTTACGGCGGCAGGGTGTGTGGAGAGGAGCGCGGCGGCCTGTGCGTCCCAACTGGCGATGACGTGTCCGGCGCGGCGGTCGCCCGCACGCAGGCTGCGGGCGTCGATCACGCGCGCCCAGAGTCTCGGGGCGGTCTCTTCGCCGCGGGCCGGGGACTGCAGCGGAAAGCCCGGCGGCGGCCACACGAGCATGAGAGGGGCGCCGCCTCCCTCGGGCACGACGGACGACCCGACCAGCCATCCGTCCTGCAGGCGCACGGGAAGCTGGACAGGGTTGCGACCGAGGGCGCCAGCGGCCTGCCCGAGGACGCCTGTGCGTTTGAGAGTCTGTGAGTCATAGAGCGCCGCCTCGCCTCCGTTGACGACGAGCAAGCTGCCATCCGGCAGGCTCCCGAAGTCCGTCACCGGTTCATTGACGAACACCCGCTGACCATCCGACAGGTCTTCGAGGGAGAGGGTGCGGAACAGGTTTCCCCCCTGCGTCGGGGCGTAGTATACGGCGTGACCGTCGAGGTGCGCCGTGCGCACGGTCCCGGTCAGCTGACGGCGTGCGATGAGCGTTTTCGTGGCGATGTCGACGAGCGCGAGCTGGGTCGTGCCTGCCCCCTCCCAGGGGAAGCCCGAGCGGTCGCCGTCGAGCAGGAGCGCGCGGTTCCCCTCGGGATCGGTCAGCAGCCAGGTTGGGACGAAGTCGAGCGCGAGGAAAGGATACTGGACGTCGATGTCGAGCGTGAGGGTCCGCTCAGTTCCTCCCGCGCTGAGCCGCAGGCCGACCTCGACCGGCCCGACGTCATCCTCCGTCGGCGTCCAGACCAGGCGCGTGCCGTCGAGGCGGACGCCGTCAGGAGCCTGGTCCAGGCTGACCACAAGACCTGTTTCCCTCGGGGCCAGGCCCAGGACGCCCTGGACCCCGACCTCGAATTGAGACGAGCCCTGGACCTCCACCGACAGGAAGGGCTCTTCGGGAAGGTCGAGGTTGTCGAGGGCGATGATGTGTAGCGCCTGGGGCTGGCATACGATCACCCGCTCGCCGGTGTCGTCGAGGAAGGCGGGGGGCGGGGCACCATAACGGTGCGCGTCGCGATCGAGAGGCACGGAGGTCCGCGCGAGCTCCTGGAAGGAGTTGAGGGACAGAATGACCAGGTCGCTCTCATCGAAGGCGAGGATCAACGGGCGGTTCGCGGAGAAGCCGGCGGGACGCGCCGAGAGCGTGGCGACTTTGGTCGCGAGGTCGACGGAGTACAGGTCGCTCCCGGAGGCGCAATACTCACCCGTCGCGTCGGGCACGTATCCCGGAGTGCTCTCGTGCTCGTCGGTGATCCGCAACGCCTCGAAAGCCGCGCCGGGCGCCGAGACGATGCGCCAGGCGTTGAAGCCAGAGGGACTCCAGGGGCCGCGATGGTAGAGCCAGTCTCCGCGCGCCGAGAGCGCACCGTCGGCCACGCTCTCGCGCCCGTCGAGGCGGCCGAACGCCTCGACCGACTCGTCTTCCAGGTGCACGCGGCCGAGGGAGGAGTCGTGTCCGTTGCCATAGCAGTAGTACACGTAGGGATCGGCAGGGTTCAACGACGCGAACAGTGAGGACGGGCCCGCGCCAGTGACCGGAATGCGGGCGACGATTTCCAGGGAGCGGCTGTCCAGCAGAACCAGGCGTCCGTTCCCCTGGCACAGCACCGCGAACAGGCTGCGCTCGCCGAGCTTCTTGAACACGACGTCGACGGGCTGGTCGCCCACCGAGACGGGGCCGACGAGGCCGCCCTCGCGGCCACCGAGGGCGGCGCGTGTGTAGAGGGTCAGGGCGCCGCTCTCGGTGTCAGCCACAGCGACCGCGCCGGCCTCAGGGTCGAAGGCGAAAGCGCTGCCCTCGACGCGGATCGTGCGTTCGACGTCGGCTGACGCTGCGCCGCAGAGAGTCAGGGCCCAAAGAAGCATCAGAACCTGGCTGCGCATCGATCATTCTCCACAAGTTTGGCCTCACCATACCAGAGCCGGAGCTGGATGGGCAGGGGCCAGCTGTTCTCGAACGCATTGCCCCCAATCGGCGTTCTGGGAGCGCAAAGTCTGTTTGAAGCTTGGGAATCCATCGTTTAAGCTGCAATCCCTCATGGGACCGCAGCGCGGAGATCTCGGTGCAAGACGCAGCATAGGCGCTCCGGAGCAGCTTCGACCGATGGGCTGCGGATTGATGACGAACCGCCACAGGTAGCCTGGCGATGGAGTGCCGCCCTACCGGAACGTGTGCCGAAGCACCAGCTTGCCAGAGGAATTCCGATGCCCGTCGAGATCAAGCTCAGCCTGGCCAAGGAGACCCAGTTCAAAACCCCTGTCTGGTCGAAGAGCACCGCCAAACCGGGCGAGGCTGTCGAGGCGCGGATCACCGCCTCCGACCTGGCGCCGGGTCAGAAGGTCAGCTTCGCGATCTATGACGCCAGCGACCGCCTGCAGGCCGTGCTGCCCGGCGATCAGTCCCACAAAGCTAGCTGGAAACCGCCGGTCCACTCGGACGGCATGAAGTTCTACTTCTTTGCGCAACTCGGGCAGGTTCCCGGCCCCAAGAACGGCTTCAGCAACTTTGCGCAGCGGCTCAAGTCCGGTGAGCTCGAGCTCAAGAAGCTCAAGCTCGAGGTCGAGAAGATCGACGCGGCCTTTGTCCCCAAACAAGAGAAACTCGAGCTCAAGTACAAGCTCGACGACGCGGCCGGCTATGCGCTCAAGGGGCGCTATGAGATCTGGGGGGAGCGCTACCCGACCGACAAGCCGATCTACAGCGAGAATTTCACCCCCGCCGCAGGGCAGAAGACCTGGAATAGCTGGTACGGCGGCAAGGACCCCAACGGCAATAGCGGCGCGATCACGGAGAATGGTCCTCTCAAGACTCTCTACCTGACGCCTGAATTCACCCCCTACCGGGTGCGCATCATCGTCGGCCCCGACCAGGACACCATCGACGAGCCCTGGGGCGCGGGTCTGGGCAAGGTGGCGATGGTTGAGGCGGCCTTCGAGGTGAGCTTCATGGGGATCTTTGTCCGCGTACAGAAAGAGATCGAGGACAGCGTCAAGCTCGCCCTCGAGGACGTGTTGGCGGTCGAGCCACGCACTGCCAAGGGCGTGTACCGGGAGATGGGGCGGCTGCCGCTGAAGACCGAGGCCCAGCTCAACAACGGTTGGCAACCCGGCCAGGCACAGGTGGCCGAGGGCAAGGGCGTGGGGCGGATACGCCTGCCCTGCCACCGTCACACCGTGATCGGCGAATCTCTCAGCCAGGATAGCTCGAATGGGGGAGGGGGCTGGAGGTGCCGCATCGCAGATGGCTACATGTCCAATGCGGGCAACACCAAGTTCTCTATCGACAGCGGTGTCTATACCCGCGCAGAGCTGCCGTTGGAGGTCGAGGCCCGCTTGAAGAGCCGCGATCCCGAGAAGAACAAGAAGCTGGCCTCGGCCTCGAGCAGGCATTTGCCGAAGTCGATGTGGGTCTCGCTGAGCAACAGGACCGGAGGCCGTTGCCCGGTTCCGGTGATGCCGACCTCGCTCTTCGGCTGCTGGGGATCGTTCGATGCGACGCTGAGCTTTGCTCGCAGGTTTCCTTCAGCCTGGGGCTTGAAGATCACCTTGTGTTCGGCGCTCGCCGCCGGATCGATGCTGGTCTTCCAGTTGTCGCCGGGCTGCAGAGAATAGGAGGAGGCAGAGGGACCGGAGAGCTGCAGTCCCTTGATCAGCAGGGGGACGTCTCCCTTGTTGCTGACGGTGACTTTCTCGGTCTTGGTCATTCCGAGCAGGCCTTCGCCGAAGGTCAGAGACTCTGGCGTGATCTCGATCTTCGGTTGGCACCCCTTCCCGCTGAGCTTGACCGCAAGCTCGGGGGTCTTGGGGTCGTTCGAGATGACGCTGAGCGCTCCACTGAGCTCACCCTGGCTGCCTGGTTTGAAAGTGAGCGTGACCTCTGCGCTCTGCTCGACATTCAGGCGCGTGGGGTTGATCTGCACCGATTTGGCCGCCGCCGTGGTGATCCCGATGTTGGCGATCTTGAGGCAGATGTCTCCCTTGTTTTCGATCGTGAGCTTCTTGACGATGGCTTCCCCACCCACGGTGGCGTCGCCGAAGTCGACCTGCGGGGACTCGATGTGGATCTGCGCCGCCCGGACCGTAACGCGCACGGTCGCATTGGCCGTCAACTTCCCGAGCGTGTATTCGACGTGCACGTCGGTTGTGCCGGGCTGCACGGCGGCCACGACGACCTGCCTCTGATCGCTGGGTTCGCGTAGTTTGACGACCTGGCTGTCGTCGACGCGCCACTGCACGGTGCCACGCTTCTTGTTGGTCTGTGCGTTGAGCACCCGCGTCGCCGCCGGCATGCCGGACTCGCCATGGTCGATCGTTGCCGTTTGTCCCTCGGCGACCGTAACCTGCGGCGTCGGGGATTTGAACGTGATCTTGGCCTTCTTGCCCACCTGCAGGTTGTCATGCTTCCCGGTATGGCTGGCTTGGTAGCGGACGGTGTGGCCTGTCATGTCGTGGACAGAATCTTGCTCGTCGTTCATCGCGGCTCCGGTATTCAGAAATCAGAAGGCGTCGCATCATTGTAACGAATCGCAGGCATGGACCAAGTGTCAGCGTATCGAGCATCAGGCGGCGCTTGTCTGCGAACAGCTTCCGCAGCGCGTCGGTCTCCTGATCCGCCCGCTCCGGCTGCAACACCTCGAGCGCCGCGCGCTGGACGACCCGGGAGGGACCTCCGTCGATGGCGCTGGTCGCGCGTCCGAGCCCATCGATCATCGCCCGGGGACCGACCACCCAGCCGAGCCGCCAGCCGGGGTAGCGGAAACGCCTCGTCAACCCGTCGACCAGCAGCACCGGGTCTTCGTCCACATCATCGATATGGGCCGTAGCCGAGACGGGGCCTCCGCCCGGGGCACCCTCGGCGGTGTAGATGAAGTGGGAATAGAATTCGTCCAGCTCCGAGGCCCGTAGCGCGAAGCCCGACTCCGCCAGGGTCTGGTCCGCCGTGTCCTGGCTCTTCCGCCCCGGGCGGCGCCGCTTCGGCAAGCCCTGCTTGTTGGTGCACGCTGCACCCGTTCAGTCGGGCGCCGCCGACAGCCCGATGAGCAGGAGCCGGTAGCTGCTTATGAGGCCTTTGATGGTGCGGGCGCTGCGGATCAGCGTAGGGCTCAGGGCGGTGAGCTGTGCCCGCAGACTCTTGGCATAGGCATCCGACCGGCCTTCCCAGCTCTCGGGCAGCGGCATCTCGGCAACATCGTACAGCCAGTGGCCGTCTCGACGCACAAACTGGGCGGAGTCGCCATAGTAGAGCAGGGTCGCCCGGTCTCCGGCCTCTTCCGCTTCGATGTAGTCGGCCATCACTGCGAAGTCGGCGATGGGGATGTCCTCTCGGGCGCGGCCGAAGCGGTAGGCCCCCGCCCAACTGAATTTGCGGGCCACCGCGTTCTCAAATCTACGGCGCCGGAGCCTCAACGTCGCCAGATCCACCAGCCGTTGGGCGGCCGCTTCGCCCTCGGGGCTCGAGGTCAGGAGCAACGCGCGGATCCCGTGCTCGTCGGCACGCTGGATGGCATGGTGCAGGCGCAACAGCGCCTGAAGCGGAGGCGGGTACTCGTCCAGGTCCGAGCGCAAGGGGCCAGGGTCGGTGCTGTGTGCCAGCGGAGCGAGGTACAGATCGAGGTCGTCGACCAGCGCATCGACGGTCTGTGCCTGCTGCACGGCCCGCAGGTCCAGGTTGCCGGCTGCGCAGGCGTAGAAGGCCTCGAGGCGGGCCTGGCTCTCGCCGTCGAGCGCGCCGTGCAGGCAGCCTGGATCGAGCCGCCAGAAGCCGTCTCTTCTGCGCAGGGGCAGGGCGAAACCGGCCGGACTGGTGACCGTGGCACTGTCGCCCAGGATCTCGAGGTTGTCCAGGTGCGCCGCAAAGTTCGGGAGCTTGTCAGGATAGTCGGCCAGGGGAAGCTGGTAGAGGGCCGACTGCCCGAATTTCTCTCGCACCGCCTGGGTGTATGCTTCGTACGCGAGGCGCGCCTCATTGAGCCCAAGCAGCAGCTCGCAGGCCCCGGATTGCTCGGGAGTCGAGCGCTCGACGGCAGCCCTTATGCGTGCTGGTTCGGCGGAATGCAGCGCTTCCTGCAGGGCTTGCAGCGCTCCCGCCACCTCCCGTTGCCGGGGATCGGGGTCGGCGACGCTGGCGAGCTCCGCCCAGGCCGGATCGACCTGGATCTCTGGCTTGTCTGGCTCGAGCTTCGCCAAGTCTGTAGCCAACTTCGCGCGCATCAACGCGTCGAGCGCATCGCTGCTGCGGGCTTGTTCGACCAGCAACGGGTCGAGCATCGCCGTGTAGGCATCGATGCGCCGTGCCCGGAGCGGCAGGGAATAGCCCAGAGCGTCTTCACGCGGGAGGGAAGCTGCGTTGAACAGCCAGCGTCCGTCTCTTTGCTGCAGCTCATAGCGCGCGTCGTGGGTCGTGACGGTGGCGTTGGTCATCCACACTTGCACGTCGTCGGCAGCGAGGTCTTCGATGTCGTTGAGCACGAACGGCACGCCGGTGGGAATCATGCCCAGGCGGTTCTCGCCCACCACCGTAAAGCGTAGGCCGACGGCCTCCAAGAAGCGCGAGGTCTGAGCGCGGTGGCGCATGCTGGCGAGCAGCACCTCGATGCCATCGCGGCGTTGTTTCGTGCTGCGGTCGCAGAGCGCCACCAGCCCCGCGCTGTCCTGGCCGTCGGCGGCCGCGGCGATCTTCAACAAGACCTGCAGAGGCTCGGGCTTACCTTCCAGGTCGGGGCCGCTGGCCGGTGCTGTGCTTGCTGCGGGGCGCTCTTCTGTAGGGTCCCGCGCCAGGCGGTGGCTCCACTCCTGCATGCGATGGCGCACGCTGGCCATCTCGGCATGCAAGCCGCCGAACCCCAACCCCATCCGCACGCGGAAGAGCATCGCTTCCAGATCTGCGGACTCCTGCACATCGGCGACATCCAGGGCTCCGGCATAGCCCGCCAGTGACCCGACCTTGCCGCAGCGATCCTGTTCCGACAGCCCTTCGATGGCGAAGGACATATCCAACCTCCACTTCCCGTCCTGGAGGACCGCGAAGCGTTCGTCGCCAGCGGGACCGGTCAGCGTTGCGCGGTCTCCTGTCACGACGGAGGTCCAGGCAGAGTAGTCGCGCGCCGGAGGCACCAACGGGTTGTGCAGCGCGGGAATCTGCAACGAATCGAGCGCAGCCTCGCCGAAACGTGTCCGCAGCGCCTGCCTGAAATCCTCGGCCTGCAGCGCCGCTTCGTTGCTAGCGACCAGGAAGTCTGCGGTCAGAGCGGCTTGCAGGCTGGAGTCGTCCATGGCACTGCGCATCGTCACCACGTCACCGTCGCGGCAGGCCTGCTCGAAGGTCTTCAGCGCCGCCCGAGGGGTCGAGAGACTGCCGACGGCCTGCGCAGGTCCGGGTGGGCCAGGCGTCGGAGCCGCGCGCAGGGAGTCTTCCCCCGACGGCTGGGCGGGCGGATCCTGCCAGCACCCCAGCAGGACGCAGAGCAGGAGTAGAGGCAACCGGTGGCGAGGATGGATAGGCATGGCAGCTTCCTGAAGGTGCGGGCGGCGGCGCTAGAAGAACTGGCTTGCTTGACTCGGCGGGTCCGGATCTTTGGGCATCGGGCTCGAGTTCGATGATGGCAGGATGCCAAAGGCCGACGAGGCGCTCTCTTGCTCGTGCTTCTCCCACGCGCACGATTTGCAGATTCCCTTGTCCTGCGGTCGCGTGTTCGTGTCCGTCAGATCGACCCCACATACGGAACATTGCAGTTCATCTGCCCGCTTGGCGACCGCCTCCTTCAGCTGTTGGTTGAAGGCCGCGCGCTCGTCGGTCACCGCTTCAGAACCGAAATGGACTTCGGGAAACGTGATCAAGAAGTCACCAAGCTCGATCCAGGAACGAGAGCTCCAGACGGATGTCTCGGGTTTCAGCGTGCCGTCGGACTGCTTGGAATAGCCGCGGCCCATGAAACCATGGGGGTTGCGCACCTCGACATAACAGAAGCCATCAGCGTCGCGCTTGGTGTCGAACACCGAATAGGCGTGTTCGGCGAAGATGCCGTCGACGCGGCTCTCACCGCCGCTGTGCCCGGACAGCATCGCCTTCTTCCCCTGCAGCTCTCTGGGAGTCGCGACCGTGACCGGCCGTTGCATCGCCAGGTAGCGCGCGATCTTGCCGAAAAAGCTCAGCTGCTCGGCGGTGTATTGGCCGGACAAGAAACGGTAGCTGAACAGCTCGTGCTGCTGCACCCAGGCGACCACGGTGTCGAAGACGGTCTGGTCGAGGCCTGTGCCGTGCTCGCGCATGAATTCGAGGTAGTCCTCGATAGCCACCCAGGTGTGGTTTTCGATCGCTGCCCATTTCTGGCGCAGCCCATGGTTGTACCAGTCGATCCACTTCTTCACGCTGGGGAACTGGTCGTCGCCGATCTCGCCGGGGAATACCTGCGAGGTGACGACTTCTTTGGCCTTGCGGGCCTTCTCCTTCTGCGAGTCGAGGTAGTCGTTGTCGCCGAACAGGGTGCGCATCAGATGGTAGAAGGCGGTGAACTGTTCCTCACGGCCCTCGAACTGCTTGCGGTTGTCGGCAGCGCCGCCCAGGTTGCCGAAGTCGTCTGGGCCGAGCAGGGCTTTGAGGATCAGGACTGCGTTCCCGCCCTCTTCGGTGCCGTAGGTCTTGCCCTGCAGCGTGAGGAAGGCTTTCTCGAGCATGTTGACCCAGACGGGCCCGCGGGAGTGCAACCTGCCGGGTTTCGTACGTGTGACGATGCTCTTCTCTACTTTGTAGTAGTTCCAGGCCTCGTCCCAATAGAGCCGCATCACCACAAACCCGTCGTCCGTGTCCCTGAGCATGCGCTCGATCAGGTCGGGTCCGGACGGCAGCCAGACCACGCTGGCAATCGCGGCCATCGTGTAACAGTTGCCGATGCAACCCTGCTTGATGTCCCCGTACTTGGGCAGGTGCGGGAAGATCTGTCCAGTCTGCTTGCTGTACCATTGGAAACGGCCCAGGGCGGGGTTCTCCAGGGACGTGGGGACCACTGTGTCGGGGATTGTGAGCTGTCCGCGCGCATCATGGGGCATCGCAGTCTCCAGTGTTTCAATCTGTACCAGTGTATGTCGGGAACTCCAGGGTGTCACTCCCTGTACATCCAGACCCTGGTCTGCTGCGGCTGTCCATGGCGGCGTGTATTCTTCCATGTTTCGAGGTAGAGACATTTGGGCTTGGGATGCAGCGACGCCGAGCACATCAGATGAGAACCTCGAGGCTTGCACGTGAGCGCGGGCTCAGGCTATCGTCGGCGGCCTCGATTCCCGAGGAGCCTGCCGATGCTCGAGGTCTACTACCGGGTCAACAGCGCCCGGCTGATGTTCGAAGAGATGGACGGTGAGGTGGTCGTGATCCACCAGGACACGGGCGTGTACTACAACCTGGAGAGCGTGGCGGCCGACATCTGGCGCGAACTGCAGACGGGCGCCAGCTTGCCGGACCTGGCGGCGCGTCTGGCTAGCCGGTACGTCGAAGCTCCCGAGACCATCCGGGAGATGGTCGCGCCGTTTCTGGCCCAAATGCTCGAACTGGGCCTCGTGGTCGAGACTTCTGCGCCGCCACCGGCCTGAGCTGCGCTCGCCCCGTCGATCCGGGCGGGCAGGTCGGCCTTGCAGAGGATGGCCCGCTGCGAACGCGCGCTGTCCGTGTACGAGCTGGCCCTGGGGAGCGAGTTCCGCCAGATCCCAGAGAGCATTCTGGAGCTGCTGCTGGCCCACGGCGACGCCTCATGACCGGGATCTGTGTGGGGATTTCCGCCTGCAACGCAGAGGCAAGCCTGCCCGGCGATTGGAGACACGTCTGCCGCCAGAGGCTTGCAAGGTCCCATCCAGCGGGCACAATACGGTATCGAGGGAGCCGGCAGAAGCATGACAGACAAACCCGAGGTTTCGGCGCGCGACACGACCGTGCAGATGCGTTCCGATTGGCCGCACCCGCCCGAGCCGGGGGAGCTGTCTGAGCCGCAGCCCGAGCGCATCGGGCCCTATGCGGTGATCGAGCCACTGGGCCGCGGGGGCATGGGGGAGGTCTTTCTGGCCGATGATCCGGTGCTGCATCGGCGCATCGCCCTCAAACGCGTGCGGCCAGACAAGCAGGGCTCCAGCGAGCTGCGGCGCCGCTTCCAGCTCGAAGCGCGGGTGACGGCGCGGCTACAGCATCCATCCATCATCCCGGTCTACAACTGGTGTGGCGAGGGGGATGAGCTCTACTACACGATGCGTCCGGTGGAGGGCATGTCTCTGGCCGAGCTGTTGCGGGGACTACGCGCGGACCTGCCAGGCAGCTCCCTGGACTGGCCCCTGGCCCGCCTGCTGCGCCTGTTCTTGCAGGCCTGCCACGCGGTGGCCTTTGCCCACAGCAAGGGAGTGATCCACCGCGACCTCAAGCCTTCAAACATCATGATCGGTGCCTTTGAAGAGGTGCTGGTGCTCGACTGGGGCATGGCCAAGGTGCTCGCGGACTCGTCCGATTCGAGCCGGCTGGGAGCACTTCCTGCCCTGGCGCCCGACGAAGACACCGCCAGCAACTTGTTGGTGGGCACGCCCGCCTACATCGCTCCTGAGCTGTACGACCGGGAGCCGGCCAGTCCGGCGTCGGACATCTTCTCTCTGGGAGTGATCCTGTATGAGCTGCTGACTCTCGAGATGCCGTGGCAGGGTCGCGAGGTTCTCGAGCTGCAGGTGGAGATGCGGGGGAGCCCGCCGCAGCCGAGGCCGCGTCCAGGCCGCAGCTTTCCGCCGCGGCTGGCCGAGGTCGCGCTGCGCGCGCTGCAACCGCTGCCCGCGCGGCGCTACGTGGATGTGCGCGTGTTCGCGGGGGACGTGGCCGATGCCCTGGAAGGGCGGGCGGCCTGGCGGCGCGTGCCGGGCAGTCGTCGGCGCGATGACTGGCGGCTGTTGACGGGAGGGCTGCGGGTGTCGGGGCAGGAGTTGCTGCTGCGCCCGAAGGGGCGGCGAGGCAGCTTCCGCTACTTCCACAACCGGCGCTTCCATGACAATGTGCGGGTCGAGCTGGAGTTCTATGCCCAGCGCGGCCGGCCGGAGCTGCAGATTTGGCTCAACGCGCGCGACCCCAACGCCGACGAGCCGGGAGGTTATTGCCTGGCGGCCTGTGCGGGCCGCCGCCGCATGCTCGCCCTGCTGCGCGCGGGCCGGGATGTAGCGGGGGCGCAGACTCCTGAGTATGCCAAGGGACGTTGGCACACGGTGGTCGCCAGCCGCGAAGAGCACCGTGTCTCGCTGTCGGTCAACGGTGAAGAGATCTATGCCTATTCGGATCCGATCCCGTTGGGCTCGGGACTGGTTGGCATCACCGGCCGAGGACACGGCTTGCGTGTGCGGGGTCTGACGATCCGCTCGCGCGACGCCGGGCTGACGGTCTCTTGCCTGGCAGTGCCCGATGCCTTCTACAACCGCAGATTGTTCGAAGACGCTCGCGAGCACTACCAACGTATCGCGGCCAGCCATCCGGGCCGTCGTGAAGGGCGTCTGGCTGGCTTCCGCGGCGGCCTCTGCTTGCTCGAGCTGGCGCGCGCCGAGGAGGAGTCTGAGCTGAAGGCTTTGGTGCTCGACGAGGCCCAACAGAGTTTCCGTGCCCAGGCGGAAGAGCATGTGGGTTGTCTGGCAGATCTGGGCCGGGCGATGGTGGCGGCCGAGCGCGGCGACACCAGCCTCAAACATGAGGCTTTGGCCGCGGCCCTGGTGCAACGCGACGATCCGCACCGGGCAACGGCGCGCGAGTGGCTCCTTTCGCGGCTGCATTCTCTCGATGCGCAGCGACGCCGGGGGATTGCCGAGCTGTTGCCGTTGGCGATCGAGCACTGCTTCGACGGCTGGGGGCAGCGTCTGATCCGCCAGGAGGTCAACGAGGTCCGTGGCAGCTGGGAGTTCCCCAGCTTCATGAGCAGCCGTATCCAGGGCCGCTCTATCGACCCTGTCTGGCGGGCCGAGGCGCGTCTGTTCTTCGCTTTCTGGACCGCGCGCCCGCGTGCGGTCGAGAGGGCCTTCGTGGGGCTGCTGCATGACGCGGCGGCCCGTCCCTACCACTTGCCCGATGCCTACTTTGCCCTGCTCGAGCTCGGGTTTCCTGAGCGTGCCGCACGTCTACTCGAAGGGGCCAGCCGTGCCATCTTCCTCGAGACCCCCGAG
Organism: Planctomycetota bacterium; assembly: GCA_029260765.1. Lineage (GTDB taxonomy): Bacteria > Planctomycetota > J058 > JAJDCP01 > JAJDCP01 > JAJDCP01. The sequence goes on from JAJDCP010000180.1 coordinate 58,465, forward strand.
CGGGCGCGCAACGCCCGCTTGTGCCACGCCGTCCAGGACGCGCTGGCCGGCAGCGCTGACGCGGTCTCTGCGCTGGCAGGTCTCGAGTTGCACCCCAGCTCACGTCCGTGCAACAGCGCACGGCTGTGGGTGGCGCGGGCCGCGTTTGCACGGGGTGAGCCAGGCATGGCCCTCGAAGCGCTCAAGGCATTGGATGCCGGGGACAGCTTCGCGCGGGAACACCGGGCCTGGTTCCTGCTGCGGATGGGAGAGCTGGGCCGTGCCGAGAAGGAGCTGAGCCTCTTTGTTCGGCGGAACGACCACCGCCACGGGCGCAACCTGGCGAATTTCCTGGTCGGTGCCCACCTCTTGGGGCACGGGCGGGCGGTGGAGGCTCGTGAGCTGTTCGGCTGCTTGCGGGCGCGGTCCTGGCCCCGTACCTGGACGCTGGGCTCCCGGGTTGCGTCAGGGAAGTGGACAGAGACCGTGTTGCGGGAGTATCTGCAGTCCGCTTTCTTTTGGGAAAAGCGTCAGTTGCGCGCGCAGCTGACGCTGCTGGCTGAGGTCTGCAGCCTGCCCGAGGAACGGGAGCGTTTCACTGCTCTCGCCGCCTTGGTGGAGTGCTGATGGGCGGGGGCCACAGCGCCGATCCTCGTGTCCAGCCTCCGCTACCGCGTCTACTACGCGTCCTGTTGCTGCTGGGAATCCCTCTGCTCGGCCTGGCGGCGGGTCTGTGGCTCAGCTATCAGGGCTGGCGGCTGGTGTATCAGGAGAGCCCTCTAGGAGCGAGCGACCTGTGGCAACGGCAGCGCCATCTGTGGATGCTGCTGGCGGGGTTCAGTCCCTACGGTGGTGTGGATGCGAATTACCCTCCGGGCAGCTTGATGCTGCTGTACCCACAGATTGGTTGGTTGAGCTTTCATGCGGCGCGCCGCCTGTGGGCTGCGATGTTGCTGCCGCTGCTGTCTGGCTTGTGTTTGATGGGCGCCGATGCGAGCGGTGCCTCCAACCGGCTGGAACGTCTGTTTGTGATGCTGACCATCGTGGGCCACTACGCCATCGGGGCCACCGTCGGCAACGGACAGTTTGGAATCCACGTCCTGGTGGGCGTCTTCGGCCTGCTGCTGTTGCTCGACAGAGGGATAGAGTTCCGGGGAGCGCGCCTGTGGGCGGCGACGTTGTGTGTGCTGTTGGTCTTGATCAAGCCTCATGTGGGAGTCTTGTTCGTCGTGCTGTTGCCCGTGTTTGGGGCCTGGCGCCCGACGGTGCTGGCGGCCAGCATCTACGGCGGACTGACCCTGTGGGCTCTGGCACTGAGCAGGGCGCCGGCAGAGTTGCTGCAGGCGTGGTGGCAGCGCGCCCTGATCACCGCCTCCAAAGACACGCAAGTCGCCGGCCCGTGGCTGACGCTGGGCAGCGCGCTGGCTGTGTTGCTGCTGGCCGTCTGGTGTGTCCGCAGACGCCACGCGGATGTGTGGCAGCTGGGAGCGGTGCTGGGATTGGCCACGCTGTTTGTCACCTTCCATCGCTGGTACGACGATGTGCTGACCCTGCTACCGCTGATCGCGCTGCTCCGGGCAGGCCGTCGGCTCGGCTGGGCGAGCCTTCGAGGGCGAGGCGTGGCAGCGCTGGTGTTCCTGCTTCTGCTGGTGTCGGTGGCGCCGGGCGGCTTGTACGCGTTGCCGGCGGCCTGGGGAGCGGCGACCTTCGTCGCCCAGCGCATGATCTGGTTGCTAGTGCTCAGTGTGCTCCTGCTGGCAGGCGATCGACCGGTGGTTGCTAGCTAAAGGAGCGCAGGATGCCGGGCAGCGGGCGCGTCTGATCTGGCAGGCGAAGCCGGAGACGGAGCATGCGCGACGAAGAGCTGAGGCGACGTTGGACGCGCAGCCTGGGGAAGGCGCCCCGGGGTACGCTCGCTGTCGACGATACCTACCGTAGTCTGGCAGCGCCCGCCGTTGTGCAAGGAGAACGCGGCTCGACCGTCAGCCTGCACGAAGTGATCGGCCGCGGAGGTATGGGCACCGTACGGCGCGCCACGCAGCACTGCCTCGGACGGGAGGTCGCGGTCAAGGCTCTGTCGGCAGCGGTGGATGGCTCGACGGCGAGTGCGCGGGGGGCATTCTTGGCCGAAGCACTGCTCAGCGGGCGGCTGCAGCACCCGAACATCGTGCCTGTACACGAGCTGAGAGAGCGTGACGGAGAGCTGCTGTTGGTGATGCGCCGTGTCGAAGGGGAGACCTGGGCGCAACAGCTGTGCGAAGAACAGAGGCCTCTGGAGGAGCATCTGGAGATCCTCGCGCAGATCTGCAATCCGGTCGCCTACGCACACAGCCGCGGTGTCCTGCACCTCGACATCAAACCGAGCAACGTGATGTTGGGCAGTTTCGGGGAGGTGTTTCTGATGGATTGGGGCCTGGCCGCGTGCACAGGTGGCACAGCGGCCAGCACGGGGCTGCGCGTGGCAGCTGCCATCCAGACTCCCTGCGGGACTCCCTGCTATCTGCCTCCGGAGCTCGCCCAGGGCGACGGCCCAGCCCTTGGGCCGTGGAGCGACGTCTACTTGCTCGGGGCCGTACTGTACCAGTTGCTGACGGGACGGCCACCACGTGCCGGGCGGGACTTCTTGGAGGTCATCCGTGCCGCTGCAGAGGGGACCTTGCCACCTCTGGAGCGAGCGCTGCCCGAAGAGCTGCGCGGGCTACTGCAAGCCTCGTTGGCCAAAGAACCACGCGAGCGTCCGAGCGCGCGGGAGTTCCAGCGCAGGCTGCGGGAGCACCTGCGCCACCGCGAGAGCCTGTACATCGCCCTGCGGGCCGCACAGAACCTCGAGCGCTGCCTGCCTCAGGATCCCCTTCAAGAGCCGGCCGAGCTCTACGAACAGCTTGTCGATGCAGTGGCCGGATTCCGCCAGGCGCAGGCCTTGTGGAAGGACAATCCGGACGCCCACGCGGGCGAGTTGCGGGCCCGCGAGGCGTACGTCCGCCTGGCCCTGCGCCAGGGAGACCTCGGGCTGGCCGAGACCCAGCTACAGCGTCTGCCGGCATCCCCGACGCGGCGGTCTCTGGCTGCCCAGCTGCACGAGGTCCGGGCTGCCCGGGCCGCTCGCGCGCGCCGCCAGCGCAGACTGCGGCTGGCTTTGACGGTCTTGCCCTTTGTGCTGTTGCTCGGGGTGTGCTTCGGTTTTGAGCGTGCGCGCGAGCAGGCAGCCATCCTGCGCGGACAGCAAGAGACCCTGTTGTTGCACAATCAGACGCTCGAGACGCGCCTGCACGAAAAGCGAGAGCAGGCCGAGCAGGAACGCCAGCAGGCCGAGCAGCAGCTGATGCAGCAGCAGGCGTTGAACCGCCGCCTGCAGCGCGAGCTCGCCGCCCTCCAAACCGCGCCGGGGCCACTCCAAACTGCGGGGCCCGGCCCGAGCAGCGTGCCCCTGGCGGAAGGCCGGCCAGGGGACGTCGCCTCCGAGCCGCGGCAAGACGCTTTCGAGCGGGCGCGCGGGCACATCGAGCAGGCGCGCTTCGATCTCGCCGTGTTGGATTTCCGCAGCGGCCTGGCGAGCTCCCCCGAACAGGGAGCGGAGGTGTACCTCGCCGCGTCCCGCGCCGCCTCGTTGGCGAGCCAATTCCCCGCCGCGGAACCGGAGCTGGGCGATCAGGCGTTGGTGTGGCTCGATGCCTTCGCGGCGCGCGTCCGGCTGGCCGCAGGCGAGGTGCGTGCGGTGCTTGCGGAGGGAGACGACCCCGCGGCGGAAGCGTTTCTCCAGCAGCTGCAGCAAGGTTGGAGCTTCGTGCGGGAAGAGGATCCGGCCTTCGTCCAGCTGCGTACCCATCCGCAGTTCCGGCAGCTGCTGGAGGGGACACCCTGAGCGGGGAGGGGGAGCTGGCGGGTGCTGGGAGTGTATGGCTGACTGAGCCGGAGTTCGGATCCCAGTGGAGCCCCTATCGGCCTCGCAATTGCGATCGGCCGTCCGTCGTCGCGATCGGTCATCCGACTCGGTCATCGTGGTCGCGATCGGGCTCGCGATCGGACTCCGAAGCGCAAGCGATCCCAAGAAGCCACCTTGACCACGACCATGCCACCCCCAGCCGATCCCCGGGCATGCTCCGGCAGCCAGCCTCGACCGACCCCTTTTCTTCCGAAGCTATGAGTTTCGTCAACAGTTTCCATCGGACAGGTTCTCGTCCGATGCAGGAGCAGGTCGTGCCAGTCGTATCTCATGCGATGCGTCGCGGAACTGCGCCACCGTCGCCGTGATCTCGGTTCCGATCGGGCACCAGTCGTCTGCTTTGTACCACGGAAACCACGTGGAAAGTCAGAGACCGGCAGAACGTCCCCCGGGCCTCGAGCCATGCGTAGCGGGCGCCGACCTGGCAGCGCGGACAAGGGCGGTTCCCGCAGCCGTGGAAGTGCTGATGGCGCACACCACACTGCCGGTAAACGGCGACGGACCCGCCCAGGGCCGAGGTGCGGCAGGCGGCGAGGTCACGCAGGTCACGCAGGTGGGCCGGAAACCACTTGCCGACGGCGAGCACGGACGCGCCGTGGCGGCGGAGGATCTCGGCTACGTCGGGGCCGGACACCCGCTCAGCGCGCTAGATCCCCTCGATCAGGTCCAGGGGCGACTCTTCGCGCTGGACGTTGTACATGTTGACGCGGGCGTAGATCGCTGTCGTGGACAGGCGGCTGTGGCCGAGCATGACCTGCAGCGTGAGCAGATCGGTACCGGCCTCGAGATGGTGGTCGCGAAGCTATGGCGGAGCTCGCTGAGGCGGAGGCCCCTGGGATAGGCGAGCGCGAACATGGTGTGCGAGCGATGGTCGGGGGCGGCTGCGAGAGTGGCCTGGACCTCGCGTCGAGAGAGGACGGTGGGCGGGATCCTGGGCCGAAGCGCGCAGAAGACGCCTCGCGCCTGTCGAGGATCTCGGGGATCGCACGCCTCCGACCAACGGTTGGTCGGTGGCAAGGAGACATCAACCAAGTCCACAAAAGTGTTACCTATGTCTCCGGAAAAAGATGTAACCCATCTCTCCGGTTGCACACGGCGTGGGCGGGGCTGGAGAGTGCCGCTGCAGCGGCAGCGACCGTCGCCGCAGGCGACCCGGAACTCTGGACCGCTGCTTGCTGGGTGGGCCTGACCGGAACAAGCGTCGCAATGTGTTGGTGCAGTAGGGGATGTGGCAAGCAGCGGGCCAGGGCGTAGGGCTTTGCGCCAAGAGGCCGTTGCGCTCGCGTTCGAATCCAGTTCTTCGATCGGCGCTGCACGGCCAGGAACCGAGCCGCAAGCAGTGGAGGCGTCCGTCGTGCCTTCGAGCACCGTCAGTCGGCCAGGCACCGCACGCAGGCCGTAAGACTGTCCATCGGTTCTTCAAGACCGTCACACGGACAGAAACCGAGCCAAGGAGGCCGACCCGGTCACGGTCACGGTGGGACGGCCCACGGCCACGGTCCACGATCAGCCGGGCTAGTGATGCCGATTCCCAGGACACCCATCAGCCAGGACCGCGCTCTGTACTGCGGATCAACTTGGTCAACCTGGCCGACACCCGATCGACGAGATTCTGCGCTTGCTGGATCGTCTCGACGGGCGCGAGCTCGTCGATCTATCCAATATCCAAAGGTCAACAACAACTTCCAAACCCTCGACGAGCGCATCGTGGCCCTCGCAGCTCAGCTGGAATCGGTCGCACATGCGCTGGGATCTGGCACGGTCGCGCGCCACAAGCTCAAAGAGCTCAGCCATGACCTAACCATCTCGGGAGCTGAAGAGTTGGACGAGCTCGCCTCTCAGTCGGTTTCTGGCCGAACCTCCAGGGTCACGCTCAATCCCACCCGCTCAGAGGCTGCAATCAGTTGATTTGATTGGGGCAGCCTCCAGACGTTGGCCACGAAGATGAACGCGGGCGAAGCGGCCGTGACGGACGTCACGAAACGGACTCGGGTTGTTTTGCGCGGCTCTGGAGCGAAGGTCCTGGCCTTCTGGTCCGCTGCTTCCCGCCCCGTATCGGACCTCTGCTGTGGCGGATTCCCCATTCCATCCTCAGGACGCTTTTGGGCTGGCGCGCTCCAAGACTGCGGTTGATCCAATATCCAACGGGACTCGCGGGCCTGGTGCTCGAGAAGCCGCCCGAGATCCGCAGCATGATTCTCTGCCGTTTCGGCTGGTGGAACCTGTGGCTGGTGGCGCTGCCCTATGCCCTGTGCCTGCCGGACAGTGTCTTGAGTGCGTACAACGCCGAGCAGACAGATCTGCCTGCGATCGATCTGCTCGGTCTGCACGATCAGGTGGTTCCGCCGGCCTATGTCGAAGATGTGTTCGCCGCCCACGTGGATCCAAGGCATTCTGCGCGCCGGCCCCACAGTTGAGGCCGTGGCCGGCCTGTTGCTGCTCGATGTGGAAGCCGCGTTGCTCGAGTGCCTGGCGGTGCTGTTCCCCGAGCCGGCGTCCCCCGGTCCTGTGGGCCGGGTGGCCATTCGCGTGTTGCGCGTCGACGGCGGGTGTGTCGCCGTGCTCGAGGCCCTCGACCTAATCCACACAGCGAGCACCGCGAAGAAGGCTCTGCGCCGGATTGAGGCTGTGGTGCAGATACTCGCCGGCGAGCTGCGCGCGGGGAAGGTGCAGCTGGTAGGCGTGCTGGAAAGCGGCGAGGTGTTCGAGACCGAGCGGGCGCCGGCCGTATGACGTTTCGCCGACACACTTTCGTTGTGTGTTGCGGTACGCCAGCCAGCGTGTCATACTTGATTTCGATGCAAATCCCCTGTCCGGGACGCCCATGATCCACGAAGGCTTCGGCCTCGCGGCCCGGACTAGGGGTGTTTTTTTGGTGCCCAATGCCGAGTGAGTGTGTTTATCCCCACCCCGGCTTCGGAGGCTCCCATGCCCAAACCCCGCGTCCTGTTCGGCTCCCAGATCGTCAAGAAGGACCAGCCCCTGGAGCTGCTGCCCGCCAAGAACCTCAGCTTCAGCAATGGTGACCTGGAGCTGTATGAAATGGACAGCTTCGTGCGGAATGGCAAGAAGGTCGTCGAGACCAAGAAGCCACGCGACAAGCTCAACAGCAGCCTGATGGGCCGCTTCAAGGTCGAGGTCAAGGACGGGAGGTTCACCAAGGTCAAAGAGCGCCCGTTGCTCAGCCGCGGGCGCGGCGTCTACCACGGCTGGTGGGGCGATATGCGCCTGGTGCATTACGTCGACATGTCTGAAGTCAAGGGGTCCTGGCGCGGCAAGCCCTTGAAGGGGACGATCAAGGACGAGCGGTTGCTGCACTTTGGGTGGGAGTTCAACGGCAAAAAGGCGGAGATCTACCTGGAGTACTACCCCAAAGACCAGATCCTCAAGGGCTTCTGGTGGTATGAGGGGCAGCGCGCGATCAGTGAGACCAAGCCGGACCGGGTGGTCTATCTCAAGCGCCGCGAGGAGGGCCCGCCCGAGACCCAACCCGGTCTCAAGATCCCCGTCAGGTTCCATGGTCTGTCCGACGAGGACAAGTCCATGTTCGTGCCGCTGGAGGAGGTCCAGGAGGAGTTCGTCGCCTCGCTGCAGAAGGGCCGCACGCGCAAGGATCCCACCTCGGTCTACATCGAGGTCGGCATTCTGTGCATAGACCCGGCGACCGCCGGCACGACGCAAGCCCAGCGCGTCACCGAGGACTACTACGCCGAGGTGCAGCTGCCCTATGACACCGAGCTGGAACGGGCCCTTTCGCTGAGCGCGGTCTTCCTTCGAGGATGGCTGCTGGGCGCGGAGATGGTCGAGGGGCCCAAGGACCCCTGGCTGCAGAAGTCGCTGACCGAGCTCGGGCCGTTGGCCTGCCCGGGCGAGGAGGATCCCTGGGCCTGTGAGGAGTTCCAGCAGCACTACCAGAACGGCATCGAGGCGGGGAAGAAAGCCAAACTCCAGCTCCATCCCTCCATCGCCCTCCGGCTGGCCTCCGTCGGTCTGCAGATCGGCCAGACCAACCCCTTCGACGACTATGAGATCCCGTGGTTCGAAGCGCGTTGGTATGCGAAACAGACGCAGCTCAAGGACTCCGATCCGAAGTCGAAGGATCCGGTGGTTCATGCCTATCACCAAGGACGCTTGTTGAACGGACTGTTGAAGAAGGGGGCGACCAGCGCGGACGGGGAGATTCCGGATGAACTGCTGTGGGAGGCTATGTTGGCCGGGGTGGACCCGGCCGATGCCAGCTCGTTCTACATCGCCGGTTTCCACGCCGCGGACGATGCGAGGCGTGAAGCCTTGATCAAGAGCTACGCTTCGCTGGGGTTCGACGAGAACACCAAGAACCCCTATCTGGGCAATCCCGCGAAGAAAGTGGACTGCGAGGCCTTCAAGGAATTCCAGGAGCTACTCAAGAGCAGGAACCCGGATGTGGTGCGTGCCTTCGGCGAGGGACAGGCAGTCCACGAGATCTACAGCTACGGCTTCAAAGTGGGCAAGGGGGCGTTCGATCCAGAGCCAGGATATGTCCAGGAACGCACCAAGTACGCAAAGATCCCGGCGAAGAACACGCAGTTGGTCTATGAAAGTGGCGTCGAGGCGGGGCGCTTGTATATGCGCCAGCTACGGATCAAGGCCTGGTTCGGCAATGAGGACAACATCAAGCGGTTCAACACAGTCCTCCAGAAACACCTCCAGACGTGCAAAGAAGACGAAGACCGGAACTGGGGTTCGATCCACAACTACAACTCCGAGCGCTTCACCTACGTGGGGGGCGAGATTGGCGCGTTGCGTGCCGCAGCGTTGCAGGCTGGCGTTCCGCTCGAGGTCTTCGATCGCGCCAAGCAGGACGCGTTGTGGGACATGGCGCAGGAGAACTGGCACAACGACAGCTGGGGCAAGCGGTTCGAACAGAAGTTCGTCGATTGGATCGTGATTCCCGGTCAGCTGGCACACTACTTCAGCCTGTGTGCAGTGGACGCCCTCCTGAACATCGGCTGTGACGAGGATGCCCTGCGCTCGACCTACTCGGACGAGTACATCAAGTTGTCGCGCGAGATGTTGAAGGAATATAGTGCCTTCGCTGCGATCCAGCCAGGCATGAGCGACTTCGAAGTGTGGGGCATGTTCGCTCTGGGCCTGGCCGATGTTGTGTTGTCTGCGTCGATGCTGACACTGGGCGGCAAACTTGCCGCCTGTAGTCTGTTCGATCTGAAGAAGGGCGGACTGGCGCTGATCAGGAATCTCGCCGTCGGCGGGGCCAGGTGGGCGGCGGAGAACTGGGCGCTGCTGGCGGGCAATGTCGTCATGTCCACCGGCCTGGGATTCGCCGAGGAATGGTGGACTGCACGCATTGACGGCCGCGAGTTCCAGGGCACGGCTTTTATGAAGAACACCCTGCGCAACTCCGTGATGTTCTTGGCCTTCCAGGGATTGATGGCCTATGGCGAGAAGGTCCTCGCGATGTCGGCACAGCTGCCGGCGGTTCTGTTCTTCGACCAGGCGGTGGGAGGTCTGCGGGCCGCGGTCGCGCTGAAGAAGGCTGCGCGCGAGGGCGATGAGGACGCCCACAAGGAGGCGCTGAAGGCCCTTGTGCAGGTCGGCTTCATGACGCTGTTGATGGCCGGCGGTGTGTGGATTCGCAAGGTCTCAGCGAGCAGGTCTCTGCGCTCCAAGCATGCGGACAAGGGCTTGCAGCAGATGATCGTTGAATTCAGTAAGGCGCGTGCCAAGCAGATCAAGTCCAAACCACCGAAGAAGGTCGCCGTACCGAAGGATCTGCAGCAGAAAAACGACGCGAAGATCGAAAAGTGGTTTACCAAGCAGAAGGAAGGCAAGGCGACACATGATAAGCTCTGGAACGAGTATCAGAAAAGAGGATTCTCCACCTCTGATAGCGCCGGAGGATTTCGCTTCGACCGCATGCTCAAGATGATCAAAGACGAGATGGGCGAGACGGTCATTAGTGGTGCAAATGAGAAGGCGGCGAAGTACTTTCTATGTCGCATCATCAATCAGATCCAGGGCAAGATCTACATACAGAGCGAAGGGATCACGATGACCTATCAGGAGGTGGCGAAGGCAATCCTGAGGAAGAATGTCTCCTTCGTCAAAGGTCATGACAGTGAGCTGACCGTGAGCAACGGACTGAAGATCGGCACCCACACGTTCGGCGAATCCAGCTCAACGCTCAACAGCGTGTGCGGCACCATGATTCACGAATACACGCATTCCCGGCAGAGCCGCCTCGCGTATTTCAAGGAGAAATTTTCGCCGAAGAGTGACAACCGTAGACGCGTGGTGATGGAGCTCGAAGCCCACCTCAACCAACGCGACTTTCTTCGAGCACTGGGGAGCGAGGCAGGAAACTACAAGGCCAAGAACGCCAATCTCATCAACTCGAGGAAGACGGACGTGGGCATCAAGGAGAAGTTGAGTCTGACAGACATGACACCGGAACAAATCTTCCTCGAGAAAATCGGCATCAGCTACTACCTTGGAGCGAAGCGAGGCCCATCCATAGGCAAGATCGCCAGCCGGTACAAGGAAGCGGAATACGGAAACGCCAAAGACATGTCTGTCCTTCTCCGCTTGCTTCCCAAAAACGACCCATACGTCCGGGATATCTTGCCGTGGGCGGACGCCATCAAGTCCTGGGACCACACGTCCCAGACCCCCCTCAAACTCCCCTGATCAAGCCGGCTCAAATGCCCCCGGCTGCGGTCCGTCCACCAGCTGCAGCGCCGTCCCCAGCCGCAGGTCGATGACCCGCTCCTTGTGGTCGGTGGTCGGGGCGTAGACCGGATCGAAGCCCGACACCTCGATCGTGCAGGTCCCCGGCAGCGCCCGCTCGACGACCAGCTTGCCGTCCCCGCCCACCTCGACCTTCTCGGTGCGCCCGTCGGGCATCGCAACCTGTGCCGTGATTCCGCCCAGGGGTTTGAGCTGACCGTCCAGCAAGCGCACGGACAGGCGCCAGTCCTTCTGCCCCACGGAGACCGTGTAGCGACGGCCGGACCGGATCTTGATCCCGTGCCGCATGGTCTTGAAGCCGTGCTTCTCCTCGTGCGTGTGGCCTTCGCTCATCGCGGTTCCTCTGGGCTGTGGCTTCAAGCTCCACTATACCACAGACGCCTCGCGCTGCTCCCGAACCACCAACAGTCGAACCTGGGGCCCATCCCGGGCCGATCCAACGCGCACTTCCGGTAGGGATACACCGCCCTGACCGACCTCGAGACCTTGACCGTCTCCGTCGCTCGCAGGGACACCGACTTCGCGGACACCATCACCGTGATGAACGGCGCCACAATCGTCGGCGGGGGATCCACCCTGGTCATGAACACAGAGTCGGAATCGGAGGCTTCTCTGTGTCTTGATCAGTGGGACCCGGGAATAGACGCCTGCGAGCAAGACGGCGATCAACAGGCACAAAGCCCCACGTATCACATTTTTGCGCAGCGAGAATCTGCTGACAGGCCGTTGTTTGTCTTCGACTTCCACTCAAAACAGTCCACGAGAACTCTGCGCCACTGCCCCGCGGTCAGCAGGTGCCGAGCCTGTTGCGGTCAATGGTGCCCGCATTCAACGTTGCTCGCCGAAGGCCTCCGCATTCTATGCCGGCGGTTGGCGGTCAAAGGGAGTTGGCCGACCCAGGAGCGGCCGTTACGCCAGCGCAGGCTTGACGAGGCGGGTAAACACGAGTCTCAAGCGATCCCAGACACACCCTAGGGGACAAACAACGCCCAAGGATCGTTGAGGCCACCAAGCACGGTCTGAGCGCCCGTTCCATCGTCCATATCGCAACGCCTGATTTCATTGAGACCATGGGAGGTCCAGTAGAGCTTGCGGTTCCTCAGGTCGAGGGCGATATTGCGGATGATCCCCATTTGGGCCAAGGGGGCAGAGACGACGATCTCAGGATTGGAGCCGTCGAGATTGCATCGGTAGATCCTGTCGTTTCCCTGGCTGCCGACGTAGAGCTTGCCGTTGGGCAGGTCCAGGTCAAGTCCACGTGGCCTGTCGAGCCCGTCCGTACCATCCAGTATCACCTCAGCAGCCGAGCCATCGAGGTTGGCCTTCGTCACCTTGTAGGTCTGATAGTCGCAGACGTAGATCTTGCCGTTGCCTTCCGTCGGATCAATGACGATGCCCGACACGAACAGGTTGTTCCCTTCCAAGAGGAAGGCCTGCTGATCGCCACCGTCAAGATCGAAGGAATACATCCCCCAACCAAGCCTGCCGAGGTACAGGCGCTGATTTGCGACGTCGAGGGCGACCTGTTCAACTTGTTGGACCAGCAAACCATCCGCGATCGGTAGCATTTCCCGATCGGTGCCATCGAGGTTGGCCCGATACATGACCTGCGCAACGCCAGCGTCTTTCCAATAGATCTTGCCGCCTTCCAGGTCGACATCGAGGCCCAAGGGGTGGCTGCCCACGGAGACATCCCTCAGGTCGCTGCCGTCCAGGCGTGACGTGTGCACGACACCTGCGGAGGAATTGCTGAAGTAGAGGTAGCTCGGCACGGGATCATCGGAGTGCGATCCGATCAGGAACAGGTCGCCACCCTTGGCATGAAACTGGAAGACCGTGACGGCATCGGATCCGTTCAGCACCCCCAGAGGATCGCTCGCAAAGCGGTAGCCCGCCTCGAAGTCGAGGTCGTGGCCTCCGGTTCCGTCCTGGGTCACACGAAAGAGATAGTTGCGGCCGTCGACCACACCGGTCATGTCGCCCAGAATCCGGTCACCCGTCAGGTTGATGTTGAAGACCGAATTCACGTTGCCATCGACTGCCAGGATCGGGGCGTCGGCCAACAGGATCGGCGACTCATTACCACCTGAGGAAGCCTCCAGGCTGCTGATCCTGGTATCGTTGTCGCCGATCTCTCCGGCGACCAGTGTGAAGTTGGCGTTGACCTCGCTGGCAAGAGCAGGCGTGTTGGCCTGGAACACCGCCAGTCCCGTGACGCTGCCTGCAAGCAGGAGGCCGGGAACGACGAGAGTGGCCAGTGCGCTCAGTAGTGTCAAGAACCAGTGCCTGGAAATGGAAGAGGGATTCCGCATACAAAGCGCTCTCTTTCCTCAAAGGAGTTCAAGGGTTTGGGATTTGTTGACATTTAGAGTATAGACTATTCGCATGTTGAGACATGTCAAGTTATTCCGGCTCCTTGTTCCCATCGTGCACACTGCAAAGCACTCTATCCGACCAGGCGCAGAGTGATCTCGGCGGCAAGTGCCTTCGCACCAGTCGGATAGAGTGCCGTTGGACTGAACTGCTTCGGTCTAGCAGCCTATGGGGTTTCTTCGGCCCGGAGCTTGCTCCGGCGGTGGGGCGTCTGCGCCTTCTCTTCATAGAACACTGAAATCAACGATGTCAGACGCCGAGTGGCTCCGGTTGGGCGAGGCGAAAACCAGCACCGGAAGTCACATTGGAGGCGGGAGACAGATCTTCTCCGTCGCCAACTGGGTTGGGGTTCGTTTGTCGCAGTGCTTACCCGTTTCCTCATGAGCTGTCGATCCCCGCCACCGGCAGGAGTAGCCGCATCGTCCAGCGCCGGCGCGGATGGAGTTTGTGCACGAGCAGCTCGCCGCCGCATTCCTGGCACCGGATCTCGGAGCTCGCAGATTCCTCCGCCGGGCCCTCCGAGGGCTCCTCTTCAACATGCGTCGGACTCGATGCGGACGCTCCGAGGGAAGCCCTCGCCTGGGCGAGGGCTTCCGCTTTGTTCCGGTTCGCCAGAAAGCCATAGTCCCGGATGCGGACGAACCACGGCGGCAGCACATGGAGTAGGAAGCGCTGGAGGAAATGCTCTGCGTCCAATTCGGCGATCTTGCGCGCCCCGCCAGCACGGTAGTCCTTCCAGGAGAAACGAATCCGACCTTTTTCCAGCGACAGGATGCGGCTGTTCGCGATCGCAACTCGATGCGTGTTCCGGGCCAGGTATTTCAGCACAAGCTCAGGACCGCCGAAGGGAGCCTTGCAGTAGACCACCCACTTCTTCTTCCGGCTTGCCGACGCCATGATCCCTGCGAACGTTTGGGAGGCTCGCTGCCCGGGGACGTCGGGCACTCGTAGCTCACGGTTGCCGCGACCCGTAAAGCCTTCAAGAAACGCCAGCGAAAGTGCTTCGACAGGGCCTTGACCGGCAGGAGGAAGCGCTCACTTCTGGCCGGAATCCACTGCCCGTCGCGCAAACCGCCACCGGGGACGACGCAGTGCAGATGCGGGTGCAACCCCAGCCGTTGGCCCCAGGTGTGGAGGATGGCCAGGAATCCGAGCTCTGCGCCCAGATGCTTGGGGTCCCGCCCGAAAGTCTTGAGCGTCGACGACACCACCCGAAAGAGCGGGCCATAGACGAAGCGCTTGTTCCACAGCGTCAGGCGTGACAGCTCGTGGGGCAGGGTGAAGACCACATGGAAGTAGGGTACGGGCAGCAGATCCCGGCAGCGGGCCTCCAGCCACGCCCCACGCACGCCTGCCTGGCAGCGAGGGCAGTGGCGGTTGCGGCAGCTGTGGAAGTGCTGATGGCGAGCTCCACAGTCCCTGCACACCGCGACGAAGCCGCCCATGCCGGAAGTGCGGCAGCGTGCGAGGTCCCAGAGGACACGCTGATGGGCCGGAGGTGCTCCGCCCTGGGCGAGCAGGGAGCGTCCGTGGCGGCGGATCACCTCAGCCAGATCGGGGCCATGCACCCGAGAGGCCTGTGGCTCAGATTCCCTCCACCATGTCCAGCGGCGAGCCCACCTTCAACAGGTGTTCCACGGTCACCTTGGCATAGATCGCTGTGGTTTCCAACTTGCTGTGGCCCAGAAGCTTCTGCAAGGTAAAGAGGTCCGTCCCGGCCTCGAGGTGGTGGGTCGCAAAGCTGTGGCGCAGCGTGTGCATGGTGGC
>JAJDCP010000019.1 GCA_029260765.1 Planctomycetota bacterium
CATGACAGCAGAGAAAAGCCACGCCTCCAGCGACCCAAGTGCTCACCCCTGCCTTTTCGCTGTCCTGGATCGGACTCGTGCTCCTGACACACGACGGCGAAACCATCCAGGCTGAGAGTTCTATGCGACACAGCCTCCTAGGGCCATCGAGCACACCGGGCTTTGATGAGCAGCTCTTCACCTCTTCGAGGATGGCCGCAGGTTGGCGGACGCGGGTTTTCGCGAGCTGCCTGCGATGGTCTCTGGAATCCGTCAGTGGTTGGAAAGCGCGGTCGCGGTTGAGACTCTTCGAGCCCTTGCGGACACATTCGAGCTGAGACAAGGCAGCAAGTGATGAGCGCCTGGATGCCATGCATCGTGGGCGCAGCGCAGCAATCTCGTTACCGGACCAGGCGGCCGAGCCTCCCCGGATCTATCGGCGTATCCCAGCAACAAACGAAAAAGCCCGGCACAAGGCCAGGCTTCTCGTTTCGCTGCTAACGACCCCGAAGGGACTCGAACCCTCAACACCCAGATCGACAGTCTGGTACTCTAACCAATTGAGCTACGGGGCCATGGTTCAGTGGGCAATACAGGACTCGAACCTGTGACATCTTGCTTGTAAGGCAAGCGCTCTAGCCAACTGAGCTAATCGCCCTTGGCGTCAGCACAAAAGAAGATAGCTTCCACCCCGGCGAAGTCAAAGGAATTTCGGCGATTTTCCATCGACTGGCTGTCCCCCAGCCATCGGCTGCTCGGCGTCGGGGGCTCCTCCGGATCTCGGCCTGTGGGGCCGGAAAACCGCGGCCAGGGCTTCCCCTGGGCCAGGAATTTGGTAGGCTTCGGTCCAGATTCCTGGCACAATTCATTGGGACACTCTCCCGACCAGGCAGAAGAAGAGCGAGCGGATGGCACAGTCCAAGAAAAAGAGCTGGTTGATCGCCGCCTGGCCCGGATTGGGCTCCGTCGGCCTGGGAGCCGCCTCCTACCTGATCTCCAGCTTGAAGGCCCATCCGGTGGCGGAGTACCCGTCGACGTTGTCTCTGGAGTCTCCCGGTGTGACCGTAGAGAAGGGTCTGTTGCTGCCCGTCGAGGCGCCCAAGACCTTCTTCCACCGCTGGAGCAACCCCGATGGCCCCGACCTGTGCATCCTGACCGCTGATAGCCAGCCCGCTTTCCGCGTCTTCGCTTACGGCCACAGCCTTCTCGACCGCCTGCCCGACGACATCGAGCGGGTCGTGACCTTCGCGGCCGCGCCGCGGCCGATGAAGCCAGGTGACCGCCCCAAAGTCTGGGCGGCTGCCAGCGGCCCGGACCTGCTCGAAGAGGTTGAAGCGCTGAAGGTCCGGCTGCTCGACCAGGGACAGATCTCCGGCATGAACGGGCTGTTCCCGGGGATCGCAGCCATTCAGGGCATCGAGGCGCTGTGCTTGCTGGGCGAGCTGCCCTACGAGACCGTGGGCATTCCCAACCCGAAGTCGTCGGCGGCCGTGCTGAAGGTGTTCTGCCGCATGTTGCAGCTCGACGTCGACCTCGAGCCGCTGAACGAGATGGCACGCGACTGGGAAGAGCGGCTGCTCAATTCGATGGACAAGAGCGACTTTGACGGCGAATACAACCTCGACTTCGTCGAAGAGCTCAGCGAACAGAGTGACGTGCCCGCGGACGTGCTGGCCAACATCGAGCGCCTGTTCGCCGAGGCAAGCCTGCGCCGCGAGCGGGCCATCGACCTGAAGTCCGAGCTCGACCGCTGGAAGCTCTTCCACAAGTATGAAGACCGCTTCCTCGACCTGTTCAAATCCGACGATCCCTGATGCCCGAGGGCCGCGATGGCGTTTGACCGCCGGCTGGCTGTCAGCATCGGCCGCCTGTCCACCAGCTGGATGTGTCAAGGGCCCGAGGGCCGCAAGCGCGGCGAGATCCCCAGCCTGGCCATTCCCCGCGACGACCTGAGCACCCTGTGGGGGGCCTCTTCGAGCAGCTCGACACGCTGTACGGTCGAGCTCGACGGGCGTTCTTTCGAGGTGGGCGAAGACACTCCCCAACACGCCAGCAAGGCACTCGACGCAGACATCGAGCCGGTGCTGCTGCGCGGCGTGCTGCGGCTGGCCGGGGCTGCTGCCGGCGAGAGACTGTTGGTCAGCGTGCTCGGCCCGCCAGAGCCCGCTCCGGCCAAAGAAGAAGCCCTGCGCAAGGGACTGCACGGCGCCCACATCACCCTGCCCGCCCGGCTGGGCAAAGAAGCCCCGGTCGTGCTCGACGAGCTGCGGGTCGAGCTGTTGCCGCCCCCCATCGTGATGCTCGACGGGCTCGGCTCGACGGCCCGTGGCTCGGGGCTCGGTGTGCATCTGGGCTACGATGCGACCTCGTTCTACCTGCTCGACAATGAAGAAGGCTGCGAGATCCTGCGCGTGATCGACTTCGGCTTCGGCTACGCCGTCAAACGCCTCGACATGAGAATCCGCGACCAGGGCGGACAGGTGCCGCTCTGGGAGTTGTGCCAGCTGGTGGTGACCGGCCGGGCACGCAACATCTCGGTCGGGGGCTTCGAGTACGACCTGATGGGCGACCTCGAGGATGTCCGCCGCGAGCTGAATGCGAGCCTGGTGCTCGAGAGCCGCAACGTCCTGGCCGGCGAGCTGGTGCGGCGCGGAAAGCGCCCCGCCTGGGCGGCGATGGTCGGCGAAGCGGTCGACTTCTCGGCCCAGGACCTGATCGATGAGCTGCGCGCCGAGGGCTTTTCCTTCGTCGGCGACGTCACCCTGCACGGCGCAGAGCTGTTCCTCGATGGACTGTGGGAAGGGCTCAGCTTCCTGTAGGAGCCAGCGAAAACTGCTCGCAGACTGCTAGTCGAACCAGCCGCCCAGCTTGACCGGGATGCCGGCACCTTTCGGCTTCGGATCCGGCTTCGACATTGTCAAACCCCCGACACCACCGGGCGTCCCGCCGGAGTACATACCGCCCGGTTTTCCCGTCGGCATCTTGCCCCAGGGATTGGGCCCCTTGGCCGGCCCGGCTCCGGCCCTTTGGGCGGCTGCGTTGACCAACATGCTAGCGCTCGCCCGCTGGCCGGCGCAGATGTGCATCTGCTGCCCGAAGTGGTTGATCGCCGGATGGTTGACGTTCATCTGCTGGCGGGCCAGCTCACGCTGCAACGCGCTGACGTCTCTGCTGCCGCTCTTCGCCAACGCGTTGTACTGGCCGTTGGCCGTCGCCCAGGCGCTCTTGAGGGCGGCGGGATTCGGCTTGCCACGGCTGGCCTTGGCGATGATCCGGTTGAACGCGCTCGTGATCGGCTTGAAGCGCGCGGCAGCCGCATTGAGCTTCTGAGCGAGCTGCGGAATGGTGGCCATGGTGTTCTCCTTCGCCGCTCGGGTTTCGGGAGGTGCGGCGTCTCCTCCACCCACAGAGAGGAGGAATGCGCACGATGGCTACAGGCTTTTTTTCGTTAGGGCTCTTTCTCGCCCGGGGAGAGGCTACAGACCCGGAGGGAGCAACCACTGGCTGTGCAGCCGGCACAGCCTCACCAGCCGTTCCAGCGCGCGTCGACGCGCCTGCTTGGCGGTGTTGGGGCTGAGCTCCAGGGCACGGGCGATCTCGCCCATGGTCATGCCCCGGGCGGCCATTCCGACCAGCTCGCGGTCCCGCTCCGGCAGCCCGGACAGGGCTTTGGTCACCAGCAGAATCTGCTCGCGCCGGGCCGCACGGCTGGAAGGACTGGTGATCGATGCTGGGGGATCGAGCTCGCGCGACTCCGCCTCGAGCAGCCGGATCACTTTGGTGCTGTCACGGCGGGTCGCCGACCAATAGCGCGCGCGGTCGAGCAGCGCATGCCGCGCCACGCGGTACATCCAGGCCAGGAATGGCCGCTCTCCCTGGTACTCGAAGTTGTGCTCCTGTTCGAGCGCCGCGCAGATGATCGCCTGCACCACGTCCGAACAGCTCTCGTACCGCAGGATCCGGCGGCCGGCATGCGCACGCACCCAGGCCTCGAGGTCACGCTGATGCTGTACGAGTAGATCCCCGAGCCGTGTGCTCATTCCAAACCGCCCCCCGATCCTCTCAGGGTAACGTTGGAGCCATCGGGCTGCACTCATTCGTCAGCGAGAGCCCGCTGCGCTCGCGCAGCCACGCGCCGGGCCTGGGCGGCCTGTTCGGGCTCGCCAAGCAGGTCGAACAAAGCCGCCGACTCCGCGGCAGCTCCCTGCGCCTCTACGGGAGATTCCGCCAGCTGGGCCGTGGCCAGATCCCCCAGGGTCCTCGCCAAATCAAGGCGCAGCTCCGGCTTTGGACCGAAGCGCTCCAAGGCAGCCCGGGCCTTCTCCACAGCCACTGCCTGGAACTCCACCTTCTCGACACCACGCGCCTCGGCAATCAAAGCGCGCAAGACCGCCAGCGTGGTGTGGTGCTGGTAATCGCTGAGGTCCGCAACAGGACTCGCGATCACCCGTTCCGCAGCATCCAGGCCGCGTTCGCACACCTCGTCGGCGGCTTCGAGCTCGCCCCGCTGCAGCAACTCGACTGCATAGTAGCGAGCGAAGGCCATCCGATCGTGATGGTCTGACCAGCGCACATCCGGTGAGGCCGCGACCATCAGGTAATCGAGGTACAGCTCAGAGCCTTCGAACAACGCCTCGTCCCCACGTCCCAGCTGTTG
Source organism: Planctomycetota bacterium (assembly GCA_029260765.1). Classification (GTDB taxonomy): domain Bacteria; phylum Planctomycetota; class J058; order JAJDCP01; family JAJDCP01; genus JAJDCP01. The sequence continues at coordinate 4,637 of JAJDCP010000019.1, forward strand.
CAAGGCAGCCTGGCGCAGCATCCGGAAGTCGGCGCAGCGGCGTACGGCATCGATGCCCCCCAGACCCCCATCGCGCTGCAACAGCCGGATTTCGGCTGCGCGCTGAGCGAGCTCCAGAGCGCGCTCGGGCTCGCTTTCGTACACGAGCCAGCCCAACTCCTCACAGCCCGCCGCGGTCAGTCGATCGGCCTCCACGCCGCGGTCGAGCCGCCCGAGCTGGGCGAGCATCTGCTCCAACAACGCGATCCCCTGCGCGGGCTCCGCAGCCACCCGTCCCTGGCGGAGAGCGATGTCGCAGGCCGACAGAGCGACCTCGGGGTCTGTTTCAGGCAGCGGCTCCAACACCGCCTGGGCCTCGGCCAACAGCTCTCGGGATCGCTGCAGGTCTGACTCCAACTCGAAGATCAGCGCCTCGGTACTCAGCACTATGGCCGCACGAAGCCGTGCCCGCCGGTCTTCAGGTGCGGCATCTGCGAGCAGCTCGACCGCGACGGCGACACAGCTGCGCGCTTCCTCCAACGCACTCTGCGTGATCAGAAAGCTGGCTTTCTCGGCCCAGGCTCCAGCCAGCAAGGCCTTGAGCGGTCCATGCGGCTGCTCCACCAGCTGTGCTTCGATCAGGCCGCAGATTGTCTCCAGACCCTCGTAGACCTCGGCAGTCCTCCCCAACAACCGGGCCATATCGACGCAACCCTGCAGGAGGTTGAGCTGCAGCTCGAACATCACCCGAGCATCGACAACAAGTGTCTCGAGGCCCTGCAGCTGCCGGCGAGATTCTTCGAGCTGCGTCAGATAGGCCCGCGCCTGAGAAGCCGAAGCGACCTGCCGCAACCCTCTGAGCTGTAGAGCCGCATGGCTGACCACCAGTAGAACCCGATCCTCTTCAATGTGTGGGTCGAACTCGGCGAGCACCTCTTCGAGCTCAGCGAACTGGCGTGCAGACTCGTCAGAGTCGCCAAGCCGTAGCTCGAGGACTGCAAGCGTCTGCGCAATGCCTGCGAACCTGCGGCGGTAGTCAGGAAACTCCGGGAAGCGGGCGCGCAGCTTCCGGGAATGCTCTTGGGCCCGCCGCAGCGCAGCGCCCATTCCCTGATACTCTGCATCGTCCTCAAGCACCAGGGAGAGGGTCCAGTAGGCCTCGACGACGATCTCGCGCCGCATCACGCTGTCCTCGCGCTCCTGGTGCCAGGCCTCGATTTCTGCGATCAGGGGCTCTACGAGCGCGCGCGCCTCGGCAAGCTCTCCTTTGTGGCGAAGGAAGAGCGCGAGCCGCAACGACTCCCGGAAGAGATTCAGAGGACGCATGCCCGGAACGCTCTGCAGAAGCGCCAGGGCCTCCCGGACCGCCTGGGCAGCTCCCTCGAGATCCCCCCTTCCTTCCAAGGAGAGGGCGCGGGCCCGCAGGAAATGGAAGCGCCAGTAGATGATGTCCGCTGGCGAACGATGGCTGACCATCTCGGTGGCAAGCTCGAGCCCTTGTTGCGCAACCTCTTCGAGCTCCTGCCAACGTGCTCGGGCGTGGAGCAGGTCGGCACGATGCTCCAGGAATTCCACGCGAACTTCCAGTTGGCTGGGGTCCTGGGGAAGCTGAGCGAGCAGCTCAGCAGCACGGGAGAGTTGCTCGTCTGCTTCGGTTGCCTCGGAATCGAGCGACAGAATCAGGGTCGCGATCCGTGCGTGCATCAGCAGCTGTTGGCGCGTATCGGTGCCATGACCGGTCTTCAACAGAGCCCGCCAACTGATCAACGCGGCCTCGCGCAGCTCACGCACAGCGCGCGTGCTACGGGTGCTGCCGAGCTCTTCCATCAACTCGGTGCCCAGATTCGCCGTCACCCTGAACAGACCGTCCATCGCCGACTCGGCATAGGAGTTCGCAGCCTGGTAGCTCTGCCGCACGCGCTCGGCATCGCGTTCGCGTAGTACGAACACGACCGCCCACACAGCCAGAAACAGCGCCGCGCCCCCCAGCAGCACGCCGCGCAGCAGGCGACGCGCGCGGCGGTCGCGGCTGCGCTGCTCCAAGCCTCGTGCCAGCTCGGCCCGCAATGGGTGGCTGGCCGTGTAGCTCGCTGGCAGCTGGGCCAGCTGCGTCTCCGCCAGGCCAAAATCTCCCGCCCGGTGCGCCGTAGAGGCGAAGGCCAGCCGCGCCTCCTGCTCACCTCGGCGCGCCTCTTCGGTCTCGTGCAGGTCTCGCGCGGCCGCGAACGCCGCCACGACCGCCGAGAAGCGCTCGTAGAGTCGATCTCTGCGCGCCGGCCGCACCTCGCCCGCCTCGGCCTGGCAGGCCCGCAGCTTCTCGGACGCCGCCTGACAAATCTGCTCGCTCTCACGGTGCAAGAACCAGGCCTTCAGCGCTTCGAGGAACACCAGAGCGCTGGCTGGTCTTCGCTGAGGGTCAGGATCGAGCGCGCTCCGGCACAAACGGCCCAACGCCTCGGGCACTCCGTCAGGCAGCTCCGGCGGCTCCACCACCGTGCCTTCGAGATAGCCAAGCAGGCGGGCGCGGTCGTTCGGCACCCGCCCAGTCAAGATCCTGAACAGGATGCCGCCGAGTTGGAACACATCGGAACGTTCGCTGAGCGCGCCCCCATCCCCGGCCGCGAGCTCCGGAGACATATACGCTGGGGTGCCGCACGGAGCGTCGATGCTCGCCTGTGAACGAATTCCCAGAGAGCTCTCGCTGTGCAGCTCGACCGCGACCCCCCAGTCGCACAGCAGCACCTCGCCGAACGGCCCCAACAGCACATTGGAAGGTTTGAGATCGTTGTGCACAACTCCGCGGCTGTGGGCGAAGGCCACGGCATTGCACAACGAGCACAAGGTCTCCAGGTGTGCTTCCCGGTTCCCGTCTTCCCGCTCCAGGCGTTCGGCCCAGGTCTCCCCCTCGACCAGCTTCATCGCCAGCTGCGCACCGCCCTCCCGCAGCTGCAACAGGTCGTACACCGGCAGGATGTTCGGATGCTCCAAGCGCCCTGCCAGCAAGGCCTCCGCGACAAAGCAGTGCCAGTGCTCAGGTGCCTGATCGCGCACGACCTTGACCGCCACCGGCCGATCGAGCCGCGTCTGCTGGGCACGGTAGACCACGCCATTGCCGCCCTGGCCGATCGGAGCCTGCAACTGGAACGGAACCAGCGTCTCTAGCAGGGGCTTGCCCGCGGGAAGAGGCAACGTCTTCTGGGTGCGTCCGAAGGCTTCTGGATCCTCGAGCAGAGCCTCCAGAGATGGTCTCGAGACCTCAAGAGGCTGTGTCGCCCCTTCGAGCTGCCAAGCGTCTTCGAGCTCTGTGGCAAACTCCTGCAGCGAAGCGGGCCGGTCTGCCGGATCTTCCGCCAATCCGCGCGCTAGCAGGGCATCGACAGCCGCTGGCAGCTGCGGGTGTTGATGGGCTGCCGGAGCCAGAGCCGTGCGCTCTCCCTGGCGCCCAAAGGGAGACCTGCCCGTCAGGCTGAAGTAGAGAGTCGCCGCCAGGCCGTAGAGGTCACTGCGCTCCGAGACCGTGCTGCGCAGCCCCTGCAGCTGCTCGGGAGCCGCGTACGCTGCCGTGCCCACGAAGCCCTGGGTCAAGGTCGCCAGGTCGGCCACCGTGTCCATCACCAGCCCGAAGTCGAGCAACACCGGCCGGCCATCGGGGCGCAGCATCACGTTGCCGGGCTTGATGTCCCGATGCAAGAAGCCTTGCTGGTGGACATACTGCAGGGCGCCCGCCAGCTCGAGACACCAACGGATCGCGGTGCCCGCCGAGGGGGGATCTTCCTGGACGCGAGCCCGCAGCGTCTGTCCGGGCACCAACTCGAGCGCCAGGTACACCAGCCCATCGATCTCGCCCCCTGAGAGCAAACGCACGATGTTCGGATGCTCGAGCCGGCGCACCGTGTCGATCTCACGCAGGAAACGCTCGCGGCGCTCCGCCGAATTGCGCACGGCAAACCGCATCAATTTGACCGCACACACGTTTCCCTCAGGATCCCGCGCCTGGTAGACCTCTCCGAAGCCTCCGCGGCCGATGGTGTGCAGCAGCTCGAAGCCCGCCACGCTCTCCGGATGGGCCGGTAGAGCCTCAAGGCTGCGCCGCTCTCCGAGCGGTCCGGCAGCCAACTGGCCGTAGATCAGGCACAGCTTGGCCAGCAGATCACGGTCGTCGCAGCCATGCCGGCGCATAAAGCCCTCCGGACTGTGCAGCCGGCCCTCGAGGGCCGCGTCAACGTACTGGTCGTAGAGTCCTTCATCCATACGGGGTCGCGCGCCTGCGCCTCCTGGGCTGGTCTCGATCTTCCGCCAGTCTACACCGCGGCTTGATCCGCAACCTCGAAGTTGAGCGGAGTTTTCCGAAGAATTCCCTAAAGCCGCCGAAGCTCTTCTCCGATACAGCCGGATGTCTTCTGTCGGTTCGAGTTGGGCGCTCTTTTGGGGAAGCGCATCCGCCGGCCGGGGATAGAGGTCACGCAGGCTTCCTGACCGGATGTGCCGGTCACCCTTCGGGGTCTCCCCCAGACGCTGTCCGTTTCGGACGGAGTGGGGAGAGGGTCGCGACGGATGCCGCCGGGCCGGGGTTTCGCGACCCCGTTCCTGGACGCCTGGACCGCCGTTCCTTGCCCGAACGATCCCCGGGAGCCGGAAGGCCCGGGGGCCTGGACGGCCGGCGAAAGACGGTGGCAGCTGGTCGCCGTCGACGATTTCTGGGCCTGGCCCCGCCCGGACGCCCCCTGGATCGCCGGGGGGGGGCCGGAACCGGGGACCGGGTCCGTAGCACGCTGCTTGGCAGCCGCACCGGGTGGGGCGGCTTTTTTTTTGGGGGGACGCATGACGCACGTGGGCGTGCACGACCGCGCGGCGCTCGAGCTGCTGGCCGATTGGCTCGACCTCGATGCGCAGCTCGTGCGCGAGGCCGTGCAGCTGTGCAGCGACGGGGGCTATCTGCGCAGAAGGACCTCTGCAGGACGCGCGTTGCAGGTCCCGCAAGGCGTGCTCTACACCCTGCACGCGCGCGCGCTCGAGCGCGTGCTGCGCTGCGCGCCGATCTCCAGCGCCGCCCACGGAGGGGTTCCGGGCCGCTCCATCGTCAGCCACGCGGCCACCCATCTCCCGCATGCGCGCGGCCTGCTGAAAATGGACCTGGCGCAGGCCTACACCAACCTGCCGCTCGAGGTGGTGTCGCGCAGCCTGCGACGCTGCCTGCGTCCCATCTGCCGGGAGATGCTGGTCGACGCCCCGACCCGCAAGCGCCTCGCGCTGCTGCTCGGCCGGCTGCTGACGGTGGACGGACACCTGCCGACCGGCGGCCCCTGCTCGGCGGCATTGCTCAACCTGGCCTGCGCCGACTTCGACCGCGCGCTCGAGCGCATCGTCGCCCAGCGGCTGGGGAAAGACGGCCGCTACAGCCGCTATCTCGACGACCTGGTGGTCTCGACCCGCGGCTTCGACCTGCCCCGCAGCCTGATCGAAGCGATCGAGAACGCTGTGTACGGCTTCGACCTCGGTAAACCCAACCCGGCCAAGACGCGTTTTCTTCCGAGCGCCTGGGGCACCGACCGAGAGATCACCGGCATCGTCCACGATGGCCTCGGCTTTGCACTCAGCGGGCCACGGCTCGAGAAGCTGACGGCGCGCCTCGACGCTGCCCGCAGCGGCAAGGGCAACCCGCGGGCCATCGCCCGCGGCGTGCTGAATTTCCTGGGGCTGGTCTACGGCGTCGATCGCCTGCCCGCCAGCCTGGCCGCCGACGCGCGCGCATTGCTGCGGGGCCGGCCATGATGTTCTCGCGTGTGTACTCCCGCGCTTGCGTGACCCTGCTGGGGCGGTTGATCGGCTCCGAGCCCGACGCGCTCGAGGCGCGCCTCGACCAGCTGCGCGTCAGCGAGCCCTACCAGAGTTTCTCGTTGCCCAAGGGACGCGGGGGCCAGCGCTTGATCGAGAGTCCGCATCCGACCTTGAAGCGGCTGCAGCGCGCGCTGCTGGACGGCCTGTTCTACCGGGCCAGCTTTGCCTACGACTGCCACGGTTTTGTGCCCGGCCGCTCCATCGTCAGCCACGCGCGGCTGCACTGCCGCCAGCAAAGCCTGGTGAACTACGACATCGCGGACGCGTTCCCTTCGGTCAGCCGACGCCGGGTGCGGGTCTCGCTGGAGCGCAGGTTGGGACATGTACTGAAGCATCGCGCCCCGCGGGCGACCCGGCCCGAACGCGAAGAGCTGCTCGAGCTGCTCAGCGACCTGTGCACTTGGCAGGACCGCTTGCCGCAGGGCGCTCCGACCTCCGGGGCGTTGCTCAACTTTGCCCTGGCCCCCCTCGACCGTAAGCTGCGGAAGGCCTGCCGAGCCTGGCAGGAGCAGGGCCTGGGCGGCATGGTCTATTCCCGCTATGCCGACGACCTGACGCTCAGCAGCCGCGGCGCGTTGCCTGCTGATGTCGATGCGGTGATGCGCAAGGCCATCCTGCAGGCCGGCTTCCGCTTCCACCCTGCCAAAGTCCACCGGGCGCGGCGCGCCAAGGGTCAGGCGCTCCGTATCTGCGGGATCGATGTCGACGGGGACCGGCTGCGTCTGCCACGCAAGACCCTGAAACGCTACCGAGCCGTGCTGCACCACGCGTTCTGTGCGGACAGCCTGTCCGACTCTGAGCGCGGGAAGTTGTACGGCATCTCCGGCCTTGTACAGATGGTCTACCAGGGCTGGCCGGCCGCTCTGGACGGTCCCTGGCAGCTGTTGCAGGCGCGCCACGATCTCGGGGGCCTGCCCGAACCACACACGACCAGCCCCAGCGGCTACTGAGGAAGCGCTATGTCCGAGCCACGCCGCCTCGCCATCGAGTTGCTCGCCCTGCGGCTCGCGGAACCCCTGAGCCTGTCCAGCGCCGCCCTGGCCGAACGCCTGCGCGGCGACGCCCGCCCTGCTGCCCTGGCCCGCTTCCTGGCGGCGCTGGAGGCGTACGGCTTCAGCTTGATCGGCAAGGCGGCCTGGAGGATGGCGGCGGACGGACAGGCAGCCAGCCACAGCTGGCTCGCCTCCGGCCTCAATCCACTGGAGAGCGAGGAGCTCGCGGCCCTGCAGAAAGACCTGGCAGCCTCGCCGCGCCTGGTAGATGGCTTGCGGCGCCTGCTCGAACAGCCAGCACCGCCCGCAGTCGATGCAGAGCCGCTGCGCATCGCCAAACGCTTGCTGCGCCTGCTGCAACGACCGCAATCGCTCGAGGAGGCGTGCCTGGAAGGAGCTGCAGACCGCGCGCTGCAGGCCGGCCTCAAGCATCTGCGCCAGCTCGACAAGAGCCGACTGGCCGCGCGCATCGAGAAGCACCGCCCTGCGCCCAGTGTTCTGGAGCGGCGGCGTGCGGGTGTGAGCATCTGCGGAGGGGAAGTGGAACGGGACGACGGCTCGTGCGTCGAGGTGCGGCCCTTCCTGGTCGGCCGACGCCCGCTCGGGCGGCCGGGGATCGGACGCATCGAGGCCCTGCACAGAGCCAGAAAGGCGGGCTGGCGGCTGCCCGGCTACGAGCAGATGTTGTGGCTGGCACGGACCCATCCACGCGCGGTCAGCCTGCCCGCGACCCGCCAGGCCTGGCTGCGCAACGGACGGCGGCATCAAGGACGCCTGTACGGTGCCGCCCTGCAACTCAAGGCGCCCCACCGACGCACCTGGCTCCCGGGACACCTGCCGGGTCCGCAGCTGGTCGTCTATGGTGTGCTGGACCTGGCCTGAAGCAGCGCCCGGCGGCTACTCCTGGTCGCCGGCCAGGAATTCCTCCAGCTGCTGATAGAACCACTCGCGCGCGTCGAGCTGCACGAAGTGCCGGGCCTCCGCGTGGAACACCACGCGGTGCTCGGGAATCAGGGCCATCTGTCCGCGGTAGGCCTGCTCGATGCTCGCCCGCTGCGCATCATCCCGCGCCAGGCCCGTCGCCCCCAGCAACAACACCGGCGACTGGATACGTGCGACTTGTGCGCGCAGGTCGACGTGCATCATCTCATAGGCTGCCTGGCCGACGGCTTTCGGATCGGACAGGTTGCTCTGGGCGGCGACATGCTCGATGTCGGCGGGATCCTGGATCATCCAGGAGAGGTTGGCGGGGTTGACCTGCGCATACTGCTCCTGCGTCAAACCCGCGAACCGGGCGCGCAAAGCCTGCGCCTGAGTCTCCACGACGGCGCTGTCCGCGCCGGGCACCAGCAGCGCGGTGTAGTAGGGCAAGCCATCGACGGCCACCAGCGGCCCCACACTCTGCGGCGCGTGACAGCCCAGCCACAGAGCCATAAACGCCCCCAGGCTGTGGCCGATCACCACCGGCTGCGCCAGTTTCTGCGCCTCGATGTAGCCGAGCAGGGCGTCACGGATGGTCTCGAGGAAGGGCTCGGGCAACGCGGGCTGACCCGCAAACCCGGCCAACGTGAAGACGTGGCAGGTGTAGCGGTCGGACAGGGCCTCCACAGTTCCATCCCAGACGTTGCCGCCGCAGCCGAGGCCGGGAATCAACAGCACCGGCGGGCCCGACCCGTGCACCTCGACGCTGAAGGCTTGCGGATCTTCGCTCTCCTGGGCCAGCAGCCCCAGGCATACGAGACTCCAAAGAATCACGGCGCGCATTGAAGTCCTCCTTAGAGTGGTACGTCCCATCGTATCAGAGACCCGCGATGATGTAGAATGGTCGTGGCTTGCCAAGGGGGACTCTCGCATGAAGCTCTGGACCACACTCCTGCTGCTCGCTGCAGCAGCGAGCGCCGACACCGTCATCGCCTCGGGCATACTCGGCCCGGGGATTCCCAGCGTTGCGGTAGAGGCAGAGTTGTCCGGCGTCGTCTGCCTGCAGCTCGACGGCGAGCGCGGAGACCTCGATCTGCTACTCAACGGGCGGCGCGCCGACGGCGTCGGTCCCGACGAGTTGTTGTTCGGCGAAGTCGACGGCGCCTTCCGCACTGAGGTGGTCTGGCGGCGCGGTGCCCCGGGCGACTACACGCTATCCGCCCTGGTGGGCGAGCGACTCGGAGCGGCCAACGACGGAGCCCACCTCGCCCTCGAGGCCGACCAGCAGCTCGGACTGTGGCGGCTGCCCGACTCGAAACACGCGGCTCTGCAGCTCCACATCGACGGACCCGGCACGCGCTGGTTCGTGCTCGATGCCCGCCTGGATATTCTCGCAGCACCGGAGCTGCAGCACTGTTCGGTGCCCCTGGCGAGCGCTCCCACCTGGTTGGTCCTGCTGTTGCCCGAAGGAAGCCCTGCCGCCGCCTGGGACCTGCAGGTCCAAGGGGCGCCCCTCGCGATCCAGGACGCCTTCCTCGCCGAGCTCGCGACCGAGCCCCAACAGCAGGCTGTGCTCGAGTCTTTCCGGCGCCAGCCGGACGGCCGCGCCATGCTGCGCTACCTCGCCGAGTACCCTGGCGGCTATCCGCTCAAGCTCAAGTCCGAGGCCGGCCTGATGATCGGCGGTGTCGAGCGCTTCGGCGGCTATGATGGCTTCCGCGGTGAGCTGATCGTCAATCCCACCAAAAGCGAGCACGTCGAGAACCCGCTTGAGCTGCTCGACACGGTCGCCCACGAGCTGCTGCATGCGATTCTGGACCTGCCACGCGAAGCAGACTTCCCGTTCGCCACGGATGTGCTCGACTCGCAGATCGACCCGCGCCTGCGACGCTTGAACGGCCTGCTGAACAAGCGGCGCGTGCGGGGCGAGCTCAAGACCTACCTCGAACAGGAATACGGCGACGGCATCAGCAACCCGGAGGACGAGTACATCGACATCAATGCTGCCGCCCAACGCCTGGTGATCAAGATCGTCGAAGCCGCGCTCGAAGACACCGGCTTCGGCTACGAGACCCAGGTCTTCGAGAACGAGCGCGCACGCGAATCCGGCAAATGAGCCGTCCTGGCAAGGCCCTCCGCACGGCCTTCCGAACCCTGCTTCCTCTCCTGCCCACGCGCGCCGGAGCCGCCCCTTCCGGGCCGCCGAGTCGCCAGGCGCTGGACGCAGGCTTGAGCGGCCTGCAGCAAGGCCAGGCGCGGGTCAGCGCCCAGGTGTACGGCACGCTCCGCCGCCTGCGCAGCCTCGAATACCTGTTGGGATGCGTCGCCCGCCGCGCCCTGAAAGGCCGCAACCCTGAGCTGCGCGCGGCCCTGCTGCTGGGCGCCTGGGGATGGCTGTGCAGCGAGCCGCCGCCCGGCTGGAGCGACCGGGTGGCGCGGCTCCTCAAGGGCAACAAAGACCGGCAGCGTGTCGCCCGCGTGCTGACTGATCTGGCCGGAATCATCACACGGCACGGAGAGGTCCAGCCCGAAGACATCGCCGCAGGTCGTGCGCTGCCCGGAGTGCGCCGCGGGGCGATCCTGGCCGAGCCGCTGCTCGAGCTGGGCAACCGCAGCCTGGCGACCCGCCTCGGCATCGTCCACAGCTATCCCGACGCCCTGGTCGCCAGCTGGCTCGCGGCCTTCGGCGAGCCGAGCACGCGCGCGGTCTGCCGGGCTGGAAACCAGCCACCGCCCCTGTTCCTCCGGGTCCACCGGGGCCGCAGCACGGCGGAAGCCCTGGCCGCGCAGTTGGCCGACGAAGGCATCGAAGCGCAGCAGCCCGAGGGGGCTCCCGAGGCTCTGCGGCTCCTGCGGGGGCGGGGGAGCTTCCGCGGCAGCCCGACTTTTCGACAGGGGCTGTTCAGCGTGCAAGATCTGACCAGCCAACAACCCGCCCGGCTGCTCGACCCCGCGCCCGGCGAGCGGGTGCTCGACCTGTGCGCGGCGCCCGGGGGCAAGGCCTCCCAGATGGCCGAGGGCGGCGCGCAGGTCGTCGCCTGCGACATCCACCCTGGCAGACTACGCAAAGTCACGCGCGGCGCGGAGCGACTGGGCGTGCAGCTCGATTGCCAGCGGCTCGACGGCCGGGACCCCGCACAGCTCGCCCGCCTCGGCCGCTTCCCTGCCGTGCTCGTCGACGCCCCCTGCTCGAACACGGGCGTGCTGCGGCGCAGGCCCGAGGCGCGCTGGCGCTTCAGTCCCAAGGGCCAGCAAAGACACGTGCGCGACCAGACTGCTCTGCTGGAAGCCTCATGGAGTGCGGTGGAAGCCGGCGGGCGGCTGGTCTATTCGGTCTGTTCCTTGCAGCCCGATGAGGGCCCGGGCGTGCTTGCAGGCTTCCTGTCCCGCCACGCGGACGCACGCCTGGTCCGGCAGCTCTGGTTCCTACCCCATCCCGAGTGCGGAGACGGCGGCTTCCAGGCGCGGTTGGATAAGGCGGGCTGAACCGAGGCGCACACGCAGCCGGCGATAGAAGGTGGCCAGTAACCGCTTCCAGACGGGCACGCCCGCCAGGCTGAGAGAGGGATGCAGCAGGTAGAGCGCGAGCTGGCGGCGGAGGACGAGCCGCAGCTGATCGCGTTGGAGGGATCCGTCTCAAGAGCCGCCAACGCATGATCGCTCCTCAGGGTTGGTCGAGCTCCCGGCGGGCCCGTGCGCTCGCGCGACCACTCCGGAAACCGGCTCCTCTGGAAGCATGCACCAGCCCAGCAACAAAAGCAAAGGCACGGTCAATCCACCCGCCGCTGCCCACCACGACAAGCCAGGCAATCCGCGCGCTGGCAACATGAACAGACAAATCAATCCGGCCAGAAAGATCCAGTCGCGGCGCCGGCGTCGACGTACGAGCGCGCTGCCCAGGCAGGCAACCGGCAGCATCAACACCACCAGATGGGCCTTCCAGGTCACCGGGGAGAGCAGCACACAGAGAACGAGCAGCGCCCCCGGCGTGTGCGCAGCCTTGCGGCGCCGCAGCGCCAGGAAGGCGAACACCGCCGCGACCACCAGCACGCTGGCCAGCCGCGCCCAGACGCGGACGCGGTCAGGGTCGAGCGCCCACAAGACCGGTGTGTAGCTGACCGCGAAGTCGCCCGTGGGACTGCTCCCCGACAACCAACGCAGGAACATTCCCGCCAACGAAGCGTTGTCCAGCTGCGCCCCGGCCCAGACCGAGAACGCCCGCAATGCCTCGAACCAATCGAGCAGCATGGCGGCGTAGGCCGCCCCGTAGCGAAGCCCGGGAAGCAGCAGAGCGAGGCCGAACACGCCCGCAAACCAGCCGAGCAGACGTGGACGACGGTCGACCAGCAGAAACCACAACACGAGGGGCCCGAAAGTCGGCTTGATCAGGTTCGCACAGGCGAGCAGGATGCCGGCCCCACGGTCATGCCCCTGGCGCGCCTGCCACAAGCCCGCCAGCACCAACCAGCAGGTCAGCGCGTTGACCTGCCCGTGTGCGAAGTCGTTGATCACAAACCGTCCCAGGCAGATGGCCAGCACGACCGCGACCCATGGGCGGCTCTGGTCGTGCGCGCACGCCGGTCCAGGGTCGGTCTGCCGCAGTGCCCACCGGCCGCTCGCGAGCATGCAGGCCGCCATCAGCAGGAGCCACACGACCCGTACCGCCGGATAGGGCAGGGCAGCCATCCAGGTGCAGAGCGCTGCGAACGGCGGCAGATAGATATATCCGGTCACCCCTCCGGGTGTGGTCGGCTCATCCTCTTCCCAGCGATACAGATTGCGGCCGGCCACAAACCGCTCAGCGGCACGATAGTAGAAGCGCGTGTCACCCTTCTCGGCGCTGCGCCTGCGGAAGCCGACCCGGTAGACCATAGAAGCGAGCAGGATCATCCCGGCGAGTACCAGCAGACCCCAGACCAGCTTCCGCGAAGGAACCGCTAGCGCCATCTCCAGCCCTCACGAGAAGCTGCAACCACACAGCCCCCTTGCACACTGTACATCAGCGCAGGTCCGCCCGGCCCCTCACCACTTCGGGCAGAGCTTGCACGCTTGGGCCCCAGCCAGGCAAACTTGCCCGGCCGTGCCGAAGGCTTCCCGTTGACGCGCCCCGGACAATGCCGTAAACGGAAGGCTCACGACTGACGGGAAGACCGCCGTGTACCGCTACCTTCTAGGCATCGGCAGCAACATCGAGCCTGCCCTGCACGTACCGCGCATCCTCTCCGCGCTGGCCGCGCTGGCCGGACGGGTCGACGTGAGCCGGACCATCAGCACCCTGCCCGTGAAGATCGAGCGGGGAGGCACCTTCCTCAACCTGTGCGCGTCTGTGGTGCTGCCCGATACGCCCGCGGCCTTCAAGATCCGTCTCAACGCCTTGGAGGTGGCGCTCGGGCGCGATCGAACCGACCCCGGGCGCACCTCGAAAGACCGCGTGGCTGACATCGACATCCTCGCCTGCCTGCCCTTCGAAGCACGCAGCCTGACCGCCGAGCAGCTGCCCGATGAGTCCTATCTGCGCCCCCTGCTGTTCGAGCTGGCCGCGTACCTCGGTCTCGAGCTACCCGGAACCGTACCCACGCTGCCGCCGGGAGTGCAGCTTCCAGGGACCCAGGCCATCGGAAAGACGGCCACCAGCCTGCGACTCGACGCCGAGGGCCTGTTGACAGTCGAGCCCCAGAAGCAGGCGTCGCAGACATCGGACGCGCCTGCGGCCCTGGTCACAGGAGGTGCGATCCGGCTGGGGCGCGCCCTGGCGCTGGCGCTGGCCGCGCGGGGATTCGACATCGCGTTGCACTACCGCAGCTCTGCGAAAGCGGCCGTCGCCACCGCCGAAGAGATCCGCGCGCTGGGGCGGCGCTGCGCACTGTTCGCCTGCGATCTGACGCGGGCAGCCGACATCCCCGAGCTGCTCGCGCAGGTGCAACGCAGCTTTCCGCGCCTGGAGCTGCTGGTCAACAGTGCCTCGAGCTACACGCAGGAATCGATCGCTGAGACCCGCCTCGAGACCTTCGACCGCGAGTTGGCGACCAACCTCCGGGCGCCCTTCTTTTTGTTGCAGGCCTTCGCCGCGGTGGTCGAGCGGGGACAGGTGGTCAACATCCTCGACAACAAGATCGCCTACAACCAGTTCCCCTATGCCGCCTATCTGCTGGCCAAGAAGGCTCTGGCCGAATTGACGAAGATGGCCGCGCTCGAGTTTGCGCCCCGCATCCGGGTGCACGGTGTGGCACCAGGAGTCGTGTTGCCCGCCAGCAGCCGCAGCGACGAGTACGTCGCCTGGCGGATCGAGGGCATTCCTTTGAAGATGCAGGGCAGCGGCCAGCATATCGCCCAGGCGATGCTCGCGTGTCTGGACAACCCTTTCCTCACCGGGCAGATCATCGCTGTGGACGGAGGTGAATCCCTCGAAGGTGTTGGACGCAACGCCTCCGAGTTCGATCCCAGCAAGATCTGAGTCGGAGGAATTGCAATGCGGAACAAGTTGCTGCTGGCACTCCTCATACTGGCACCCTGTTGGGCCCAGAGTGCGGACTCCGGACATCTGGTGCTGTTCGGCGGAGGCTCGGAGCCCGATGCCGCCTTGCAGCTGGTGGTCGAGCTGAGCAACGCCGCCGGCGGAACGTTGCTCGTGCTTCCACTCGCTTCGACGCGCAGCACGTCGGGTCCCGCCTATCAGGACATGTTTGAGCAGCTCGGGGCACGCAGCGTGGAGATTCTCGATCTGCAGACCCGCGAAGACGCCGCCCAACCTGAGGCCGTGGCGCGCGTACGAGCCGCGGGCGGAGTCTGGTTCACAGGGGGCAACCAGCGTCGCATCACCGAGCGCCTCGCCGGCACCGCCTTTGAGGAAGCCCTGCGCGACCTGTTGGCGCGGGGTGGTGTGGTCGCGGGAACCAGCGCGGGAACCGCCTGTCAGGGAACCTTGATGCTGACCGGCCGCGGCGAGCTTGACCTGTTGGAGGAAGACAACATCGAGCTCGTGCCCGGACTCGACCTGGTTCCGGGGGTGATCTTCGATCAGCACTTTGTCGCACGCCGCCGCCAGGCGCGCCTGCTCAGCGCGGTGCTCGAGCATCCCGAGCTGCTCGGCATCGGTATCGATGAGGGCACGGCCATCCATTGGACTGCCAGCGCGTTCGAGGTGATCGGCCGTGGCCAGGCGTTGGTTTATGACGGTGTGGAGGCCAAGACCGGCAGCGAGGCCGGACGCCTCTGGGGCCGCGGCGTGCTGTTGCACGTGTTGAGCGAAGGACAGCGCTGGGAGCGCTAGGCTTTCACGAGGCTCGCGGCCCTGTTGATCTCTTCGGCTGGATGCCCGAATCCATTTGTGGGAAGGGGCGGAAGAGCTGATCATGGATATTCCCGGGGTGGCTTCGACCGTTTCGCACCTCGGAGGCCATTTGAGGCCGCCCATGGGGGCGACGATCGAGCGCTTCCGCCCCCGTCTGGAGAGCTTGCGTGAACTGTCCTGTCTGCGCCGCAGAGGCCCCTGCTGAGGCCACCCATTGCCCGGCCTGCGGCCGGCCGTTTCCAGCGGACTGCCAGACTTTGAGCGGCGCGCAGACCGCGCTGCTGCACGGAGGACTGGGCGCGCTGCTCGGCCGCGAGGTGGCGGGCTATCGGCTCGAGAAGCGGTTGGGAAAAGGAGGCATGGGAGAGGTCTTTCTCGCCGAGCAGCTCAAGCTGGGCCGCCGCGTAGCCCTGAAGGTTCTGGCGCGTCAGGGGGAGGCCGAGCGGTCCCGCTTCGAGCGGGAGGCCCGTTTGCTTGCCAGCCTCGACCACCCCCACATCGTGCCGATCCACGACGTCTTCGCGGCCCACGGGCAGCTGTGCATCGCGATGGCCTATGTTCCCGACAGCCTGGCAGACCGCATCGCCCGAGAGCGCCATCTGCCTCCGCTGGAGGTCCAGAGGCTGGCGCGGCAGGCGGCGCTCGCGCTCGACGCTGCCAACCGGCAGGGCATCGTGCATCGTGACGTCAAACCCGGCAACATCCTGCTGACCCGTGATGGCGACGTGCGGCTGGCGGATTTCGGGCTGGCACGGGCTCTGGCCGAAGAGGGCCTGACGGGCAGCCAGGCGATCCTGGGCACACCGGCTTTCATGCCCCCGGAACAGTGGCAGGATGGGCGGCGCTGCGACCACCGCTCCGACCTGTACGCACTCGGCTGCACTCTCTACATGATGTTGACCGGCCGACCGCCCTTCGTGGGACCGACGCTGGTCGATTTCATGCGCCAACATCTTTCGGAGCAAGCGCCCAGCCTGCACAGCCTCTGTCCTGACGCGCCCCAGCACCTGGTCGGGGCGGTCGAACGGCTGCTGGCCAAGGATCCGGGCGCGCGCTTCGCGCACGGCAGGCAGCTGGCGGAGACACTGGAAGGTCCACCGGAGTCGGCCGCCTCGGACGATGCCAGCATCGACTGCGGCCATGCTCTGGCGTTGGGGGACACCGTCGCGGGAAGTGCCGCACCCGTCCGGCCACGTGCCGGCCGCAGGGGCGTGCTCGGTTGGCTCAAAGAGCTGTTCGCCGGGCCGCGCGGCGGGATGGCGGATCCTCAGCGCGCCCGCGAGCTCTTGCGGCAGGCCTGGGACGCCTTCGAGGCCGGACGCGGTGAGGCGGCCGAGCACGCCTGCGACGAGGCAGTCGCGCTCGCTCCCGCGCTGGCTTTCGCGTACCTGGTGCGGGCGATGCTCGCGGCGCAATCAGGCCAGGCCGCGCGCGCTGCGGCCGCCTGCACTGCCGGCCTGGCCCTGAACGCGTCCGATGCCGAGAGGGCGGCCTTGCTCCACACCCGTGGCGTGGCGCGGACCGCCCTCGACGATCACGCGGGGGCGCGGGCGGACCTCGATGAGGCCTTGCGGTACGCGCCAGACAGGGTGGACACCTACTGCGACCGGGCTCGCTGCCTGCTGCACCTGGGGGATGCCCGGGGAGCGCGCCGCGACTGTAGCGCCGCCCTTGCCCTCGAGCAGAGCCGCGCGGAAGCCTGGTTCACTCGTGGCGTCGCGCGTGCGATCGAGGGCAGGCACGCCGAAGCGCGCGAAGACTTTTGCCGGGCGACGGACTGCGCCCCTTCCGATCCGACCCCGAAGCTGTGGCGCGTGGCTCTGGGGGGAGACCCCGGCCTGCTCGAAGGCTTGCATCACGGGCTGGCCTACCTGCACCTGGGCACGATCGAGCCCAGCGCCTTGCTGAAGGCTGCCGCCGAACCCGCCGAACATCGTAACGAACGCTTGTGCGTCGCCTACATGCACATAGGTCTGCGGCACGAGCAACACGGCCGGCCCGAGCAAGCGCGACGCGCCTACCAGGCCTGCCTGCAGGCGGGCAGCCAGGTGTTCGAGCGCGCCTGGGCCCGCGCCCGCCTGGTCGCTCTCGGCAGTTGACAGGTGTGAGGCGGAGGTTGACAGCTCGCGCGCTGGCGGCGGCCAGCAAGCGTGGCTCGGCAACCGGCACAGAGCTTGCATAGCCAGGGGTGAAGAGCAACCGAGGAGACAAACATGCGACCTGCCTGGCTATGTTGGGGACTGAGCTGCCTGCTGTTGGCGGCCTCTGCCCAGGAAACGGACACCACCACAAGCGAAGAGACCGACCGCTTCGCCGGACTACGCCGGGTGCTCGACGCTGCCGTGGCACGCGGAGACGTGCCGGGAGGGGCCCTGCTGGTCCTGTACCATGGTGAGGTCGTCTTCCGTGAAGGTTTCGGCTGGGATGTGCTGGCGGAGACACCCTTTGCCGTCGATGCCCCATGCCATATCGCCTCGTTGACAAAGCCCGTCAGCGCGAGCCTGCTCGTCCTGCTCGAGGCTGAAGGCCTGATCGACCTCGACGCCCCCATCGACACCTACCTCCCTGAGACCAGCGGCCTGGTCGCCGAAGGCGCGCGCACCCCGTTGCTGCGCGAGCTGCTCTCCCACACCAGCGGCCTGCCGGGCAACCAGCGCCGCAGCGAGGTGACCGGCCAGCTCGAGGACCCACGCAGCGCCACACTCGACGACGTGGTCCAGGCGATCCTCGCCGTCGGGCTCGAAGCGCCGCCGGGCACGCGCTACGCCTACAGTCGGCTCGGGTTCGACCTGGCGGCACGTGCTGCGGAGCTCGTCACTGGCCAGGAGTACGAGCAGCTGATGCGCGAGCGGCTGTTCGAACCCCTCGGCATGAACGCCTCCAAGTTCCGTCTCGAACCCGAAGACATCGAACGCACACCGACCCGCTATGTACGCAGGAATGGCGAGCTGGTTCCTGACTCCCGTCCGGAGCAGGCGATTCCCCCGGGAGGCTACGTCAATCCCGCCGGAGGGCTGGTGTCGACGGTCGATGACCTGGGCCGCTTCCTGCAGTGGCACCTCGACGGTGGTGTCGCTGGAGGCGTACGGCTGATCGAGGCCGAGGCACTGGCTCAGACCGCCGAACCGCAGCCGGCCACCAAAGGCTATGGTCTGGGCTTCAGTCTGAGCCGCAAGGGGCGCGAGGTGGTCAGCAAGTCCCATGGCGGTGCTTCGGGCACTTGGGGTTACGTCGACCTGCAGGAAGAGATCGCCCTGGTGCTCTTGACCCAGCTGCCCACCCAACAGAACCGCAACTTCCGCGACAAGGTTCTGCAGTCGGTACGCGAAGTCCTGCTCGGCGAAGAGAGCCGGCCTGCGCTCGACCCTGCAGATTTCCTGCGGCGGCATGACGAAGATGGCGACGGCCGCCTGGTGCTGGCAGAGACCCCACGCCGTATGCGCGAGCGCTTTGCTCGGGTGGACACGGACGCGGATGGCAGCTTGACATTGGAAGAGCTGCAGCAGGCCGCGGCGCTCATCCGTAGAGCACGAGAGTAGGCTATTCCACCTGCAGAGGCAGCGGGCAGGCGTCGAGGATGGCGTCGAGGATCTCGCCGATCTGTCCGCCCTCGATATCGACCTCGGGTTTGAGACACAGCCGGTGGCACAATACGGGCCGCGCCAACTCGAGCAGATCGCGGGGACGCACAAAAGCGCGCCCGGCCAGATAGGCTGCGGCCTGTGAGCAATGTAGCCAACTCAGCAGCGCTCGGGGACTGGCGCCGAGCATCAAGTCTGGATGCGCGCGTGTCTGCTCTCCCACCTGTGCGAGGTAGTCGAGCAGATCCGGATGCACCTCGACCTCGCGCACCTCGGCCTGCATCTTTTGCAGCTCGGCCCGCCCCAGCACAGGCTTGAGCTCGTCGATGGGATCACCGTGCAGCCGGCTCTGCAACATGCTCACCTGGCCCTGCCGGTCGGGGTAGCCGATGCCCGTCGCCAGGGCGAAGCGGTCTTTCTGTGCTTCGGGTAGGGGGAAGGTGCCCTGAAGCTCGATCGGATTCTGCGTCGCGATCACCAGAAACACATCGGGCAGCGGATAGCTGACCCCGTCCGCGCTGACCTGCCGCTCCTGCATTGCCTCGAGCAAGGCAGACTGGCTGCGCGGCGTGGCCCGGTTGAGCTCATCGGCCAGCAGCACCTCCGAGAACACGGGCCCCTGGTGGAAACGAAACTCGCCGGTCTTGGGATTGTAGACTGACGACCCGAGCAGGTCTGAAGGAAGCAGATCGGGAGTGAGCTGGATGCGCCGGAAATCGAGGGACAGGCTCTGCGCCAGACTGCGTGCCAGCGTCGTCTTTCCGACCCCCGGCATGTCCTCAAGCAGCAGATGCCCGCGCGCCAGCAGCGCCACCAAGACCAGGCGCAGCGTCTCTTCGGGCGCGATGACCACCCGCTGCAGATTGGCCAACAAGGGCTGCAGCGCTGCGAGTACGGCTTCGCTCACGGCCGCGCCCGGGCGAAGTAGAAACGATCTCTCGAGCGCAGTCCCCCGACCGTGACCACGACCGGCCCAGAGCGGGTGTTGGCAGGCACGACCACGACGATGGTATCGCTCTGCGCCGACAACACGGCGGCCTGATTGCCGCTGAAGCTGACCGTAGGACTGCTGCCGAAGCCTCCGCCGGCCAGGGTGACGGTATCCCCGCCCGCCTGAGATCCCATAACCGGATCGATGCTGGCGAGCGTCGGGAAGATCTTCAACGACAGGTTGCCCGTGCCATCGACTTGCACGGTCCGGCTGCCTGCCTCGAGATCGAGCGGAACCACGGCCTCGATGGTCGACTCTGTCTGGGTGGTTGTCGTCGCCGTCGTGCCTCCGATGGTGACGAAGTTGGCGCCGGTGAAGTTCTGACCCAGCAGGGTGATCGAGCTGCCCACTTCAGCTTCCAGGCGGTCGAGCCCGAACAGCTTGATGTCCGTGGGCGGAGTGCCCGCGTTGGTGCGCGTCGTGAATTTCGAGAAAGTGTCATCGCTATCGACCGGATTGCTGGCCAGGTCGCTGGTTGCCAGGTCGATCAAGATCGTGAAAGTCTCTGCGTTGTCGAGTGGATCGATGGGCCGGAAGGTGACGACCTGGCCATCTCCAGAGAAGCTGGTGGCCCCAGGCACGCTTCCCGACAGCGAGGCCAGCTCGATACCGAAGCTGCCGAGGTCGATAGGCTCGCTGAATGTCACTGTGATCGCGCTGTTCTCGTTGACATTGCCCGCCCCATCGACCGGGCTGTACGTCACCGTAGGGGAGATGATGTCGCGGGGGGCGGCGAGCACCGACAGGTTTCCCACATCGGTGATCCCGCCAACCTGGGCGCTGAAGGGTCCACGACTGAGAAACTCGTCACCGAACGTCGGCGCATTGAGGATGCGGAGCATGATCGGGCCGTCGTGCACCGGAATCCCATCGACGTCGAAACGCCCGTCGATGTCGGTACGTGCAACGAAGGACCCGGGCAACACCACCGTGTAGCCTTCGACCGGCGTGCCCGAAGGGCTGATCACACGCCCTTGCACGCGCGTGCTCACAGGAGCGCTGATCGGCACGACCGCATACAAACCGCCCTTGTCGAGCACATCCGGGGCGGTCAGCGTCTCTGCGCCCGCATCGACGACCATCGTCCCGACCTGCATGAATTGTCCACTGTCGAGATCGAGCCGGAAGAGCCCCGCGGAGCTGCCCGCATCGAGGCTGTCGAGGTTCGGCAGCGTCAGGTCAGCGGGGGGGCTCAGCTCGAGATCGTGCGGATCGACCAGGTAGGCGCAACGCGTGGCCAGCCCCTGTGGAAGATGCGCGGGCAGCATGTCAGGGGCCAGAGGAAGTACCCGCAGCAACTGATGGTTGCTCATCGTAAAGGGCTGCAGTTCGACCATCACGCCGGGCATGTTGTCGCTGTCGAGTTGCTGCACGCCCGCGGTGTTCACGATGATGCCAGACTGCAGCCCTGCCTCGATGGGCGGCAGGAAGACCGGCCGATCGAGCCGCAGGCTGCCGCCAGCAGTGTCGAGCGGTACAGCCATCGAGGCGTGGCCTGTCGACCCGCCCACGACCAAGACCGGACCGCTGCTCGAGGCACCGAAGCGGCCCCGTGAATTGGTGCGGACACCACCGACGGCGACGTCGGCCAGCCCCAGCTCATGGGTGCCGAAAACGAAGCCGAACAGATTTCCGCCCCCACCGCCGCTGCCACTGGTGTTGCTGCAGCCATGCAGAAGCAACAAGCAGCCCAGCACCACGGTGGCGAGCGTTGAAACCAGACGGACCTGAGGGAGAAGACGGGTTGGCTTGTTCATGTCTTGATTTGTACCCGCGCCCGGAGCGCTTGTAAAGCAGCCGTCTCGGGCACGTGGGCGGCTTCGCCAGCTATTGAATCTTTTTCAACAAGGAGCTTGCTCGACCCATGGGTGATTTATATAGTGGAGGGTATGAAAACTAGTAGACGTCTGACCGTCGATGCCCGCCGCGCCCACCTGCTCCAGGTCGGCACCCGGCTGTTCAGTGAACACGCCTACGATGAGGTCTCCACCGAAGCCATCGCGGCCTATGCCGGTGTGTCAAAGGGTCTGCTCTACCACTATTTCGCCGGCAAGCGTGGCTACTACACAGAAACCGTGCGCGAGGTGGCCCGTCAGGTGATCGAGGCGACCGCCCCCGATCCCGAGTTGGTCCCCATGCTGGCGCTGCGCGGATCGCTTGCCAACTTCCTGAGCTTCGCCCAGAGCAACAGCCTGCTGATCCGCGCGATGTTGCGCGGTGGCATAGGCTCCGACCGCGAGATCCACGCGATCGTCGAACGGGTGCGCCAGGCCAGTCTGCAACGTCTGCTTGTGCTGTTCGGCGGCTCCGTCTGCCCGCCCCCGCGCCGTACCCTGTTGTACGGGTGGGTGGGCATGACCGAGTGCGTCACCCTCGATTGGCTCGAGCATCAAGACCTGACCCGTACCGCGCTGGTCAACCTGCTGCTCGACGCCCTCAACGGCCTACTGGGCACCGCCTGAAAACCACGGAGAATGCCGATGCGCACTGCCACACCACCCGCCGCTGCCTGGAAACGCTACACCCTGGCCATCGCCTGGCCCACCCTGCTGATGCTCGGCCTGGCCATGCTCTGCCAGGCCGCTGCCTGGGTTCTGGTACTCAACGACCTGCTACCGCTCTGGGCCGGCGGGTTGCTGGGCTTCCTCGGCGCCTTCATCGCCTTCACGCCTTTGCACGAAGCCGTCCACAGCAACATCGCCGGCCGCCACGCCCGCATGCGCTGGCTCGACACCGTCGGAGGCTGGCTGAGCGCTTCGATGCTGATCGCGCCCTACCCCGCCTACAAGCTGCTGCATCTGCGCCACCACGCGCATACCAATGATCCCGAGCAGGATCCCGACTACTGGGTTGCGGGCGGCAGCGTCTGGCGGGTGCTGGTGCGTTGCTTGACGATCGTCCCCTACTTCTATGCCGAGTTCCTGCTGCAAGCTACCGCCCGGCGCGCCTCCCCCCGCATCCGCCGCCAGGCCATCGGCGCTCTGTTCGGCTACATCTCCCTGGGCGCGGGCCTGGCCTGGGCCGGTCTGGGCTGGCAGGTGCTGTGCCTGTGGGTGCTGCCGGGCCTGAGCGCGGGGGCGCTGCTCGCCTTTGCCCTCGACTGGCTCCCCCACCATCCGCATGATGTGCGGGGTCGCTTCCACGACACCCGCGTGATCCTGTTCCCGGGTCTGAATGTGTTGATGATGGGGCACGCCTACCACCTGATCCACCATCTCTATCCCCGGGTGCCATTCTACTCCTACCGCACGGTGTTCGACGAGACGCGCAGTGAGCTCGAGGCCAAGGGGGCACCGATCGATGACTGGCGTCCCTGGCAGACTGCGGCCTAAACGGCAAACCTTCAGGGCCGATCTTGGAATTCGAATCCGTCTTCTGTAGCGGCGCTCTGTGAGCGCCGGAAGGACCCTACAAACGGGTTGCTTCCTGGAGATCTGTGTTCTTCCAGCCAGAACTGTGTTCCCGTCGGTAATAGACCGACGCTACAGGCGGTCCTCTTGGGTTGTTGCGCTGGACCCGCAAGCGGTTTGGTGTGCAGACCTGTAAGATCGCTAAGATGGTGCATTCGCTTCCGGAGCCCCCGTCATGCCTCCACGCCCGGATGCCCGGTCGGCCAGCGGTTGGGATCCCAAAACCTTCGGCGCCGGTGCCTCCGGCTGCACCAGCATCGGACTCATCTGCCTGCTGCTGTTCAGCTTCTCTCTGCTGCTCGCCGGAGCGTCTGCAGGCCCAACCGGCCTGGCACTCGGCGCTGGCGGTTGCGCCGCGAGCCTGGTGTTGACCGGAGAGGTGTGGCTGCTGGGCTCGTACGGACAACAACTTGGTCAGGTCTTTGCCGAGCTTCTAAGCGAACGACTGCCCAGCTTCCGCAGCCTGGACTCGAGCGCAGAGATCGAGCTGGAAGACGCAGCCCGACGGCTTCCTCGGCGGGCCACCTGGGGCGCGATTCTCTGGTGGATGATCGCACTGGCGATCATCCAGCTGGCAGATTGGGGCGGTTTCCTGATCCTCCCCGTCGTCGCACTGCTGAGCTTGGGCGTCGCGGTCCGCTGGACCGCGACCTTCTTCGCCACGCTGGGGCTCTTGGAGCTGACTTTCCGGCAGGATTCCCTGCTCACCGAGCTTGAGCTGCGCCCGCCCCTCGCCGGTCCCCAGACAACATCCTAAAATCATGCATCACTCTTCACCCCACGACAGTCTTTCCCGGTAGGAGGCAGGCTGTGCAGCCCGAACTGCTCCAAGCGCTCCAGGCTGTGAAGGCTGGGGCCGTCGAAGAATTCGCGTCCGTGGTCGAAGCGTTTTGGCCGGCTCTGTCGGCCTACGTAGGCGCCTGCGGTCTGGCGCGAGCTGATGCCGACGACCTGGTCGAGCGGGCCTTCGTGAAGGCCTGGCGCGGACTCCCGCAACTGCGTGAGCTCGGGAGGTTCCGCGCCTGGCTGTACATGATCGCCCGGAACCTGGTGCGCGATCACCAGCGACGACTGCAACGGGAAAGGAAGACCATGCTCGAATACGCCTACATAGCACCCAAGAGCGTCCAGGCCCCCAGCCAGGACGACCGCCTGGGCCTGCTCAACCACCTTGTGCCCCGCCTCAAAGACGTCGAGCGGCAGATCTTGTCGCTGCGCTTTGCAGAGGACAAGAACTGCAAACAGATCGCAGAGATCCTCGCTATGAAACACGCCACCGTGCGCTCGACCCTGCACCGCGCCCTCAAGGCACTGCGCCAGGGCATGCAGGACAAGCTGGCCGCCCGCGGCCAGGGAGGGAAGTCATGAGCTGCCAAGAAACCCGCAAGGCCCTCGAGCTGTTCGTCGAGGGCGAAGGCGACCTCAGCGCCCACCAGGAACATCTCGCACAGTGCGAGAGCTGCCGTCAGGCGCAGCAGGCCATCAACGAGCTGACCAGTGACTTGAGCGCCTTCTTCACCGGCGTGACGGGCCCCGCCCGCACCGAAGCCGTGGTCGAGCAGCTCCGGCGGACACCGAAGGCACGACGCTGGCACTTCTGGCTGGTCCCGCTGGCTGTGGCTGCCGCCATCGTGCTGCTGGCTTACAGCTGGCTCGTGCCTCCCGGCCCGGTTGGGCGAACCTCATCTCCATGGGCCTATCACGAGGCCGAGCTGCGGCCCGATGGCACCAGCGACCGGGATGCCGCCCAGCTCACCGTGCCGACCGACGTGCAGCTCGGCCAGCCAGCGGAGGTTTCCGCCGCAGACATCATCCCCTACCGCGAGCTCTATCCCAAAGATCCGAGCTTGCTCACACGCCTCGACGCGCACCTGGCCGAGACCCCCGCCCGGGTACACTTCCAGACAGACAAGCCGCTCTACAGGCCCGGCGAAGCCGTCTGGTTCAAGTGCTGGTTTGTCGCCGCCCAGGACTTCACACGCAGCTCCCATCCAGTCATCGTCGAGGTCGTCGCCCCCAGCGGTGCGGTCGTGGCCGAGCTGCCCGTCTACCCAGAAGAATCGGCCCAGGGGGTCTGGGACCTGCAGCCTGGCATGGCCGGAGGCCGCTACCTCCTGCGCGCCCAGGGCCAGAACGACCCCACCCGCCAGGGCAGCTTCCTCGTCTCGACCTACCAGCCGCCCCACTTCAAGAAAGAGCTGGAATTCCTGGCCGACTCGTACGCGGCTGGCGACAAGCTCGAAGCCATCGTGCGGCTGCACCGCGACACCGGCGATGCCCTGGCCGACGCCGAGCTCCAGATCAGCGCGAGCATCGGTGGGCAGAGCGTGTACGAAGCGACCCAACGCAGCAACCCCGATGGCTCCTCCCTGGTGCGCTTCAACCTGCCCGAAGAGCTGGCAGGTTCTGAAGGCCGCCTGACCGTCCGCGTGACCGCTGATGGTTTCAGCGAAGCCAAGTCCGAGGCCATCCCGCTGGCGTTGTCGGATGTGCTGCTGGCGCTGTACCCCGAAGGCGGCGTGCTACTGACAGGCTTCCCCAACCAGGTCTATTTCCAGGCCCGCGATCCGTCGGGCGCACCGATCGCCATCAAGGGGCGGCTGCTCGTCGACGGCCAGCCCGGCGACGAAGTTGTGACTCTCGACCGCGGTATGGGCCACTTTGAGTTGCTGCCTCGGGCCGGAGAGAGCTACAGCCTGCGGGTGGACGAGCCCGCTGGCGTCGCAGACCTGCCCTTACGCGAGGCCGTCGCTGCCGGGGCCAACCTGCAGCTGCTCGAGAACGAGCCGGGTGGGCTCGCCCTGACTTCGTATTCCAGCGCCAGCCATGCAGACGCCTGGTTGATTGGCAACTGCCGCGGCCAGCGTCTGTTCAGCTACCGGCTCGACCTCGAATCCGGCGAGAACCTGATCGACGTTCCGATCGAGACGGAGATCAACGGCGTCTGCCGGGTCACTCTGCTGACCGGCAATGGCGTGGCCCTGGCGGAACGCCTGGTCTACCGCGACTTCGGGCCCCAGCTTCGGGTCGAAGTGGTCGCCGAGCGCTCATCCTACAACCCCCGCGAGCAAGTGCATCTCAAGCTGCGCAGCCTCGACAGCGACGGCCAGCCGGTGGCGGCCGAGCTCGCCCTTGCGGTCGTGGATGACGCCGTGCTGAGCTATGCCGATGACAAACGGGCCAACCTCCAGGCCCGGCTGCTGCTCGAGAGCGAAGTGCAGGGCGAGATCTTCGAGCCCAACAGCTACTTCGACGGTGATGCCCTGGACAGCGAAGCCCTGGACCATCTCCTCAACACCCAGGGTTGGCGGAGCTTTGGCTGGGAGCATATCCTGACAGAAGAAATAGACATCTTTGCCCGCATCCGCAGCCTGCTCGATCAGCAAGACCTGGTCGCAGCCAGCCGGCTACTGGCCCGCGCCGAGTTGAGCCATCCCAGCCAGGAGGCGGAGCTGCGGGCGCTGTTCCCCAGCTGGTTTGAGCAGGGTCCGCACTACGCCTTCCTGCACGCAGACAGCCCCGTGTTCGTCGATGGCGCATCCACGCCGATCCGCGCCGGGACCCCTCTGCTCTTCCAGCAGTTGGGCCGCACACCCTATGCGCTCTGGGCACGGGTCCAGTTCGATAACGAGGGCGAGGCCCAGGACGGCTGGGTGCTGCTCAACCGTCTGCTGCCTGCCGGCTCCCTCGCCCCGGCGTTGGCGAGCACCATCACCACCGGAGCCGAGATCCGCTTCTTCGCGGCGCATGCGGCTTTCCCGGGCATGCTCGACGATCAAGACTTCGCCGGCATGGTCGAGGTCCGCAAGACCACCGCCGACGCGTTCGGGCTTGGCAAAGCTGACGATCTCATCGCACTGCTCGCCCCCAGCCCCGATCCGGAAGCGTTTGCCGCGTTGGCCGAGCTCGACCGGGAAGAGGAGGAGCTCGGACGCTTCTTGCAGGGTGGTGAGGCCCTGGCGGGGCGCCGTTCCGACGAATGGGGCTACTGGCGCCAGGTCCGGGTCTTCCCCAGCCCCGACTACAGCAACGCGAAGAACCCCGAGCTCCGCACCGACTTCCGCGAGACCGTGTACTGGAACCCAGGCATCCAGACAGACGCCCAGGGAGAGGCCGAGATCAGCTTCTACCTCTCCGACGCGGTGACCAGTTTCAAAGCCCAGGCCGAAGGCATCTCAGCGACCGGCGTTCCTGGAAACGGCAGCTGCCTGGTCAGCGCCAAGCTGCCCTTCCACATGTCCACCAAGGTCCCCAACGCCGCCACCGACGGCGACCGGGTCGACCTGCCGCTGACGCTGCGCAATGAGACCGAACAGCCGCTCAGCTTGCAGCTCTCGGCGGCCTTCGGACCAGGTCTGCGCTTCGAAGGTGAGCCTGTCCGCCAGGTGCAGCTGGCTCCCGGCGAAGGCCGCACCTATTATTTCCCCCTGCGAGCCCTGGCCGCCGATGCCCCCCAGATGGTGCAGTTCGAGGCCCGGTCGGATGGCCTGTCCGACGCCTTCGCCAGCGAGATCCGGGTCTTCCCCCGCGGCTTCCCCGCCGCCGGTGCGCAGAGCGGTGTGCTCGATGCCGAGTCCGCCGCGGAGGTGCGTTTCGAGCTGCCCGAGAACATGGTCGAAGGCAGCCTGCGCTGTGGCGCGAAATTCTTCCCCTCACCCCTGAGCAGCCTGCACGAAGGACTCGAGGGAATGCTGCGGGAACCCGGCGGCTGCTTCGAGCAGACCACCTCGAACAACTATCCGAACGCGGTGATCCTCGCCTACCTGCAGGAAAACGATCTCGACCAGCCCGAGACGCTGGCTCGCGCCCACGGCATGCTCGAACGCGGCTACCAGCGCTTGACCTCCTACGAGTGCAGCGAACACGGCTTCGAGTGGTTTGGCAGTGGCAAAGGCCACGAGGCGCTGACCGCCTTCGGGCTGATGCAGTTCGTCGACATGCAGAGAGTCGGCAGTGACGTCGATCCCGAGCTGCTCGAACGCACGGCGGTCTGGCTGAAGGGCCGCGTGAACAAACGGGGCGGCTATCAGCAGAACCCGCGCTTCCTGCACACCTGGTCGGTGGATGAGCTCATGGCCGACTGCTATATCACCTACGGCCTGGCCGAGGCCGGCTACCAAGACCTCGAGCAGGAGCGGGCGCACTGCCTGCGGGTGGCGGCTGAGAGCGATGATCCCTACCAATGGGCGCTGGTCGCCAACGTGCTGCTGCTCGGCGGTGAGCGCGAGGCTGCCGATGCACTGCTGGTGCGGCTGGCCCGCGCTCAGCAGATCGACGGCGCGTTCCAGGGTGCCGAGCAATCGGTGGTCTGCTCCACCGGCCAGGCCCTGCACGTCGAGACCACGGCGCTGGCGCTGTTGGCTCTGCTGCGCAGCGGCAGCTACCACGGAGAATGCGGGCAGGCCGCGCGTTGGCTCAACGGCGCCCGGGACGCCTGGGGTTCCTGGGGCTCGACCCAAGCGACGGTGCTGGCACTCAAGGCGCTGACGGCGTTCGCGAGCAGCCAGACGGGCGAACGCGCCGATGGCACCCTGGTCGTGCGGCTGAACGACGCGGATGCACAGGCTCTGGCGATCTCCCGCAAAGCGGCCGCGCCCGTGCGGCTCGAAGGGCTGGAGACGCGCCTGCGGAACGGCGAGAACCTGCTGGAGCTCAGCTTCGATAGCGCGGGTGAGCTTCCGTACACCCTGGCGCTGGAATACCGGCGTGTCTCGCCGGACAGCGATCCCGGGTGCGATGTGGCCCTGGATCTGTCCTTCGACAAAGACCGTATCCGGATGGGAGAGACCGTGCGGCTGCACGCTGAGGTGCGCAATGTCTCTGACGGGGGAACCTCGATGGCCCTGGTGCGGATCGGATATCCCGGTGGACTGGGCTTCCAGGTCGAACAATTGGAGGACTTGAAGAAGCGGGGCCGGATCGACTTCTTCGAGACCAGCGAGCGCGAGATCATCCTCTACCTGACAGCCCTGGAGAAGGATGAGAGCCGCAGCTTCGACCTCGACCTGATCGGGATGGTGCCTGGCAGCTACGGGGCGGAAGCCAGCAGCTGCTATCTGTACTACCGCAACACCTCTAAGCAGTGGCTGCAGCCCTTGCAGCTTGAGATCGAGCGTCCGTAACAGCTTCGCCTGTTATCAGCCTTCAGCGCGCCTGCCTTGTGCGGGCGCGCTGGCTTGTGGGCGCACCCCTTTTGCAATCCTGACATCCCTCTAACAGTTGCCGCCGCAGAATTCGGTAAACTTAAGAGTGCGTGCGAGGACGCGAAACTTTTTCCCAAAAACCGTCCCCAACGTCCCCGCGCGCTCCGGAGTGTTGAGCAGCGATATGAATACGACCACACACATAGCCGGTGAGGCACTGAAATTAGGACCTGGGGGACGTTCGCTTCGGGCGTCGCTGTTCGAACGGATCATGGAACGCATCCATCGCTACTTCGTGAAGCTGATCTGGGATGCGCACGCCGTGGACGACTGCCTCCAGCGGACCCTGCTTCGTCTGGAGACCTCCCTCAGCGAAGGCAGCTACGACCCGGAGCGCTCGTTCAATCGCTGGATGTGGCTCAAGGCCCACTCGGTCTACGTCGACTACTGCCGTGAGCGTCGCCCGGCGCAACAGCTGCCCGCCGCCCTGCCTGACCGTGGCCGATCGGGCACGGCCCAGGTCGAGGCACGGCTTGATGCGACCACCGTGTTCGACACCCTGCGCGGCGAGTTGCCGCCCGAGGTTTTCGAGGTCTTTGTGCTGCGCCACGATGGCGGCCAGAATCTGAGCCAGATCGCCGCCCTGCTCGAGCGCGACCGCAAGACGGTGCGCAAGCACCTCAAGCACGCCGAGCGCGCCGCTCTGAAGCTGCTGAAAGGGAAGGGGCCGTGAGCGAGACACTGCAGGACATCGATCTGATCAAACAGCTCTTCCGCCGCAACGACCGGCCGATGCGGGCGGCCACGCGGCTGCGCACGCGCCGGCTGGCCTCGCGGCACTTCGAGGCCGAAGCCGGTCCCACGCTGCTGCAGGCCGGCGACCAGTTGGGCAACTACCGCATCCAGAGGGTGTTGGGAAGTGGGGACGCGGCGGTCGTGTACCTGGCCGCCCACCGTCATCTTCCCGCCCGACAGGTGGCGCTGAAGGTGCCTTTTGGACCGGACGTGCCGGCGATGATCCGGGGAGTCAAGGAGCTGGCCGGCCTGAAACACCCGGGCATCGTCGATCTGCTCGACATCGACCCGGAACATCAGACGCCGTTTGTGGTCCTCGAACACTGCAGTGAAGGCAGCCTGGCGGACCAGCTCGAGACGGGCGAACGTCTGTCGGAGCGGGAGGTGCTGCGCATTGCCCGCGCGCTGCTCGACGCGTTGGGATATGCCCACAGTCAGGGCTTCTGCCACCGCAATCTCCAGCCCAGCAACATCTTGTTCGACGCCCTGGCGCGCCCGCGCATCGCCGATTTCGGGCTGGGGGCTCTGGCGGAAGCGCAGTTGCGGGCACGGCTCAGCCAGGCGGGCCTGCTCGGCACCCTGTATCTGGCGCCAGAGCAGGAGAGAGCCGACACACCCGTCGACGGTCGTTGTGACCTGTATGCGTTGGGGATGTTGCTCTATGCGATGCTGACGGGGAACAGTCCGCGCACGCTGCGCCCGGTCGAACGCGAGCGCGAGGCTCTCGATCCGGCCTGGAACGAGATCATCCTGTGTTTGACCGAGACGGACCCTGATCAGCGTTATCCCGACGCGGCTGCCGTTCTGCGGGCCCTCGACGGGCTGCAGAACGACCGCACCCGGATCCTCGCGCGGCATCCAGCCGAACAAGAGGTCCCCGCGCGGCTGCGAATGCTCGAGGGCGAGATGACGGGGCAGCAGTTCACCCTGCGCGCCACGCAACGCACCCGCATCGGCCGGCGCACGTCGAGCACTCTGCGCCTCGGGGATCCGGGAGTCTCCGGCTCGCATGCAGAGATCCGCTTCGACGCGGGGTTCGTGCTGCACGATCTGCAGAGCGCCAACGGCACCTTTGTCAACGGCGACCAGGTCGTGACTCCCGTACGTCTGAAGCACGGCGACACCATCGCCTTTGGCGCGGTCCGCGGGCGCTTTGAGCTGGGAAAACCGGCGCGGCGCAGCTGGCTGCCGCGCTTGGCTGGCTCTCGCGTGCTCGCGAGGCTGCTGGTCGGGCTGTTGCTGGTCGCGGGCCTGGGATGCGTGGCCTGGGGCCTGGGGTCCGGGCCGGCGCCGATCGTGTCCTATACTGCGGGAGGCGGCGCGCTGCTGATGGTCGCGGTCCTGCTGCTCGGGCGCATGCAGAGGTGGAATCCGGGCGGCCAGGCCGTCGTGCTCACGCTGCTCGGGGGACTGGCGCTGCTGGTACTCAGCCAGCTGCCCGGGGTGGACCAGCTCGCCAGCCAACTCGGCCAGAATGCCGGCACAGCGCTGCTCGGGCTCGGCTGTCTGGGATGGAGCCTGCTCGGGATCTGGCAGCGGCGGCCGCAGGCGAAACCCGCGACCAGCCACTCCGAAGACGTCGCCCGCGTGCTGGCGAGCGCACGCCATGCACAGCGCCGCAAGCTGCCGGCAGGCTCGGTGCTCGCCGGAATGCTGTTCGCCACCGGCGTGCTCAGCCTGGCAGCGCGGCTGGCAGGCGCCTCGGGCTCGACCTTCGGCCTGCTCGGTCTCGGCCTGCTGCCGGCAGCGATCGCCTGGGCAGGCCTGCGACGCTGGGGCGCCCTGCGCATGGCAGGCCTGACTCTGGCTGTGGCAGGCATCGCCTTCGCGGTGCTTCCGACAGCCATCCAGTTGCCGGTGCTGCAACCGCCATGGGCCGAGCTTGCAGGCCTGCTGGTCTACGCCACCTCTGCGGGCGCGCTGCTCTGGCAGGTGCTGCGCTCGCAGGTTGCGCTCGAGCGGGACATCGTCGTCTGGATCTTCGGCTTGCTGTTCTTTGCGGTCTGTCTGGTGGTAGCTGCTCCTTTCGCTGGCCAACACCTGGCACTCTGAGCCGACCTGCCTCGGGGTTGAGCCGGGTGCTCCATCGTGGGAGCCCTCCGCGGCCGCGGCCCGGGCATCGATCGAACATCCTGGTTGCAAAATCCGGCTCTGGTGCGGATGCTGTAGTGACCGTCCCGACGGAGACGCTGCATCGTGCAATGCCAGGCCTGCTCGCACCAAAATTCCCCGGGCACTGCCCACTGCCAGGGCTGTGGGCAGTTCATGGGATCGCCGGCACAGTGGCAGCAGATGCGGCAGCAGTCCACCTGGCGTCCACCGGCCGGCGCTCCGCCGTCTGCTCCGGGGGCGGGGCAGCGGCCTGCGGGCCCACCGCCCCGACCGCAGTCAGCGCGGCGGGCCCCTGGCCCGCCTCCTTTGCCCGGTCATCGGGGGCCGCCTGCCGGTCCTGCGCGGCCTGCCGGTCCTGCGCGGCCTGCCGGTCCTGCGCGGCCCCCCGGTCCTGCGCGGCCCCCCGGTCCATCTCGACCCCCCGGCCCTTCTCGACCCGCCGGCCCTTCGCGGCCGCGAGGCGCTTCGGCTGGGAACGGCCCGCATCCCGGCGCACGTCCTTCGGGACGCCCGGCCGGGCATCCACCCGGCCCGGCGGGTGCGCGTCCGCCCGGGCCGCCCAACCGCCCGCCGCCCCCGG
Organism: Planctomycetota bacterium; assembly: GCA_029260765.1. Classification (GTDB taxonomy): domain Bacteria; phylum Planctomycetota; class J058; order JAJDCP01; family JAJDCP01; genus JAJDCP01. The sequence continues at coordinate 37,270 of JAJDCP010000019.1, forward strand.
CGCATCAGGCCTCGAGAAGGGGTCCCCGGCCTGCGGCCCAACGGCCCCCTCCGAACCCAGCCATGCCGACCATCCCGGCCGCGCAGGGGCAATACTCGCCGACCATCCGCGAGTCCCCGAAAACCGGCAGGCTGGCCGCCATGCCTCCTCCACCGCCGAGTTTCGCTGCCCATCCGCAGAAGGAGATGCTCGAAGCCGAGACCGCTATCGAGGCGTTGCCGCCGCCGGCTGTGGTGAGCCGCCATGGCAGCGTGTTCCAACGCTTCATCGGCCGTACGCTGAACGGCTACCGCATCGACAAGATGCTGGGGGAAGGCGCCATGGGCGCAGTCTTCCAGGCCGAGCAGATGAAACTCAAGCGCACCGTGGCCATCAAGGTGTTGCCTCCGGCCATGTCCAGCGACCGCGAGCTGATCGAGCGCTTTGAGCGCGAGGCACAGTCACTCGCCAAGCTCGAGCATCCGTCCATCGTGCCCGTCTACGATATGTTCGAAGCCGACGGCTTGTTCTTCATCACCATGGGCTATTGCGGCGGAGGCTCGGTCAAAGAGCTGATCGAAGAAGAAGGCCCGCTCGAAGAGCAGACGGCCGCCGAGATCGTCTACCAGACCGCCCTCGGCCTGTGGGCGGCGGCAGAAAAGGGCATCGTGCATCGCGACATCAAGCCTGACAATCTGCTGCTCAACGAGGAGGGACGCATCAAGATCGCCGACTTCGGGCTGGTCAAGGCAGCCACCGAAGGCAACATGGACTTCACGATGCCTGGCACGGTCATGGGCACTCCAGCCTATATGAGCCCCGAGCAATGGCGGGACAGCCGCAAGACCGACCATCGGTCCGATCTGTACTCCCTCGGGTGTACGCTGTACGCCCTGCTGTGCAGCGAGCAGGTCTTTTTCGGCCCCTCGTCCGCGAACCTGATGGAACAGCACCTGATGCAGCAGCCACCGAACATCTCGGTCAAGCGCCAGGGCCTGTCGGCGCAGATGACGATGGTGGTCACCAAGCTGCTGCAAAAAGACCCCACGATGCGCTTTCAGACCGGGCAAGAGCTCGCAGAAGCGGTCGCACCTCTGATGGGCGACAACTTCGATCCGACCGGGAGCGGCATGGCCATCCAGCGCCCGAAGCTGCCCACTATCCCGGCGGGTTTGCAGCCAGGGATGCCGATCCGACGCACTCCCCGCCGTGCGCACCGCACGATGCCCGGAATCCCGATCCCTGTCGGCGCTGGACCGAAGTTCAGCCCGATGGTGATTTTGATCGTGCTCAGTCTGGTGCTGGTCGCCCTGCTGGGTTTCTGGTTCACCTCAGGGAACAGCGGCAAGCCGACCGAGCCACCGCAAGGGAACCAGGGAAACAGCGGCTCCCCTGCTCCGACCTCTTTCATCTTGGATCTCCCCGAGATCCCACAGACGTCCCTCGACGCAGCCCCTCAGAACGTACGGCTGTCCCGCAACAATGCCGGCTACGCAGCGGGAAGGTGGAAACTGTTTGCCATGACCTGGAAAAAGCCGGCGCCCGCAGCCATCGAGGAGGCCAAGGCCGCCATGCATATGGGCGACTCGAACCTGAACCTGGAGAACTACCCCGAAGCAGTCGAGGCATACGAATTGGCAGAGCGCCTGTACAATGCTGCGGTCAGCGAGTGCACCAAAATGCTCGACGCGCAGAAAGACCGCGACTGACCCTGGCCGCGAGACCCCATGATCACCAAACCACGAGTTCTGTTTGTCGCCGGAGAGGCCCGGCCCTGGGGCGAGGCCGGGCTGATGCTCGACATAGCCGGGGCCCTGCACGAATGGGGCGCCGAGGTCCGCCTGCTGGTCAGCGCAGGCAGCGTGCCCAGGGCGCTCGAGAGCGCCTGCCTGCGCGCGCCTCTGCACGACCTGCTTGGCGGCCGCATCGCCGCCTGGCGCGCCGCCCACACGCTGCAAGACCTCGGCTTCAAACCAGACCTGATCCATGTCTTCGACCCGAATCTGCTGGTCCAGGCCGGTATGATCGCCTGGGTGCTCGGAGCCAAGCTGGTCTCGACCCATCTGCACATCCAGGCGGGCCTGAGCCGTGCTCGCATGGCGGAGCTGTTTTTGGTCTCCAGCGAGGCCCTGCGCGTCCACCTGGTCAACAATCGCGGCGTGCCCAAAGAGCGTATCCAGCTGTTTCCGTTGGGCGTGTCCGTGCCGGAGAGCGAGCACGACGATGAAGGTGTCGAGACCTCCAGCCCCTACGACGAGATTCTGGAAAACGCCCAACGCGGACTTCCCCTGACCGGCGCCGACACCCTGCTGGGCCGCCAACAGCGCACGCCGTGGCAGATCGGCAGCCGTTATCTGCCCAAAGATTCGAACCAGACGCCTGCCCCGGAGGCGCCCCTTCCAGAGCCCGAGAGCACACCGGTGATCGCCTACAAAGGCCCATTGGAGACCTGGGCGAGAGTGGCAACACTGCTCGATGCCCTGCAGGTGGTCAAGAAGGCGGGCCTTCCCTTCCACGCGCTTTTGATCGGGCAGGGGCCCCTGCGCACGAAGCTCGGCAAGCAGGTACAGGCACTCGACCTGCTCCAGGAGGTCACCTTCGCTCCCGTGCTGCCCCCGGGTATGGAGCCGTTCGAGAACGTGCAGCTCTATGTCTGCCCGGCCGAATGCACCGGTGGCGAGCGCGAGATTCTCGAAGCGATGGCGCACGGAGTCGCCGTGATCGTGACGGAGCACGGCGGTGGATACGCCCTGCTCAAAGGCACGGAGGCCGGACGCCTGGTTCCCAACGGCGATGCGGCCAAGATCGGAGAGACCCTGCTGGAGCTCTTGCGCGACCGCGAACAGCGCGAAGCCCTGGGCAAGAAGGCACGCAAACTGGTCGCCGCGCAACACCGCCTGGATGCAACGGTGCGCACCGTGTTGCGGGCCTACTCCCGCTTGCTGGGCATCGAGAGCTCGGCGCCGATCGAGCTCAAACCCGCCAGCGGCATGCAAGAGAAGGCGGGGAAGACGTAGTGCGCCACTAGGCTAGAGTTTGGCGGTTTCCAGGGTGCGGCCGCCTGGCTATCCGGCGGGCAACGACCGGTGTGGGAGCTCGACGCCCAACACTCTTCAGGAATGCCTCTCGGCAGGGGGTGCGGTGAAAGTGGCGAAGCAAAGAAGCGAGACCCGGTCATGCGGGAACGTCCCGGCCTACTCGACACTGCCGGGGCCCTGCCCATAGACCGACGCTACAGCCGCTGCAAGCCGCGTCCGCAGCGGTTCCTCTCCCTGTAGCGGCGCTCTGTGAGCGCCGGAAACCGCGTCCGCAGCGGCTGCTCCGAAGATCTGGGGGGACTCTATGCGGGTCGGTGTTCCCGTCGGGCATAGACCGACGCTACAGCCGCTGCAAGCCGTGTCCGCAGCGGTTCCTCCCCCTGTAGCGGCGCTGCCTTTCGGAAGGCGGCAAAGAGCTAGCCCTGCGGTGGAATCACGCGCAACTTCTCCCAATGCGACCAGTCCGGCCAGCGGGGGATATCCACATTCGCCGAGACCCGCCAGATCAGCTCATTGCTCGAGGCACGGAAGGTGAACGGCGCGTCCTCGGGCAGTGTGAAGGCATGGCTCACGTCGACGGCATCGCCTGCACACAGCTGCTCGCCTTCGAGCTCGGTCTCCTTGAGCTCGAACAGGGTGTGGCTGTAGGTCTTCTTCTTGGTTCCGCTACCCGAGACGACCTGCTCATAGCCACGCAACGCGAACTGGATGCCGTTGAGTGACACGTCGCTCTGCGGCGTGAAGCGCAAGCGCACGGTGGTGCTGCCCCCAGGTTGCACGGTCATCGGCTCGATCGAGAACTGCACCTCACCGAGCTTCTTCTGTGCCATGGTGTTGCGCAAGCCGATGAACCCCAGCACACACGCCATGATGACACCAAGCCCCGAGAAGATCAGCAACGGATAGAACCCGGAGATCAATCCTGCTGCGCCGACTCCCAGGGCGACGACCAGCATGACTCCCGCCATCACCAGGCCCAGCATCGCGCCCAACGTCGCCGATTGCGCGATCGGGCCGCTGCCGTATTCAGGGGCCAGCACGCCCGTGGGGGCAGCTCCCGGTTCGACGATCACCTCTTTGGACGCCTTGGGGTCGAATGCCCAGGGGATGTCCGCAGCCGCATCGAGGTACCAGTCGACATTCAAGTAGTGGCCGTGATACGTAAAAGGCCCGTAGGGAACGTCGAACGCAAAGTCATAGACCGGCGTGTCGCCGGGCCACCAGGTGCCGGTGTAGATGACCTTGCTGTCGGTCACGCCCGCGGCCCGGTTGCCGCGCCCGTGGGTGCGCCAGCCGAAGTTCAGGCTCAGGCCGTTGCAGGTGCACTCGGCGTTGACATCAACGAAGACCTTCCCGCGGCACACTTCGCCCGGTTGGTAGCTGTCTTTCTCGGTCTCGATGCGCAGATCACACTTCGACATCGCCCACATCCTCCATGCGCTGCAGCGCCTCGTACAGATGGTGTTCCATCGCCCGGAGCGCGTCGCCGTACTGCGCCTGCAGCCGGGCCACACTGCGATCGGGCACGTTCGGTAGTGGCCCGGGTCCGCGCCGCGCCCAGGCGATGCGGCGGGCAAAGATGCGCGCCAGCTGCGCGGCATCGTGGCAGGCCACCTGCCAGGTCTCGACCGCGTAGCCGGCCTTCCGCAAGGCAGGCGCGTGATCGGTGTGGCTCCCGAGCGCCAACGAAACGGGCGGACGGAAGACCCTCCGGCGCATGCGCAACGGCATGCGTTGGGTCTCGTCAAGCAGCAGGATGGGAGCCTCGGGAAGCACCAGCGGCGGTGCCCCATCGGCGAAGTGCCGGTACGCTGCCTCGGGCAGCAGACGCTGCAAGGCGAGCAGGTGGGTGGTCTTGCCGCGTCCGCGGTCTCCGAGGAACTGCACCGCCTGACCTGGCCTGCGCAGGCGCGCAGCCAGCGGACCCAGCTCGACGACCGCCAGCTCCGCGCGCTGCTCGAAGTCGAGCTCACCAAAGGGATTGCAACGAAGATTCAGGTGGGCGTACGGCAGGCCTGGCCGGACGCGGCGTGCAGGCTGGGAAGGACGGACGGTCTCATGGCGATGGTGCATCGCGGTCAGGATAGCCTGCACAAGCCGCGCGACTCAAGCTATTCCCCGGTCGCTTCCCGCATCAGCTCAGGCGCCTCGCCCTCGCCCCCGAGCAGCATCGGCAGCTTGTCATTCGGCAGGCTGAGGATCAGCACATAGGTCGCGGTCAACCAACACGAGCCGACGGAGATGTCGGTGTTGTTCCCCATCGACAGGGTTTCTTCGGTGGGCGTCGAGGCAAAGGCCCCGTTCGGCAGACGCTGGCCCATCAGGTGCAAGCGGTAGGTGTCCATGTAGGCAGACCAGCTCTTCTTGCCCAACATATAGCTGGCCATCGCTCCCGAAAGCAGGTGCATCGCGGGCGACACGTGGCCCGCCTGCAGCGTGTCGAGCGTGCGGCTGTAGAAGGTGACCATGCGCTCGAAGAAGGGTTGGTCGGCAGCACCCACCGAGGCGTAGGCCAGAATCGCGCCGGCCGTACGCCCCGCCTCGCCGTGGCCCTTCTGGCCAGAGCGATCGGAATAGGCGACACCGCCGTCGGTCGAGGTCGACTCGATCCATTCCAGCCCGTTCGCCAAACGCTTGTCATCGACCTGCAGCTCAAGGCGCCGGGCGCTGCCCAGGCCGAGCAGCAGGTAGTTCATCACGATCTCGAGCTCGAGATAGCCCAACGCATTGGGTCCCCCGGGACCGTGCGCCCAACCACCGCTCTGCTCCTGGTTGGCTTCGATCTTCTGCACGATCTGCTGACACTTGCCCATGATCTCGGCGCTGCCGGTGCGGCGTGCCATCTCGGTGAGGAACATCAGGCCGTATCCCAGCTCCCAGTTCTCCTGATTCCAGTTGCCGCCCCCGCCGCCGCCCAGCCCGCCGAAGGGCGAGGCCTCGTCGACACCACAGTTGCGCATCACATACTGCAACGCGCGGTCGAGGGGGTTGCCGGGAGCTGGCTTGACGCCCGCCGCAAGGAACGCCAGCCCGCCCAGCGAAGTCGTTACGACCTTGCCCGTCTTCCCACCCAGCTCGGTGGGGAAGCAGCCATTGCCTTCCTGCTGATCGGCCAAAAAGGCCAGGCCGCGCTCGACGATCTGCTTGCACTTCTTGCATTTCTGGGGGCATTTGCTCGAGTGCTTGCCGAGTTTCTCGCTCGGAATCTCGAGCAGCTCGCGGTTGCCTCCACGCTCGACGCCCAGAACAGCGGGCTTGCCTTTGACCTCCGCCTTCTCGAGCTCGGCGATCACCTGCTCGATCTGCAGCCGGTCGCCCAGGGGCTGCTTGCCCGCCTGGATGATCTTGTCTCCGACCCGCAATCCCCCCTCGGCCGCCGCGCCGCCTTCATGGACTTTGCGCACGACCAGAGAACCATCAGCGCCCAGTTCCGCGCCCGCGCCCATCACGCCGAGGTTCCAGTAGTCCTCTTGCGTGCCGAATTGTGCCGCCAGGGGCATGCCCAGCCCACAAAGGAGGATGCAGAGAAAGATGCGCATAGGATGTCTCCATCGTATTTCGATGCTGCTGTGTCGTAGGTGGTACGCGCCCCAGCATACAACGTTGGACGTGCCGGTTTACAATGCGGTTACACCGCAAGACCCCTCCCCAGGCTAGACTGGCAGAGTATCCCGGCGGTTCGTCCGCCCCGTGTTCGCAGAGGAGCCCCTATGCGTTACAGCACTTTTTGCCTGCTCGTTTTGCTCACAGCCGGCTTGACCGTCTCGGCCCAGCACGTGCCCGAGGCGTCCCAGCGTCCGCTGGCCTCCAACGTCGTCGTCCCCCAATCTCGCTCATTCCGCGCCAACGCGGCGGCCACGGTGGTGATCACCCGCGTCGAGGCGCGGGTCCACATCCTCGAGCAGGTGGCGACCACGGTGATCGATGTCCACCTCTCGAATCCTGGCGGGGTCCAGCAAGAGGCCGAGTTGATCTTGCCGGTCCCTGACGGGGCGGTCGTGCGCGGCTTCGACTTCGAGGGCGCAGCCAGCGAGCCCACCGCCGAGCTGCTCGACCGTGAGCAGGCGCGCCTGCTGTACGATTCGATCGTCGCCAAGCTGCGTGACCCCGCGCTGCTCGAGTTCGTCGGCTACAACCTGATCCGCTCGAGTGTGTTCCCCGTCGAAGCCGGCGGCACGCAGCGCATCCGGCTGACCTATGAGACTCTGCTGACCCGCGACGGTGGGCGCGTCGACTACGTGCTGCCGCGTTCGGAGTCGGTGGAGTACATGATTCCATGGCAGGTGCATGTGCAGGTCAAAGCCGCCCAGGCGATCTCGACGGTCTACTCTCCCAGCCACTCCGGGGCGACCACCCGCCTGGGACCTCAGAGCTTTGAGATCCAACTCGGCGAACAGATCTTTGCTGAGCAGCCCGGCCCCTTCTTGCTCAGCTACCTGCTGGAAGAAGAAGGCGTCTCGGCCAGCCTGCTCGCTTTCCCCGATCCCAAGATCGGCGGCGGCTACTTCCTGCTGTTGGCGGGGTTGCCCGCCGCGCCCGAAGAGATGGGCCAGGGCATGCGGCGCGATGTCACCCTGGTGCTCGACCGCTCGGGAAGCATGAACGGCGAGAAGATCGAGCAGGTTCGTGAGGCGGCCCTGCAGATTCTGGCAGGACTCGAGGAAGGCGAGAGCTTCAACATCATCGTCTACAACGATGCCGTCGACAGTTTCGCCGAGCACTCGGTGCTCAAGAGCCCCGAGACCGTAGAGGCCGCCCGTGAGTACCTCAAGACGGTCAAGGCCCGCGGCGGCACGAACATCTATGGAGCGCTGACCGAGGCCCTGCGCAGCGAGCCGCAGGCCGAGAGTCTGCCGATGCTGCTGTTCCTGACCGATGGCCTGCCGACGGTGGGCAGCACCTCCGAAGTCGAGATCCGTGATCTGGCGCTACACGCCAACCCCTACGAGCGCCGTATCTACACCTTCGGCGTGGGGGTCGACGTCAACACGCCCCTGCTGGAGAAGATCGCCACCGAGAGCCGTGCCGCCGCGACCTTCGTGCTCCCCCACGAAGACGTCGAGGTCAAAGTGGCCAGCGTGTTCCGGCGTCTGTGCGGCCCGGTGTTGGCCGAGCCCGAGCTGCGGGTCGCGCCCCAGGCCTCGGGCGTTCTAAGGGTGCGCGAGCTGCTGCCCCAACGCTTGCCGGACCTGTTCGACGGCGATCAGCTGGTGATGATCGGCAAGTACCTGGGAGATGAGCCCCTCGACTTCACACTCAAGGGCAACTTCCTCGGCAACCAGCGGGTCTTCCAGTTCACCTTCGACCTGGCCCGCGCGACCACCAGGAACGCTTTCGTGCCGCGCCTGTGGGCCAGCCGTAAGATCGCACTGCTGATCGATGCCGTGCGGCAGCTGGGTGCGGTGCGCACGCAGTACGGGACGCAGGGCAAGGAGGCCGGCCTCGAAGAGCTGGTCACCGAGATCGTCAAGCTGTCGAAGGAGTTCGGCATCTTGACCGAGTACACGGCCTTCCTGGCCCGCGAGGGCGTGACGCTCGACACCTTCGAAGGCTGGGCCGCGACCTGTGAGGACAACCTGCGCGACCGGGCGATGAACACGCGCTCGGGGCTGTCATCGGTCAACCAGGACCTCAACAATGGTCAGCAGCGGCGCCAGGTAGTGCTCAACGGCGGCAACTTCTTCTATGACGAGAACATGAACCGGGCGGCGATCACCAGCGTGCAGCAGGTCTGCGATCTGGCCTTCTTCCGGCGGGGCGACAACTGGGTCGACAGCCGCCTGCTCGGAAACGAGGCGGGAGAGGCTCCGCGCGAGATCGTGTTCGGCTCTGTGGAGTTCCTGGAGCTGGCCACGCGGCTCGCTGACGAGAACCGCCAGGGCTGCATTGCGCTGCAGGGGGACATCCTGTTGGAGATCGACGGCCAGCCCGTGCTGATCAAGGGTCCACAACAGCCCTGAGCGCAGCTCGACCTCTGGAGCGGGCCGCGCATTTCGCGTACATCGGGAGGACCCCCGCCGGAGGCTGCCGATGGCCCGCAAGCTCTTCCTGACCGCCCTCCTTTGCGCTGCGGCATGTGTGCTCGCTCGGCCGGCAGCCGAAGCCATCCACCAGCTACTGGGCCACGGCCTGCTGGGCCGCACGCTGGGGGCGCACGTCGATCAGGTGCTGCCAGACCTCTATAGCCCGGAGCGGCTCGCGGCCCGCATCGAGCAGGACGGCCTGCACGAGCTGGGCTTTCAGCTGAGCGGCAGTGTGTTGGTTTGTGCCCTGGCGTTGCTGGTCTTGCTCTCCAGCCGCATGCTGTTCTCGCGTCCGATCCGCCTGGTGCTCTGGTGCGCGGCGGGTTTCGCGCTGATCAACGAGCTGGCGACTGCGAGCTTCGAGGCCTTTGCTGCCCGGGGCGACATCGGGATCGCGCTGGCCCGCCTCACTGACCGAGTGCTGATCCACAATGCCGTCGGCGCCGTCCTTGCGGTGACATGTGTGGCCGCCACGGATGCTTGGCTGCGGCACGTGCTGGTCGGTGCGCGAGGCTATTGTGGAGTGCTGACCGGGGCGCGGCGGCCCGCCTTTCTTCTGATCTGTGTGCTGGGGATCTTGCTGCTGCAGGCCCCCGCGGCGCTGCTGCCGGTGGTGGGCCGCCCGGCATTGGAGATCGCGGCCCGCAACCACCCGCTCGAGTTGATCTTCTATCTGGACCTGCCTGGGACGCTCGCGATTCTACTGCTCGGGTTGCGGCCGCGGGTCTCGGGCCTGCCTACGCCACGGCCTCTCGCCTGGTGGAAGCCGTGCGGGCTGGCTCTTGTGGCTGCTGGAGCGTGCCTGGCCTGGCAGAGCTTCCTGGCTGCCGGAGTGCGCCTGTGAGGATTCTTGGCGCGCGACTCCGCGTCAGCCCCTATCATTAGTAGCAAACTCCGTGCAGGAGAAGTGGCGGTGCCGCAGCCGAACCTGGGTGAGATCCTCCGCGACGCGGACAACGTGCTGAAGCAGTACCAGGAGAACATCCGGCAGCGCCTGCGCATGCGCTTGAATCCGATCCCCCTGCGCGCCAGTGTTGAGCGGCGCATCAACCAGCTGGTGGGCCAGCTGGAAGAGCTGATGCGCACCCTGGACAGGCAAATGCGCAGCCTGCCTGCGTCCCACAGAGCCGGCCCGCGGCAACAGCGCGACTACATCCGCACCATGCGGGATGGCATCCTCGGACGCTTTGGCGGCCTGACGAGCTGGGCCGCGCAGTCGGTCGGAAGCGTCAGCCGGGTAGCCGCAGGGCCCGGGGCAGAAGCCCACCGTTGGGCGCAAACGCGCCTGCAAAAGGCGATCGACGAGCTGCCCGCTTGGGGCACCAACGAGGCCGAGCGGCAGCTCGAACGGGGCATCCGCAAGGCTTTGGACTCGCTGTTGCCCGACGAGCTGGTGCAGCCTGACCAACGCGGCGACCTGCGCACTGCGAGGCGCGCCACCGCCGACGTACTCTACCGCGAGATCCGGCAGCTGCCGCTGGTGCGCGACACCTTCAAGATCATCGAAGGGGTGCTGGGCCGCATCGGCCGCTTCTTCGAGGCGCGCTTGCCCATCCTGCGCTCGAACATCGCGATGCGCGAGCGCATCCAGCTGGCCGGCCGGGTGGATGCCCGCAGCATGCAGGATGGCCTGCGGACGGCCGGTCGGCAGTGGAATGGGGCAGCCACAGAAGCTGAACGTTCGCTGCGCAACATGGTGCAGGAAGACCGGATCCGTGTGCGGGGCCGCTTCAGCTTGAGACCGAAGCTGGTGCTCGACCCGTCGCGCTTCTTCCTCGACAAGATCAGCGCCAGCGCCGGCATCGAGGTGAAAAACCACAGCTTCAGATTCCGCTTCGATGTCGAGGTCAAGATCGACAACCCGCTGCCCCTGAATGATTCCACGCGTTTCAGCGTCAAGCCGCGCGCCGAGCTGCGCCTCGGCCGCAACTGGAACATCTTCGCAGAGATGGAAGCGTCACGCGGGCGCCGCGGCAACTGGACTCCGCGCGCCGGGGCCGGCGTGGGCTTCAGGTCTGACGACGGACGCGTCGGCGCGCATGCCGGCTGGTCGTTCAGCGACGGTGAGCACCGAGGCACCTTCAGCCTCGAAATCAAGTTCTGAGCCTCGTTCTCGTTCCTTCCTCTCGCATTTGCGTCTTGGGTGGATGCTGGGTAGCTTGTTACCCGCCATCTTCTGGAGACACTCATGGCCTATACGACAGTCACCCGCACCGGGCTCGGGGGCAACCTGGGCAAGAGCCTCGGCTCAGCGCTGTTTGGCATCATCTTGTTTCTGGGCAGCTTCGCCCTGCTCTGGTTCAACGAGGGGCGCGCGGTGCGGCGCGCCCAGGACCTCGAAGAAGGCGCCAGCACGGCGATCAGCGTCGATGCCAGCGCTCTCGAGGCCGCCAACGAAGGCAAGCTGATCCACACCAGCGGCCGCGCCACTACAGACGAGCAGTTGCAAGACGACGCCTTCGGTGTCAGCGCCCAGGTTCTCAAGCTCAAGCGCAAAGTCGAAATGTACCAGTGGAAGGAGCGCAGCGAGAAGAAGACCCGCAAGCGCGTGGGTGGAGGCTCGGAGACGACCACCAGCTACTCCTACCACGAAGTCTGGGCCGAAGAGCGCATCAACTCGAGCGCTTTCGAGAACCCCGGCTACGACAACCCGATGCTGCCGATCAGCTCGCAGACTCAGGTGGCGGAGACGGTCGAGCTGGGCGCCTTTACGCTCTCGAGCGGCCTGGTGGGCAGCATCAATGCCTGGTCGAAGTTGCCTCCGCCGGTAGAGGCCGGCGCGCTCCCGGCCGCCATCGCAGACCGGGCCCGCAGCACCACCGATGGCTGGTTTGTCGGAGACCCCCAGAATCCGATGATCGGCGACCTGCGGATCGGATTCGAGGTTGTCGAGCCGACCGATGTCAGCGTGCTGGCACAGCAGGTGGGCAACCATCTTTCCCCGTACAAGACCTCGAGCGGCGGCACGCTCGAAGAGCTCAAGCTGGGAACCCTGAGTCTCGAGGCGATGGTGCAGATCCTGCAGGATGAGAACACCATGCTCACCTGGTTGCTGCGCTTCGGCGGCTTCCTGATGATGGCCATCGGCCTGGCGATGCTGTTCTCGCCTCTGGTCGCCCTGGGAGACATCATCCCGTTTGTCGGCAGCCTGGTTGGCGCGGGAGTGATGCTCTTCGCGGGGGTCGTCTCCATCGGCCTGAGTCTACTGACCATCTCGGCAGCCTGGATCTTCTACCGCCCGCTGGTGGGGATTCCTCTCGCCCTGGTGGCAGTCGCAGGGCTGGTCTTCGTGGTCCGCAAGGGCGGCCAGGCCCGCGCAGCCAAAGCCGCCCAGGGCTGAGGCCCGCGGACGCTACCAGGTTCCCACACACAAGCATTTCGAAATAAAGCTGGACCCGGGGAGAGCACGCGCTAGGATTGGTCCAACCAATTGGTCGAACCAGTTTGAGGAATGCGCGTGTCCCCTTTGACCAAACAAGCCAGCGTCGTCGACCAACTGCTCGGCGACATCCTGACGGGTACCTATCCCGCTGGCTCGCGACTGCCTGCCGAGCGAGAGTTGGCCGAGAGGCTGCACGCCTCGCGAGGCACACTGCGGGAAGGACTGCGCAAACTCGAGGCTCTCGGCGTCGTCGAGGCGCGCCGCGGATCGGGCATCGAGGTGCTCGACTTCCGCAAGAACGGCCGGGTCGGGCTGATTCCAGCCTTCCTCAAGGCCGGCGCTCCCGGCACCAACCCGCTGCTCGTGTTGGCAGATCTGCTCTATCTGCGCCGGGTGCTCGCCCGCGAGGTGGTCGTGATGGCTGCCCGCCGGGCGGAGGCTGACGCCATCGAGCGCGTCCGTGTCGCGGTCGGTGAAGCCTGGCAGCTGCGCGCTGACCCCTTGGCCTTCGCCACCGCCGACTTCGAAGCCTTCGGTGAGCTGGCACGCGCCACCGGTTTCCTGCCCCTGGTCTGGATGTTCAACACCTACCGCGAAACTGTCCGCGAGCTCGTCAGCCTGGCCGGCCCTCCGCCGGCCGATCCCGACTATGCTCGCACCATGTATGCCACACTCGATGCGATCACGGCCGGGGAAGGCGAGCAGGCCCAGGAGATCCTGGACACCTACTACGCCCGCCTGGACCGTGTGCTTCTAGGGGGCAGTCAGGATTGATTTCAATGGTTGAATCGGAGGATGCGATCATGGGTTCTTACAGCGAGGCTACGAATCTACCGAAGACCACCGAGGTGCCGAAGGCGACTCCGAAAGCTGCGAGAGTGAGCCGGCGCGGCTTGTCCCAAGGGGAACGAAGCAGCTTTCGTCACCCGCGCGAAGCGCGGATCAACAAGAACATAGAACGTGGCCCGCCATACAAGACGGTTAGCGCTTGTGATCATGAGACGACCAATGATTGGATTGAATCGATCAACTCATGTCTGATGGGCCACTAGGAGGAGAACCGTGAAACCCACCTGTCTGGTCACCGGCGCGTCCGGCTTTATCGGCACCCACGTGGTCGAGACCCTCGTCCGCGAGGGCTTCTGCGTGCGCGCCACCGACCTTCCGGACGCCTTGCGCGCCGACGACCGAGCCCGCGGCCGCTTCCCCAGCGTGCTGCGCGGTCTGGGCGACAAGGTCGAGATCGTCCCTTCGGATATGACCGATCCCGATAGCCTGCGAGGTCTGGCTGACGGCATCGACTACGTCTTTCATGTCGCTGCCATCTTCTCGTATTCGGCGCCGCGTGAGGCGTTGTTCCGCGTCAACGTCGAGGGCACCCGCAATCTGCTGCAGGAGATCACCGGCAAGGTTCAACGCGCCGTGGTCTGGGGTGCCGGCGGAGTCTACGGCTTCGACTACGAAGGCCCGCTCGACGAAGAGCTGCCCGCCAAGCCCGAGAACAACTACCTCGCCTCCAAGGCAGCGCAGGAAGATCTGGTGCGGGCCTGGGGACGCGAGCACGGCCTGTCCTACGCCATCATCCGTCCCACGACGGTCTACGGACCGCGGGCGGTCTATGGCGGCGGCCAACTGATCATGGATCCAGCCAAACAGAAAGTGCTCGGGCTGCCACGCAACTTCGATGCGCGTATCCCGTTTGTGCATGTCGAAGATGTCGCGCGCGCCGCCGTTCACCTGGCGATCACCCCCGAAGCCGGGGAAGCGACCTACAACGTCAATGATGACACGAAGATCTCGACCTACGAGTACATGCAATACCTGTCACGGCTGCTCGGACGTCCTTTTGTGCCGCTGCCTCCCATCCCCATCCAGGGGCTGCGCAAGGTCCTGGTGCAGGTCGCCCGCGTCGGCCAGACCCTCGGCAAACGCTTCGGCTTCAACTCACCTCTGGAGGCTGACAGCATCAACTATCTCGGCCGCGAGTTCGAAGTCCCCAACCGCCGCCTGAAGGCGACCGGCTTCCAGTTCCGCTACCCCGAAGCCCGCGAGGGCATCCGTGACACTCTAGCCTGGTATAAGAAGGAGGGTTGGCTGTGAAAAACGCTGTACAGCTGATGGAAAAGGAAACGGAGAAACCCGCCGCGCCCAAATTGCGAGCTGTCGAGCCCGTGGCACGGCGCGATCTGGTCAGCCTCGCCACAATGAGCAAGACCGAGCTCGACGAGGTGTTCGACAACGCCTTCGAAGTGCTCCCCGAAGAGGTCGCGGGCCGCGAGTACAACGGCTTCAACCACCCGGTCTTCACCAGTTTTCTCGGGATCCGCAAGTTCCGCAAAGGCTTCAAGCAGGTTGCGGGTGAGCTGCGCGGCTACAACATCAAGGTGCTGCAGAATGGCAGCCCGATGAACGCCTGGATTCCTCTGAAGCAGCCCGACGGCACCGACATCCGTCACGGCTTCTATCTGGTGGAACCCGCCGGGCCGGGCTGTGCCGACACCGAGGCGCTGTTTTTGGACTATGGCCGCGGCAACAACCCGCTGCTCGATCCGAGCGCGTTGCTGCGCGACTACCTGCGCAAGCTCGAACCCGACAACGCCGACGTTCTGCTCGGACGCGCGTACCTGGCGTTGGGAGGCCGTGAGGTCTTCATGAGCTACTTCCTGTTGCAGTACGAACGCCCCGTCCCCTACTGACCCCGAATCCAGACCGCGGACGCCCACTTTCTGCACGGCTCCGCCGATTCTGCCGCAAGCGCGGTGTGCATCGGCGGAGCTGTCTGTGTACACTGGGAAAACTGCCCGCTGCCTGATCGATGGACCCCAGTGGTCGACTCGACCCATGGCGGCATGTGGGTGCCGGAACGGGGGACGCGCGGGGAATCTCCCGCGGGAACGGGGGCGCGTGGCCCCGCTCCCGCGGCAGAGCTTGCGGGACACTTAGGACCAAAGCTATGACGACAGGGGCCCAGAAACTCCAGCTGCTGATGATCGAGGCGGACAAATTGACCCGTCTCGCCATCCGCCTGTACCTCGCAGGGCTGAAGAACATTCAGGTGACCGAGGTGCCACGCCTCGACGAAGCCATGCAGGCTTTGAACGAGAGTGAGTTCGATTGCATCCTGGTCGACCTGCGCCTGCCCGATGGGGATGCCTTCGACTTCCTGCGGGCGGTGTACGAGCAGTCACTGATACCCCCGCCGATCATCGTGCTGACCGGCGTGCGCAAAGAAGAGCTGGGCCTGCAGTTGGTCGGAGCGGGGGCACAGGACTTTTTGATCCGTTCGGAGATCAGCAGCCTGACCCTGATCCGCTCGATCCGCTATTCGATGGAACGAGCCCGCTTCCAGATGGAGCAGTACGAAGCCAACGCCAAGTTGATGGCGCTGGCGACCGAAGACCCTCTGACCGACTTCCTCAACCGCGAAGGTTTCGAGAAGGTTCTGTCCGACGAGGTCGCCGAAGCCGAGAACACGGGCTTGTGGCCGATCTGCCTGATGGTCAACATCGAGAACCTGAAAGAGATCAACGACACCTACGGACACACCGCGGGCGATCAGGTGCTGGTCAACGTCGCGGCTGCTCTGCGGCGCTCGACCAAGAAGGCCGAGTATTGGGCCAAGATCGGCGGTGTGTTCTTGACTCTGATGCACGAATTGACCATCGATCAGGCGGCCGGCATAGGTCGATTGATCGAGAACATGCTGGCGAAAATGCCTCTGTACGTCGAAGAAGACACCGTACAGCTTGACGTGAACGTCGGAGTGACGATCGTGCCCCCCGATGTGCAATCGATCAACGACATCATCGATGCCATCCGTTTGCAGCCTTTGGACGGCGAGCCACCGGACGCGGCAGAGACCGTGTTTCCGGGTAGCGAAGCCGAAGAGCCGTTCGATCATGGCCTGGTGGTCCCACCAGCGCCCGCCATGCAGGCGCTGGCAGCTTCTGGGTCCGAAGTACCTCTCGATAAGATCGGGCGTCTGCGCATGATCCTCGAGAGCAGCGACCAGCTGAGCGTGGTGCGGCAGAGCGTGTTCGACCTGACCAACGGGCGGGTGGTCTCGTATGAGCTGATGATTCGCGGGCCCGAGGGCATGGAGAATCCTGCCGACCTGTTCGATGTGGACGGCGATCAGGAACTGCTGCGTGCGATGGATCTGAAGTGTCTGGAGACGTGCCTGCTCTCGGCACGCCAGGTGCCCAAGCGGCTGCGCCTGCACGTCAATGTGTTCCCTACCACCTTGATCCAGACGCCCGCTGAAGAGCTGATCGAGTTGTTCCGCCGGCACGGTGCGGTCCAGCGTGTGTTCCTGGACATCAACACGCAGTGGATCGTCGGCCAGCCGGCACAGCTCTCTGAGCCCGTCGACCGCCTGCGCAAAGCCGGCATCATGATCTCGCTCGACCACGTCGAGGTCGGCCGTTCGTTCATGCAGGCATTGCTGCTGCTGAAACCTCGGGTGATCAAGACAGACTCCGAGCTGGTCAGCGACCTGGCCAACGACTACGCCAAGCGCCGCAACCTGCAGCGGCTGCTGTCCATCGCGATCTCCATCGGCAGCAAGCTGGTCGCTGTCGGGCTGGAGAATGAGCCGGACGTCAAAGCCGCCCGCGACATGGGCATCCGCTTTGGCCAGGGGTATTTCCTGGGCGAGCTGGCGTTCGTCGAAGAGGGCGCGTAGCCCCCGGGGAATCACGATTCCGTGGGAAAAACCCCGACGGGCGGGGCTTCCGGCGCAGCGTCACTGCCCTTCCGCTGTGGCGTCGGTCTATGCAGCCTGCGGCAAAGATACTGATTTTTCCGGAGTAGGGGCGGGGTTTATCCCCGCCCGAGCGAACGGGCGGGGATAAACCCCGCACCCTACAAGGGCCCAAAAAGCCCTTCTTCGAATTACGCCGCAGTCTGCTATGACCGACGAGACCACCGATCCGTGCTGACGAACCCAGAACCTCTGGATACGACCTCCGCCAGAATTCCTTCCGGCGCTCACAGAGGCTGTCTCAGGGAACGCCCAAGACCTCTGCAGTCGTCAAGAAACATCACCTCGATGTCAACCGCGAATCGTCTGAAGGCTGACCGTTGTTCTTGTAGGGGAGTGGTTTACCCCCTCCAGCGGACCTCGCGGGCGGAGCGAAGCGTCCGAGTCTTCGAGGTGTAAACCCCGCCCCTACCTGATGGCGCAAAACAACTCATCGGCAAATTCTCGTTCCGTGAGACAGTCTCTCACAGAGCGCCGCTACAGAAGACGGCTTCGATCCCTGCGTGCTGCACATGGTTGAAGGCGGTCGCAACGGATAGTGGCCGCCAAACCCCCTCCAGGCTGGTTGCATCCGACCTGTGTCAGGAGCTCCGGTCTCGGTCCACGAAGCGGCATCACGATCTGATCTAAGGAAGGACCTTGTATCCCAGCCGCTCGAACTCGGGATCGAGAGCGAAGCGCTTGCGTGCGCCCCGAAGGTCCATCACCACGGCTGCGTTCCGTACAGGATCTCGTCGTGGCTCTCGGCGACGTCGCGTCGGGCATCGGGCTCCTGTGCAATTCCTGCGACTCCCAGCAAGTCCGCCATGGCCTCGTCCGTGTACAGGACCGCATCATCCAGGCCGAGTTCCTTCCGGATCGCCTGGCGAACCAGCTGAGACACCGAGAGCCCAGACCGCCGGGCCCGCCTCTCGAGAAGGTGGTGCTCTTCCGGCTCAAGCTGGATCTGGACTCGGATCATTTCCATGCCTTCCTCAGTCTCCATCCTGGCAGCCCGCGCCCATGTCGGCAACCCCCCAAGCAGCCCTCAAGTCCGGGCCCTCGACAGCCGATCCATGATGGCATACCTGTAAGTGTTCGAGCGAAAGGAGACAAACGAATGTTTTTCTGTTTTTCAACTTGAAAAGCATACAGGTGTCTGCCATAACGTGGCTACCCTATTGATCCCACGTACGCCGCCCTTACCCCGGGGCGGCTTTTTTCGTTTCCAAGCCTCCGGACGCCTGCTATGCTGGCCCCAGACCCGGGCAGAGGAGCTTCGAGACCCCTACCATGGCGGCTTCCGACACCAAAGCTCGCGCCCGTGGCATCCTCCTCGAGCTCTACCATCAAGGCTTCATCGAGACCGTCTTCAACGCTGCCGATCCGGCCCGCCGTGCTTCTGGCTGGACGCTCAAGAGCGGCACCTGGAGTCCCTGGTACATCAATCTGCGTCCGCTCGGGGCGGCGCCCGCTCTGGCCTGGGAGATCGCCCGGGCGATGGCGCGACTGATCGCCGACGCGGACCCCGAGGTCTCGGGCCTGGTCGGCATCGACATGGCGGGGGTGCCCCTGGCGGCGTTGGTCTCGGCGGCCTTCCCGCACGAAGTCGGGCGGCCGATGCCCTTTTTGTTCACCCGCCCGCTGCCCGGCCGAGGCAAGGTGCGTAGCCCCGAAGAGGCGCGCGAGGTCTTGGCCGGCATGCGCGGAGAGGGCGTCTCGCAATGGGGCGGGCACTGCCTCGTCGAGGGGCGCATGCATGCCGGCGATAAGCTGCTGCTGCTTGACGATGTCTCGACCTCCTTTGGCAGCAAAGCCATCGCTCGCGAGTGGGTGCGGTTCGAATCCGAGCGGCAGGGGATTCCCGTGCAGTGCAGCACGGCGGCCGTGATTGTTGATCGCGAGCAGGGGGCGTGCGAGCAGGCCGCGGCCCTCGGCATGCAGATGTTCTCGTTGCTCGGCTTGAAGACCGAGGGGCTCGAGATCCTGGCCGAAGTCATGCAGCCGACGCAGCATGCTTTCCTGTCCCGCTACCAGACGGATCCCACGGCATTTCAAGACGCCGAGCTGCGCGGCGAAGCTCTGGCCCGAGCGCGGGCCGACTCGGGCGCCTGAGCGCACACTTTTATGGGAGATGCGATGGAAGCCCGGGAGCGTTTGATCCTGGCTCTGGACGGAGTCCAGACACTCGACGAGATCCGCGCCCGGGTGCGGCTGCTGAGCCCCTGGTTCGCGACCTTCAAGGTGGGTCTGCAGGCTTTCCTGAGGCTCGGAAAGGCGGCGGTCGAGGCGGTGTTGGAGGAAGGCGGAGCGGTCTTTCTCGACCTCAAGCTGCACGACATTCCCCACACCGTCTCCGGCGCGGTGGCCGAAGTGGCAGGGCTCGGAGCACAGCTGCTGACCGTACACGCCTGCGGCGGCTTGGCGATGCTGCGCGCGGCCGTCGAGCAGGCGCCCGAGCTCGACATCCTCGGAGTGACGGTGCTGACCTCGCTCGATGACGCTGCTTTGAGCGAGGAGCTGGGGATTGCTCAACGCGCCGCCGAGCGGGTGCCGCTGCTGGCTCAGCTCTGCCAGCGCGCGGGGACCCGTGGAGTGATCGCTTCCCCTCGGGAAGTCGAGGCCATCCGCGCGTGTTGTGGCAGTGATCTGCTGGTGATCACTCCGGGCATCCGGCCCGAGTGGGCGGTGGCCGGGGATCAACGGCGCATCGCCACACCGACGGCGGCCTTGCGTGCCGGGGCGGACCAACTGGTGATCGGACGCGCGGTCAGCCAGCCGCCGGCGCCGATGACGCCGCTCGAGGCCGCCCAACGCATCTGTGCAGAGGTCGCGGCGTTCGAGGACCTGGCATGAGCCTGCGGAATCGTCGTGGCGAGGCGTTGCGGGCGCCCTTCTTTACGGTCTCGGGAATCTACTCCTGCACGGTCGAGACCATCCGCGCTCTGGCTGAGCAGGTGCCCGCATTGGGCGGGATCACCAGCAAGAGTATCGGCCTGAGCCCGCGGGCGGGCAATCCTGAGCCGATTCTGGCGGAGTATGAGCCAGGCTGCTATTCGAATGCCGTCGGCCTGGCCAATCCCGGCGTTGAGGTGTTCGCAGCGGAGCTGGCGCACATACTGCCGTTGCCCGAGGGTGTCTTCTTGCTGGTCTCGATCTTCGCCGATGGCAGCCGCGCCCACTATGCCGAGGAGTTTGCCGAGCTGGCTCGGCGCTTGGCACCCCTGGCCGATGGTCTGGAGCTCAATCTGTCCTGCCCGCATGTCAAGGCGGGAGGGGCCGCGATCGGACGGGATCCTGCCAAAGTCGAGGAGTGTGTCGGGGCGGTGAAGGCCGAGACCTCTGTGCCGATCTTCGCCAAGCTCTCGCCCAACTTCGGCAACATCGGTGCGCTGGCGGCCGCAGCTGAGAGGGCGGGAGCCTTTGGAATCTCTGCCATCAACACGGCCGGACCAGGCCTGGTCCGCGAACCTCATTGTGGCGGGCCGGTGCTGTCGAACCATCTCGGAGGTCTGTCCGGAGCCGGCATCTTGCCGCTGGGACAGGCCGCTGTCGCCCAGATCCGGGCGCGCTGCAGCCTGCCGATCCTGGCGATGGGGGGCATCCGCAGCGGCAGCCATGTGCGCGGCTACCGCGCCGTGGGGGCCCAGTGGTTCGGGGTGGGCAGCGCGCTGACCGGGCTGAGCCTGGCTGAGGTCGGCCGCCTGTTCGGACAGCTCGAGGCCGACCTCGAGCAGGGCACGGACCTCGCGGGGGCGCAGGTCAAGACGGGGCTGATGCGCTACCAGCGGCTGACGGTGGCGGGAGTGCAGCGGCTCTCCGAGGATCTGCTGGTGCTCGATTGCGAACAAGACTACCCCTGCGAGCCCGGCCAATACGGCATGCTGCTGCTGCCGGGCGAGCAGCCACGAGAGAAGCCGATGTCCTTTGCCTGGGACCGCCCCTTGCGGCTGGCCGTGCGGCGCAGCCGCCATCCCGGGGGCAGGGCGGGCGACTACACCGAGCGCTTCTTCCAGTTGCAGGCCGGCGATCCATTGCTGGTGCGCGGACCCTACGGGCAGGGCTTGCCCGAGAGCGCGGCTAGTGTGGACTTCATCTCCGGCGGGACCGGCACCGCGCCGCCGTATTTCGCGGCTCGGCGGTTGGCGGCGGCCGGAGGCGTGCGGGTGCGCTGCTTTGTCGGCGCGCGCAACGCCGCTGAGCTGCTGTTCCGCGCAGAGCTCGAGGCTCTGCCAGGAGCCGAGCTGGTGTGCGCCACAGACGACGGCAGCGCGGGCTTCCACGGCAACGTCGTGCAGGCCTACAGGGCAGCGTTGGAGGTTGGGGAAGCGGCAGCGAGCGTCATCGCCTGCGGGCCGGAGAAGATGATGCGTGCGCTGCTCGATGCCGTCCAAGACCGCGTCGACCCTGCCCGGCTGGGGTTCATTCTGGAACCGTACATGAAGTGTGCTGTCGGTATGTGCGGCATCTGCAGTCTGCCCGATGGCAGGCTGGCGTGTGTGGACACGCACCTGGTCTCGGGCAGCGAGGCCCTGCGTTGGCCGGGCTTCGGCGCCAAGAGGGACGCGACCGGCGCGTACGAATGCAAGGAGGCGGCCCGTTGAACGTCAACGCTCGTGCTGTGGTCGAGGGAAGCGTCCGAGCTGTCTGTCTGCAGATCGATGCGGCCACAGGCACCTTCGCAGCCATCGGTGAACCCGAAGCGTCGCCCGATCGTGAGATTCCAGGCCTGGTGTTGCCCGGCTTTCTCGACTTCCATGTGCACGCCCGCGAGTATCCGTTGCCGGCGACCCTGCAAGACGATGCCGGGGCGCTCGCCCAGCATGCCCGCCACCTGGCCAAAGAAGACTTCGAGAGCGCCGGTGAGGCCGCGTTGCGCGGTGGGGTGTGCGGCATCGCCGAGATGCCCAACAATCCGATCCCGACCGACAACGCAGAGGTCTATCAAGCCAAGCGAGCCCTGGCTGCCCGCGCCGCCGTGCCCGTTTTGCCGATCGCGGCGATCACCCGCAATTCGTCGCCCTTCGCCGAAGTCCCCTACAAGATGATGATGGACGGCTGCTGTGGTGGCATCGCGTTTGATGACCTGGGCGCGGCAGAGACCACCCTCGAGCGCTACCGCGGCCAGTTCGTGATCTTCCACTGCGAAGACCCCGAGCTGCTGCGCGCCCGGCCCGGCGAGCGTCAGCCCCTGGCGGAGCTGCGCGCGATCGAGAGGGTGCTCGAGTGGACGACACGCTTCGGTTTGCAGAGCCATGTCGCGCATATCTCCACCCGGGCCGGGGTCGAGGCCATCGCCGCCTACAACCGCCAGGCCTCGAGCCGGGTCAGCTGCGAGGTCACGCCCCACCATCTGTGCATGACCCGCGAGCACGTCTGCCTGAGCGAGCCACACCTGCCGCACAGCGCGCTGGCGCGCGGTGACCTGCTGTTCATGAATCCGCCCCTGCGCAGTGAAGACGACCGGCGCTTCCTGCTCGCTGGGCTCAAGAGCGGCCTCGTCGACATGCTCGCGACCGACCACGCGCCCCATACTCTCGAGGACAAAGCGGCAGGCTCTCCGGGTCTGGCGCACCTCGACACGCTCGGGGCTTTCGCCTGTTGGATGTTGCAGTCTGGCGGCTTCACGGCTGCGCGCCTGGCAACGGTGATGGCAGAAGAACCAGGCCGACTGTTTTCGCGTTTTCTGGGGCGGCCGATGGGGCGCCTGGCCGCGGGCTACGCGGCTTCGATGGTCGCGCTCGAGCTCGAGACCCCCAGCACAGTGGAGGCTGCGTCGCTCAAGACGCGTTGCGGCTGGAGTGCCTTCGAAGGATGGACATTCCCCGGCCGGGTCGCACAGACCTGGGTCGACGGGGTCTGCAGATACCAAGCATGAGAGGGAGCGATGGCAAGCTTTGAAGGACGTGACCTGATCTCGATCCGAGATCTGAGCCGGGCAGACATCGAGGCGATCCTCGACAAAGCCCGTGCGATGTCCGACATCCCTGCAGAAGAACGGCGCGTTTTGCTGCGGGGCAAGACGATGGCCTCGTTGTTCTTCGAGCCCAGCACCCGCACGCGCACCAGCTTCAACGCTGCTATGCGCAATCTGGGTGGCTGGGTCGAGGGCTTTGCCGATCCGAAGACCTCGAGCGTCAGCAAGATGGAGTCGCTCTGGGACACCATCAAGATCTATGACGGCTACGGCTACTCGGTGTTCGTCATCCGGCATCCACTCAAAGGGGCGGCCCGGCTCGCCTCCGATGCAGCCAAGGCGCCGGTGATCAACGCGGGAGACGGGGCCAACCAGCATCCGACCCAGACGCTGCTCGACCTGTACACGATCCAAGAGACCCAGGGCCGCATCGACGGGCTGCGGGTCGGCATGGTCGGGGACCTGGCGCATGGGCGCACGGTGCACTCGCTGACCCAGGCGCTGCTCAAGTTCAAAGGGGTCGACCTGTACTTCGTCAGCTCGCGCGCGCTGAAGATGCCCGGGCACCTGGTCGACAAATGCCGCGCCCGCAGCGAAGGGGTCTGCGAAGAGGTCTCGCGCATCGAAGAGGTGATCGGCGACGTCGACATCTTGTACATGACACGTGTGCAGAAAGAGCGTTTCGGTGGAGACCAAGCCCTGTACGAGAAGGTCAAGAACATCTACCGCCTGAGCAGCGATATGCTGGTCGGCGTGCGCGAGAACCTGAAAGTCCTGCATCCGCTGCCTCGGGTCGACGAAATCGCCACCGACGTCGACAACACGCCCTACGCCTATTACTTCCAGCAAGCGCGCAATGGCCTGCGCATCCGCGAGACCTTGCTGGCGCTGCTGACGGGAGCTCTGACATGAGCGACACCCCCCGCACCCGAAAGATCGCGCGTATCCAGAATGGCATCGTGATCGACCACATCCGCAAAGGCCGCGCGTTGACCATCGCACGGCTGCTGAAGCTGGGTGAGCTGAGCCAGAGCTGGGATGACCAGGTTTCGATCGGCATCAACCACAGCTCGAAGATCGGCATCAAAGACTACATCAAGATCGAGAATTTTGAGCTCAGCCGCATCCAACTGTCCTGCGTAGCCCTGGTTTCACCGGGCGCGACCATCAACATCATCCGGGACACGAAGGTGGTCGAGAAGCTCAGCGCCGAGGTGCCCGACGAGATCGGGGACTTTGTCACCTGTCCCGATCCGTACTGCATCACCAATCATGAGAAGATCCCCTGCCGTTTTCATGTCGTGGCACGCGAGCCCCTGACCCTGGGCTGCCACTATTGCGAGCTGGAGTTCTACGACAAGCTGATCGTCTTCAAGTTATGAGCTGACCCTATTCCAACCATGAGCTGACCGGAGATGTTATGGCGCGCCGAATCATCGAAAACCCATCAAGGACCCTGGCCGAGTTCCGGCTGCTGACGGGGCTGACGGAAGTCTCAAGCCTGCCCGAGAACATCTCGCTCCGCACGCAGCTGGTCAAGTCGGGTGCCAGCAACGGCTTCGAGATGCTGAACATCCCGATCCTGGCGGCCGCCATGCAGTCGGTCTCTGGTCCGAAACTGGCGATCGAGCTGGCCAAGCACGGCGGCATGGCGTTCGTGTTCTGCAGCCAGTCGGTGGAGAGCCAGGCTGCTATGATCACCAAGATCAAGCGGCACAAGGCTGGCTTCGTCGACCCGCTCTGTGTCACTCCGGAGATGACCATCGACCAGGTGGTCGAGATCTCCGAGCGGGAAGGCTACTCGACTTTTCCGGTCGTCGACGCGCAGCGCCAGCTGCTGGGGATCTTGACCAAGAACGACTACGAACGCGTGCGCCACGCGGGCATGAAGGTCACCGAGCGGATGGTCCCGCGCGCGCAGCTCGATGTGGGCGTGCAGGTCAGCCTTTCGGAGGCCAACCAGATCCTGATCGACAGCCATCGGGGTGTGCTGCCGATTGTGGATGGCTCCAACGTGCTGCAACACCTGGTCTTCCGTACTGATGTGCGCAATCATGAGAACTACCCAGAAGAGCTCCTCGACGCGCGCAAGCGGCTGCAGGCAGCAGCGGCGTTGAATACGCGCGACTATACAGAGCGCGCGCCGGCTTTGATCGAGGCGGGCGTCGACGCGCTGCTGTTCGATTCCTCCGATGGATACAGCACCTTCCTGCGCGATGGGCTGGCCTGGATGGCCGAGAACTTCCCGGGTTTCCCCATCATCGGCGGCAACGTGATCTCGGGCGAAGGCTTCCGCTTTCTGGCCGAGGCGGGGGCCTGGGCGGTCAAGGTGGGGATGGGAGGCGGCTCGATCTGCATCACGCAGGAGCAGAAGGGGGCGGGCCGCGGTCTGGCCACGGCCGTGGCCGAATGCGCCGCAGCCCGCGACGCCTACTTCGAGGAGACCGGCAACTACATCCCCGTGATCGCCGACGGCGGCATCGTACACGCCAAAGACATCGGCATCGCCCTCGCGCTGGGGGCCGACAGTGTGATGATGGGGCGCTACTTCGCGCGCTTCGAGGAGAGCCCCACACCCAAGGTCAGCTTTGGCGACCGCGTCATGAAGCCGTACTGGGGCGAGGGCTCGCAACGGGCTCGGGAGTGGATGCAGCAGCGCTACAGGCAGTCAGGCTTTGCCGAGGGCGTCGAGGGCATGGTCGAGTATGTCGGCTACCTGAAAGACACGGTGCCCCGCACGCTGGCAAAGATCCGCTCGGCGATGAGCAGCGCGGGCTGCAAGGACATCCGGACCTTCCACCGGGAGGCGGTGCTCGAGTTGGTCTCGGCGCTGTCGATCCGCGAAGGCAAAGTGCACGACATCTACATGCCCGAGAGCGGCATGCAGAGCAGCCGCTACCACGAGCCGAAGTGGGGTTGAGCGCGCGCTAGAGGTCGCGCAGCCAGCCCTGCCAGAACGCCAGCGGCCGGTAGCCAGCAAACTGGTTGCGCAACTCTCCGTCCTTGAACAGGAAGACGGCAGGAATCCCCTGCACCTTGAGGCGCGCGGCCCAGTCTTGATCTTGGTCGGTGTTGATCTTGACCACGATCAGCCGGCCACGGTGCTCGCTGGCAAGCTGGGCCAGGACGGGGCTGAGCTGGCGGCAGGGACCACACCAATCGGCATAGAAGTCCACCAGCACCGGCACAGGGCTGGCCTGCAGAAGTTTCTGCAGGTCGGCATCACGGATGGGTACGGGCTGTCCATCCAGGGTCCTGGCGCAGCGTCCACAGACGGGCTCCCGCTCGCGCTCAGTACCCGGCACGCGGTTGAGTTGGCCACAGGGGCAGCGGAAATAGAGGGTGTCTTCAGCCATGGGGACTCCTCCGCTAGCTGAGAGAGTCTCTCCGATCGATGCTGCCCGTGGCGAAAGAAAAATCTGCAAAGCCTGCACGAAGTTTCGTCTTTGTTTCATATGTTTAGATGTGGAACCAAAAGGAGTCGACCATGCGTGCAGTCAAAAAACCCCTGATCTTCGGGCTTTGCGGGTTGCTCCTTGTCTTCTTTGGAGGTTGTGAGAAGAGCGGTGGCTCCAATGGAAACACAAATGTTTCACCTCTGCCTGCGCTGCAGGGGGTCGCGCCGGGTGTGAAGAGTGGCTCGGCGGGGGCGCCGCCTGTGAGCGTTTCAGTGCCAGCTCCCCCGCCGGTTCCCGCGGTTCCCGCGGTTCCGGCTCCGGCCGCTCCTTCGGGACCCGTGGGAAACACGGGCAGCAGCGTGGCACCTGTTGCGGGCACAGGGCATGGTGGGGGCAGCCTGAGCGCGATCCAGGGCCCACCTGCTGTGCCCTACCGCGATGTGGCGTCTGGATTCCTGGGGGGCAGCTTCTTCAGCGCCGCCCACACGCTGCACATCAGCGACGATGCCAGCTGGCAGGCGCTCTGGGCCCAGCACAGCTCCTATCTGGCGACCGCTTTCCCGCCCTCAGCGCCCGCTGTCGATTTCAGCAGCGAATTCCTGGTCGGGCGTTTCCTGGGACCGCAGGCGCAGGGCTCTTCTGTGCGGGTCATCGAGACGGCCATCGATCTGGCAAGCGGCCAGGTGCTGGTGCGGACCGACGAGCGTCCGGCAGCCGGCAGCGCCCCATTGTTCTCGAATCCCTTTGTGATCGTGGCGGTGCAGCACTCTCCCGTGGGGCTGCCAGGGGTCACGGTCGAGCCCGTCGAGCACCGGGGCATGATCGATGTCGCCACGGGCTTCGCCAGCCAATACCGCTATGGGGACCAGACCTTCCAGGGAGAGATCCAGGCGATCCACGACAGCGCCAGCTGGGACGCGCTCTGGAACCAGCACGATCCTCTGCAGGCCGCCCCAGTGGTGGACTTCAACCAGCATTCGCTGTTGGCCGGCTTCCATGGCTGGGCCGGCAGCGCCGGCTACGGATTCGCATTGCGGGCGGCCTGGTACAACCCGCTGCGCGATGAGTTGGTCGTACACAGCCAACACGCCAACCCGCAGGGGGCGGTGGGAGCGCTGGTGACCAATCCCTTCCATTTCGTCAAAGTGCCCGCGGTTCCGAGCACCGCGAGCGTGCGGGAGATCATCTTCGAGACCGTGACACCGACCGTGCTCGCCGAGGACAATGACTCGCAGTACAGCTTCCAGCCCGGTTTCAGCGGGGCGCGGCTGGTGTTCCGAGACAGCGCGTCCTTTGCGAGTTTCTGGGCCCAGCATGCGCCCGGCAGCAATCCTCCCAGCGTCGACTTCAGCCAGTCGCTGGTGGTCGCGGCATTCCTGGGCTACCAGACCCATCTCGGCGGGCTGATCGACATCCTCTGGGCCGCGACCGCGCCGCCCACCGGCGGCTATGAGATCCAACCCATCGTCGCCTTGCCGGGCAGCCAGCCAGGGACGGCAGCGACTCCCAACAACCCCTTCATCATCGTCACCCTGCCCCGCAGGCCGGGGCCGGTGTTTTTCTACTAGTCGGTGGGGGAATCAGTACGCGCTGGTGACCCGCGTGCCTGGATAGAAGTGGCCAATGATGTCCTCGGCGGCGTGGCCCTCGCGCGCCAGACCGGCGGCTCCGTACTGGCAGAGGCCGACGTTGTGGCCGAAGCCGACACCCTCGAACACCACCTCTGAGCCTTCGAGCCGCACCGTGTACGCCGGGCTCTTGAGCTTGGAGAAGATCGTGCGGCGGAAGACGTAAGGGTGGAATTCGGTCTGGCCCGCAGTTCCCTGCAGCTTCAGCACACGGTGCACGTTGCTCGCCCGGATCGGCTCTTCGACCCAGGCCGCCTCGATCTGGGGCCCAATGTTCTTGCCCGCCGCCGCCAGCTTCTGTGCCAGCTCTTGCCGATCGATGCGGTAGCTCCAGGGCTTGAAGTACTTCGAGTCCTTGCAGAAGCCGCAACGCACGCCGTCGAGCTCGGGGCTGGGCTCTTCCCCGAAAATGAAGGCGGCCGGCACGGTCTCACCTCCACAGGTCGAGTGGAAGTAGCTGCAGAAGATCTCGCCGTCTGCGGTGACCAGCAGTCCGCTGGTCGAGGCCACCAGCTCACGCGCCCGGGCGGTCTCTGCAGCCAGCCCGCGGTACACCTGCGAGCGGGTGTCTGCGTAGACGTCGTAGTCTCTGTCCTTGCTGAAGTTCAATTTGTAGACCGCGTAGCTGCGGGCGGCGATCGCCTGTGCACGTAAGGCCTCGTCGGGCCAGGAGAGGGGCATCTCGGCGCCGAGCACGCCGCACAGGTACGATTCGAGGTCGACCAGGTTCAGGACATCGAAGCCGGTCTCGCGCCGCACGAACAGAAAGCGCCCGCGGTAGGCCGTGCCTTCGAGGCTGACCGCCTGGCCTTCGGCGGGGATCAGCAGCGCATTCTGCAGCTTCACCCCCAGGTTGCCGAACGCGAAACCGTCGGCTGTCAGCGAGAGCTTGCGTGCGCCGAAGGCCTCTCCCTGCACGGCGGGCCGCTCCGGCTGACTGGCATCGATGATCTTGAAGGCGCCCTCGAGCGTGACGTCTGTCTGCTCGACGTCCTTGAGCAGCAGCACGCGCAGCACGGGCGCCTTCGAGAAGTGGACGACTTTCGGCAGCACCCTCGGAGGCATCAGGCAAGAGAAAAGTACCGAGGCCAGGACGGCTCCCAAAGGAATCAACAATACGCGGCGCAGGCGCGCTCCCAGACGGATCTTCATCGCTAAGGCTCCTGATGAGGCGCTCGGCCTTTCCCTAGAAAAGCGTCTGCTGCCCCCCTTTGAGCTTCTCCCCCAGATGCTCATAGGCCAGAGGTTCCGCGCAGCGTCCTCGAGGCGTCTTGCGCAGGTACCCCTGCTGGATGAGGAAGGGCTCATACACATCTTCGATCGTGTCTTCTTCTTCGCCGACCGCGACGGACAGCGTCTTCAATCCGATCGGACCGCCGCGATGTTGGATCAGGTAGCGCAAGATGCTCCGGTCCATGTCTTCGAGGCCCGCCGCGTCGACCCCCAACATCTGCAGACCCGTCAGCACCGACTCACGGTCGATGCTCGCCTTGCCCTCTACCTGCGCGAAGTCGCGGATGCGCTTCAAGAAGCGGTTGGCCACCCGCGGCGTACCCCGCGCGCGCTGGGCCAGCGCCAGCGCCGCGTCCTTGTCGATCGGCGATCCCAGCAGGCCAGCAGAGCGGATGACGATCTGTTGCAGTTGTTTGGCCGGGTAGAGCTTGACCCGCTCGAGCACGCCGAAGCGCGCGCGGAAAGGCGAAGTCAGCAGTCCCTCGCGCGTCGTGGCGCCGATCAGGGTGAAACGCGGCAAGTCGATCTTGACGCTGCGGGCGCGTGGTCCTTGATCGATCAGGATGTCGATCGCGAAGTCTTCCATCGCCTGGTAGAGGTACTCTTCGACCACCGCGCTCAGCCGGTGGATCTCGTCGATGAACAGCACATCCCCGCGGTTCAGGTTGGTGAGAATCCCCGCCAGATCGCCCGGTTTCTCGAGCACAGGCCCCGAAGTCGAGGTCAGCTCAGCCCCCATCGCGCGCGCGATCAGATGCGCGAGAGTGGTCTTTCCCAGGCCCGGAAGACCGGAGAGCAAAATGTGGTCGAGAACCTCTCCGCGTTCGAGCGCGGCGCGGATGTAGATCTTGAGGTTGGAGACCAGTTGGGTCTGCCCGGGAAATTCCTCGAAAGTCTGGGGCCGCAGCGAGCCCTCGAACTTCCCATCGCGGTTGGAGGTGTCAAACACGCGTTCTACTGCCATAGGGCGCTCACTGTTCGGGCCACGCCCCTGGGCGGGCGGGGAGGCGGGTGTGCAGGAAGCCATCATGTGTCCTGCTGCCCCCCCAATGCAACCCAAATCTCGGCGGCCCGGGCGGGATGACACACCGATGGCCCCCCACCTCTACTGTGTCTATCGGTTGTCGGCGTCGCCAGCTCGAGAGCTTGCCGGCAGGCCAGGCTTGCGCTACGGTGGCAGCGAGCCTCGGCGGGCGTTGGAGGAAGAGCGATGAGGATATCGGGCTGGCTGTTGGTGCTCAGCGCATGCGTGTGGGGCCAGGCGCTGCAAGATGAGCGTTGGTTTGGCGATCCCGAGGCCGGCTTTGCCTTTGAGCTGCCCGAAGGCGCCTGGGAGTGGGTTCCGGGCGACGGGGCACGCGTCTTCCGCCAGCTGGCCACGGGCCGCCGGGTCGCCCTGGACCGTGAGCCGCTGCGCACCCGCCTGACAGCTTTCGACTATGCGCGGCTGGTCGCCGATGAGATGCGCGGGCAGCTGCCCGGCGCCGATGTCACCGTGGTGGCCGAGACGCTCGGGGTGTTCGCCGCCCGGCTCAGCTTCCGTGGTGTGCTCGACGGGCAGCCGCGCGCGATGGACCAGTGGATGTGCCTGGCCGCAGATGGCTCGGCGATGTGGGTGTTGACCTTCAGCGGTCCGCCGGCGGATGCCTTTGTCGGTTGGCGGGCCGCCCGCAAGGGCGTGCTCGGGTCTTTCCGCTTGGGAGACCCCGGGGAGCTGCTGGCCGCGGGGGTGCCGCCGCAGGCGTCGGTCCGTGCGGACGCCAGCCTGTGGTCGGCGCAGGGTGAGCTGGCCCTGGGCGCCTACCACAACTCGGCTCTGGGCGTGCGCTGCGCTCCGGGAGAGGCCTGGCAGCTCGAGCTGCAGAGTGAGGGCAGCATTCTGCTGGCGGGGGCCGACGCCGAAGCCGAGCAGGGGTTCGTGTTGAGCGCCGAGCTGTTGCCGGCGCCTCAGGAGCTCGATGCGTACCTGCAGCTCGTCAAGCCGCGGCTGGAGTCGGCGTTGCTGACCGCGGTCGAAGCGCCCCGCATCGAGCAGGGCTGGGGGCTGTTGAGCTATCAAGTCGGCGAGCAGCAGCTGGTGCAGTGCATCCGTGTGTCACCGCGGCGTTCGGCGGCCCTGGTGCTCTCGCTCAGCGGCGCCAAAGGCAGCGAGACTGTGCTGCTCGAGCGTGCGGCGGGCTTGCGTGCGAGTCTGGAGCTCGAAGGCTGGGAGTAGGACTACTTCTGGGGTGGGTCCTGATCGCGGGCCATCGGGCGGATGAACAGCTGCCCCTTTTCGCGTACCAGCTGGTACTTCCAGATTGTGCCGACAACTGGGTCGGCCGTGGCGTTGGGCGGCTTGGTGGCCGTGGCCTTGCCTTCCTCAAGCTCGCGGATGAACTTGATCAGGTTGTACTGGCTGCCCGCCGTCTTCTCGTGGACCAGCGCTTTCTTCTGGGCATCCCAGATGATGTCTTTGATCGACGTCTGCTTGCCCTCGTCCATGGTGTCGCCGACCCGGCCGACCGGCACGAAGTCTCGCTCGGAGCCTTCGTTCAGCAGCATCTCGATCATGGTGATCGCATCGCCGACGCAGTTCGACACGCTCGCTTCGCCCGTGTTCTGCGTGTAGAGCGAGCTCTTGGCGCTGTAGAACTTGGGCACCGGCGGAGTCGCCTCGCTGCCCTTGCCCTGCTCGGCATCGTCAAAACGTTTGCGCCAGCGGGATTCTGCCAGCGCCGCGATGTCCTCGCTGACCGGATACTCCATCATCGTAGTGTCGGACGCCCAGAGCAGATGGTCGTCGACGCACAACTCACCCTTGTCGGCCTGGAGCCCCTTCTCGACGCTGCGGGTGACCATCATCCAGATGCTGCCGAGCGTGCTCTCCATCGCCGGGTTGAAGCCGTACAGGCCCTGGATCTTGTTGTTGTGGCGCACATAGAAGGCCGTATGGCCCCAGGAGTCGAGGGTGTTCTCGGTCGCCACCATACCGAGCACCGGCAGACTGAAACCGCCGCGTTCCTGCTTGGTCGCCTGGGGGATGCACGCAACCCCCAAGGCATTGGGGCCGGCGCTGACCAGTCCGTGCGAGAGCAGGTAGTCTTTCATCGCCTCGCGGACTTGCTTGTCCCCCATGTTCACGCTCGCGCCATCTTCGTTGAGCTGCAGCTGCGTCATCAACGAGCGCTGCTCGGAGGCGTCCAGGTCCACGGGACGCCACTTGGTGCGGTCTTCTTCCCACTTCTTCGCTGAGCTCTTGGTCACGTCGCGGAAGAAGACATCGTTGCCGGTGTGCCGCTGCACCGCCCCGCCAGGTGGCGCCGCTGGTTTGACCCGCGCGCGCGCCGCGCTGACGATCATGCCAGCCAGTCGCCGGGCCTCGGTCTGTGCGGGGCGGGTCAAGTCGATGCGTGTCTTCACGGCCAGCTGAGGAACAAAGCTGTCCCCCCCAAGCTGCTTGAGCTGCGCCTCGGCAAGCTTCAGCGCGGCGCTCCCGATGGCCTGCAGCGCAGCGGCGCTGCCGCCGCTGTCCGGAGCCAGCTGGATGGAGGCATCCTGAATGGCTGCCGCGCTCGGGGCGCTCTGCCCGCTGGTCATGAAGGCCTTTGCCGAACGCTCCGCGGCCGTCTCGAGCTTCTGTGATCCCAAGCGCGCGTCGTACTGCGCCGAGTAGCGCGAGCCCTTGTGCGCGTTGCCCTGCTTGAAGTCCTTGACGTGGGCCATCTCGTGGGCGAGCAGCTCGAGGCCCTGGCGGGTCTGCGGGCGGAACTGCCCAGGCCCGAAGAAGATGTCGCTGCCGCGCGTCACGGCCTTGGCGTCGAAGCCCTCGGCGACGCGCTGTGCGTGGCCGTCCGCGTGGACGCGGGCATCGCCCAGTGGCAGCCCGTAGTGCCGCTCGAGCCGCCGCAACACCTCGTTCGACAGGTCCTCCGGCCGCGCCCGCCGCATCGCTCGCTGGCGGTCGAGGCCTCGAGGCCGGGCCGGGCCAGGAACCGGCGGTGTGGCCCCCGCTCGCGCCGGGCTGGTGGGTCCACGACGCTGCGGCGGAGCGGGCGGGGGCGGAGCCGGCGGGGCCGGTCGGCTGCTACGCTGCGGGGCGCTGCTCTGCTGGCTGTCCAGCTGGCAGACCAGAACCAGTTTGTCGATGGTGACCGCCACCCAGCCTTCCTCACGTTGGGTTCCCGTAGCCCTAATGATACCGCCGGTCCTGGGCTTGTGGTACTGTGAGCCGTCGAAGCCCTGGAGCGTGAGGAGTTCCCATGTCCGACGAGATCGGTCAGGCCTTGGAGGCGTTGCAGTCTGACCAGGCTGAAGAGCGTTGTGCGGCCGTACGCAGCTTGTTGGCCGCAGCTTCAGAGTCAGAGACTCCCGATCCGACCCCGCTGGCCGCGCTGCAGAAGAGCCTGGATGACGCGGACGCGCTGGTGCAGGGCCTGGCGGGCCAGGCCCTGTTGGTGCACCTGTGGAAGGGGCAACCCGCCGAGCCGCTGCTCAACCAGCTCGGCTGGGGGCTGGGGGACGAGGCGGCGCAGCCCTTGCGGCAAGCCGCCTGTAGCGCCTTCGTCGCCGCGGCACGGCAGGCGGTAGAGCCTGCGGCGGCGTTGCTGCAGCTACGGCCCGTGCTGCTCGAGCAGCTGCGCTCCCGTTCCAAGCCCGCGGTGCTGGCGGCGTTGGCCGGGTTGCCGATCATGTTGAGCCAGGGTCTGGAGCTGCTCGCTGCCGTGCCCTTGTTGGTCGATCTGGTTGGGCGGCTCGACCCCGAGCTGACGAAGCAGGTGGTGTCATCGTTGCTCGGCCTGGTGCGGGGGGCTTCGCTGGAACCGGTGGTGCCCGAGCTGCGCGCCCGCCTCGATGGCGGGGGCTGGGTGGCCTGGATGGCTGCCCAATTGCTGCTCAGCCATGCCTTGGGGAACAAACAGCAGGCCGAGATCATCGCGCTCTGCCAGCATCCGCAAGCCGCGGCGCGCGAAGGAGCCATCGCCCGGCTGGCCGAGGCCGCGCAGAATGCGATGCTGGGATTCGCCTTGCCTGCCCTGGCCGAGCGCTTGGAGGAGCAAGCGGGTGGCGTGCTGTTCGCGGTGCTCAACACCCTGCGGGCAGTGGTGGACTCGGGCGAATCGGTGGCCCCGGCGGTGCCGGGCCTGCTGAAGACCCTGGAGCGCGAGAGCTTTCCGACCACGGGCTGGACCAACGCCCTGACCGAGCAGCAGCGCGAGCAGTTGGCACAACAGTCGCCGGCTGTGGATGCGGCGCGCATTCTCACCCGCCACTACCTGCTGAGCGGACAGCTCGATGCTCTCGAGCAACTGTTGCAGCATCCGGCACCCGCCGGAGCAGATCCTCAGGCCTGGCCGCCGCGCCGGGCCGTGTTGGAGACCGTCAAGCAGCTGTTGCAGAGCGGGCGCCATAGCGAGCATGCCGCGGCGTTGGCGCAGATCCTGGGGAAGCAGCTGCAGGCGGATTGATTTTTTGCTTGCAAGGCGCCGGCCCGCACGTAGACTTGTGCTCGCCTTTGAGGCGCCCACCGGGGGGATTAGCTCAGTTGGGAGAGCGACTGGCTGGCAGCCAGTAGGTCAGGGGTTCGAGTCCCCTATCCTCCATGCCCCGCAGCCTGCAAGCTGCGGGGTCTTCTCTTTTGGGGGCACAGATGGGGCACACTTTCCGTTGAAACTCGCCACCGCGGCGGCCACCACTTCGGCCTTTCTGGCGTCGTCTGTGGCCGCGTAGCGATCAAACGTCAGGTCCAGATGTTTGTGCCGCACCAGCTCTCGGAAGGTCTTCGGGTCGCTGGCATGCTGCCCCATCAGCGTGGCCTGTGTCTTTCGCAGGCTGTGCCAGCTCGCAGAGCCTTTCTCGGTGTACGGCTCGATCCCCGCTGCGAGAATGTCCTTGCGGAGCTGCAGCCAGCTAGCCCCGCCCTTGGGGATGCGTAGCAAACGGCCTCCAGCAGGAGTCGCATGGGCGCGCTTTTGCAGTTGCTCGAGCAGGTGCTCCGGGACCGGCAAGCGCGCATCACGCTTCGCCTTCGTGCGCTCTTTGTCGAGACAGAGAAACCGGCCATCAAGGTCTTCCGGTCTCAAAGCGCGTAGCTCCGAAAGCCGAAACCCGGTCCACATCGCGACCTCGTATTGCAGCCGTTGCACCGGCGACGCCACACCCAGGAGCCTGTGGGCTTCGTCCAGGTTGAGGGGGCGCGGCGGACACACAGGCTCGCAGTCGCCTGCATCCCACGCGGCCAAAGGGTCGCGCTGCAGCAGCTCTCGCTTGACGGCCCAGTCGCAGAGTGCCCGGAGCGAAGAGACGCGGTTCTTGACGGTCTTCGGCGCAAGGTGGCTCCAGTGTTTGGTGACGGCCTCTTCGACCGCCAGCAGGCTGATGTCTTCCAGCGTCTCGGGCTTCAGCGTCTCGAGCCACCACGCCAGGTTGCGCTTCTGTTTTCCGGCGTGGTAGGCAGACCAGGGCCGGCCGCCCTTGCCGCCCTTGAGCCGGCCGTGTGCAAGGTAGGCTTCAGCGGCTTCGGCCGCACTCTTGGTGGTGGGCTGTTGCTGTTGTTTGGCTTTCTTGCGCTCGTCGGCTTCGTGGGCGTCGGCTATCCGCTTGGTTTCCCGCTTGGTCGCCGCCCCCATAAAGGACTTCCGGGACCCGTCCGCCAGGAAGATCGCGTAGTTCCAATGCTCGCGGAGCCGTCCCTTCCTGTCCTTCTTGCGGAACACGCTTGCCATCTCAATTCATCCTCCAGCCGGGCTTCCGATGATTCCGCAGTGCCGATTCCTGTTGCAGTTCACGGTACCGCTCTTTGACGGCCCCGGCCAGCCAAACGCGCTTGCCACCTTCCCAGGCAGGCTCGGGGAGCTTTCCGGCTTTCACACGCCGCTGAATCGAACGCGGCGAACACCCGAGAATCCCGGCCAGGTCGGGCGTGTAGAGCCGAGTGTCGTCGGGAAGGCCCATCAGCTCGTCGCCGCTGGCCGGGGCGGCCTCCAGTTTGGCAACGCGGGCCTCAAGTCGTGCGATGCGATCATCGGTGGAGCGCATCATTGCCTCCTACGTTCTGACTAACGTGGTGTACCTGCGTCTCGGCCCGCGCGAACCCGCCTGCCAGGCGATTTCGTGCGAAGGCGCTCATCGGCTCTGCACGATGATCAACTTCACACGAAGCCTGATTCAAGGCCGATCTCTGCCAGTTCTTTGCGAAGATGCTCATGCGAAGATGCTCATATGAACACCTTCGTGAGGGTGCGCCCTGCAGGCCGCTTCTCAGCCATGGATGCACGAAGGTGCTCATCCGTGTGGGTATGACCTGGGCGCTCATTCCTTTTCGTCCTGCCAGTGCGTGTGCAGCTCTTCAGTCTCAATGTCTGGAAGCTCCCAGACCCACGTACCGTCACCCTCGAATCTCAGTTTCCTCGAAACGACCTTCAGCATTTCTTTCGCTCGACGCAGAGTGGCCATGGCGATCCCCGCATCGCGGGCGTCCTTGCTCAGCTGTTTCGCAGCGGCCGGTTTCGGCTGCCCCGTCTCTGGGTTCGTCAACTCCGTACGAAGAAAATCACAGGCTTCCAGCAGCCGCTCGCTGTTCTTCTTGCCACTCCCCCTCGGGGATTCGGCAACTGCGTCCTCCAGCTCAACATCGACCGGGTTGGGTTCCCAAGCGACCTGGGGGCCGCTTCCGTCATCTTCGATGCGAAATGCAAGGCCTGGTGGCGACTTTGCCAGGTTGTTTTTGGCAGGCAGAAACAGGCGTCGATCTCGATCGTCTCTGTCCTTCGTGACAAAGTGGGCAGTCCGGACCGCGGCATAGAAGCCAATGGAGCCCAACACTCGCTCATGCACCGGCCGCGAGGTCTTCCCGCCCGATTTGTTGAGATGCTGGACGGCAACGACCGCAACGCCCTTCTTCTCTGCAAGGGTGGCGAGCGGCGCCAAGACGCCGCGAACCTCCGCATTCTTGTGCGAGTCGGCCGCCCCCAAGTAACTGCTGATGGGGTCAACGATGACCAGCCGGCAATCTGCCGTCTTGTCAATGGCCTCCTCAAGTGCCAGCAGGTCCCGGTCAAGACGAAAGGGGCTTCGCTTCTGGGTACCCGTTTTAGGGTCTGGTACCTCCAGCGCGGTCTCGATTGCGTTGATGTGGGCAAGGCATGCGCTCATTGCGACCAAGCGCGGCACGACTGTGTCTTCCAGGCCGTCCTCGGCGCTCAGTAACACTACACCTGCTGGTTCGCCAGCGGGGCTTCCGTCGGGCCAATCGTAGCCGGCCGACACTCGGGCAGAGAGGTCGAGAGTTGCGAAGCTCTTCCCAAGGCCTGGATGCCCTGCGAGCAAGGTCAGCTTACCGATAGGGATCCTGCCCTCCCACAGCCACTCAACCGGCCTGGGTTCGACGTCTGCGAGATTCACCGTTACGACACGGGAATAGGGTGGGGGACCTTCCGGTTGTTCGGGCGGCACTCGCCCAGGATTGTTCCGGTGGAGGGGCGACGCAGGCATTGCCTTCACAACCTCGGGCGCCGACCAGCCCTCGGGAATCGCGGTTGCCGGCACAGCCAGCTGGTCCGTTCTCGTGCGACTATCCACGGCTCCATCCTCCTGCCGCAGCAAGGGCGGCCTCCAAGGCGGGACAGAGCATTCCGGCTTTGTGTGCGTCGTTGGCGTCCCCGACTCTCCCGGGGCCCGGTCTCTCGGGCGGGTTCCAGCGGATAACAAGGGAGTCAGGCAGTTCGCTGGCGAGCTGATCGGCGACGTTATCGCGCTTGTCGGGCTGATTGTGGACCATGCTGACGATTGTCTTTGCCAGCCGCAGCTCGGGCGTCCACTCGGGCCGCCAGCCCTTTCCGGGCAGTGCGACAACAGCGATGCCTTCATGCGCAGGCGGGCCTTCGAGTAGCTCGACCAGGGCATCAACGACGGCAAGCAGGTCTCCAATTCCCTCGGTGATGATGACGGTGCGAGCATGACGCGGCGGGATCAGGTCAAGTTCGCCGGGCGGGATCTCAAGGCCGGTAGCGGGGCACGGGTTGCCACCGCACAAGGCCAGGTCCTTATGGTCCGCCTCCCATCTAGTCTGCGGCTTCTTTGCCAGCCGAAACCGCCAGGACAGAGGCCATGGGTCGCCAGGACGCCACTCGGGCACCGCAAGCCGGTCCGCGTTGCTTCCTACGGTGTAGACCTTCCCCTTGCTGGTCAGGAACCCGCACAGTTTCAGCTGTTCCCGGTCGAGCATGCGCAGGACGCGATGGATCTGCGGCCAGTGCCTTGACCAGGATCTGCAGCCGTACGCCCATGCGGCCTGCGGCCCGCTCGGCAGGCCACGCCCTGTCCTCAACCAGTCGGCGGCCGCCGACTCGATGTCCCCGTCGGGCCTGACCAAGGCCGAGATCTCCCCCATCACCTGAACGCGCACAGCCGGCGGCTCGATGCTGAGGTTCGACCTTGCGATGGCCGGCGTCGCCCTTGGCCCGCAGCGGCTCGGTATCTGGCGATTCACGCGGACGCCAACGATGGCCTCGAGTTGGCGGATCGCTTCGGCC
>JAJDCP010000181.1 GCA_029260765.1 Planctomycetota bacterium
GCACGGGCGCGCGAGGCGGGCCTGCAGGTGCAGGTGCACGTGCCCGAGTACACCCAGCCGACCTGGCGCGGCTACAGCCCGGGCAACCCGCAGATCTATATGGGCTGGGAGACTCCGGAGCAGCACCCGGCCATCCAGGCCGCCGTGCGCGCTTATGAGGGCGTGATCGCGCCGCATGTTCCCGAGGGCGGCGAGGGCGGGAACCTGCGCAAGCAAGCGCGGGTCGACCGCTGGATCTTCTCGACCGATGGCGTGGGCTTTCCGATCCCGCTCGAGAACAAGAACGTGCTGCCTCCAGAGAGCAAGCGCTGGGTGCGCACGCCGAGCCATCACCACCCGGCCATGTTCGGCTTTGGGCCGGGCATCGAGCAGAATACGCACAAGATCGGCGAGGTCGTCGACCTGCGCGAGCTGCAGCATGCGATCGCGATGTTGGCGCGCTTCCCGTCGTTGTATGCGGGGTCTGCGGACTGAGGCGCGGGTTTGCTGCGGCTGGGATTCTCGAGCTATTGGATGTCGACCAGGATGTCGTCGAGGATGCGGGCGAAGGTCTGGCTGCTCGCCCCACGTTCCGGCATGTAGTTGGCGCGGATGGAGTAGGTGCCCGGCCGGAAGTCCTCGGGTTCTTTGGGGATGCGGATGGTCCAGGTCAGGGTCTGTCCGGGCCGCTCGACGGGTTTCTGGGGCATCAGGCCGTGCGACCAGCGCGGGATCAAGGTGGTGGACGAGTAGAAGGCGGGGTAGACGTGGGTGCACTTCTCGGAGGTCCCGGGTTCGGCCTCGTCCAGCGCCTGCAGGATCTCCGGCGACCAGTCTTTGACCTTGAAAGAGACGCGCAGGTAGTCCCCTCGTTTGACCGTAATGGTGTTGGGCATCGGTTCAGCTCCTGAGTTTTGGTTGGCGGAGGTTCTTGGGGCGTGGGTTCCGGGCTCTTCGCGGGTCGGGGACGGTGAACAGGGAGACTCGGAGGTCTTCGAAGTCGGGCTTGAGGCTGGTGATGGCCAGGGACTCGAAGTCGGGGGCGATCGGCTCGATCGTCAGGGCCTCGAAGGTTGGGGCTAGCGGTTCGATTGTCAGGGACTCGAAGCTGGGGACGAGCGGCTCGATTGCCAGGGATTCGAAATCGGGAGCCAGCGGCTCGATTGTCAGGGACTCGAAGTCGGGTCGCTTGGACTGGCGCTTCCGGGACACGGTGATGTCCGTCCTGCGTCCTGTGCGCAGGCGTACCCCTTTGACGCGCAGCGTGTGCAGGCTGTGCTTCAGATTCGGCATAGGCGCACCTTTTGGTTGGGGGTCGGCCCCGGTTGCTGGGTCTGTGCTCGGCTCGGCGGCGGGGAGGCGGGTTTCTTGGTTTTTTTTCGGGGACGGGTGCCGTCGAACCGTTGCCTTGGGTGAGATCTGGGGCGCAAACGTGTGACGGAACACGGATGCGGCGTGGGTTGAAACCGCTTGGCTCTTGGCATGGGTGTTGCTGGGCATCTCACAGACAGATGTCTTCCGCGAATGCCACCAAGGAGCCTTGCGATGGAAATCACCCTGCCCCGCCCCCACATGTTGTCTCGTCGCCGTCCTGGCCCTCTCACCGCTACGCGTGCCGCGCGCGGTCGTTACGCCCCGCGCGATGCCATCGTTGACCATCTGGCTGAAGTGGCCGTGATTGCGCTGCCGAGGGAAAGGCCCTGCGCGGAGGAGTTCCTGCGCCGCATCGGGCGCGAGCTGAAGATCCGCTTCTACCAGGCATCCACTCAGCGGAACTACCGCCGGGTTCTGGAGGTCTTTCTGCGCTGGCTCGCGCGGCCGCCGCACGCGGCGACACCCGAGGATGTCCGGGAGTTCCTCGAGCTGCTCGTTGACGGCGGGGCGAGCAGCTCATGGGTCGCCGTGCATCTGTCGGCGTTGCGCACAGCCTTCGACAAGATGTGTGGCCAGGCGCTGACTCTGGGGCTGGAGATCCCGCGGCGTCGGAAGCGGCTGCCCGTGGTGTTGAGTGGCGCCGAGGTGGTGCGCGTGCTCGAGGCCGCGCCGTCGCTGCGGGACAAGTTGATGCTGGGCTTGATGTATGCCGGGGGGCTGCGGGTGAGCGAGGTTGTGCGGCTGCGCTGGCGCGACGTCGACTTCGACCGCAAGCAGCTGCGGATTCGGTTGGGCAAGGGGCGGAAAGACCGGATGGCTACACTGCCACACTGCCTGGAGGCCACCCTGGGCTCGTTGAAGAGGCTGGCTGGCGCGGAGGACTTCTTGTTCGCTGGTGCGCGGACGGGCCGGTACGTCAGCAAGCGGACCGTGCAGCGGGCGATGGCGCGAGCCGTCGCCATCGCGGGCATCGAGAAGCGGGCGACGCCGCATACGCTTCGGCATTCTTTCGCGACCCACCTGCTGGAGAATGGTACGGACATCCGCTTCATCCAGGCGCTGCTGGGGCATGCGCGGCTGGAGACGACCGTGATCTACACCAAGGTTGCGCGGACCGTGGCGCGGACCGTGCAGAGCCCGCTGGATGCGCTGATGGGGGCCGGGGATGCGCCGAAGGTGGCTCGGGAGGCCGTGGCGCCTGCGGGGAAGAGCGTGGGGACTATGCGGGTGTTCTTGGAGAGAACGAGCGGGTCGGGGGCGGATGCGGGTTGCGCGGCGCGGGTTGTGATTCAGTCGGAGCGGGGGCCGCTGGAGCTTGGGGGAATTGTTGTGCGTGAGGCCCGCAAGGGCTGGGTGGGGATGCAGCTGCCGCCGCTGGAAGCGTGGGAATCGACGCTGGTCTGGCTGGAGCCGGAGCAGCGGGAGCGGATCGAGAGTCCGGAGTTTTATCGGCTGCTGCAGTCGGTGTTGACGAAGCGGTATCTGGCGGTGATGCGGCGGAGTTGAGGGTGCGGGATGGGCCGTAGGCCTGGCGCGTCGGTTGCCTCGCGATCCTGAGCGGCACCGGCGGTGCGAGGTTTTGGGTCTGTGGGAGATGGGGCAAGCGACGTGCCAGGCTGGGCGGGTGGGGAAAGCGTCGATTGTGTGGGCCGAGGCCGATCGTGGGGCCGATCGGAGATCCGTCATCCCGATCCCGATCGGACATCCGTCTTCCCGAGCTCCGACCCGGATACATAGGTCACACCAATATCGACGATGGTTGCGCAGCTGAACAATCACTCCTTGTTCGGACGGGCGTAGGCGCTAACATCACACTCGGAGGCAGCAATGATCGATGCCATGCTACTTGAGACACTTCGTGATCTCCCGCGACATGAGAAACTCAGAGTCATCGAGTTTCTAGCCGCTGATCTCGCCGAGAACGAGCCCGAGGTTCGTACCAGGTATCCGGTCCTGACCCCCTATGGTGCCACCAACGCAGCAACCACCCTGCAAGAATTCCTGCGGCACCACGGCTCGACCGATTCCTGATGCGCGAGGAATTCCCACTACGGGCGCGCGACGGAGAGGGCTTTCTGTTCCCTCTGCTCCCACTTGATCTCTACCACAAAACCGCCAGGATTCATGTGGTTGCCCTGGTCGACTCTGGCTCGGCCGTCAATGTTCTGCCGCACAAAAACGGCCTCGACCTTGGCCTCGTGTGGGAGGAGCAAACAACTCCCGTTTCGCTCTCTGGTGTGCTGCAAGACGCGGAGGCTCGGGCCGTGCTTTTACCGGCGAAGATCGGCAGCTTCCCTGTTGTCCAGCAGGTCTTCGCTTGGACCAAAGCCGAAATTCCGCTAATCCTTGGCCACGTGAACTTCTTCGATGCCTTCGACTTCTCGTTGCGACGTAGCTCACGCACATTCTCGCTATCGACTTCAACACAATAGTTTTCGAGCATGCACGACCTCCCTTGCAGGTCGCATGGCTCGGCGCCCCCAGCAAGGCCTTGACTCGGCAACGATCTCGCCAACGCCGTGTCGCCGCAAGGCTATCGGGGTCGCCTGCGGCGACGGCGAACGGTGCAGTCAGCCTCGATCGACCGAGGACCCAGCTGGCTTCTCGGAGTTTCGCCAAAGCCTGCCTTGGTATTGCAGCAGTTGAGTGAGCAGGGAGTGGACGGTGTCGGCCATTGCGGAGGATCGGGGGCTCATTGCGACAGGGTGGCTGCCACAAAGCCATTGTGGGCTTGACTTAACGCTGAAGAAAGTCGTGAGCCGAGCGGGATCGACTGGGTGTGCGGGCGACGCGTTGGTGAGGTTGCTGTCGGTTGCGCGGGGCTGCGAAGACGAAGCCGGGCCAGGATCCGAATCGGTATCCGAAACCGGCTCGGTGGCCGGATCCGCTCCCGTTCCCGGGTCCGAGCCCGACATCGGAGGCCCGAATTCCGAGAGCCGAGAACCGTGGGGACCGAAGACCGTGAAGACCGAGGGCCGAGGTTGGGTGAAGGTGGCGGTGAAGCGGTGAAATTCGGCTGTCGACTCAGGTTCTCTGTCTGGACGGGTTGGGCTTTTTGAGCGCTGTCCCGAGCGGTATAGGCCGCCTTGGGTCTGAGCTTGGTTGCTCTGCGAGTGCTACTTTGTGGCTATGCTCACTGCCTTCTTTGGATCGAAATTGAGGTATTCGAGGTGTTGATCCTACATTCAGACTTCTCGGATCTTGCGGAGGCAACCCTCAGTCGTAGCTGCCTTGCGACACTGCCTCAACCCTCATTGCCTGCGTCGCCTCCACAATCGTCCGCCCCGCGTTCAAAACGAGGCTCCCGGCAGGGCGAGACCATGAGCGCTTGCCGTTGGCCGGAACACGAAGGCGCGCCTTTGTTTTGGCGTGCATCCTCCCAAGAGCAACGAGGCCGAATGGCCTAAGGCCGCCCGCCCCGTTATCCTACTGGGCGTTCATTTGCATTCGCCAACGTCCTCTTGACCGGGATTTGGCAAATTCAGTCGTCACCCGCGGCGGTCTTCGCGCTTGGGCAGACGCAGGGCCCGGAGGACTCGCACGTGGTAGCCTGCCCCTACCGACAGCTTCCATTACGTATTGAAGAGACCTAGCGAGGTGTGAAATCGTGCTGAAGTGGGACCCGTTAGAGTTTGTCGATTTCTTGGGCACACTTCCAGTTGAGGGCGAAGACGGAATCAGCCACATCTATGAAGTCAAGAAACATGGGCTGAGACTTAGCATCCATGTTTACCAGTATGATGGCGACGTGTATATACAACTTCATCGCGACGGCGTAGAACACGCAATCCTGGATTTTCGCATTCAAGACAGCGACGCAGCAAGAAGGGTCAAAGACAAGCGCGGTGACTACTTCGAATTTGCTGCTGGTCGACTGTTTGGCGGTCGCTATGACGGCGATGCCCCTATTCCATATGGATTGCGAATCAAGATTGACCCTGACATACACCTCAGTTTTTTCAGGACCAGCGCCTAGTCATCAGGCTGCCCACGCGACCGATTGCCGGGGTGTCGTCGGGCTTGCATGATCGTCGGACTCATCTTCCGTTCCCAAGCTGCCCAAAGCAGCGACAGCGGCACGGCCTGATGGGCCGGCCTCCGGC
Organism: Planctomycetota bacterium; assembly: GCA_029260765.1. Taxonomy (GTDB): domain Bacteria; phylum Planctomycetota; class J058; order JAJDCP01; family JAJDCP01; genus JAJDCP01. The sequence goes on from JAJDCP010000181.1 coordinate 5,457, forward strand.
CGGCTTGTTAGTCCGAAACGCCTCTTACTCAACTCCACAATACCGTCTTGCAGCTGGCCCTCCAGCTCGGCCCGGCGCCTGCTCTACCTCCTTGCGAGCCTTCAGTTTGTGCTGCCGGTCCCCATCCGGTTCGCGAGGCAACCGGCGCGCCTGGCCTCCGGGTCGCCTGCGGCGACAGCAAAACAGGTCCATTGTGGGCTTGACTGGAAGCTGAAGAAAGTCGTGGGCCAGAAGGCATCGACGGGGTGTGCGAATGACATGTTGGTGAGGTTGCTGTCGGTTGCGCGGGGCTGCGAAGACGAAGCAGGGCCAGGATCCGAATCGGTCTCCGAGCCCGGATCGGTGGCCGGATCCGCTCCCGCTCCCGTGTCCGAGCCCGACATCGGAGCCCCGAATTCCGAGTGCCGAGATCCGTGGGGACCGAAAACCGTGAAGACCGAGGGCCGAGGCTGGGTGACGTTTGCGGTGAGGCGGTGAACTTCGGCTGTCGACTCAGGTTCGCTGTCTGACCGGGTTGGGCTTTTCGAGCGCTGTCCCGAGCGGTGTAGGCCGGGTTGGGTCTGAGTGTGGTTGCCCTGCGAGTGCTACTCGGGGGCTATACTCGCTTTCCTTTGCCGATCGATGCCGAGGTCTTCGAGCGGTCGAGCCCGTCTGGCTGACCGCGTGCGGCCTGAGCGAGTGGGCAGCACTTGGTCCACAGCGTTTCGGTCCGCACTCCGATGTGTTCGGCCCGGCAGGCATCGGCCACCGATCTCTAAACGCCGCCCGCACCTTCGGGTTGGAGTGAGCAATGCGATCGCTCTGAGGTTTGGGGCCGCCGAGCCTTCCTCAGTCCTCTTGGCCGCAGATCCAGACGGGTTCGCCCCCTCAAGTCATGCCTGTGTGGCGCGAGCACTCGGCCCCTGTCGAGCTTTTCGAGCGCTGTCCCGAGCGGAGTAGGCCGCGTTCGGTCTGAGCCAGGTTGCTCTGCGAATGCTACTCGGGGGCTGCGTTCGCATCTTCCTTCCGATCGACATCGAGGTATCCAAGGTGTTGAGCCTCCAAACTCGGCTGCATGAGGCTTGACCTGGCACCTCGGTCCTCTCTGTCGGCTACCAGGTCTCGGTCCTCCGCAGTCGCAACTCGACCTGCCGCGATCGGCGTCCCAATCGGATCCGCATCCGCACCTGTGCCCAGTTCGATGCTCGTCAACAACCCAGCCCCGCCAACCTCACGACCGGTAAGAGGCTTCCACCTTAAGCCCTCCTGCAGCCGGCCCCCACAGCCAGCCTCAAAGGCGCTACGCGCTCGCGGGGCGAAGGCTGGCCGTGGGGGCCGGCCACAGGAGGACCGCTCATGAAATTCGTAGCCTTTGAGCTCGCGCTCCAGTTGATCGCAG
>JAJDCP010000182.1 GCA_029260765.1 Planctomycetota bacterium
GGTGATTTGCATGGGCGGTTCCTGTGGCTGGCAAAGGGATGGAGACCTTTGTCTGGCACTCCCTCCACGCAATCCCCATACCCCACGCCGCCCCGCATTCGATCGTCGTTCGTCGCAAGTTTGCGGCCCGGATTCCACCCACCCGCCACACTTTTGTGCCCCATCGGATCCAGTTCGCCGACCCGCCCGCCCGCATCGCGATCGAATGCAACCTCGGTCCTCGGTCCCCACGGTGGTCCTCACGCTCTTCGGTCCTCCGGGCCCGGAACCGGGATCCGGATCGGCTCCGCACCCCGTCCACCCCACCCCGTCGAAACCCCGAACCTCACAACTCCCTCGCCGCGATCGAGCGCGCAACAACAAGCCGCCCCCAAGAAAAACCTGTCCCCCAACCATGCCGAAACCCGCTACGGCAACAGTGCGGGGCGCGAGGTCCCGCAAGTCAGGGAGAAAACCATGAAGCTCACATTCGTTCTGATTCCCCTTCTGGCCGGCCTCGGCCTGGCCTGCGACGACCTGCGTGGTCAGCAACCCGAGATCCAAGCGCGCGGCTGGCTCGGTGATGACAAACTCGCCGCAGAGCTGGCCCGGCCCGGCCTGCAACCGCTGGTCGTCGGCTACCTGCCCCCCGACCGCCCCGAGCTGGCCAAAAACCTGGGCCGCCTGCAACAGCAGTTCGCCGCCCGGGCCGCGTTCATCGGACTGTCGAGCGGCGACGCCCGCCAGGTGCGCGAGTGCCTGGGCGATGAGCCCGATTTCCCGGTCGGCTTTGGCGACGACTCCGAGCTGTGCGCCTGCAAGGCTGATGCCTACATCCTCGATCCCGGGCGCCGGGTCGTCTGGCAGGGGCGCGCCGAACAGCTGTGTGCTCCGGTCATCGAAGAACACCTCGGCCACAGCAAGCCGCTGCCCAATGAGTACCCAGCGAGCCGCGACTTCCGCAAGGTCGTCCGCGAGCTGCGCAGAGAGCGCCTGGGCGCCGCCTGGGAGTTGTGCCTGAGCATCGAGGCGGATGCGCGCGCCAGTGATTGGGAACGGGAGACGGCCGCAGAGGTTGTCGCGGCGGTCGAGGATCAAGCGGCGGCCCTGGCCGCACAGGCGGACTTGCGCATCGCCGAAGGGCATTACCGTCAGGCAGCCGAGCTGCTCGACGTGCTGCGTCGCCGCTTCGAAGGCCTGGAAACTGCCGATGACGCCGCCCGGACCCTGAAGGCGTGGAGCCAGGATCCAGAAGTCTGCCGGGCCGTCGAGGTCGACCTCGATCCGCTGCTCGCACGTGCCCGAGTACATGAAGAACATGGCTGTTGGGCCGAGGCCGCAGCATGCTACGAGCAAGCCGCCGCGCAGTTGGGCCAAGGAGCGCAAGCCGACGCCTGCCGGGAGCAAGCAGAGATCCAGCCGCGCGGCTCGGGCCAAGCCAAACAAGGCCCCCGGCAAGCCCTGAACAGGGTCGCTGCGCGCCCGGTTGCCCACACCCCTGGCTTCCGTTTGGACGGCTCCGGAACCCGACGCTACAATGCCCGCACCCCCGCCACATTGGAGCCACGATGGACTTCTCCCAGCCGCCGAGCCTGCAAGCGCTGCTCGACAAGATCTCCCAGTTCGTAGAGAGCGAGCTGTTTCCCCTCGAGCGCACCTTCCTGCTCGAGGGCTTCAACGCCGTCATGCCCGGGCTGGCCGCGGCGCGGGAGCGCGTCAAAGAGCTGGGGCTCTGGGCCCCGAACCACCCCACCGAGCACGGCGGCATGGGGCTCGACCTGATGCAACACGCCGCGATCAGCAAAGAGCTGGGGCGAAGCCCGCTCGGACACTACGCCTTCGGCTGCCAGGCCCCCGACGCGGGCAACATCGAGCTGCTGCATCAGTTCGGCAGCCCCGAGCAGAAGGAGCGTTGGCTGGACAGACTGGTGTCCGGTGAGGTCCGCAGCTGCTTCGGCATGACCGAACCGCAGGTGGCCGGCTCGAACCCCAACCTGATCGAGTGCCGCGCCCGCCGCGACGGGGACGACTACGTGCTCGACGGCCAGAAGTGGTTCACTTCTGGGGCCGACGGGGCCGCGTTGTGCATCGTGATGGCGGTCACCAACCCCGATGCCCCGAAGTACCAGCAGGCCAGCATGATCCTGGTGCCCACCGACACGCCGGGCTTCGAGCGGGTGCGCAATACGCCCGTCATGGGCCACGCGGGCGAGGGCTATTTCAGCCACTCCGAGGTCAGCCTGCGCGACTGCCGGGTGCCGGTCAGCGCCCTGTTGGGACCCGAGGGCAAGGGCTTCACGCTCGCCCAGACGCGGCTGGGTCCGGGGCGTATCCACCACTGCATGCGTTGGTTGGGAATCTGCCAGCGGGCGCTGGAGCTGATGTGCGCGCGTGCCGCTACGCGCTTGATCGCGCCGGGCGAGATGTTGGCGGACAAGCAGATCATCAGAGCCTGGATTGCCGAGTCGGCGGCGGAGATGCAGGCGGCCGAGCTGATGGTCCAGCATGCTGCCTGGACGATGCACATCCAGGGCAACAAGGCCGCCCGCCACAGCATCTCGATGATCAAGTTCTATGTGGCCGGTGTGCTGCAACGCGTGGTCGACCGCGCATTGCAGGTACACGGCGCGTTGGGCATGACCGATGACACGGTGTTGGCTTTCTTCTACCGCGAAGAACGGGCCAGCCGCATCTACGACGGTCCCGACGAGGTGCACAAGATGTCCTTGGCGCGTCAGATCCTGAAGAGCTACCGCTAAGCCCCGAGGACCTCGATCATGCTCGACGCTGCCCAGCCCCCGCGCCCAGGGGAAGAGCTCGACACGGCCCGCTTGCACGACTATCTGCGCGGGGTGCTCCCCGAGGCCGAGGGAACGCTCGAGCTGGCCCAGTTTCCGGCGGGCTTCTCGAACCTGACCTATCTGCTGCGGCTGGGGGAGCAAGAGCTCGTGCTGCGCCGCCCCCCGTTTGGGACCAAGGCGCGCAGCGCCCATGACATGGGGCGTGAGTACCGGGTGCTGCAGCGTCTGCACGGGCACTTCCCCTACTGTCCTCGTCCGTTGTTTCTGTGCGAGGATGACGCTGTGCTGGGGGCGCCGTTCTATGGCATGGAGCGCGTCGCGGGCGTGATCCTGCGCCGGGATCTGCCCCCCGAGCTCGGGCTGGGCCCGGAGCGCTTTGGAGCTCTGTGCGCGCGCCTGCTCGACGTGCAGCTCGAGCTGCATAGCTTGGATCTCGAGGCCTGCGGTTTTGCGGACTTCGGCAAGCCCGAGGGCTACACCCGCCGCCAGGTCGAGGGCTGGAGTCGCCGCTTCCGGGCCGCGCGCACCCCGGATGTGCCCGACTGCGAGACGGTGATGGCCTGGCTGGCCGAGCGCATCCCCGACGAGCCGCCGCCGGCTCTGATCCACAACGACTACAAGTTCGACAATGTGGTGCTCGATCCGACCGATCCTCTGCGGATCATAGGTGTGCTCGACTGGGAGATGGCGACTGTCGGCAACCCTTTGATGGATCTGGGCAACTCGCTGGCCTACTGGATCGAAGCGGGCGACCCCGAGCCTCAGCAGAAGATCCGCATGCTGCCGACCCAGGCACCGGGAGCGCTCACCCGTCGAGAGCTGGTCGAGCGCTACGCGACGCGCTCGGGCAGGAAGGTCGATGACTGGGACTTCTACTACTGCTTCGGGCTGTTCCGGCTGGCGGGCATCGCCCAGCAGATCTACTACCGTTTCTTCCATGGCCAGACACGCGACCCACGTCTCAAGCGTTTCGGCTACTTCATCCACTGTCTCGAGGGCGCGGCGCGGGCCGTGATCGCGCGTTCGTAGCCGAGGAGATTCCACATGGATCCTGCCCAGCTGTTCCGTCTTGACGGCAAAACCGCCCTGGTCACCGGGGCCAGCCGTGGCATAGGCGAAGCCATCGCCCGCCTGTTGGCCGCCTCGGGGGCCCATGTCATTCTGGCCAGCCGCAAGCTCGAGAGTCTGCAGGCTGTCGAGCAGTCGATCGTCGCGGCCGGCGGCAAGGCGAGCTCGATGGCCTGCCACACGGGCAAGCTCGACCAGATCGAAGCCCTGATGGACGGGATCGCCGGAGTCTTTGGCGGCCTCGACATCCTGGTCAACAACGCAGCCACCAATCCGCACTTTGGCGATGTATTGTCGGTCGAGGAGTGGGCCTGGGACAAGACCTTCGCGGTCAACCTCAAAGGTTGCTTCTTTCTCAGCCAAGCGGCCGCGAAGCTGATGCGGGCAGGCAGTGGAGGCAGCATCATCAACGTAGCATCGGTCAATGGCTTGCGTCCTGCGCTGATGCAGGGGATCTATTCGATCACCAAGGCTGGGCTGATTGCGTTGACGCAGAGTTTCGCCAAAGAGCTGGCCGCCGATGGGATCAGGGTCAATGCCCTGCTCCCTGGTTTGACTGAGACCCGCCTGGCCAGCGCGTTGACTTCGAACCCCGCGGTCATGGAGGCGGTGATGCCGAGTATTCCGCTCGGTCGCGTTGCCCAACCGGAAGAAATGGCCCCCCTGGTGCTCTACCTGGCGTCGTCGGCTTCGAGCTACACCACCGGTGCCTGCTTCACCGTCGATGGGGGGATGATGGCGTGACACAGCCCATCGACTACCAGGGCCAGCGTGTGCTGCTGACAGGCGCGGCCTCAGGCATCGGGCGCGCCCTGGCCGCCGAATTGGCGGCACGAGGGGCGCACCCCCTGCTGACGGACATCAACGCCCAGGCTGCTGAGGAAGCCGCGCAGGCCTTGCGCGCTGCCGGATTGCAGGCCGACGCCCGGGGCCTCGATGTGCGCGATGGGCAGGCCTGGCAGCAGCTGATCGAAGAGACCTGGGAACGCGCCCCCATCGACCTGTTCTTCAACAACGCGGGCATCGGCCAGCTCGGCCTGATGCGGGACTTGAGCCCGCAGGACTGGCAGGTCTGCCTCGACGTCAACCTGCACGGCATGGTGCACGGTGTGCAGGCGGTCTATCCGCGCATGCTCGCACGCAAGCGCGGCCGCATCGTCCTGACCGCGTCGTTGTCGGGGCTGGTGCCGACTCCCGGCCTCGGCCCCTACACGCTGTGCAAGCATGCGATGGTGGGGCTGGCGGGCTGCCTGCGTGCGGAGGCGGCCGTGCATGGGGTCTCCGTGCACGCGGTCTGCCCTGGTTTTGTCGCGACCGGCATCTTGCAGAGCATGCCGTGTGTGAAGCTGCCTGCTTCTGCCGCCGGCGCGTTGGTGGAGGCCGCGGGCGGAGCGATTCCGATCGATCAGGCCGTCGCGAGCATTCTGGCCGGGCTCGAGGCGGACGAGCCCTTGATCGTCTTCCCCGAGGGGGCGCGCAAAGCGGTGCGGGCCTTCCAGCATGCCCCCGAGCGTTACCACGCCCGCAATCTGGTCGTGGCTCAACAGCTGGAAGCGGCCCGCCAACCATGAGCGTGCGCTGCGAAGAGCGCGGACCGGTGCGCACGGTCATCCTCGAGCGGCCGGCGCTGCGCAATGCCATCGACCCTGCGACTGCCCGTCAGCTGGCGGCGGCCTTCCGGGCCTTCGAGGCGGACCCCGATGCCCGGGTCGCCGTGCTGTGGGGGGCGGGCGGGTGTTTCTGCGCCGGCGCGGATCTCAAGGCGGTGGCGGCCCACGAAGCAGGGGCGGGGGAGAGCTTCCAGCTCGACCCGGACGGCGATGGTCCGCTGGGTCCGACCCGCATGCAGCTGAGCAAGCCGGTCATCGCCGCGATCGCCGGCCACGCGGTGGCTGGGGGGCTGGAGCTGGCGCTCTGGTGCGACCTGCGTGTCGTCGAGCAGAGCGCGGTGCTCGGAGTCTTCTGCCGGCGTTGGGGCGTGCCCTTGATCGATGGCGGCAGCGTGCGGCTGCCGCGGCTCATCGGTCTGAGCCGGGCGCTCGACCTGATCCTGACCGGACGGCCCGTAGGCAGCGATGAGGCGCTGGCGATCGGCCTCGCCCACCGCTGTGTGCCCGATGGGCAGGCGCGGCAGGCGGCCGAAGAGCTCGCGCTGCAGCTGGCGGGCTTTCCGCAGACCTGCCTGCGTTCAGACCGTCAGAGCGCCTACGCCGGCCTGGACCAGCCTCTGGATGAGGCGCTGCGCCACGAGCTGCGCCGCGGCCTGGCCGCGTTGGCAGAGGAGTCGGGTCGGGGCGCGCAACGCTTCGTCGCGGGTGCAGGCCGTCATGGCCGCTTTGAGGCTTCTGACTGAAGGGCGAGCCGTCTACAGCAGGGCTCGACAGTTGGTTGCCACGCGGGCAGTCGAGAGAGTAGACTCGCACCCATCCAACCCCGACTCCCGAAGCTCGGCTCCGCAGAGCTTCCCTGCCTGCAGAGGTTCCGATGTCGCTAGCTCCCTCCCCTTCTTCCAAGAAACCCTGGTTGGCCTTGCACTGGCAGATCTTGATCGGTCTGGTGCTCGGTGCGCTGGTCGGCATTATTTTCGGTCCCGCGGCCGCAGAGATTCGGGTGATCGGCGATCTCTTCGTCGGCTTGCTGAAGATGGTGGTGATGCCGCTGATCTTCTGTTCGATCGTGGTGGCGATCGCCGGGCTCGGCAGGGGTAAGCTCGGCTCGCTCGGCCTGCGCACCCTGGGCTACTACTTCTTGACTACGGCCATCGCGGTGGTGATCGGCCTGGTGCTGGCGAACACCATCCAGCCGGGCAAGAACGCGAAGATCTCGAAGGATGCCGTCGTCACCGGCTATGAGTTCGACCTGGACGGAGACGGACAAGTCGACAAGGCCCTGACCCTCGCCAGCGGCGAGCGCAAGCTCGAGATTCCACTCGAGCTCGCCAACGGCCCCAAACAGAGCATCAGCTACTGGGTGGTCTTTGCCGATGGGGACCGCGAGAAGAACAGCGCGAGCGTCGGCGACGCGGGCAGACGCAGCTTTCCGAGCCTGCAGCTGACGCTGGGCGAAGAATCCGCCTGGCTCGAACCCTCGCAGGGCAAGAAGCCGTCGAAGCCGGCCACGGCGGGAGAGCGCGTCAGCCGCGGGGTGATGCAGTACGTCCCATCCAATCCGCTCGGCTCGATGGCCAAAGGGGAGATTCTGCCCACGGTGTTGTTCGCGATCATCCTGGCTCTGGCGCTGCTGCGTATGAAGAAGAGCGCGCCCGTGCTCGATGTTCTGACCGTGATCTCCGATGCGATGGTGGTGATCGTGCACGGCTTGCTGAAGGTCACACCCATCGGAGTCTTCGCGCTGATCGCGACCACAGTCGGCACAGCGGGGTATTCGGTGTTGGTCAGTTTGATGTGGTACTGCCTGGCGGTCACGCTAGGGCTCTTCATCCAGACCTTCGTCGTCTACCCGATGTTGATCAAATTCGTGGGAAAAGGCAGTCCGCTGCAGTTCTTCGCGGGCATCAAAGATGCGATGTTGCTCGCCTTCTCGACGGCCAGCTCGAGCGCGACCCTGCCGGTCACGATGGACTGCGTCGAGAAGAACCTCGGGGTGCCCAAGCGGGTTGCGAATTTCGTGCTGCCGCTGGGCGCAACCGTGAACATGGACGGCACGGCGCTCTACGAAGCGATGGCCGCGATGTTCATCGCGCAGGCCTATGGTTTGAACCTGGGGCTGGGCGAGCAGGTGGTGATCTTCTTGACGGCCAACCTTGCGGCGGTGGGGGCTGCAGGCATCCCCGGGGCGGGTCTGGTGACGCTTGCGTTGGTGCTCAACGCCGTCGGTCTGCCGCTCGAGGGGCTGGGTATGATCCTGGCCGTCGACCGGATTCTCGACATGTTCCGTACCGCCACCAACGTGACGGGCGACGGCGCAGTGGCCTACATCGTCGGCAAGGGCGAGCCTCCGCATGTTGAAGACCTCGAAGATCCTGAGATCGACGAAGACGAGAGCTCCTCTGCTGCCGCGGGTCCTGTGCGTCAGGTTTGATGGCGGCGCTTCGGCGGGCGTGCATGTGGTACACTCCAAGTGGAACCTGCGGAGGACTGCGGATGCCCGCCAAGCTGCTGATCTGTGCCGTCATCCTGGGCTGTTGCCTGCCTGCCCGTGCGCAGGAAGAGTTCGAGGAGATCACGGACGCCAGCGTCACGGCCATGGAGCGGGGGCTCAACTTTCTGCTCAAGCGCCAGAACCGCGACGGCGGCTTTGGTGTCGATCATGGCCGCCCTTCCGATATCGCGTGCACGTCGCTGATCGGCCTGGTGCTGTTGTCTTCGGGCAATACTCCCGAGAAGGGCATCCACTCCGAGAAACTGCGGGACATCCTCCACTTCGTGCTGCGCAAGGTGCGGACGCGCCCGCGGGTCGACATCACCGGCGAGACGACCACGCAGGTGCAGTACAAGATCGGCCGCCATGCCCACTCCTTCTTCGCGGCGCTGTTTCTGAGCCAGATTGCAGGCGAGGCAGGACCGCTCGCCGCCGAGGCGCTCGAGGCACTCGAAGAGATGGTCGGCGTGATCACCCGCGCGCAGGGCGGAGATGGTTCTTGGGGCGACACTGCCTGGGCCCCGCAGCTCGGGACCGTGATGGGCTGGCTCAGCCTGCGCGGGGCCAACACCGTCGGGTTCGATATCAAGGCCTCAGCGGATCTGACGGCGGAGCATCTGGTCCAACAACTGGCCGCCCCGCAGCAACACTGGATGCACGACCTGTACAAGAACTCGACCGGCGTGCGGGTGTTGTACGAGATGGGACAGGAAGATCTGCCCGCCGCCCGCAAAGGTTTCCAGCGCATCCTCGAGCTGGTGACCACCGACAACACCGCGTTCACCCAGGCCGGCGGCGAAGAGTTCTTGTCCTTCCACTTGATCACCGAGGTGATGCTCAACAAGGGGGGCGATGACTGGCGGGCCTGGTACGGCACGGTGCGGGACAAGCTGATCGCGGTGCAGAATCGCGACGGCAGCTGGACGGGCCACCACTGCATCACCAGCCGTACGTTTTGTACCGCTTGCGCGATGCTGGTGCTGCAGGCGCCCTACCGCTACCTGCCGATCTCGAACCTGTAACGATGCGCAGTTGGATGCCCACTCGGCTGCGTAGCGTATGCTTGTGCCTGCTGCCGTTGTTGGCTCTGGCCAGCGGGCTGCCTGCTTCTCCTCCTCCCCCTCCCCCGCCGCTGCGGCCCTCGATCGAAGCTGGGGTCGACTATCTACTCGCCTGCCAGTCCGAAGCCGGCAGCTGGCACTCTGAATACTATGGAAACCTGCGGAGTGGAGCTGGAATCAGCAGCCTGGTGCTGTACGGGCTGGCCCATGTCTACGGCTCCGGGGAAGCCCCGGCGGCGTTGGCTGGGTGCCGCGCCTGGTTGCTGCAGGCGGCCCAGGCGCACGGCGTGGTCTGCGCTCCGGATGGCAGCCGGGACTATCCGGTCTATGCGACGGCTCTGTATCTGAGCGCTGTGCGCAGGCTGGATGTGCCGTTGGAGGACTCACTGCGCGTCACGCTGCGCGGCTGGTTGGTGGCGGCGCAGCTGTGCGAGCGGCAAGGATGGCGGCCTGGCGAGGCAGAGTTCGGCGGTTGGGACTTTCTGGCGGGCGCGCCCGGGCGAAACTCGGCGGGCAGCAACATCTCGCTGGGGGCTTGCGTGCTGGAGGCGCTGGGGAGCGGCGACAGCCTGAGCGTTGCGCGTGCGCTGCGTTGGGCCGCGGGCGTGCAGGCGCTGCCCGGCGACGGTGGGTTCTGCTTCACGCCCGCTGGCAGCGATCCCGCCAACAAGGCCGGCGCCGCGGAGCAGCGCGGCCTCTCTTACGGGAGCGCGACGGTCGACGGGCTGCGGCTGCTCGGCGCTGCGGGTCTGGCAGCCGACCATCCACGGGTCGAGGCGGCGTTGGGCTGGCTGGAGCAGCATGCGACCGTGGCAGAGGTCCCCGGCCTGCGGGATGATGACCCCGATCGCTGGTCGCAGGCCCTGTTCTATTATTATGCGGCCATGCTGGCGAAGGTCTTCCAGCAGTGGCCCGAAGAGCCCCGTTGGGCGGCGCTGGCCCGCAAATGGGGAGCGAGCCTGGCGCTGGAGATCGAAGCCCGCCAGGAGTCGGATGGATCGTGGAGCAACCCCGAGCCGAACATGCGGGAAGACGATCCCCTGGTGGCGACCCCTCTGGCGCTGATCGCGCTGGCCGAGTTGGAGCGTTGGAGGGAGTAACCCCAGCAAAGACTTGCAACACTTCGAAGTTTTTCGCATTATCGAACACTATGAATGACGCCGAAAGCAAGCGCTGGGTCCGGATGTTCAAAGCCCTGGGGAACCCCCACCGGCTGCGTCTGTTTGTCGAGATCCTGGCAGCCCGCAAGACCAGCTTCGAGAAAGACTCCGCCTGCCTGCTGACCTCGATCATGGGGAAGCTCAAGGTCGGGGCGCCGACCGTGTCGCACCACCTCAAAGAGCTGGTGAACGCAGGCTTGATCTCGACCGAGCTGCAGGGCCGCTTTCTGGCCTGCAGTGTCGAAGATGACGCCCTCAGGGAGCTGGCGGATTTTTTCTCTCGGCGCCTGCAAGAGTCTGAAACCGCTGAGAGTTGAGTGCCTTCTTCGCTTAGAAGAAGCCGAATTTGCGGCGCTTCTGCAGCGGCTCGCCGGGCAAGCCATCACGGACCCGGATGATGCCATTGAGACAGCCGATATAGGCGACGCCCTGCGGGCTCAGTGTGATCGGCGCGTAGTTGTTGTTCCAGAGCTTGCCGGTTCCCATGAAGATCTTGAAGACCGTGTCGCCGGTGCGCCAATCGAGCGCCGTCAGGTACCAGGCCTGCACCTTGTCTTTGGTGCCGTCGAGGCGCGTGTACACATAGACCAGGCCGTTGCCGATGGCCAGCTTCGGGACGGTGGACTGCGATGCTTCGTTGCTCTGCCAGGCGATGCTCCAGCTCTGGTGGTTGGGGGCGATGTCGATACGCACGATGCCCGGCTCTGTGCGGGGATTGCTGAAGGGCCCCTCGTAGCCGTAGTTGTTGACGCACAGCAGCGAGCCGTCATAGCCGATCAGCGAGTTGTCGGTCGTGCTTGCGCCGGCGGTGAAGACCGGCTGTTGCACGATCAGGCGGTTGCCCGTGAAGCCGGGCAGACGTTCGTAGACCAGCACGTTGATCTGGCTGTCGGCGTTGTCACAGATCGCCACCAGATCATCGCCGAGCAGCGTGGGTGTGGTGCCCGAGCCCTGATTGAGCGAGCCCGGTTTGACGCCCGTGCCGCGGTCGTAGGTCTCGCGCCAGGTGGACACGGGCTGGCCCTGGGCGTTGGCCTCGAAGCGGTACAGGGCGTGGTCCGACACCAGGTAGACCCCGTCCGGCGCGACGGCCAGGCTGTTCTGGATCTCTTCGCCGGGCAGCTGGGTGGTCTCGATCTGGCCTGTGCTCGGATCGACGGTGCCGATCAGTCCCTGGCGGGTGATGAACCAGATCAGGCCATTCCAGGCGGGGATGGCGTCGGTGACCAGGGCGTCCGGGCTCAGCACCGGATTGAGATCGAAGTCCGACACCAGGTTCCAGCGCAGCTTCCCCCGGTAGTCGATCACCTCGAAGATCTGCAGGTGCCGGTCGGCGTTGGCGATGACCGGACGGTCCTGGTCGTCGAGGTGGAAATAGCCACCGCCCGAGGTGTCGTTGAGGATCTTGTCCATGTTGAAGGTCAGGTTCGACTTGCGGTTGGGCAGGTCGTGCTCGGCCAGGATCTCGAGGGTCTCGGGATCGAGCAGCAACAGGCGCATGCCGGTGAACTTGCCCGACACCGCGATCACTCGACCCTGGCTGTCGAAACAGACCGTCCCGCACTCGCCACCGATCAGGCCGAGCGCCCGTGAGCGCACCTGCGGGTTGTGCCCCAGGGGCCCGCCCGTGTTCGTCGCGCCGCTGGAATAGGAGTCGGCGTGCATACCGTTGCGGCCCTGAGCAGCCATATGCGGATGCACCGGCTGCACCTGGGGCGGAAGCGGCTGCGGTTGGGCAGGCTGCCCGATGAAGCGAGGCACCTTCCTGAAGCCCCTGCCGTGCGGGATCTCGCGGGCGAACGCTGGACTCAATGCCAGCGCGAGCCCCGCAAGCCACAGGGCGCTCATGTGTGCGCGGTGGTTCATTCCAAGTCCTCCGTGGGTGGTTCGATCTGTAGGGGAGCACCATCCCAGACAGCCTGTTGCTGCAGCCAGCGCAGCGTCGTGCCGTGGGGAGCGCCCTCAAGTGTGTACGCGCCCGGGGGGATGACGTAATGCGCGCGGCCGCGCTCGTCGGTCCAGCTGCCGAAGCGGCCGGCCTCCCCGGTCAGGGTGATCTCGAGCTCTGCTGCGAAGGGCCGGCGTAGTTGTAGCTCGACCTCTACGCCCGATGGCAGGTCGATCCGGATCGCTGCCGGCAACTCGACCTCGAGCGCGCGGGGCACACGGCCTTCGGCCGAAGCCCAGAGCCGGTAACGGCCCGGCTCGAGCTGGCGGAAACGTAGCTGCCCGGCCCCGTCACTGAACAGAGTCAGCCGTTGTGCTTCCGCAAAACCCTCGGGAAGCAGGCGTTGGACGTCGAGCCGAGCTCCGCTCAGGGTCTGCCCGTCCGCATACAGCACAGCCTGCAACGAGGCGAGCGGCGGCAGCTGCCAACGCAGCTCAGCGCTGGTGCTCTCAGGCAGCTCTACAGCGAAACTGCGACGGTGCTGCGGAGACTGCACATCGACTAGATAGCTACCCCCTTCCAACGCGCTGAGCTCAAAACGGCCTTCGGCGTCACTGATCGTGTGCCACTGACCGCTTGCATGGGTCAACCAGAGGCTGGCGCCGGCAAGGGGACGTCCCTCGGCGTCGAGCAGGCTGCCTCTACGCAGGCCGTCGGCCAGCTCGAGCAGCACGCCCCTCAGGCCGGCCTCGGGCAGCTCTAGCCCGCGGCGCAGCAGCTCGCTGCCTGCCCGCGCCGTCAGCTCGCATGTCCCGGGCGTCAACCCGGCGAGCTCGAAGCGGCCGTGCACGTCGCTGTGGGTCTCACGGCCCTGGGCCTGGATCATCACCTGGGCCACGGGCAGGCCCGCACGCTGCACGGTTCCCGCGAGACTGCAGCCCGGATCGAGCTCGATTTCGACCGAGAGCACCGCGCCGGCTCGAGGTGCGACCTGCTGCCAGCGCGCCTGGTAGCGTGGGTGGCGTGCCAGCAGCACCGTCTGCTCGGCCGCCACGCCTTCGAGCTCAAACACCCCCGCCCCATCGCTGCGCGCCCTTGCGGAGGGCAGCGCCCCGTCGGCTGGAGGTGCTGTGAGCAGAAACAGCTCAGCGTCGGGCAGCGGGCGTCCGGCAGCCAGGACGCGGCCGCGCAGCACGGCGGTCTGGTCGAGGCGCAGCAGCAGCTCGGCGTGCAGGTCCACCCCCGTGAGGCGTTGGCGCAGCGCACGGCCATCGGGATGCTCGGCCAGCAGCCAGGCAGGCAAGTGCCCTGCGTCGACGGGTAGCACGAAGCGGCCGTCCGTCCCAGAAACAACTCTTCGGTCGTGCAAGCTGCCGTGCGGGGCCTCCAACACCAAGGCCACATCCGCGAGGGGCTGGCCGGCTGCCTCGACACGTCCTCGCAGCGTACGGGGCAAGGCGGGGGGCGGAGGCCCCTCAGGGCGCAAGGGACTGCGCCAGAGGGGCGCGGGAGGTTCAGGCTCGGGCTCGGGCTCGGCTGCAGTCGGCACAACCGGTGGGGTGGGCTTGGGAGGTGCCGCCGGGGTCGGGCGTGGCAGCATCAACCAGCCCAGGCCTGCCAGCCCGGCCAGGCAGGCCAGCAGCAAGGCTACTTGTCCCAGTCTGCGCGCCACATACGTATCCATGCCTCGAGGGTGCTGAAAACACCGCGGCGAGGCTCACATTCCCTGGCTTGAAGCGGTATGATAGGCGTCGCGCGGGAGGCGCGCAAGCTTTGCTCTGCGTTGAGGATCATGTTTCTGGGGGGCAGATGGCCGACTATCGGGGCAAGACCGCGTTGATCACCGGCAGCGGTTCAGGCATCGGCCGTGCCCTGGCCCAACGCTTGGCTGCTGCGGGCGCCCGCCTGCTGCTGGCCGATCTGGACGGCCCCGCTGTCGAATCCCTGGCGAGCGAGCTGGTGCTCGCGGGTGCCCGGGCGCAACCACACAGACTGGATGTCACCGATGCCGGGGCGGTCGAAGAAGTGGTGGCGGACGCTTTCGACCAGGGCCCGGGCATCGACCTGTTGATCAACAACGCGGGCATCTGCCTGGCTGGCGATGCGCGCGACTTGTCTGTAGCCGACTGGGGGCGGGTGCTCGACGTCAACCTGCGCGGGGTGGTGCATGGTGTCGCTGCGGCCTATCCCCGCATGGCAGCGCGTGGCAGCGGCCAGATCGTCAATATGGCCTCGTTGGTCGGGCTGGTGCCTACGCCTGCGGTTCTTCCCTACACGACCAGCAAATACGCGGTGGTCGGCTTGTCGACGGCTCTGCGCATCGAAGCAGCCCGCTTTGGGGTGGGCGTAAGCGTCGTGTGCCCGAGCGCGATCGAGACCGGCTTGCTCGACCGCATGTCTCTGGTAGGACTCGATCGCGAGCGTTTCCAGTCTGCGCTGGGTTTTGGGCGCATTCCGGTCGAGAGCTGTGTCGACGCAGTCTTGCGCGGTGTCGCCAAGAACCGGGCGGTGATTCCGATCGGTATGCAGACCCAGGTGCTGTGGAGGTTGCAGCGCTTCTTCCCCGGAGTCGTGCAGGCCATCATGGGGTGGCAGGCACGCAGGCTCGAGCGCGTGCGCGCAGGAGGTTCCTGATGGAAACCCAGCAGCAAGGGCTGGCGGGAGCCCCCGCACAGATCATCGACTCCGAGGGCGTGCCGCGCTTCGGCACCTACCGGGGCGAGCCGGAGCAGGTGTGTTACGATGGCCTGGCAGGGGCGTTCGCGGCGTCAGCCTGGAAGCGGAGGTTCCGCCACAAGCGCTGGCAGTTCGCTGCAGTCGCCAACACGCAGCTGTTGTTTGCCTGTGGTATCGTCGAGTTGGGCTTTGCTTCCCATGGCTTTGCCTATCTGGTCGAGCCTGCTGCCGGCCGCTTCCACTTCCGCCGCAGCGCGCTCGGACTGCCAGGCATCGCCCGCGTGGGCGACCGGCCCGGCGAAGGACTGATGGCGAGCTACCGCACGCCCTGGCTCCATCTGGCGTGCACCCGGCCGCGCGGGGACAGCGTCTACGGGCTGGCTGTGCGGGCTGGCCTCTGGCGGGGCTTGCGGGCCGAGCTGGGACTCGAGTCCGCATCGTGTCCGGGGCTCAGTGTGGTGGCACCGACCGAGCGCGATGGCCTGGCGAACTTCACCCTCAAACGCGCGGGTATGGCAGCAACAGGAAACCTGCGGCTCGCGTCTGCCCGGCATCAGCTCGCGGACTGGGTCGGAGGCATGGACTACAGCTCAGGGCTGCTCGACCGCCACACGCGCTGGCGCTGGGCTCTGGTGCTCGGCAGGCTGCCCGACGGACGCCGCCTGGGGCTCAACCTGGTCGAAGGCTTCAATCAGGGACCGCGCAGCAATGAGAATGGGGCCTGGCTTGATGGAACCCTGGTTCCGTTGCCGCGGGTGGCATTCTGGCGGCGCAAGCAGGGTTCTGGCGATAGCTGGCAGCTGCGCTCAGCGGATGGGGCCGTAGAGCTCGAATTCCGCGCGGCGCTCGAACACGTGGAATCGCGCGATCTATTTCTGATCGCGAGCCACTTCCAGCAGCAGATCGGCCATTTTCATGGCCGGCTACGGTTGGCGGGCGAAGACCTGGAGTTGCACGGCCTGTTGGGGGTGGTCGAGGACCAGGATACCCACTGGTAGCGTTTGTTTCGCGCCCGGCGTGCATGCGCCCTGTCGATGCAATGGGAATGAGGTTTGCAGCGTTTTTCAGCAGGCCAGGATCTGGTCAAAGGTATGTTTGGAGGGAGCCATGGCTCGCCGCACCATTTTCGCTCTCTTGTCGCACGCAAGAGAATTCCATCGCAGCCTGCAGACGATCTACGCGGGCCTCGCACAGCTCGCGCACAAGGAGTCTGTAAAGGGCTTTCTCGAACAGCTCTCCAGACACGAGCAGGGTCTCGAGCAAGCCGTCAACAATCTCGAAGGTGACCTCGAGGTGGAGCTGCTGCACCACTGGATCGCTGACCCTCCACCCGACAGCCGCTGGCACGCGATCCGCAAGATCTGCTTCCGGCCCGACATGCCCCTGGACGAGGTCGTGAAGCTGGCGATCCACGCCGACCAGTTGCTCGTCGAGCTCTATCGGGAGGTCTGCGCTCTTCCTTTGCCGGACGCCGTGCGCGAGGTCTTCCGCGACCTGCTGGCGAGTGCGCGCCAGGAGCGGGACCACCTGGCCTACGACGTCAAGCCCGAGGCGGAGTAGGAGAGTCCGGTCCGCTGGGCCAGCTGGGAAAAGAAGCCTCGGCTTTCAGGACAGACATGGAGGCCGAGGTCGTCCGCTAGCACCGATAGCGTGCGTGGAGTTTGGTAATCAGGAAGTGGCGCAAGTCCCGCACCATGGACTCGGAATTCCTATCGGGGATCTTCCCCTCGCGCAACCGTCAGCCCACGTTCCGTGTCTCACGGGGGGGGGGGGGGAGGCTCGATGCGTCACGTTCAAGTGACGCGTCCCAGGCGGTCTGTTGCCGCAACTACCCGGTGGGTTCGGACGTAGCGTCTCTGCCGGTGTATGTAGAGACCCCCTTCCAACCCCCGGGGTTTTTCCACAATCCCCTTGACGATCTGTCCCCGCAGCGACTCTACTCCTCCCCCGGGGAGGAGATGCGATGGCCGCGAAGAGCGGCAAGCTCAATGAATCTTTCGAGTGGTGCAGTGGCTCGGTGACGGGCCGTCGCCACACCATTGCGGGCCTCGACAATCAGGATGCCAGCTGTGTCCGGGCGGGAGCCCATTGGCTGGCGGCGGTGGTCTGTGACGGCTGCAGCAGCGGCCCCGACTGCGGCGTGGGCGCCTGGCTGGGGGCGCGCATGGTGGTCGAATGCCTGCGTGCTGTCGCCCCAAAACTGCGTCCCAAGAACGTGGAAAAACAGCTCGAGGGTGCTCGCGTTGAGATTCTGCAGCGCATCCTGCGACTGGCCCGCTCGCTGGGCGGCGATCTGACCGACATGCTCGGCGACACCTTCTTGTATACGGTCATCGGCGCGTTGATGAACCGCAGCGTCGCGGTGGTCTTTTCGATCGGCGATGGTGTGGCGTTTGTCAACGGACAGAAGCACGAGATCGCATACAAGAACGACCGACCCGCCTACCTGACGTACGCCCTGACGGATCTGAACGAGAAGTACGGCGATGCGTTCCGTTTCCGGGTGTTGGCCACGATGCCGACCCCTCAACTGGAGACCGTGATTCTCGGTACAGATGGCGTGCTCGATCTGATCGACAGTCAGCACAAGACGATGCCGGGTAAATCACAGAAGATCGGTTCCATCGACCAGTTCCTGAGCAAGAACCGCTACTACAGGATCCCCGAGGCGTTGACCCGTTACCTCGCTCGGGTGAACAAACCGACCATGCGCGTCGACTGGAAGACCCGCAAGGTACGGCGTGAGCTGGGACGCCTGCCCGACGACACGACCTTGATCGCGATCCGGCGTAGCTCGAGGGAACGCCACGGTGGCTGAAGCTCCCGCCCCGTCCACGCTTGATGCCGGCTGGTGGCCCGCTTTGCTGCTAGCCTTCGGCCTGTTCGGTTTGTACCTGGCGAATGGGGCGCCGATGCCGACCGGGGATGCCAAGGCCAGCAGCTATCTGGGGCTGAGCCTGCTCGATGACGGCGACCTCAACTTCCGTCCTGACGAAGCCCCGTTCATGTTCGTCTGGACTGTCGACACCGCCGACGGTCCCCGCCGTGTGCGTATCGATGACTGGCAGCATGAGCTGGGCGGCTACTCGGCACGTCGGCTGTTCGACAACGGTCTGCTGCACTCGCCGGGACCCCGCTATTTCCTTGTGCCGGGCGTCGACCCCGAGACCTACGTGAACACCTTCGGGTTGGGAGCAGGCCTCTGCAACTTCCCCGCATTGGCCGTACAGCGGGCCTGCGGCGTGACTCTCGACCACCGGCGGGTGATGCTGAGCGCACGTGCGACTGCGGCATTTCTGGTGGCACTGTCGGCCTGGGGGGTCTTTGTAGCCTGTCGCTTCTTCTGTGGCCGTCCACAGGCGCTGGTGCTGGCTGCGGCCTACGGTCTCGGCACATGCGTGTGGAGCTTGAGCAGCCAGGCCCTCTGGCAGCACGGCCCCAGCCACGCTTGGGGAATGCTCGCCCTGGTCTGCTACCTGCAGGCCCGGCGGGGAACCGTCTGGGCGGTGCTCTGTGGAGTTGCCGTGGGATGTGCGGTCTGGTGTCGGCCCACCAACGCGATCCTGGTGCTGGCCCTGGGGGCCGGCATGGTCGGGGTGGGACGACGGTCTCTGATCGGCTTCCTGCTGGGCGGACTGCCCTTCGCGCTGTTGCTGGCGGCCGCCAACGCCGCGCAACTCGGCGCTCCCTGGCAGATGGGCCAGCAGCTCGCGAGTGTCAGCCTGGCCGTGGGCAAGACCGGCTCCGATGCGCTCTGGCAGACCCCCCTCTGGCTCGGGGCGCTGGGACTGTTGTTCAGCCCGTCGCGGGGATTGCTGGTCTTCAGTCCGTTTCTGGGTTTGGCCTTCTGGGGGAGCTGGCGGGTGTTTCGCGCGTCCGCGGCTGCGGAGGAGGTGGCCCCAGGGCTCTCGGCTTCGGTGCTGTGGCCGATCCCTCTGGTAGTGCTGGGGTTGTGGCTCCCGGCCTTCAAGTGGTACGACTGGTGGGGCGGTTGGTGCTTCGGCTACCGGCCTCTGCTCGACAGCGTACCATTTCTGGTCGTATTGCTCGCACCGATCGCGACGCAGGTGTGGAACAGCCGCTGGGGCCGCATCCTGGCGATCGCCCTGCTGGTCTGGTCGGTGGGGGTCCAGATTCTCGGCGCCCGTGCCTGCAGCCTGATCGGCTGGAATGCCGAGCCGGATATCGACAGGCCGGAGAACCGCGGCCGCCTGTGGTCGGTGACGGACAGCCAGCTGCTGTACTATCTCAAGAATTTTGAAGAAGGCGCACGCCAACGTGAAGAACTGTTCGAACACGCCCTGACCCACCCTTCGACCTGAGCGCAGGGCGGATTCCCGCAACGAGGAACTGTCACTGCAGCCCGTTACGCGTATTAGCCATCACCGGCGTGCTTGATAGGGAGCCCCGATTTGTTCGCTGTTCTCGCCCGCTGGACCTTGCGCCATCGCCTCCTGGCAAGTGTGTTGATGGCCCTCATCATCGGCAGCGCGCTGGCCGGTCTGCCACGCTTGCGCGCCGATCTGAACGCACGCAACTTCTTCTCGACCAATGACCCCGAGCTCGAACGGCTCGACGCGCACCTGGCATTCTGGGGCAAGGACGACAACCAGCTGCTGGTGCTGGTGAGCGCCGACAGCGGGGCGCTCCTCACCCGTCCACGCTTGCGGCGGATGGCATGGGCCGCCAGCGCCCTGGACAGCCTGGCCAGCGTGCTGCGCGTCCAGGGTCTGGCGGACATGCCTGGTTTCAACGAGAGCGAAGGCTTCGTACCCCGCCTGCCGCGTATCGCCGACAGCGTGCCCCGGGGGCCGAGCCGCGCGCATCGAAGTTGGATCTGGAAGTTGACCCACAACTCTCCCTACGTGCCGCTCCTGCTGTCGGCTGATGGCGAGGTCAGCTCCCTGCTCGTCACGCTGGACCCCGAGCTCGGAGACACCGAGACCATCGCTGTGGTCGCAAGCATCAAGGGGCGCCTGCAGCACTTTCAGGGCTTCGAGGGCCTGCGCTTCGAGCTCGCGGGTGTGCCGGCGATGCGGGCGGCGATTTTCGAGCTGATGCTCGGTGATCAGAAGCGCTTCATGCCGCTGGCCTTCGGGCTGATCCTCTTGATTCTGTGCCTGCTCTTCCGGCGCGTGCATGGTGTGTTGATTCCGTTTCTGACCGCGGCCGTGCCGATGCTGATGTTGGCCGGGGTGATGGGCTGGAGAGACGAGCCGATCAGCGTCTTGAACCAGATCTACTTCACGCTCCTGCCAGCGATTACCGTCGCCGACGCCATCCATCTTCTCAGCCGCTACCACGAAGAGCTGCGGCGGCGGTGTAGCGCATCGCAACGACCCGGCAGCGAGGTTCGTCACGACGCCATTGTCGAGGCGTTGCGGCACATCGGCCCCGCTTGTGGACTGACGGGATTCACGACGGTGGTCGGCTTCCTCTCCCTCAATGTGGCGAGCATGGAGAACCTGCGCAGCTTTGGAAACTATGCTGCGCTGGGAATGGGCTTTGCCTACCTCAACACGCTGTTTCTCGCGCCGTTGTTGTTATCGTTGGCGCGCTCGAGCCCGCCGCCAGGAGGACAGAGCGCCGACCCGACCTTCTTCGATCGCAGGCTGCTCGGCTGCGCGCGGCTGAGTCTCGAACGGCCGGGCCTCGTTCTGCTCGCGACGCTGCTGCTGCTGGGGGGAGCGACGTTCTATGGCTTGCGGGTCGAGGTCGACAGTGACCTGGTGTCGATGGTCCAGCCCGAACATCCGGTCTGGCAAGCCAACCAGACGCTGACCGAACGTCTGGGAGGCATCCTCAATCTCGACCTCGATCTCCAGGGCGCTCCCGGCTGTCTGCACGATCCTGAAGTGCTCGAGGCTGTCCTCGAGGTGGAGCGCTGGGCGCTCGAGCAACCCCTGGTGCGCAGCAGCCAGAGCCCCGCCTCGATGTTGGCCGGGCTCAGCCAGCTCAGTCATGGCCAGCCGACTTTGCCGCGCACCGTCCGGGCCGTTGAGGGAGCGTTCGCCCGTCTGCGGCGGCGGGGCGAGTTGGACATCGTCTTGAACGCGGACGCCTCGCGGGGGCGGATCATTCTTCGCACGCAAGACCGCGGCGCGATGGCCTTTCAGGCGTTTGTCGCGGAGCTCGAGAGCACGCTGCAGCAGCGTCTGGCAGGTCTCCCGCTGCGGTCGCACGTCACCAGCACCGCCCTGCTCGGCTACCGCGGCATCAGCCACCTGACCCTCGACTTGAGGAACAGCCTGCTACTGGTCTTCTTGTCCGTAGCTCTGGTGATCGGGGTATTGTTCAAGAATCTGCGCGTGGCCCTGCTGTGCTTTCTGCCCAACGCGCTTCCGCTGATCGTCGGCTACGGCCTGTTGGGCTTGATGGGCTGGTGGCTGCAGCCAGCACCGGCGGTGATGTTCACGGTGGCCCTGGCGATTGCGGTCGATGACACCATCCATCTGATGGCGCGGGTGCGCGAAGAGCTCCGCCGTGGCCTGGCGTTGCGTGAAGCGGTGCGTGAGGCCCTGTTGCATTGCGGGCGCGCGGTGGTGACCACCAGCATCATCCTGGTCGGAGGGATGTCGATCAGCCTCTTGAGCGGCTTTCCGTCGATCGTCGTGATGGCTGCGCTCGGCATGTGCGTGATCGCAGTCGCGATGCTCTGCGATCTGTTCCTGCTGCCCGCGTTGTTGGTGTTGTTTCCGCTGCCCGGTCTGTGCGCGGGGACGACCTCGCTGGCGACGGTGGAGGCAAAGGTCGGGTCGGGCCAGGGCGGCTGAGAGCCTTGGGGTTGGCTGGCTCAGGCCGGTTCAGGGCCTCTCACCGCGCCTCTCGTTCGCGAGCCTGCGTTTCAACAGCGCAAGCATATGGCGGGCCCGCTCGGGCGGTGGCCAGCCGGGCACTTCGGGCGGCGCATCCCAGTCGACGCCGAAGCTGTGCCCGTGGGAGCAGGCATAGTAGTCCGTGCTCGACCCCTCTTCGACTCTCTCAGCCTTGACCAGCTTGAAGCTGCTGGTCAGGCATAGCGAGCAGACCACGGTCTGGGCGTGCTGGCCTCCGGCCATCGGTGTTACTCCGGCTCATAGGTGAAGGTGAGCGGAAAGCCGGCGGCGCGTGCGCGGGCATGCGCCATCGCGACGCGGAACTCGGCCTGCTCGAACGGCAAGGCACAGACAAACGCGATGCCCTTGGTGTGTGCCTCGCGCATCACATCGACAGCCACGTTCTGTGGCAGGTGGAATACCGTCAGCAGGACACGCACGACGAACACCATGTGGGTGATCGGATCGTTGTGCAGGAAGACCTTGTACATGGGGCACAGCCGGGTTTGTACCTCGGGCTGAACTTCGGGCACCGAGATTCCCGGCTTGCTGGGAGGAGGGGTATCGGGCATGCCAGAATCCTCGCAGGGCTGCCCGCAGTATACCAGATGCGGCGAGCAGCCATCAGCTGCGCGTCCGGACGGCCTGGGCCGGCCCATCAATCGAGGCTGTAGTACTCGCCGTCGTTGTCCTCGGCCAGGCGCGTCATGAAGCCCTGGTTGGCGCCAGGGAAGCCGATCGTGTTGATGCGCACCTTGCGGAACTTGTTCAGCGTGTTGACGGTGTCATGGATCTCGTCGAGCTTGTCGCTACCGAGTGGCATGCCGCTCTCGTCGGTGGGCGAACCGTCGGAGATCAGGAAGAACAGGTTGGGGTCGCCCTCGATGTTGAAGGCCTTCTCGAGTGCATCCCCGGTGTTGGTGACGCCTTCATGGGTGATGGCCTTGGTCCACGCGACCGCCTTCTTCTTATTGCCAGCGTTCGCCCGCTGCAACTCGGTGTTCCAGACACTGACCATCGTCGAGTACTTGATCAAGGTGAACTGCACGTCGCTGCTCAGCGACTCGACCAGCCGCACCATCTCGATCTTCGCACGCGTGATGCGCATCCTGTCGCTTCCCCCCGCTCCTGCCGGCAGGCCATCGGTGGTCGGGCCGCCGCGCGAAGGATCGATCGCTTCCATGCTGCCCGACATGTCAAGCACGATCACCAGGCGCTTGCTGAGCACCTCGGTACCGAAGAACTCCGGCGCATCCTCGCCGACAACCGTCGATCCCACTTCGCCCGGGCCTGTCTCGGGCCGGAAGGTGTCTTCGGTCCCTTCAGCCCAGAAACGCCGCCAGTCTTCGGTCGTCTGAAGGTCGAGCCCGGTAGCACTGGTCAGCGCCAGGCGCGCCTCGATCCAGATGTCGTTGCGCTGTTTCTCATAGCGCTCGACCAGGTCGATCAGGGGGTTGACGGCCCGCATGATCTGCCGCCGCCCGGCGGCCCGGCAGAGCTCGAGCAGCACTTTCTCGTGCTGCTTCTTCTCCTGGAGGGCGGCCACGATCGCATCGTCGGCCTCCGGATCGTCGTAGCTCTCGGCGACCTCGACCAGCAGTACCTTGGCGCGCCAATCTGTCTTGCGTGAGCTCAGCTGCTCGAACAGGAAAGTCCGTGCCTCGTCATTCCGGATGTCTTTGAGACCTTCGCCCAGGGCGGCGTGCACCCCTATTGAGATCGAGGGCTGCAGATCGGGCAGGGTGTCGATCTTGACGGCACACTCGAGCAGCACCCGGGCAGCCTCTTCACTGTCGAGCGCGGCGAGCTGCGAGACGGCCTGCCGAGCAAGGCCCAGGTTGCCGGCATGGGCTGCCTTGAAGATCTGCTTCTGCAGCTCCTTTTCCGGACCGCGAGCCCAGGCCGTCGAAAGGCAGAGAAGCAGGGCGACCAGGACGGTTCCGACGTTGCGCATCATTGTTTCGATTCCTCATGATCTGGTGGCTGGCGGTGCGTGGCTATGAGACGAACGAGGCGCGGATTCCGCCCTACAGAATCCCCTCGCGGAGCGCGCAAACGCCCCGAGCTCTGAACGTGTACTCCTTAGCATGGCAGTTGGTGTCGCGAGACTGTCAGAGTAGTGTCATCTCTTGAGAAAAATCCCGCCCTTCCCCTGCATCCCGGCCTGGCACAGAGCGGCATCGAAAATGTTGCACCCCCGAGGCCCAGACAGATCTCAGCGCGGGTTGCGGGGCGCGATGCCCCGCTCGCGGATCAGCTTGTTGCCGTCCCGTACGGCCAACTCGAAAGCCGCCCGCGCCTCGTCGAAGGCCTCGATGGCCTGCACGAACTGGCGTTCCTCGACCCGTTGCTCGCCACGGCGCCGGGCTGCCTTGCCCTCGCGCGCCGCCCGCGTCTCCATCAAGCCATACATCAGGGTCAGTTTCTGCCAAGCGTTGGCTGCGGTCTCGGCCGCGAAGGCCGCCCGCGCAGATTCTTCCTGGAGCGCATCCTGAGGAGCCGGACCGGGCTCGCCGAACAGCCTCTGTAGCCTGTGTACTCCCTGGTCGAGCAGCTTCCGGCTGGGCTCGGGGAAGGCGACAAAGCTCGCCCCCAGCAGCAGCGCAAGGGCGCTGAACCACAGCAGCCCCCGCGAACCACGCGCGGCTCGGCGCCGCGCGGGCGGAGCCTGTTGCCGCGCCCAGGCGAGGGGATCGATCCGGGAAGGTGGCTGCGCCCCCTGCTGCGCCCTCCGCAGGGGCAGCGCCCCGACGCCAGGCACTTCGAGCGCCTGAGCGGAGCCTGCAGTCAGACTCGCCGCGGGCAGCGGTGCGGGCGGCTCCAGGACGAGCCCTGGGCGCTCCACCCCACTCGAATCCTGCCACTCCGAGACGGCCACAGGCAGCACCGCTGGCGGCAGCGGCTCAAGGCGTCGCTGGGCGTCGACCGAAGCGCTGCGCCCCAGGCTGGCTGCGGCGACCTCCCCCGCGGCTCTGTCGTCCGACCGATGGCGCTCGAGGGCTGCAGCCAGCTCGGCACCTGTTTGGAAGCGCTTCTCGGGATCCTTCTCCAACAAACGAGCGACCACCATGGCGAGGGTGGGCGTGACGAACATACGGCGCAGATCGGGAGGCGGGCGCAGCAGATGCTGCTCGACATAGTTGACGGCCGTCGGCCCCTGAAAAGGCGTCTCGCCCGTGAGCAACTCGAAGAGCGTGCAGCCCAGCGAATAGAGGTCGGAACGATGGTCGGTCTTCTGGCTCCCCCTGAGCTGCTCGGGCGACATGTAGGGCGGCGTGCCCAACAGCTCGCCGGCTGTCGTCAGCCCGCGCGGGCGGGTGGTATCGTCCGAGTTGGGCTGCGCTTTGACCAGCCCAAAGTCTGCAATCCGTACGCGCCCCGTGCTGGTCAGCAACAGGTTGTCCGGCTTGATGTCCCTGTGCACGATGCCCGCCTGCGCCGCGGCCCAGAGCCCTTGAGCCGTCTGGTAGACCAGGTCCGCTGCTTGCGCCTCGCCGAGCCGGGTCTCGCGCTTCAACAGCTCGCGCACAGAGCCGCCCGCGCAGTAGCCCATCGCGATGCAGAACAGACCATGAGCGCGGAACATGTCGAACACAGGCACGATCCCGCCATGGTCGAGCTTCGCCAGCGCCTGGGCTTCGCGTTGGAAACGCTCCGTGCAGCTGTCGTCGCTCGAGAGACGGGGCGAGAGGATTTTCAGCGCCACTTTGCGCTTCAGGGTGACCTGGGTGGCGAGGAAGACGGCTCCCATTCCCCCCTGCCCCAGCTTGCTCTCAATCTGGTAGCCTGCGACCGTCTGGCCGACGAAGTCCTCGAAAGGGAGCGTGCCGGCAGCTGGCGTAACGGGGCTGGTCGGGCGGGGGGACGGGCTGCGTTGCCCACCCGCGACCGGGTTCTCGTCCGAAGACATCGCCTGGGTGGGCAGTGCCATCGTTTCCCCGCCCAGACGCGCACCGCAAGCCAGACACAGGCTGGCGGTCGTCGGGTTCGAACGCTGGCAGTTGGGACACCTCACAAAGTGCGGCTCCATGCAGACTGCGGCAAGGATTGCTGCTCCCGCCAGGATCGCATCTTCCTCCGCCGCTGGCAAACACCGATCCCGTCCGCAGACGGGCCGCAGCGAGCAGCCACAAAGATGCCCGCACCCATAGAGGGGCGGGCTGCTCACACCAACAAAGGGATCCTCCGGGTCGGAGCCAGCCCTACTCCGAGGTCGTACGCACGTGTCTGCCGGGGCACGGTTACACCCCCGTTACGGTCAACGTTACGGTGGAGCTTCGGAGCAGAATGGCGCGTCGACAGGACCCCCGCGTGGCTGCTATCCTCAAAAGGTCGAGCGGAATCCTGTCCGCCCGCTGGCCGCGGGATCGGATTCCTCAGTACAGACGCCCTACCCGGGAGCCCGCGTGACTTTGAGCCCCTCGGCCGCCCAGACACCCGCAACGGTCCCCCAAGGCCCGCGCCGCTTCGTCTACCGGCAGACCCTGCGTCTTCCTCGCCTGGAGCCCCGCAGAGTCGGACGTCTGACCTGTCCGCACTGCTGGCAGCAGTTCGCGGTCGAAGATACTCTCTTCATCGCCCGCCACCATGACCTGGTCGGCGATGCTCTGCTCGGTGGCGAGGCTGCGCAACGCTTCCTGCCCTCGCGCTTCACCCCGACCGGAAATGCCCTCGATCCGGCCGGCATCGAGTGTCCTGACAGGGCCTGCCCCGGCTGCCACCTGCGTATCCCGCGCTGTCTCTACGAGCAGAGCACCGTCTTCCTGTCGATCGTCGGAGCGCCCGGCTGCGGAAAATCGTACTTCCTGACAGCGATGCTCTGGCAGCTGCGTCGCATGCTTCCCGAGCGCTGCGAGCTCTACTTCGGCGATGCAGACGCACGCACCAACCAGTGGTTCCACGAGTTTGAGCAGACCCTGTTCTTCGATCCGGAGTCGACCAGGCCTGTCGCCTTGCAGAAGACCGAAATGCAGGGGGACGCCTATGACCAGCTGATGCGCGACGGCATGCCTGTGCTTCTGCCCCGGCCATCGATCTTCACCTTGCAGCCCCGTCCCCAGCACCCTCTGCGCGCGCGGGCCGGTGGAGCGCTCAGCCGCAATCTGGTGCTCTACGACAATGCCGGCGAGCATTTCCAGCCGGGGATGGACAGCGCGGCGAATCCGGGTACCCAACATCTTCTCTGCTCCCAGGCGATCTTCTTCCTCTTCGACCCGACCCGCGAGCCCCGCTTCGCGCGCGCCTGCGGGCTGGCGTTGCCCGAGTTGGGGCCTGCGCCCTTGCGTCAGGATGTGCTGCTGACCGAGATTCTGGGACGCATCGCCCAATCACGAGGCCTGGATGGCGGGCGCTGCGAGCTGCCCTTGATCATTGTCGGGACCAAATGCGACCTGTGGGGACAGAGCCTGGGCTGTCCGCTGCCTGAGGCACCCTTTGTCCATTCGAGTGAGCACGGCATCGACGGCCTGGATCTGGACATTCTTGCCCAGGCGGGCCTGTGCTTCCGCCACCAACTCCTGCAGAGCTGCCCCGAGCTGATCAGCGCAGCCGAGGGATTCTCGCGCCACGTCTTCTATCTGCCCGTCAGCGCTCTGGGTCACGCCCCGCAGACGGCTGCGGACGGGGCCGCTCGCGTGCGTCCTTGTGACATCCGGCCGCTCTGGCCGGCGATGCCGATGCTCTACCTGTTTGCCCAGCTGGCATTTCTGCCCCACGTCGAGAGCCCGCAGAAGATGCCCTCCGGGGTGCGGGTCCACGCAGATACTGATGGGCTGCGGGTCGAGCTACCCGACGGCCGGCAACACCGCCTGCCGCGCAGCTTTGCAGGCCGAAGCCTGCGCTGTCCCGAGAGCGGGCAGCCGTTTGTGCTGCCCAGTCTCCCCAGGAGCGATCTGGCCGAGGAGGAGCGCTGATGGCCCGCGAGCTGGTCTATACCTCTGCCCCTGCCGGGCTGCGACCAGGCAGCCGGGGATACTGCACGGTCGCCCACACCCGCGGGCTGGCCCCGCGGGTGATCGAGCGGCTCGAGGGTATGAGCGGTTACCGGCCGGCATTTCCTGCTGGAGACCCGCGCGCCGCTCGCAATCCGGTGTCGTGGAGCCACGCACTGCTGCAGCTGGACGGACGACGCTGCAGCGTGTTGTCGCGGGTCGGCGCCTGCGGAACCGACTACAGCGGGCGCAGCAACAAGCTCGCCCACCATCTCCTGCTCAGCGCCGATGAAAGGCCCAAAGCGGGTCCTGCCTGGCTACTGAGCCAACCTGGTCTGATGCGCGACTCCTGGCAGGCCGAGCCGCAGCTGCTCGACAATGCGCGCACGCTGCCCCAGGGCGTGCTGCACCCAGGGATACCACGCAGCTGGCAAGCGCTCACCGGCGATGCGGGCTGGGCAGGTGTGCTGGCAGAGAGCTTTGCTGGAGCGTGTCCACGCCCGGCATTCTTGATCTTCGAGCCCGGCATCGACCTGCTGCCTCTGTTCGTCGAGGCCAGCGCTCTGCTGCCCGCGGATCAGCGCTGGCAGGTGACCTTCAGCACCTACCTGCATACGCTTCCATCCGAAGGCGGCTGCCTCTGGCGGGGCTGTCTGAGCGACGCGCCGGTGCTCAAGGCGGCGCGCCGTAGCGCCGATCCCCTGGTGATCGACCTGCGCTTGCGCGAGCAGTTGGGGCGCGCTCCCGACGGCCCCTGCGTGCGCGCTGCCCGGCACGGAGCGCAGGTTCCGCCTCGCCCAGCGATGCCCAGGCCGGCAGTGGCAAAGGCGCCGCAGCCGGTTCAGCCCACCGTGCGCACCTCCCGGGTTGCCCTGAAGCCGGCGGCGACCGCGGAGCGCGGGGGTTTTCCCGTGCCCGTTGCCGTGCTGGTGGGCGCATTGTTGCTGGTGGTGATCGCCTTCTTTCTGTCGCACCGTGGCAGCCGCGCCCGCATCCGCGCCCTGGAGAGCGAGCTGGCCGACGCTTTGCGGGCCCCGGCCGAGGAGCAGCCGCGCGATGCGATCGAGCTGCGCTTGCTCGAGTCCCGGGTCGAGGCGGCGGACTTGCGACTCGCGACCGCCCAGGCTGAGGTCAGGGACCTGCAGAGCCGGTTGGACCACAACGAGCTGCTGCTGCGGCAGAAGCAGGACGAGCTGGCGCGCTTGCTGGTCTCCGGAGCGCCTGCCGAGGCCGCGGTCGCCACCAGCCTCCCCGAGGTCGGGCCCGATACCGGGGCCGCGGTCACTCCGCAAGCGGTGCCTGCCGAGAGCCTCGCGTTCGCCCGGCGCTTTGCGATCGAGCTGGGATTGCTTCCCGAGGCTGTGCCGCGTCAGACCTTGACGCTGGAGCTGTTTGAGGCCCCTGGCCCGGATGCCGGGCTGCGCATGCTCTGGCGCGCCGGCCACGGTCTCGACCTGCAAGCCCGCGCGTCGGCCAGTGGTTGGGAGCTGGGTTCGGCGGCCCTGCTGCAGATGGACCTGCCCGAGCTTTCTGTGGGCCTCAGCCCCGAGGGACTGGTGGTGCAGGCGGCGGCGCAACTCAGCGAAGAGCGTTGGCGCAGCGTGCGTCAGGCCATCCAGGGCATCGAGGTGCTCGACGCGCTCGGCAGTCTGCAGAGTTTGTTCCAGCCTCTACCCGTCAGAGTGTTACCCGTGGCGGTCGAGCCCGATCAGGGGGGAGCCAGTTTGCAGATCGGTCTGCCGTGGGCGGACGCGCAGCTGGTCCACAGCCGGGCGTTGTCGCTGCGGGTGGCTTCCTTGCCGGGGAATCTGTCGCTGCGGGTCGACGCGCGCGCGTTGCAGGAGGGCCGCCTGGAGCTGGAGGCGGTCTTCTTGCGGCGGCGCTTTGTCCAGCTGTCGGAGCGCCTGCAGGCTTGCCTGGAGGCGTTGCCGCAGCAGCTGCGCCAACACTACCGCGTCTTCCGCATCTGGCTGGAGACAGAGATGCTGGCCATCGGCGCGCTGGCCGATGGCCTGTTGGATGTATGTGCGCCCCCCTACCAGCTCGAGCACGTGCCGCAGGCCTGCGAAACGCTGCGCCCTCTGCTGACCCGCTTGCACAGCCCAAGCGCTCAACTGGGCGCCTTCCTGCCGAAGGAGAGCAGCGATCCCGGCGTCGAGGCGGAGCGCGCGCGCCTGTGGCTTGGGGAGCTGACCGACTGTCTGGCGGAGTTCCGCAACTGGGACAAGCCGCGCCGGCCCTCCAGCTGGGAACGGCTCGAACTGGAGGTGCGCTGCGGGGGCGCACTCCTGCAGCGCTTGCAGCTCAAGTTCGACGGTGAGTGAGGGAGGCACACTTGCTAAAGGAACAACGCCTGTTCGAACGCCTGCACCGCTGTCTGCGCAGCGCTTTTCCAGAGCCGGAGCCCGAGCTCGCGGAGCAGCTGGCGCGCCTGTGCGAAGAAACCAACCGACGACTCGAACAGTGCAGCGCCCTGTTGGCTCGCGGCCTGCGCAGCGAAGCACTCCACCAAGCGCAGGCCGAGCCCCCCCTGCTGCCTCTGTGTCATAAGCTCTCCAGCGCCGGAGTGGTGCGTTGGCAGGAGCTGTGTCTGACGCACGAGCTGCCGGTGCCGGGTCTGCCGGCCCCCGAGCTGGTCGAGTTGCTCCACGTGGCCGTCCAGGCGGCTGGTACGGGGGAGCTGCCCGCGCTGCAGCGGCTCTACCGGCGTGCCTGTCTGATCGGTCATCTGCGCGAGCGCCTGGCGGTGCTGCGCCGGATCCGTCAGCTCGAACCGAAGAACCCGCATTGGAGCGAGGACCTCCGCGCGCTGGAGGCCTACCGTTTCGAGCTTATGCGGAAGAGCTTCGCGCAGGCCCGACAGCGTGAGGATGCCGCCGCCGCCGAGCGCCTGTGGCGGGAGCTGGTCGACAGCCCCTGGCTGCAACCTCCCCCGCCCGCGATGCGGCAGAGCTTCGAGCAGGGCAGCCGGGAGCTGCGTCAGCAGCGCCTGGCAGGCGAAGGAACCGCACTGGCAGGCCAGATCGCGCGGGCGTATAGCAGCCTCAGCTACGAAGAGCTGGGGCTGAGCCTTGCGCGTTGGGCAGCGCTCGAGGCGCAACCCGACTTCAGCTCGGGCAGGACTCTCGCTGAACAGGTCGAAGAAGCACGCGACTGGCACGCGGAGCAGACCGCCCGACGCAAGGCAGAGAGCGACTTCAAACGGGCGCTGGTGGCGCTCGAAGAGCAACTCCACGCCGCGCAGTCGCCCGCAACTCTGGCGCGTGCGCTGGCAGCGGCACGAGCGTGCAGTCCCGAGCTGCCCGTAGAGGTCGAGCGGCACGCCGAGCTGCGTCTGGCAGAGTTGCAGCGCAGCCGGCGGCGGCGGTTGCTGCTGAAAGTTGCCGCCGCGGTCTGTCTGCTGCTGCTGCTCGCGGGCGGGGCCTACGCGGTCGTGCAAGAGCTGGGCCTGGCGAGGCAACGCAGTGAAGGGCTGCGGCAACTGCGCACGGAGGTCGCGGCAGAGCGCTGGCAGGCTGCCGACGGGTTGCTCCGAAGCTTGCTGCAGACGCACCCCAGCCTGCAACGTGATCCCGAGTGCGCGCGCCTGGAGGGACAGGTGCAGCGTGCCTTGCAGGAGAGCAGGCTGCGGCAGCAGATGTGCGCGCAGCACCTCGACCAGTTGCAGGCGATGGAGGCCGTGGGCTTCCAGCCCCTCCGGCGTGCGGAGAGGCTGCTCGAAGATGCCGGTTCTCTGGTGGGCACTGATGCCGTCCTGCAACGCCGAGTGCGCAGCCTGTCCAGCGCTGTGCAGACAGCCCGCGAACGAGCCCATCAGGCGGTAGACAGCGAGCTCGAGCTGTTGTTGGCTGAGGTCGAGGCCGGCTTGCAGGCGGTCGAGGCACCGGGAGGCAGGCTGCAGGCGGACGTGTGCGGAGCGGCACTGGAGCGCCTGGCCACCAGGTTGGGCGCCGCCGCGGCTTTGAGCGAAGCCAGCCCCGCGCTGCGGGCGCCGCTGCCGGGACTGCGCCAGCGGCTGAGCGCGCAGCAGGAAGCCCTGCAAGGGGATCTGCGCCGCATCACTGAGCGGCGGGCAGAGCTCCAGGCTCTCTATCACAGCCTGCCCGACCTGGCCGCCTGGGGGGACGCGGTGCGCGCCGCCGCACAGCGTCTCGACCTCAGCGCAGGAACCGCCAGCCAGATCGCAGTGCTTGCCGATGACCTGCCCTTCTACCAGGCGTTGCCGCAGCCCGAGCCCGTGTGGCGCTTGTTCGCGGGTACACCGGACCCGCAACTGGTTGACGAGCTGCTGGCGGATCTGCCCGCCGATGCCCGGGCAGCACGAGGCAGCCTGGCGATGCTCGCGCAGATCCTGGCGCAACACAGCGCGCTGCGCGCGGCGTTGGGGGAGGTCTACCGGCTGGGGGATGTCGACCTGTACGCGCGCCTGCGTCGCTGCAGCAACCGGCCGCCGGAGGGGGATCCGCAGCTCTGGTACTTCCTCGAGCCCCCCGAATTGACCTTGGAAGCCGCAGGCGTCAGCAGCTTTCGGGGCCAGATGTACGACCGCAATTTCAGCCTGATCAGCCAGAGCTTCCAACACGACACGCCCCGCATCGAGTCGGCCCTGGTGCCGCACGCCGCGTTTCTGCAGGGAGCCTTGCAACGCCTGCGAGACTGCCGCGAGCCCGCGGCCCAGCTGTGGCAGGAGTTGCAGTCCGTGGCGTTGGACCGCGATCTGGAGCCGGTGGTCGCGCTGGTGTTTGCGCGCCGGCTGCTCGCGCCTCTGGCGGGCCTCGACGAACCGTTGCTGGCGGGCTTCGCCGAGCTCGAGTCCGAATGGGAGCGTTTCAGCGCGCCGGTGCTCTGGCTGGCCGGAGATGCGGGCAGCTTCGAAGCCGGTAAGAGCCGGCGGGCCGCGTTGGACGCCCTGCCCGAGCTAGGGCCCGAGCTCGCGGCCTGGCAGCTCCGTGAGCGCCTGGTCCAGGCATCCTTGAGCCGGCAGCTGCGTTGCGTCGGTCAGGTGCGCGCGGTTCCCCAGGGCAGCGTCTTCGAGGTGCAGGGAGCGCCCCAGGAGCTCTGGCTGCTGCGGCAAGATGCCGTATTTGTGGCGGCCGTAAGGGAGGGCGACCACTGGCAGCCCCAAAAGGGGGTGCTCTTCCGCGAAGGCGAGCCGCTGTTCGCGCCCAGTGACCGCGTCAGCACGCGGGACCTGCTGCGCGAGCTGGTGGGAGCGAGCGGGCTGAGCCCCGAGCAATTCGCCGGGTGGCAGGCCTGGCCGCCGCTCTGGCCGGAAAACGCGCGCGGCTTGGCGGGCGGGTTGTAGCCAGGGGCGTGCAACCTCGGCCTTCGGATTCGGGGCCACGGGCAAGGCGTCGGCCGATGGGGCGTGATGGATTCTCGGGCTACAACCCCGGCACGGACCGGGCAATCCTCAGCCCCGAGGGCTCATGCCGACCGCGTCCACCTTCTCCTGGGCCACACCAGCCCGCTTGAACAGGTGACCGAAGGGAAGCGCCCACAGGTCGCCGACGATGAAGGCAATGAAGATTCCCAGGTTGAGCAGGGCATAGTCCGGATAGGTGCCCGCCACCAACATTGGCAAAGCGCCGCCTACGAGCCAGATGGCCTTGTAGACCAACTGCAGCAGCAGAACTGGTGCAAATTTCAGCGGAGCCCGCATCCCCAACGCCGACAGGACCGCAAAAGCGAGGTAGACGCTCGCCGCAGTGCTGAAGACGATGGGGTCCTGCGGCGGCAGGGAGAACGTCTTCTCTGCCCACGCGGGCGCCAGAAGGTTGCCGAGGCCGAAAGAGCCAGCCACGACAATGGTACAGCCGTACATTACCCGCAGGCGCCACTCAGTGCGGACGAGGTCGTCGCTCATGGCAATTCCTTTCGTGTTGTATTCTTGACAGTGAAAACCTATCAGATTGGGGCTGTTCTCGCAAAGGCCAGGGGCTAGGATATCGTGGTGCCGGGGTCGGTGACCACAACGGGGCGCGCCGGGCCCCTGCCGGCTTCGCTGGCCATTGCTCGTATCACGGCTCGCTTCGCTCTCACCCTTGCGGTTGTGTTTTTACTCGTCATCGGAATCCTGGTCTTGGAGAGAGAGAAGAGCCTGGAGTGAAGTCCATCTTCGACAAAATCACAGAGCGGCTGCTCTCCTTTTTCGGGCTGGACCTTGATCTTACGCTCGATATGGCGGGGCAGCCGTTCCATCGCATCACAGACACGCTCTATCTCGGCTCTCGGCCTGATCCGCAGGCAGTGAGCACGCTGAAGGAGGCGGGGATCACCCACGTCGTCAGCTGTTTGAGCGCGTCGGACCGCCAGAAGGTCGCCTTCCTCCAGCGGGACTTCCGTGCACAGTTCCTCGCCGTCAACGACGGCATCCACGAGGACATCGCGTCGACGTTTCCGGAGTTCTTCGACTTCGCTCTGTCTGCGCGAAAGGAGCCGTCAGCGCGGCTGCTCGTGCACTGTGAGGCTGGTGTGAGCCGTTCGGCGACGCTGGTGACGGCGCTGTTGATGAAGACGGAGGGGCTGCGGTTCTTCGAGGTCTTCGGTCGGGTCAGGGAGCAGAGAGCGCATGTCCTCCCCAACATCGGCTTTGCCTCGCAACTTCAGCGCTTCGAGCACGAGCGCCACCCCGAGTCGCGTGTTGATGGCGCGCTCTCCTCCCTGGCGCGGTATCTTTGTGAGATCTGCAACGCTCCTGTCGACGCGGGGCTCCTGCAGACCATGCTGGAGCGGAACGACTACGACGCCTTCAAAGCGCTCCAGGCGATCTTTGGTGAGGAGATCCCGAGGGTGGTTCAGGGCGTGCGGCTGTGAGGGGGGATCCACCCGGGGCGTTGTGCGTCGGCCTGAGTGGTGAGGCGTGTCTCATGTCGTGACGGCCTGGGGTTGTGGAGCGAGGCCCCGGCCGCGCAGCGAGGAGAGCGCCAGGAGGTCACTGAGCTGGGGCTGCTGGCGAGCCGACGCCCTTCCTGGTAGCCTTTTAGGTATGGCAGCCTTCAGCTACGACGCAGTCGATCAGAGCGGGCGCATCGTCGAAGGTGAGGTCGAGGCCCCGGACCGCGCCGCAGCGCTGCTAACGATCAAGAAACAGGGCTTGTTCCCGACCCGCATCCAGGAAAAACGCGCAGCTGTCCCCCCAGTCCCAAGACAGCGAGTTTCAGGCCGCTCTGCAACGCCCCTGAAGATCGTCGCCCTGCTCATCTCGATCACCCTCGCCATTGGAGGGAGTCTCTACCTTCTCTCCATGGACGCGACGCCCTCCGCCCTGACCGACGAGGCGGGCTATTGGAAAGAGCTCCCCGCGCTTTCCCTGCGCGACTGTCTGCAAATGGGGCCTCAGCTGGTCGCAGTTCACGGTCGTCCCATCGCGATCGATGGTGTACGAGACAGCATGGACGCCTCGTTCGTGGGTACATCGCCACACCTTCAAGCCGAGCGCTTCTCAAATCTGGTCATCCACCAAGGCGAGGTGGTGGTGCTGCTCGACGTCAGCCTGCTCGAGTTGGTTTCCGTTGCTGAAGGCGCCGTCAGCGGCGGAGACCAGTTGTGGATCCGTGGTCACCTGGTCGCCCTTCCCGAAGCTGAGAGCGTGCAGCTGCGCGGGGGTGGCGCACTTGAGGTAACCGGCAGACTCCGAGCGCTGGCGATCCTTGACAAGCGGCCCGAGTAGTCCCGGCGGATCTCAGCTTGCCGTGCACGAGAGTCTGAGATGGCTCTTCGGGCCGACGATCAAGCGTCAGCCCGTGGCATGAGGGTCAGGTTGCGCAATGTCGACATAAGAAGACATGGGTTGATGCGCAAACAGAGTCTCCAGACAGTCCATTGAGGTAATCAATCAAGTTATTGGATCAGAATCCGTACCCATCGAACGACAAAATACACCCGCAGACGCTGCTGGTGCGGCGCTTGCCGCGCTCGGAGCCACCGTCCATCTTGGGAATCAGTCAGCGCTGAAGGTTGCTGAAATCCGGAAGTTGCTTAGCAACCACCGTGACGGCGGTGGCTGTCGGGTTGAGCGCTTTGTTGGTGTGTGTCAAGGATGCCTTTGGGCACATCCGCCCAACGCCCAAGCTCAGCTACAGCGCCTTGTTCGGTCGCTGCACCTTTTCTATCCCGCCGCCAGGACCAGGCACGCCCCCACCGGATCCTGAACAGCTGCATAAGCGTACTGACCATCCGTCCCCCGTGTCGCCATGATGACCCTACCCCCTCCCTCTCGTACGCGACGGAGGCTTTCGGCGAGGTCGCCAACGGGAAGGTAGATCAGCCAGACAGGCGGCAGCCCCAGGTTCGCGCCGCGCGCATAACAGACACCCGCCGCCGGGTTTCCATCATCACTGAGCATGTTGTAGTCGGCGTAGCGCTCACCTGCGTCCTCCATCTCGACATCCTGCACCGACCAGTCAACGACCTGGCGATAGAAGTCACGGGTTGCCGCGGCGTCGGAGACCGTCAGGTTGAGCCAGGAGATGCAACCCACAGGCGCCGGGGCGTCGCGCGATGAGACGCCCTCGGTTGGAGGAAACGCCTCCGCAGAAACGACGGGGATGATCCCGAACGCCGCGCCATTCGGATCGAGCAGCACCGCCCATTGGCTCTTTCCATCATCGTCTTTGTCATGCATGAGCACACTCCCGCTCAGATCGAGCGCACGCTCCACACTGGCTGCAACATCGGCGACCTGAATGTGCGGCATCCATTGGAGCGGAAGGTCCGCGTACTGCGCGCTGCGCGCGCCCAGGCCGATGATCGGCATGCCACGGTTGTTCATCAGATCCTCACGCCAAAGCGGATGCTCGCCTGTGCTGAGTACATGTGAGTAGAAGCGTGTTTCACGTTCGTGTTCGGGAACGGCAATGTCGGCGCTGAGGATTCCGCCGACGCGTGGGACGAAAGGGTCACTCATAGTCTGCATCCTGATGGACATCGCGTTGGTTGGCGCGTGAAGGTTCTCTTGCCAGACATCCTACTCCAATGTCGGTACAGACTGCGATCCATTCGGGCACGCCGCTCGTCGGGATTCCGGCTCAAATGGCGCAAGCGGGGAACATCTCGCTTGTCGCACGCCAGGGCGCTGGGCTGAGGCTGACGAGGTTCGACCTCCATCGCCGAAAACTCGCAGCTGCGCTCAAGAAGCTCGTGGCAGACCAGAGCTACCGCGACAGCATGCAGCGGCTCGAGCGGATACAGGACCCGATGGACGGCGCGGCAAAGGCCGCCGACAAAATCGTCCGGTTCCTTAGTGGCGACTTCGGTTTTTCCGCCTGACGGGTAGGTGCACCCGCGAGCCCGGGGCGCAGTGCTTGCTCGATGTCAACGGTCTCTCGAGCCATCGGAGTACCTACACGAGCGGCCCTCCAGGCTCGGGGTCCACGCGAAAAAAACTCGTGCCTCTGCATCCGCGCGGCCAACGTCTCCGTAGGCGGGGTGAGTCCGCCCCAGCTTCCGTGCGAGAGGAGACACCGTGGCCCCACCCCCGATCGAGATCCGCGTCGACCCCGACCACGCCATCCGCCTGAAGACCGGCCGCCGCTATACGATGACGGTCTCCCGGCCGTTGGGACTCTCCATCCCGTTACAGCTCGACCCGTCAGCGCCAGACAAGGGCAACGACACCATCAGCCTGCAGGCGGACGACGGCAGCTATGCCAGGACCTTGGTCGTGGCCGAAGTTTGCCGTCCCGACCCCAAACTGCCGGGCTTTGTGCTGGTCGACTTCAGCGACGCCCCGCGCAGCAAGGCCCTGAGCTGCAGCGTCGCCCCTGGGCCCGAGGAGGGTCCGGCCTACCCCTTGTTCAGCGGCCTGATTCCTTCCTGAACCGACTGCCAGGAGAACCTCATGGGTACAAGACTGAAAGCCGGCGTTCGCGTGCGCCTCGTGACCGTGGGACAGAAATCCGAGGGCCTGCACGTCTACATCGATCTGCCCGATGACGGTGTCGAGCGCTTCGTACGCTACACGACGGGTGCGGGCGCCTACCTGACCTGCTCAGGGGGCACGCGACCGGCCTGGATCTACGACTCCAAAGAAAAATACCGGGTCGCGGTGTCCGATGTCCCCTTGGAAGAAGACGAGACCGCAGACGCGTCGATGCTCGAGCTTACGCTGATCGATAAGACCCTCGGCCCCTACCAACTAGAATTTCCCGGCTTCGACTGGCCCAAGCGGCCGTGGTACAACCCGAACGGCGCCTACAACTATCTCTACCACGCCGGAGGCCTGAAAGACGAGAGCTCGAAGCTCGCGCTCTTCGAAGCCAACCACTACTTCTTCGAGTCCGGCGCCCTCGCCGACTACAAGGAGTTCTGTAAGGCGCTTTACAAATCAGTCAAGGTTATCCTGAAAAGCGCCGGCTTCGCCGCCGAATCGGCAGCGGGCAAGCTGGTCGAGCAGCTTGCCTACAAGCTGGGCGAGGAGTGGGTCTTCGGAGACGGCATGGACGCCAAGGCCGCGGCCAAGGCGATGGCCAACGCCGTCGTCGCCGCCTACCTGGGCAAGGTCGAGAAGAAGCTGCTGCCGAGCTTCGACGGCGTCGGCCCCAAAGCGCTGCTCACCTTCGCCAAGGACAAGATCAAGGGCGCAACGGGCCTCAGCAAGGTCGTCGGCGAGAAGCTGGCAAAGGCGCTGGAGACGAGCGACCGCGTCAAGCTCATGGAGCTCCCCCGGCGCGGTTCGGTCCGGGGCATGACCGTCATCGACACCTACCGTGGCAGCCTGACCATCATCCTGTACGTGGGACCCCATCTCCGGCGTCAGGCCCGCATCCTGGTGGCCGAGGGCGGTCCGGGGACCCTGCCGAGGGCCGGCACCGAGCTCGCCCCCCTGCGGCTGCCGTGCCGCTGCCTGAAGGTGCCTCTGAAGATAGAGGAAGAGGAAGACGGCGACGACGGCGAGGCCTTGAACCGCGAGTGCTGGAAGGAGTTGGCGCTGGCGATCCAGCACGCCCGGCGAAACCACCGGCCGCCCCTCAGCGAGGCGCAGCTCGAGGCGCTGAAGACCGAATTCTTCGCCGCCTGCCGGGCCGCGAAGGAGGCCCTGACCGGTGTGCTGCAGCAAATCGTCAAGGTCGATGGCCAGGTGGCCGACGCGGTGCGGCCGGTCGAGCGGCAACTGGCCGAGCGCGAAGAGCAACTCAAGCGGCGGCGCGCCTCCCAGGCCCAGATCGACCGGGAGCGCCGGCGCCTCGCCCAGGCCGTTGCGGATGGCAACGCCCTGCTCACAGGCTATGAGACCCAGCGCAAAGCTCTGCACGCAGCGTGTGCGCGCTTCAACAAGGCCTACCGCAATCTGGCGCGCTTCTGCCTGGGGGTGCACCAGAACCTCAAGGCCCTCAAGAACTCAAACAACCCCCATCGGGCGACGGTGGAGATGTGGTGGCTGCGCCAGCACGCCCCACTCTACGCCTGGAATGAGTCGACGGACATGGTTCCGTCGCGGGTCAACTCGGCCCTGAGTTACGACCAGAATCCCGACGGCTACAGCCCCTTTGCGCAACAGCTCGCGGCGGCGCGCGCCGCCCTCGCCAAGCACACGTCGAGCGGAGGGCGTTGAGCGGCACGCGCAGGCTCAAGGCGCTGGGGGGTCGAAGACGTCGATCCAGCGACGGACTGAAGGCCCTGCGCAAACGATAGGAGAACGGAGTGCTCCACGCTCACTGTACGCAACCCCGTTTCGCGTTCTCCGCATAGTGCCGCAGCTCCGGCCTGAGCCGCTTCGACGTATGGAGAAAGCTGTCGATTGCGGCTTCGACCTCCTCCGGATAGCCAAGCTGCCAGTGGCCGAGGCCGTGGAGAGCGCTCTCACGACAGGGATCTGAGCAGAGCTGGAGAGCACCGATCATGACATCGAGTAGGACCGAATCGAGTCGCGAACGGTGACCCAAGGTCGGCTCTGGACCGATCGGGATCATGTCCCACAGCATGTAACAGATGCCGTTCAACGGATGGGCCCCCCTTTCGTCGCGGTGGGAGAGGTGGGAGGAGCAACGTCGCGCGAAGAGATCCCTATAGAGACCGGAGCAGGAGCGGACGCACCGCTCGCGCCTCGGCCAGGCGATTCTGTCGTCCGCGAGCAGGAACATGTACTCGCTGCCGTGCCCCACGATGAACTCGAGCCCCTGAGCGATCTGCGAGTCGGAGTAGGAGGCAAGGCTGTGGAGGGAGGTTTCGAAGAGCTCACCAATGTGATCGACGATGATCGCGTTGGGAACGTTGAGCCAGTCCTTTTCGTCGACGGCGTGCCACCAGCGGTTCTTGGCGACGGGTCTGTCGAAGATCCACGCAACCCATCGAGTGCAACCTCGGCTGCTTGTCGCTGTGCTAGAGGGCCTGGGTGTCTTCCTTCTTCTATTGCTCATGCTCTCGGCCTCGACTGATGGACTGACTCCATGATGCGGAAACATCCGACCCCTGGAAAGGTGCTGTAAGTTCCGTCCAAGATCGATGATCTCCCAGCAGTTTCGGTGAGAGAATCCCCCCAATTCCGCTTCGACCCTCGGGAGTCTCGAGCTATCGAACGCCTTGTTCGATGGTCTCTTGCGGTGTCTCAGCCATGTCCCCGGACTTCGGTCAGCGAGGTCATCGGCCACGTACCGAGGCGAAACCACCAACGCCAGCCAGTCGAGCACGCAGAAAGACCTCGGGTCGCAACGTCAAGCCGCAGGCCGCAAGTTTCTCTTCAGGCGGCGTGGTTCCGCAATTTGACCAACCGACCTCCAACACGCCGACCACGAATCGTGCCTACGGACTCAAGGGGACCTTTGATCCGCTTGACAGTCGCGGTTTTGACGCAAAGAGCCGAAGAAAACCGGGTTGCTGTCGCAAAGGATCATAGGCGGGACAACTCACGATCTTCTGCCGGACTTCCTCGACTCCCTCAAAGTACCTTCCCACGAACCATGGCTCTGGACACTTTGCCATCCTCTCGAGCTCTCTCGTCAAGGGTCCTATAGCCCGGCCAAA
This sequence comes from Planctomycetota bacterium, assembly GCA_029260765.1. Lineage (GTDB taxonomy): Bacteria > Planctomycetota > J058 > JAJDCP01 > JAJDCP01 > JAJDCP01. The sequence goes on from JAJDCP010000182.1 coordinate 40,443, forward strand.
CCACTCGAGAGCCTCTTCGGTCTTTCCCGCCATCGCCAGGTGGGCAGCATAGACGTGGCACGACCAGGGATTTCCCTGGTCAAGCTTCTCTTGCATTTCTTGTAGAGTGGCGGCGTTCTTCTGGGGATCTTGCTCTCGAGATGCCTTTGCATTGACGCCAGGTTCCAGCAGAAACCCCCGTAGCTCCGGGCGATATGCGCCTGAGCAGGGGTGAGGGGGAACGTTGGGGCTACCCCTTAGCACGTCCGCAACAAGCCGTGAGTTCGTGAGTTTCTTCAACATCAGTGATGGGAAGATCTCTAGTTCGAGTGATTCCCTGGGGAGCTTGAGGCTGAGAGACGCATCCTGGACCATCACGATCTGCTCAGGGTGTCGGGCGATGACTTGGATCCTATGCATCCCAGAGGAATGGTGCAGGATCAGGATACAACGTTGGCTGATAGCATAAGAAGATCGCATCTGCCGGCTGATCTCCCACACTACCAACAAAAGGCATCCGCCCAAACAGCATGCAAGCACCGCAAAGCGTGGTATCGGTAATGCGTATACGCGCCACAAGATCAGATAGGAAATGAAAGCCGCCAGGCCACCATAGAATCCAAGGCAGCCCCAGGGAGAATTGAAGGCCAGCTGCAGGTCCTCCAGATCGGGCTTCTGGCTGCGCTTTCCCTCCCACAACAATCGGTCCCCTGGAGGAAGAAGGACTTCGACTCTGCCTTGAGCGACAGCCGCCTGCCAACCTTGCGGGACATAGAGCTCGTAGGCGACGTCGGCGCAGTCCAGAAAGAAACCCTCAATTCCCATGTCACTCATCCCCTGGGAGCATTCCAGCTCCACTTCACGTCATGCTCTCTGCTTCCGAGAAACATGAAGACCGGCCGTAGATCGCGGATGGGCAGTTGGTGCCACTCCCACTTGATCAGCTCACAGTCTCCCCAGACGATGCTGTTTTCATTCACGTAGCGCGCTCACAGACACCTCATGAGCCCAGGGTACCAGGACATCAACCCCACTCCAGCTCACGGTGAGTGTACATTCCGCACAGCAGACAAAGGATCTCGTACGAGCCCCCCGCGTCATTTGCCACGACACATGTCGAACCCAAAGTCGAATTGACAGTCCAGTGAAGGCAGAAAATCCCCATCCGCCGAACGAGACAGTTCACCCGTACCATCACGGCGACGTGAGTCATGTGGAACGACTTGTTCGGAGAGGGTCTGAATGGGGGATAAGCCTTCCCGAACCAAAGACGTTGTCTCGAAACCACCTGGGGCATGTGCAAGGGGGCGGGTCTAGTTGAATGGGGGCAGCCAGACAGCCCCGTCCCAGACAAGAGTCGACTCGGGCACGTTAAAGCCCAGGTTCCGCAGCATCTTGTTCAGCGAAACACGCCTGTGAATCGGCCGAGAAGCGTTTCCTACACGCGGTCGAAGTGGCAATCGGAAAGACGACTCGCAAGTCGGGACACGGCGACATCCCGGTTGGTCACGCAGACGACGCGGGGGGGGCTTGGACAATCATCTCCAGATTCTCGAGCACGCCAAAGTAGAGATGTGCAGACGTAATGAGCGAACTCGAGCGCAGGCAACGCTCTACCAGGGACATCACGTAGACCATCCCGTACCAATAGCCGGACACGCCGGTGGGATAGTTGGAGAAGGCCTTCATGGTGTTTCCACGTCCGCAAACCCGGGTCTCCAGAGGCCCGGAACGCCCAGCACGTCGGCCGCGGATCGAAGACGATCAGCGAACTGTGGGAGATCGAGCTCGCGGCCTCAGCCTCCTTGCGAGCCGGCACGATCTGGCGTGTTCCGCCTTGTCGTTGCGGGCTCGCAAGCCATCGTGAAGGTGCGCAACGGCTACTATTCGGTACCTTGCGGCTGGAAGGGCCTGCACCTGAAGTCGTGGCTCTATGCAGACCAGGTGCGCATCGCACTTGGCGCTGAGGAGGTCGTCCACACTCGGGTCCCGAATAACGGACGCAGCATCCGAGAACTCGGATTCGTGCCCTTCAGCCGGGAAGGCGCGGAGTTCCTGTTCAACCTCCTGGCAAAGCGCCACCAGAGGCGGCCTACGATCGTCACCACAGACCTGTCCTTCAGCGAATGGGTGCGGGTCTTTGGCGATGAAAAGCTGACAGCGGCACTATTGGACCGCCTCACCGAGAACGCACACATCCTGACGACAACTGGGGCGAGCTACCGCCTGAGGAGCCATAAGAAAAAGGTCGCCCAGCAGGAACGACTTCGGCGGAGGTTAGCTGAAAGCCAGGAAAGAGCTCGGCCTCACACCGGGGGACGGCAGACGGCGAGATTGTCTTTTTCAATGATGGTCACAGTATGACCTGGCAGGGCTCAGACTGATTCTTAGAATCAACTGAGCGACCGAGGCTTGCTGGTCTTGCCTTGGGCTGCTCAGGGCAGCCGTGATTCGAACACGGAGAGTGCTATCACCGATGGCCACGATCGCCTCCTTTTGGTCTGGCTAACGAGCAGGTTCACCGGAGCGTGCCGAAGGCGCGGCGCTTGCTGCGCGCGCACAGCGCGCCCGGAGGAACTCCAGCCTGAGCTTCTTTGGTTTCTCTCGATAGGACAAGGCCGAGCCAGCGCATTCCTGCCCATCCTGCCCCATGCCGGGATCGTAGGTCCAGAGCGTTGTCGACGACCAGTCGCAAGTGGTCACAAAACACCTGGCGTGCGGGAGGTCCGGAGGCCAGAGAGAGGGCAGGCGCACTCGTGCTGATCGGGCCTGGACGAACGGAGCAGGGGCCACTACCGCCAGAGAGGCCAGCCCTGGTCCCAATAGTCGATGATGCGCACATTTTCGTCGTAGGGTCCGTAGATGATGGTGTAGACGGGCAGACGGCGTAGACCGTTCATCGCCTCGACCCGGTCTCTGAGGTCCAACCAGGTGTCTTCGTCGAGATAGCGCCCTTCGCGGTCCGTCGGCAGGCCGTCGGTCAGTACCAGAATGATGGCGTCGTCGCTGGCGGTCGCGAGGGCCTTCTCGAAGGCCGCTTCCAGCTCGGTCAAGCCCTGTGCACTCCGGCCCGCCAGCCACTTCAGGGCGCTCTTCTTGCTCTTGTTGGTCATCCTCTGGGCCCGCTTGCTCCACATGCTCGAGCCCCAGCCCATCGACACCATGTTGAGGATGGCATCGTCGGGCAGGTCCTCGATCAGCTCTCCCAGGTGGGCCACGGCGCGGTCAAGCCGCCCACGCGGCAGTCCCAGGGCCTCGAGGCTTTCGATGTCGTCGGCGATGGAGTCCGGAAGATCCTCTTCGACGCGTTCGCGAAGGCTGAGCGGGTCCTTGTCGGCCATGCTCGTCGAGGTGTCCAGGATGACGATGATCTCGCGCTCCAAGAGGGGCTTGCCACAGATGCTCGGGGAACTCGCGAGGGCGGCAGGGAAAGCCACATCTCCGGCGTTGTTCTTGATGTCGAAGGGTTGCAGGCTCTCCCACAGGGCAGGCCAGCCTTCCGGTTCGGCGTCGTGGCCAGTCATTTCGGTCAAGGCCACCAGGGTTTGGTCGCGGACCGGGCTCTCATTGGCCGCGAGAGAGGCGACCAGACCATCGACTGCCTGGGTGAACCGTTCCTCGGGAGGGTCGGACAAGTATTCGAGCAGACTGCGCTTGAGACGGACTCCGTAGCTGGGGTCTGCTAGCGCCTCACACAATGCCGCGGTCCCAGCGACACCGCACGCGTTCATGCTCCACACCAGGTTCATGCGGTGCAGTGGGTGGGTCCGCTTCGCGCCAAAGGCCTCGAGCAGGGTCCCCCTCGCTTCCTCGTTGTCGCACACCGTCAGGCCGCCCCTCAGGGTGTTCACGAGGGCGACCGTTGTCACGTCCCGCACCTTCGCCTTGATTGCGCTGTCGAAGAGGTCGATGAGGGCCTCCGCCGCTTCAGCGGTGCCCAGCTCGCCCAGGCGTTCGGCATGGCTGCGCGCCCCCCACACGTCTGCCTGGGCAGCGGCGGCCTTCCAGGCCTCCTTTAGGTCTTTGACGTTGTCCGCACGGCAGGTGGCGGACACGGCGAAGATGAGCAGCGTGAGGAAGAGGCGACGGTGCATGTCTTGTTCCGTTGTGGGGACGTGATTGTGGAGGTGTACAAAGTCAAGCTGTCGGAGAGGCTCGCATCGATGGCGCAGACCCTCCTGCGTAGGTCAAGCGCAACAACACGGCGTCGAGCAGGGCGGTTCTATTCGATCCCAGTTTTGGATGTGGTTCAACTGTCTTTGGCTTAACAGAATAGAGTTCTCCAATCCATCGAACGTTCCATCAAGCTGCGGGCGCGCACCTTGCGCAAGCAAGGGCCGTGAACGTCAGCCTCAATGGGTTGCTAGCCGGCGCGGTCGGCAAGAGGCACCATGTATGTCAACAGGGCGACGCGCGCGTCGAGGACCTCGGCGGCCACCGAGCCGAGCGCGCCGCGCGCGGTGCCCGACCAAAGATGCTCTCCCCCAGCGTAAGCGGAAACACCATGAGCCGTAGCCGATCCAGGAGGCCGTGCTCGAGGAGGCTCCGCACCAGGCTGAGGCTCCCCATGGTGCGGATCGGGTGCTGGCTCGCACGTTTGAACGCTGCCAGTTCGTCGGGCACGTCACGGAGGACCCGCGTGTTCGACCCTTCGGAACAGAACCATACCCTGAAGATCGAGTTCGATTCCCGCTATGTCCTGACGAAGCGCCCGGACGTGAACCCTCAGTGGGAGGGAATGATCAACTTCATGGTCAAGAACGACCCCGACGAGGAATGGAACGCATACTTTCTTCAGATCGAGAAGCTGCACGACGTTTGAGGCTGTATTCCGGGGAGCTCGAGACCGAACAGTGCAGGCTCGCTGGGAAGACTCTGCTGAGAGGTTCTGGGCAGCCTTGGCGCCATGACACTCAGATAACGCCGCCCACGCTGGGGCCGAGCCTCGCCGCGGAATTCGTCGAAGTCGGTGATGCACTGCTGCACGAGCTCGGAGTCTCCGGCGGACATACACGAAGCGAACAGCTTCACCAACCGCACTTGCTCCAAGTCACCGGCGCTCGGCTCGGCGGCGGGCGGGGTGGGGGTCGCGACCTCCTCCTCATCCGGGGGCTCGGGTTGAGCATGTACCCGGGGCCGTCGAGCCACTTGATCGGCGGTTCAATCGCGCTCTTTGTCTGTTTCGCTAGCCGAAATGTCGACAAGCCAAGCCTCAAGTTCGCCGTTCTGACTTTCGCGAGCGACATCGAGGGGTGTCTTGCCGTCATGGCCTCGCCAACTAGAGTCAGCACCGACTTCCACCAGGTAGCGCGCCACCTCCAGTTGGCCAGCACGGCAAGCGTGCCAGAGAGCGTTGGTTAGCGAGGCGGTGTCCTCCGTTGCATCAGCCACCTGGTCCCGCACACGCTCAAGCAGACCAAGTGCTGCCGCCTGCCAGATCGTCACGGTTGCACCCCGCTCAAACAGCCTGTGAGCGGCTCTCCACTTGGCAAAAATCACTGCGTCCGACATCGCAGTCCCTCCCGTGAAGACGGCGCCGTCGGCCTCGATGTTTGCTCCGTGGTCAAGGAGAGCATCTAGAACTGCCAGGTCGTCGGAGCTGGCTGCCCAGTGGAGAGCCGTCTCGTCCCCATTTCCATTGAGGACCGCCGCGTCCAGATCCGCACCTCGACCGGCCAGGAGCTCTACCACGCTGCTGCCCTCGGGGAAGTGGCCAGGCCAATCCGCCGCGAGATGTACGAGTGAGCGTTGCACGCCTAGCGCGTCACGAATTCTCGCCGTCACAAGCGCGGGTTGCTCGTCGAGAAGCGCTTCGAGTGAAGCCATGTCGCCTTGTCGAATCGCCCTGGTGACCGCTACTGCGGAAACGTCGTGTTCTGATAGGACCAAGCCTTCTCCTCCGTTCGATGTACCCTGCTGCGACACCGGACTGGATCAGGCCAGCGACGACGTCTCGGAGGCGGTCCGAGGCCCGATCCCCTACCCTTCCGGTGCCTGGATCTTCTCACCGACCAACGCGCCGAGCAGCGCGAGCAGGAAGGACAGGATCCCCGAGCAGCTCAGGCAGGGGATGGTGCCCGTAGCGCCGGCCGAAGAGCGGAAGACTTCCCAGCCCGTCAGGATGAACACCGTGCAGACAGCCGCCAAGGCCGGCTCGAGGAAGGTACGCCCCGGCGAACGCCAGGCGACGATCAGGCCCCCCAGGAAATAACAGAACGGCGCCAGAACCAGATAACAGAGCAGGATGGCGATCCCGGCAGAGAACCAGTCGCCTCCGACCTGTAAGGCATGTTCGGCCTTGTCCCCTACGATGCGTCCACCGATCACAGCCATCTCGTCACCGGCCTCTTCGATCTGCTTGAGAAGAGCCTGACGCCGGGCCGTGTGCCGGTCGAGCTCGGTCTCCAGGCCGACCACCTCCTCAGGATCAGACTCCGGAGCATTGCGGGCCTGCACGATCTGCAGCTCAAGCCCTTCGCAGGCGTCGCGCTCTGCGCGCTCCTCGATGCGGAGCCGATCGATCTCTTCCTGCAGCCCGTCGATCTGCCTCTGCTCTCTCTCGCTGAGCTCTGTCAGCCCCTCGGAGCTGGCCTCCGCACTGCGCAGGCTGAGCTCGGCGTACACTTGCACGCAGCCCCGCAGGCCCAACATCACCAGCAGCCCGATCGCAAACCAGGCGAAGTTGAACGCAGCCTGAGGACGCTTCTTTGCTGCGGGTGCGCCTTGCTGGGGAGGATACGGGCCCTGAGGGGGGTAGCCTTGCTGGGGATAGCCCTGCTGCGGATAAGCTTGCGGTGGATACCCCTGCGGCGGAGGTCCCTGCGGCGGGTAGCCGGGAGGAGGATAGCCTCCTTGTTGGGGATGCCCTTGCTGGGGGTAGCCTTGCTGAGGGTAACCTTGCTGGGGATAGCCCTGCGGAGGTTGCCCTCCCTGGGGGGGGTAGCCAGCTGGCGGATTCTGGCCGTGACCTGAGCCGGGCGGGTTCTCGTGTGCCATGCCCCTGCCTTTCACGTGTGCGTTGCGGTACCCTATCAAACGCGCGCCGCGCGCCCGTGTCAATCTGGTCTTGGGGCGCCGCCTCTGCAGCAAGCCTTCGGCGATGTGGAGAGGCCCGAATGTCAGGCGTCATTGCGCCCGAACAAGTCCTGAACTCCATCGACCAGGCGAGCCGCCAGCGAACGGCGTGGATCCTGGGCGCGCAGCTCGAAGAGCGACTCGATTCCGGCCTGCACGGCTGTCCGCACCGTATCGCGCAGCTGCTCGCAGGCTTCCGTCTGCTCGTGACGCCCCGCCCAGGCCCGTGCGTCGATCGCCGCGCCGAACTGGAAATAGAGCCGCTCGGGACGCGGCAACGGCGTGGGACCGAGGCCGCGCACGATCGGCAGCAGCACATCCGCCCTGACGCCGAGATGCCGCAGGGCTGGCCCGAGCGGACTGGCCAGGATCTGGTCCGCATCGACCAGGATGTCGAGTGCTTCCTCAGCCCCCACCGCCGCAAAGGGGACGACCTGACAGCCGTACTGGATCGCCATCCGGGCAAAGCCCAGCCGTTGCTTCCAGATCAGCTTGTATTTCTCGCCCCGGCGCTTGGCGACCTCGCGCCCGCCACCGGGAAACACGGCCACGGGCTCGCCTGCTTTGAGCAGGCGAGCGCAGTTCTCTCGCGTTCCGCGCACGACGCCATAGCGCGTCAACAGATCGCGCCAGAGCGGGAGCTCGAAGTGAACGTGGTCGCCGAGAAACCTCAGGAACAGGTCCTTCTCGCGGTACAGCTCGAGCCAGAGCAGGGGGCTGTCCAGCACACCGTAGATGGTGTGGTTGCCGACGAACAACCAGGGACCTTGCTCGGGAATCCGCTCGAGGCCCTGGAAGACGGGACGGGTCAAAGCACGCCAGACCAGCAGCGGTTTGAGGTCGCGCTCGAGCCGGGCGTCACTGGGACGAACGAATCCTGCCATCTTGTTCCTCCAGGCCCGCATTTTGACGGGGGAAGATTGTACTATCAAGGCTCGCAATCGATCCACAGGCGGACATGAAGGGAACACTCGACCCAGGCACCAGCAAGGCGCTGTTCGACCTGGAGCCTACGATCCTGAGCATCGCCAGCGCCAGCGTTGTGCGTCAGGCCAGGGCGCTGCTGAGCTCTGGCAAGTTGTTGCAACTGAGCGGCGAGGGCGCTGTCCTGCGGGGGCTTTTCAAGGGGCGCAAGCGGTCGCGGACGCGCGCCACTCTGACCTGCAACCTCAAAGAGGAGACATTCTATGTCAAGTGTACGAGTCCCCCGTGCCGCAAAGTCTGCAGGCACGTCGTCGCGGCTTTGCTGGGATTCTGCGAGCAGCGCAGCAGTTCGACGCTTCGGCCCGGAATGCCGCGCGAGAAGCTGGTCCGCTGGGCTGACGAGCATGAAACGAACGATTGGCTGGGATTGCGTTACGGCGAAGTGCTCCCGATCGACTACCGCGCCTGGGAGCTGAGCTACACATCGCTGCTAGACGTGGTCTGTGCGCCCTACCAGGGCGGGTCCGAACTGCGGCATCAGAAAAAGGCGATCAGTTTTCTCGAGCAACGTGCGGACGATCAACGCCGGGCGCGGGAAGAAGAGCGCACGGCCCTGGAGCAGCGCAAGAAACCGTCCAACCCACGGCTGCGGAAGATCTTTGAAGAACTGTCAACGCTGCGCGAGAGCATGCGCGAAGAAGTTGTGCCGGTGTTGCGCTCGCAGCGAGGGGCCTGCCGACTCGAGCTGACGGAAGATCCTCCGGGCCTGCGCTATGAGGAAACACGCAAGGCGCACTGCGGAGGCGCGTTTTGCACGCCCAAACTGCAGATCAGCTTTCCGGAAGACGGACAGACTGTCTGCCTGGAATGCAACTGTCCGACGCCTCGTCCCGAGGGCTGCAGCTTCAAGCTGCACGCCATCGACGATAGTCTCGATCTGTTGGGGCTCAAGAAACAGGCCGGGCAGGCCAAGAAACTCGCCGCAGCTCTGGCGGTACCCGCCTGGCAGCGCGTGTTGCGCGCGCTTGAGCGCAGCGTGGGCCTGGCGGACGGGTCCGTCGAAGCTCCCGAGGGAGAGCTGGCCTGGCAAGTAGACACGGCGCTCAGCCGGCTGGATCCCGCGCATGCGCGGCCGAAGAAGAACGGCAAGGGTTCCGTGACCCGTCGTTTGCGTTGGAGCGAGGCGCGGGCTCTGTGCCAGCACCCTGCCGATCAACGCCTCTTCGACCTGCAGCGGGCGAGCCGCGTCGGTCAGCGCATCGAAGATCTACCCGGCGCGCTGGTCGCTCAGGGCCTCTGGGAGCTGCTCGGCCATCCGCGCGTATTCGTCAAGCAGGGCAAAGCCGTGCGGCTGCGCGTTGAACGTGTCGAGCCGGCTCTGGGGTTGAGGGAGGACGTGGGCGGGGCGCGGGCGGTTTTCCAGCTGGCAGAGCAGACGTTCGACGCTGAGGCTGCCGCGGCACTGCTCGAAGAGCGGGTGCAGCACGGGATGTTCGCCCAGCTCGACCTCGACGCGCGCCGCGTGCAGCTGGCGCGGATACCCGACTCTCTGCAGCAGGCCGTGCAGCTGTTGGCCCGGCGGGGGTCGCGGTTTCCCGCTGAGGCTATCCCGGAGCTCTTGCGCAGCCTCCCCCAGCTCAGCCGGCACGTACCGCTTGCGGTCGGTACGGGGCTGCGCGGGCGTGAGATCGAGGACGAGAGCCGACCGGTGCTCCAGCTCGAGCTCGATGCGGACAGTGTTTTGCATGTGGCGCTGCGTATGCGCGTGCTGCCCGAGTGGGCGCCGCAGGTGCCTGGGGCAGGACCTCCGCAACTGTATGCGCAACGCGACGAGGGGACGGTGCATGCGGCGCGTGACCTGGCGGCAGAATGCGCTCGGACATGGGCTCTGGCCCAAACTCTCGGGTTGCATGCTGTGGACCAGAGCGGTGATTTTTGTTGGGAGTTGCGTGAGCGAGAAGCCGCGCTGACGCTCGTCGCTGAAGCGCAACGGCGGAGCGAGGCTACCGAGGAGGGTGAAGACCTGCTGGTCGCGTGGGGCAAGAGGCGCTGGCAGACCTCACGCGCTGCGCAGCTCGGCGACATCTCGATGTCTGCACGGGCTCGAGATCATTGGTTCCGGCTTGAAGGAACGCTTGAGGTCGACGGCAGTCACATACCTCTGAGCGAGCTGCTGGCCGCCGTGCGCGAGCGGCGGCGCTTCATCGAGGTCGATGGAGAGCGCTGGGTGCAACTTGGCGAGACCCTGCGCGAGCGTCTGGCAGCCACGGCCCAACTTGCCGAAGGGGCGCGGGGCCGCGTCGAGGTCTCGCGCTTCGCGGTGCCGGTGGTCGAGGAGCTCGCCGAGGCCGGCGTTCGGCTCTCCACACCCGAGGCCTGGACGAGCCTGCTCACGCGCCTCGAAGCGGCTCACGAGTTCGAGCCCGAGCTTCCGCAGGGCTTGCAGGCCGAGTTGTATCCGTACCAACTGCAAGGCTATCGTTGGTTGGCCCGGCTGGCCCATTGGGGGGCGGGAGCCTGCCTGGCGGACGACATGGGGCTGGGCAAGACCGTGCAGGCCCTGACTCTGCTGCTGCAGCGTCAGCAGACTGGGGCAGCCCTGGTGGTCGCGCCCACTTCGGTGTTGTTCAACTGGGAACGCGAGGCGCAGCGCTTCACGCCAACCCTGAGGGCGATGATCTTCCGGGGCAAACGCGACCTCCAGATGTTGCAAGCCGTCGAGCCGGGGCAGCTGTTGATCACCAGCTATGACCTCGTCGCACGCTACGCGACCGAGTTGCGTGCGCTGCAGTTTGGCACGTTGGTGCTCGATGAGGCCCAGGCGATCAAGAATGCGGCGACCCGGCGGGCGCGCGCGGTGTTTCAACTGCAGGCCGAGATGCGGCTGGCTCTGACCGGCACTCCGATCGAGAACCGCACCGGCGAGCTCTGGAGTCTGTTTCACGCGATCGCTCCGGGACTGTTGGGTAGTCAGGAGCGCTTTCGCCAGCGCTTCGCCCTGCCGATCGAGCAGCACCAGGACGTGGCTACGCGCGCGCTGCTCGCCCGGGTGGTGCGGCCGTTCATCTTGCGGCGCCTGAAGTCCGAGGTGGCCCTCGAGCTGCCCGAACGCACCGATGTACGTGTCGACGTCGAGTTGAGCCGGACAGAACGCGAGCTGTATGAATCGTTTCGGAGCGCCGTTCTCACTGAGCTGGAGATGCCCGGAGAGGCGGACGCCCACAAGCAACGCTTCCGCATTCTGGCGGCCTTGACACGTTTGCGGCAGATTGCCTGCGATGCCCGTCTGGTACGGCCCGACGTCGAGCTGATGCCGAGCAAACTGCAGACTCTCCGCGAGCTGCTCGCCAGTTTGCGCGAAGAAGGCCACCGAGCCCTGGTTTTCAGCCAGTTCACGAGTTTTTTGAAGACGGTGCGCGCGACCCTCGAAGCGGATGGGTTCGCGTGCCGCTACCTCGACGGGTCGCTGCCGCAGAGCCGTCGACGCGCCGAGATCGACGCCTTCCAGGCCGGCGAGGGAGACGTCTTCCTGCTGTCGTTGCATGCGGGCGGACGGGGCTTGAACCTGACGGCTGCCGACTACGTGGTGCACACCGACCCCTGGTGGAATCCGGCGGTGGAAGATCAGGCCACCGACCGCGCGCACAGACTGGGACAGACCCGGCCGGTGACCGTCTACCGGCTGGTGGCGCGCGACACGGTCGAAGAGAAGATCCTCGCGCTGCACGAGCAGAAGCGCGAGTTGATCTCTGCTCTGCTCGACGGGAGCGGCACGGCGGCCGCATTGAGCAGTGAACAATTGCTGGCGCTGATCCGGCAGAGTGGACAAGCCGCCGACGGAGACGGCTCCGATCCTGCTTTGTTGGCGACGGAGGCCCTGCGTGAGGAGCCGGCGGCGGCGGAACAACCACAACCCGTTGCGCGTCGGGTGGAGTGTGCGTTGGAAACCATCCAGGGCCGCCTGGAAGCTGTGCTCGCGCAGGCCGTCGAGCGCCGCGAAGTCGGTGCGGCTACCATGCGGAACTATCTGCGCATCGCAGAGCGCTTGATCGAATACTTCCGCACGCATGATTTCCGCTTCGATCCGCTGGGCATCGAGACAGGTACGGCAGCGTACCGCAGGGCCGTGAGGGTCGGAGACTGGCAGGCGCCGCGCAGCGATGCGCAACGCTCTGGGGCGCTGCGCGGATGGTTGCTCAAGGCCGCCGCGATGACCGGGGCCGAAAAAAAAGTCTTGCGCGTCCCCTGAGCGCTGCTAGCCTTCCTACAAGTCCTCAGCGAGAGCTGCTGATGTTTTCCACTGTCTCCACTATGCGCGTCCTCACCCCGGCCATGGGCATGGCTATGCCCATCCCGGATGGGGTGAACCGCATGGACAGGAGTGTTCCCTTGTGATCTGAAGCTCCTCCCTACCGCGGAACTCCGTCCGGGCACCGGACCGTGAGCCACCACCGCGAGCAGGGAGCAAACCATGCCTCTCGATCTTCTGAGCCCGATCACCGATCAACAGTCTTTCGAAACACGCAGCATCCATGGCGGCGTGCAGCCCGATCCCACCACGGGTGCCATCCTCACCCCGATCTATCAGTGCTCGACTTTTGTGCAGGAAGCCGTCGGTCGCGACAAGGGCTACACCTACTCGCGCACCGCCAATCCGACCGTGAGTGCACTCGAACGGCAGCTCGGCGCCATCGAGGGCTGCCTCCCGGCGGCCTGCTTCGCCACCGGCATGGCCGCGATCAGCAGCCTGTTCTTCGCCCTCTTGCAGGCGGGCGACCATGTCGTGGTCTCCGATGTGGTCTACGGCGGAACCGTCCGCCTGCTGCGGCAGATCTTGTCCCGGTTCGGCGTCAGCGCCAGTTTCGTCGATCCCAGCCAGCCCGGAGCCCTGGAAACTGCCCTGCAGCGTCCCACCCGTCTGGTCCTGATCGAGACACCGGGAAATCCCACCCTCAAGCTGGTCGATATCGCGAGTGTCTGCGAGACCGCTCACGCCCACGGAGTGCCGGTGGCCGTCGACAACACCTTCTTGACCGCCGCCCTGCAGGACTGTTTCGCGCTCGGGGCCGACCTGGTGGTCTACTCGACCACCAAGTTCATCGAAGGCCACAACAGCACGGTCGGGGGCGCGGTCCTCACCCGCGATCCTGCGCTGCTCGAGAAGATCCGCTTTGTGCAAAACTCGCTGGGCTGTGGTCAATCCCCCTTCCAGGCCTGGTTGACCCTGCGCGGGCTGAAAACTCTGCGGCTGCGCCTGCAGCAGCATTCGGCCAACGCGCTGCAGGTGGCGCGCTGGCTCGAAGCCCATCCGCAGGTGGCTCATGTTGCCCACCCCTTCCTGGAGTCCTTCCCGCAGTACGCTCTCGCCAAGCGCCAACAGAAGGACGGCGGAGGCCTGCTGGCGTTCGAGCTCCACGGCGGCGGCCACGCCGGAATCGCGCTGATGAACCGGGTGCAGTTGTGCTCGCTGGCTGAGAACCTCGGCGCGGTCGAGACCCTGATCACCCACCCTGCCTCGATGACCCACGCGGCTGTACCCGAAGAGGACAGAGCGGCTGCCGGCATCAGCGACGGTCTGGTGCGGCTCTCGGTAGGGCTCGAGAGCCCGCAAGACATCATCGACGATCTGGCACAAGCCCTGGCTGGCTGAGCCCGGCGCAACTCGAACCACTAGGAGCTCACCATGGCCCAACGCCTTGTCATCCACAAATACGGCAGCTCTGTGCTGCGCAACGAAGACGACCTGCCCGCCGTGCTCGCGGAGATCTACGCAGCCGTCCGCGCGGGCGACCGCGTGGTCGCGGTCGTGTCGGCCTTCGGCGACACGACCGAGCGCCTCCTACGCAGCGCACGCCGCGTCGGTGTCGCCGACCACCCCCAACCCGCCGCGTTGGCGCAGTTGTTGGCGACCGGCGAGCTGCGCGCCGCGGCGTTGCTCTGCCTGGCGGCCGAGCGCGCGGGCATCCCCAGCTGCTGTCTCGACGCGACCCGCCTGGCGCTGAGAACCGAAGGACCGTGTCTGGACAGCCTGCCCGTCAGCCTGGACCACGCTGTCATCGAGAGGGCCCTGGAGCGGAACGCGCTGGTTGTGTTGCCCGGTTTCATCGGCCGCGGAGCAGACGGCCGCACAACCTTGCTCGGGCGTGGCGGTTCCGACCTGACGGCGCTCTTTCTCGCCCACCAACTCCAGGCGCATCGCTGTCGGCTGTACAAAGACGTCGACGGCATCTACGAGGCAGACCCCGCCTTGAAGCGCCCGGGGCACCCCTCCCCGCGTCGTTTTTCCAGCCTGAGCTGGGCTGAGGCGCTGCGGGTATGCGGGAGCGTCGTGCAGAAGAAGGCCATCCGTTATGCCGAGTGCCACGACCAGGAATTCGAGGTCGCGTGTCTCGGACGCGCCGGCCAGACCCAGGTCGGCGACCGGGCGCTGCAGCTGGAGCCCGCACCTCCGGCCGCAACCCGCCTCAGAGTAGGGTTGTTGGGCCTGGGGACGGTCGGGTTGGGCGTGTACCGGCTGTTGCGCAGCTTTCCCGAGCGCTTCGAGCTTGTCGGGATCGCGGTCCGCCAGCCAGACAAGGCACGACCTGACGACGTTCCTCGAGAGCTGCTGTGCGTCGATCCCTGGCAAGTTCTCTCGCGAGGCTGCGATGTTTTGGTAGAGCTGATCGGCGGAGAAGAGCCGGCCGCCCGCCTGATCCAGGCAGCCCTGGAACGTGGCGTGCATGTGGTCAGCGCCAACAAGGGCGTGCTGGCTCAGCGGCTCGAGGCGCTGCAGCGGCGTGCGCACGATCGTGGCGTCCGGCTGGCCTTTTCGGCCAGCGTGGGGGGCGCCCTGCCCGCCCTGGAAGCCGTGCAGAGGATCGCACGCGGCCCGGGCGTGCGGCAGATCTGTGGCGTGCTCAACGGCACCACCAACTTCATCCTCGGCCAACTGCAGCAAGGACTGCCCTTTGCGGCGGCTCTGGCGCTCGCCCAGGAGCGGGGTTTTGCCGAGGCCGACCCGAGCCTCGACCTCTCGGGAGAAGATGCAGCAGACAAACTGCGGCTGTTGTGCAACGCGGCCTTCGGTCAGGACGTCCCCGTCGCCTGTCAGGGCATCCGCGGCGTGCGACCCCGCGATGTGGAGGCAGCCCGCGGCGAGCAGCGCGTATGGAGGCTTGTGGCGCAGGCAGAGCTGGGACCGGATGGAGTGCGTGCGCAGGTGCAACCTCTCCCGTTGCCTCGCGAGCACCCCCTGGCACGCGCCATCGACGAAGAGAACTGCCTGCTGATCGAGGACCGCGCTGGAGTCTGGACCCAGGTGCGCGGCAAGGGAGCCGGGCGCTGGCCGACTGCCCAGGCCGTGCTCGCAGACCTGCTCGACCTCGGACAGGCCACTTCCCCCACCCCCGCCCTGACGGCGGCCTGATCAGGAGAGTTCACGATGCATCCTTCCACTGAGCTTGTGCATTTCGATCCGGCTCCTGGCGATCCGCTGCGGCCGACCGCCACGCCGATCTACCAGACGGCCACCTTCAGCCAGGTCGACGCCGACGGCCAGGGCCTCTACGACTATTCGCGCAGCGGCAACCCCACCCGCAGTGTGCTGCAGCAGCAGCTGGCCCGGCTCGAGGGTGGCTGCGCGGCTTTTGTGTTTTCCAGTGGCATGACCGCCCTGAGCACGCTGACCGGGCTGCTTGAGGCCGGGGACCACATCGTAACCGGCGACGATCTGTACGGCGGCACCTACCGCTTGCTCGATCGTGTCAGCCGGCGCCACGGCCTGACCAGCACGGCGGTGGATCTTACGGATCTGGACGCGGTGCGCGCGGCGCTCCGCTCACGCACCCGGCTGCTGCTCGTCGAGACACCGACCAATCCCCTGCAACGCATCTCTGATCTGCGGGGACTGGCGGCGATCTGCCAAGCGCATGGATGTCTCCTTGCCGTCGACAACTCCCTGCTGAGTCCCTTGCTCCAGAAGCCTCTCGAGCTGGGCGCCGACCTGGTGGTGCACTCGGCGACCAAACACTTGGCAGGGCACAGCGATGTGACCGCCGGCGTGCTGGCGGTCAAAGACCCCGAGCTGGCCACCCGGTTGGCGTTTCTGCAGAATGCCGAAGGCACAGCCCTGGGCCCCTTCGACAGCTGGTTGCTGCTGCGCGGCCTGAAGACTCTCTCTGTGCGGCTCGAGCGGCAGCAGGCGAACGCGCGCCGCGTGGCTGCGTTCCTGGCGGCCCATCAAGCCATCAAACGGGTCCACTATCCGGGCCTGCCGGGGCATCCGGGCGCAGCGTTGCACCGTTCGCAGGCCCAGGGGCCGGGGGCGGTGATCAGCTTCGAGACGGGCCATCTCGCCCTCTCCCGCCAGGTCGTCGAGGCGACCAGGCTGTTCAGCATCTCGGTGTCTTTCGGCAACGTCTGCTCCTTCATAAGCCTGCCCTGCCGCATGTCCCATGCCAGCATTCCGGCCACCGTCAGGGCCGAGCGCGCCTTGCCTGAGGATCTGGTGCGGCTTTCCATCGGCATCGAGGCGGCCGAGGACCTGCTGGCAGACCTCGCTCAGGCCCTGCGACCGCGCAGCCAGCTGCAACCGGACCAGCCCAGAGCCCGGCAGGTAGCGAACAATTATTTGTAGTGGTACCTCCTGAACTTTTTTTCGCGCCAGCCAGGAGCGGCCCTCGGTAGCTGCGGCGTTTCCCAGCGGCGTGGACGCGGCATTCGACGACGGCAATGGAGGGGCTTGGTTCTTCCGGGCAGACCAGGTGTTGCGCGTCAACCTCAGCACCCGCCTGGCCTATGGCGGCTACCCGCAAACGATCGATCCCGCCATCTGGGGCGGACTGGGCCCCGACCTCGCGGCCGCCTCCCGTGGACCCCAGGGCAGACCTTCCTGTTCCGCTGAGCTGTCTTCCCTCAGATTGCGCCGGCTGCCCTAGGCTGCCAGAATGATGGCACCCGTGGAACCCTGAGGCTGGGCGTGGCACGAGCTCCATCCAAGCTATTTCTGGTGGTGGGTTTCTTCCTGCTGCTCAACGCGCTGGTCTTTCTCGCAGCCTACACTGTAGATCGCCAGGAACAACGTATCGCCCGCCAGCAGGTGGAGATCACCGCAGGCCAGGTCAGCCTGCGGCTGCGCGACTATGTACGTGCCCGGCTGATGGGTCTTGAGCTGCTGGGGAGAGAGCTCCAGGAGGGCCTGATTCCAGACGGCAAGGTGTTCACCGCCCAGGCGGGCATCTTCCAGCAGAAGTTCGGGGGCTTCCAAGCCATCAACTGGATCGACGCCGGGGGCACCATCCGTTGGGTCTGCCCGCGTAAGGGCAATGAGGCGGCCGAGGGGCGGAATGTCTTCGAGCACCCGACGGCGGGGAAGGTAGCACGCCTGGCGGTCGAGACTGGAACGCCCATCATGACGGGTCCCATCACGCTATTCCAGGGAGGGCGAGGCTTTGCGACCTATTTCCCCCTGCTGGAAGGAACAACCGCGATGGGCATGCTGAACGGCGTGTTCAGGATCGACGTCCTGGTCGAGCAATGTCTGGACGTCGCACTCTTGGAGAGCTATGAGCTCTGCATTTATGACGGCGCCCTGCAGGCCTACGGTGACCATCAGCATCCGCACGAAGCACCGATTTCGGCCACCGCGCTCTGCCACCTCATCGACCGGGACTGGGAAGTCTGCCTGACGCCACAGGGCAGATTCTGGGCAGAGCTCAAACCGCGCAACCACCTGTTGATTCTGGCCGTCGGCGTCCCGTTCAGCATTGTGTTGACTGGCTTGCTGTTTCTCCTCTTGCGTTGGCAGGGTCAACGGCATCTTGCCAGGGAGGAACGCCGCCAGCTCGAAGAACGTCTGGTCCAGGCGCAGAAGATGGAAGCGATGGGGCGGCTGGCCGGCGGGGTTGCACATGACTTCAACAACCTGCTGACAGCCGTGCTGGGCCATGCAGAGATCGCTGGGTCTTCGACGGGCAAGGCGCAGCGCCACAGCCTCGAGTCGATCGTCAAGGTGGCCCGGCGGGCAGGCGAGCTGACACGGCAGCTGTTGGCCTTCTCGCGCCAACAGCCCAGGGTCCCTCAGATCATCGACCTCAGCGACACGGTCGAAGATTTCGGGCGCATGCTGCAGCGTCTGGTCAGTGCAACCATCGAGCTGGACATCCGCCCCTGTGCACAACCTTGCCGCATCGTCGCGGACGCAACACAGATGTGCCAGGTGGTGATGAATCTGACCCTGAATGCCGTCGATGCGCTCCCCCAGGGCGGGCGTATCGAGATCTCTGTCGACCGCCGCTCGCAGGAGGCGGACGATCGGGATCAGGTCGTTCTCAGCGTCAAGGACAACGGTCACGGCATGTCGCCCGAGGTGCAGCGGCGCATTCTCGAACCGTTTTTCACCACCAAAGCGCTCGGCAAAGGCACGGGGCTGGGGCTGTCGGTCCTCTATGGCATCGTCAGCCAGAGTGGAGGCCAGCTCAAGATCGACAGCAGCCCTGGGGTCGGTAGCACCTTCGAAGTCTGGCTGTCGGCCAGTGATGAGCCCCTCTCCGGAGAGCTCGACGTGGTCGTACCGAGCGCGACGCCAGGCAGCCACGGCGAGACCATCCTGTTGGTTGAAGATGAGCCCGTGGTGCGCCGCCTGGTCGAGACGGCGTTGCAGCGTGCGCACTACCGGGTGTTGGCCGCAGCCGACGGCGAAGAGGCTCTCGAGTTGTTCGGCGAGCACGAAGAGTCGATCGTCGTGTTGTTGACCGATGTGGTCATGCCGGGGATGGGTGGGGTCGAGCTTGCCCGCAAGCTCAGTCGCGCGTGTCCCTCGTTGGGCGTGATCTTCTGTTCGGGGTATGCGGCGGTCGACATCTCCGACATCCCCGGCGAGGCGACCTTCATCCACAAGCCCTACAGCCTCCCGAGGTTGCTGAAGGCTGTGCAGGAGAAGGTCGAGCTTGTGCGCGCCGCCCGCATTGCTGCGGCGGGTCCGGCGCCGGTCGGGCCGGCGGAGGCCGTCTGAGCGGCCCCTCAGTCCTCTTCAGGCGGCACAATCACCTCAAGCAGCTCCGCCTCGAGGTAGTCGGTCTTGCTGACCTCACCGCTCTCAGGGTCGAAGCGCTCCTTGCGGGTAGACACCGGCCAGGGCGCGTAGCGTTCAAACTTCTGCACCCAACGCACAGCGCTGTCGGGCGGCGGCGGAGGCTCTTCCCCCTCCTCGACCTCGACCGGTGCGGGGGCCACAGCGACCTGGTGCAGACAACCATTCTCGATCCAGCTCTGCAGCTGCACACGCATACCCAGATCTGCATGCTCGATGATCTGTTCGTGCGGCTCGTCCTTGCGGGCCGCATGGTACGGAGCATCCGGAAGCAGGTCAGGTACCCACTTCGAGGTGAAGCTGGTGGTCAAGAATCCGCAGCCATCGGGATCGGCGGGCTTGTGGTAGGACGAGGCTCCGCCTTCGCTGCAACTCTCCAGCTTGTGCAGGGCGCCGTGGCAGTGATGCAAGTGGGTGACCGGCCAGGCAAGCTCGCCCCCGTAGGTCGAATAGTCCTCGGCCTTCAACAGCCAGAGTTGTGGATCGTCCTCGCCATCTTCGGGCTTGCTGACAGTGACCGTGAACACCGTCTCTTGCGAGCCTGGCGGCGCCGCGAAGGGGTCCATCGGTATGCCTCTGAGCACTTCCTTGGGGTCGAGGCGCTTGCACTTCAGCTTGAACTGCATGCCTTCCTGCCATAGCGGCGCAAACACGCGGTTGTGCCCCGCTTCCCGCAGCCCGTAGATCTCTGCCCGGCCTTCAGAGGCTTCGAGCAGCAGGTCGGGCACAGGCATGCGCCGCGGGTCAAAGGTCAGGCTGATCTCTGCCTGCACGCCCACCAGCTCCATCGTGAAGCTCGCGAACAAGAAAGCCTGGCCCCACAAGGTGGTCTCCGCCAACTCGAAGTCGGGGATCTCCAGGGGCCGCACCGGCTCGGCCTGCTCGTAGCGCTCTGCGTCGCTCAGACCATCGTCGAGGGCTGCAGGCTCCTCCCCCTCCTCAAGCTCTTCGGGCTCGGGCAGGTCGAAGCGCCGCACCTCTTCAAACTGCAGGTCGGTCAGATCGAGACGTCCGTAGAACAGGCAGTGGGCGGCGACCAACGGCCCCTGCTCTTCGGCGGGACAGCACGAGGTCACGGCCGCGCGCAGCAACGCGGTCTCGGGCGGCGGGCCCATCTCGTCCGGGCCGGGCGCGTCCTCTTCGTCCTCAGGCCACGGCAGCAGATCGTACACCAGCCAGCAATGGCGACCCGGCTCGGGAGAACCGTCCGGCGCCATGTCTTTCAGCCAGCAGCGATGGCGCGCCCCAGGCAGCAGCCGCATCAGGGCACTGGTCATCGCATCTTCAGGCAACGCGCTCCACACTGTGGGCCCGAGCAGCAACAGCGCTTCGGCTGGGTTGTTCCCCATCGTCTCCCCCTGGCCAGGCCGTGCAGGCCCACCTGTGCATCTATGCAATGGGAGAGATTATCGGCATCCAACCCCAAGCCGTCAAACTCGTGGGAGGCTACTTGTATTTGTCCCGGAAGTCGATGCCGAGCGTCTTCATGTCGGCCAGGTCAATCTCGTTGTTGCCATCGCCGTTCGGGTTGCGCGCTGAGAGGGGTTTGCGCACAGAGATCATGAAGCGCGGGGGGTAGATCTGTTCGGCGCTGCCGAGATTGGTGTGGCTCAGCCAGGCATTCTCTGCGTTGCCCGCCTGAATCTCGCCGGCGCTGAAGTGCATGACGTACTGCGAGTCGAGCATGCGCCCCGGGCGCGAAGTGTGCACGGGCGTGCCGTCGGCACCACGCTTGAGGTCGTTGCCTTCGACCTGCGCCGGGTAGCCTTCGCTGGTGAACATGTCGCCGTTGGCGAAGATGTGGTTCTCGACGTGGATGGCGTCCTTGCCCGCTTCGCCGGCCTTGGCGTCTTTCTGCTTGAATTCGGCCCGGTAGGCGTAGGTCGCCTGGTTCCAGACCTGTACGTAGGCGTTCGACGGTGTGGTGGCGTCGTAGAAGGACGCGCGCATGTCGATCATCACCGCGTCGAACTTCTTCTTGATCACGTTGCGCAGGGTCTCGTGGAACTTCGCCGCGGTGCTCCCGAGGAACTTCTGGGCATCGACCCCATCGCCGGGCCGGGTCTTGTGGTGCTTGGAGCCGCGGTCGTAGGTGTCGCCCAGGGACCAGTTCGAATCGGTCACCCCGAAATCGCCAAAATACTCGGCACACAGGTGCTCTTTGTCTTCTTCGGGGAAGTCGGGGTCGCCCTTGGGTCCCTTGAACAAGATGGTCGCCGGCGCCGAGTTGTGGCAGTGGCCTGTCCAACTCTGGCTCGGGTCGTCGAGCCGCAGGTTCTTGTCAGGAGCGGTCTGCTTGGCCTTGCGCCACTGCGCGACGATGTCTTTGTCCGCGTGGTACTTCTTGCTGCCCCTCTGGATGTAGTCTTTGCTGATGCCCTGCACCTTGACCTGCAGCTTGTCGGGGGCCGTGCCGTTGTGGCCGCGGAAGCTCACCTCTTCGTCATCTTTCTCGATGGCGAGGTAGCCTTCGATCTGGTCGCCCTTCCAGAGCCCGAAATACTGGTCCTTGGCGCAGTAGTTGACGGTGGCCCAGACCAGATCGTTCTCGCACTTGAACTTGTAGAAGCCCTTCTTGAGCTTGACTTTGCCATCGGCGGGCACGATCTGGGTCTTCCAGCTGCCGAATTCGCCCGCAAACAGGTAGAAGTGGCCGTTGAGTGGGTCTTTTTCCCATTCGAGCGACTTCTTGCCCGGGAACTTCTTGTCGTAGTGATGGAAGGGCTTGTAGGCGCTGTAGCGGGGGTCGGTGCTGTCGCGCCAAGCCACCACGCCCGCGGCAAAGTGGCTGTTCGACCAATACCAGAAATGTTGGGGAATCAACGGGGCGGCACTCTCGTCGCTGCCATCCCGCGCGATGGCGTTCTGCACGAAATCTGCCGAGACCCGATGATCGCTCACGCCCACAGCTTTGACCAGATACCAGCCGTGACCGTCTTTGACCTCCCATTCGAGCTTGGCTTTGTCCTGTTCGGCGGGCCCGTCCTTGATCGGCTTGTCCTTTTCTTTGAAAGACAGGCTTCCCAGGGTGCCGCCGCTGTCGTGCTTGAAGGTCAGGGTCCCGCCGTGGTTGGTCGGCACCCAGCATTTGAACCACTGCTCGGACTCGCTGCCTTCGCCCTTGTCCCCCAGGGGAATGAAGACCACCGGAGTGTCCTTCTTGGTCAACTTGACCTCGATGACCCCTTCGTTCGCCTTGGGCGCTTTGATCTTCTCGCAGTCGGCCTCGGTCAGTTTGCCTTCCAGCCAGGCCTTGTCGCGCTTGGCCTTGTCGTACCAGAAGTTGTACTCCTGCTCCTCGATCAGCTTACCGTTGATGACGCCCTTGTCGTCTGTCTTCCAGCGGTTGTCGAGCTTGAAGACGTTGTCGCCGGGCACGTCGGTATAGATCCAACTCTCCGCGATGGGCTTGTCGTCTTCTTTGAACTTGAAGCGCCCCGGGAACAGCTTGGGTTCTGGCTTGGGATCTTTGTCGAGGTTCGGCATCGATGCTCTCCGAAAACGATGGCATTGCAGGCGCGCCGCTTTGGCAGCCGCGTCGAGCGTGCGAGGCTACATCTTGCAGTGTTGCTTGAGCTTGTCTTTGGGGGCCGGATAGTTCTTGATCACATAGTAGGGCTCGCCTTCGGCCCCCGGATCGATCAACAAGTTGTACTCTTTGTCGGGCTTCAAGTTGGTAAAGGTCATGATCACGCCCCCGTCGCAGGGCTCGCCGGCCGCCAGCGGCAGGCGCTTGCGGTAGCTGCCGTCGGTGCTCTCGAGCGTGACGCTGTCATCTTTTTTCTCCGGGTCCGCGGGATTGCCGTGGATGCGGATCTTGATCTGGAAGCGCTCGAGCTTGACCGTGATGCGGTACGTCGTGCCCGCATCGAGCTTGACCTTGGGTTGCTCTTCTTTGTTGAATTCTACATCTTGCATGGGTATCTCCAGCGCCCCGAGGCGATCTCTGCGGGCAGAGCTCGTTGATCATCTTATGATAGGTAGGGGCGTCCCCCTTAGTCTACCCCAAATCCCTGGAGAAGCCCGGCATGTCGCCGTTTCCAAGCCTTCAGCCCCTGGCGCGAGATCTCGGCTTCTTTGTGGCCCGCTGTCTGCTCTTGAGCGTAGCGGCGCTTCCCGCCGTCGGTTTGTGCTGGCTGGGAGTGTTTCTGCTCGGCCCCTGGGGCGCGTTGCTGGGGCTGCCGTTTTTCCCGGCCCTCTGGTTGCTTGGGCTGTTGCTGACAGTGCGCCTCGGCGCGATGTGCCTGCGGATGCCCGAGCGCGGTGTCTACGACGGCCGTCGAGAGCCCGACAAACTGGAGCGCGTGCTGCGGCAGCTGCGGCGCCGTGACGTACTCGAGGCCAGCATCATCGTCTTCGGCCTGCAGCGCTGGCTGAGCGCCTGGCCGTCCCTACAGCGCGCCTACCTGCGCGCGGCGGGAGGCCGCATCGGCGATGTCGCCATCGCCCGCGAGGTGGAGATCTGCCTGCCGAGCCTGATGCGGCTGGGTGACGGTGCCTATGTCGGCTGGGGCTGCACCCTCTGGGGAGTGTTGCAGGTGTCTTCCTGGCGCCTTATGGTGGCGCCTGTAGAGATCGGCGCCTGTGCTTTCGTCGGCTACCGCTGTACCCTGGGGCCCGGGGCACGGGTGGGTGATCAGTGCGTGATCGGGCCTTTCAGCCTGCTGTCCCATGGCGTGCGCCTCGGCTCGGAGGTGTTCGCCCGTGGGTATCTGCGCGCGGCGCCGGGAGCGGAGATCGGAGGACGTTCGATGCTCGGCTACAGTGTCAATCTGCATGACAGTTGCAGTCTGGGCTTTGGCTGTCGGATCGGCCACCACGTCACGATCGGCCGCAACGCGCAGATCGGTGACGATGTAAAGCTCGGAGACCATGTGGTGGTCGGTGCCGGCGCGCAGGTGCGCTCGGGCACTGTCGTGCCGGCAGGTACACAGATTCCCCGACTGACGACCTGGCCTGTGTAGGAGCCTGTCGTCCCGGCAAGCGATTGACGTGCGGTGGCCTCCCTGCCAATAATCGGGCGCGACTTCCTGGCGAGGATGCCATGCAGTGTTCCGTGTGTTCGGCCGAGAACCCTTTAGATTCGCGGTTTTGCAACGGCTGTGGAGCCGGTCTGGGCATGACCGAGCTGGCGACGCTGCCAGCAACCCCGGTAGACGCGGAGCCCACGCGGCTGACCAGCCCTTCGCAACCGACGACTCCGGGCAGCCAGCCGACGCGGCCCCGGCAGGGAAGCCTGGACGCGGCGCTGGGCATGACCATCAGCGGCTATCGGGTGGAGCGCAAGCTCGGCCAGGGAGGCATGGGGGCCGTCTACCTGGCGGAACAACTGAAGCTCAAGCGTAAGGCGGCCATCAAGGTGCTGCCGCCCGAGCTGAGCATGCACCCTCCATTGATCGAGCGTTTTGAGCGGGAAGCCCGCGCCCTGGCGCGTCTGGACCATCCGCATATCGTCCCGATCTACGATCTGTTCAGCCACGAAGGCACCTTCTGCATCGCGATGGCCTACCTCGATGGCGGCTCGGTGCGTGATCTGTTGCGCCGCGAGGGCTTTGTCGATGAGGCTCGCAGCGCCGCGCTCGTGCGGGATGCCGCGCAGGGTCTGTGGGCGGCCGCGCAGAAGGGCATCGTGCACCGCGATGTCAAACCCGACAACCTGCTGCTCAGTGCAGACGGCGTGGTCAAGGTGGCGGACTTCGGGCTGGTCAAACAAGGCGAAGCCACAGAGCTGACCCGCACGGGCACCGTGTTGGGCACACCCGCCTACATGGCTCCGGAGCAGTGGGAAGACAGCCGCATGTGCGACCACCGCTCCGACCTGTACGCGCTCGGCTGCACGCTCTTTCAGCTGCTGTGCAGCCGCACACCGTTCGTTGGTCCGCAGACGACGAACTTCATGAAACAACATGTCTCCGACCCGATCCCGCGTCTGCGCGTCAAGCGGCCGGATGTCTCCTCCGAGATGGCGCAGATCGTCGAGCGCCTGCTGCAGAAGCGGCCTGAAGACCGCTACCAGACAGGCGAAGAGCTGGCGCGGGCCCTCGAGCCCCTGGCCGCTTCCAAGCAAGAGGTGGGCCGCAGCCTGCCCCAGCCGTTGGGTGCTGCTGAAGCCAGCGCGCGGCAGCCGAGCCGTCCGGCCTGGGTGATGATGGTGGTGTTCGCGGGCCTGCTGGGGGTTTTGTGCGGTGCGGCATTGCTCGCCTGGCCTGCCGTGCGTGAGAGCTGGACCCAGCCCGACACCGCCACGATGCGCGCCGCTCTGCAAGAGCAGGGCGTGGCGCGCGCCCTGCTCAAGCGGGTTGCGGAGCAGCGCGCCGATCTGCAGGCCCGGGTGCGGCAGGCCGAGGATTGGGTGCGTGCCAATGAATCGGAGCTCGCCAAGCAGGATCCGGGCACGATGGGCCAGGCTCAGGTGCGTGGGGCTCTCGAACGCAGCTACCGGCGCTGGGAATTCCTGCAGGAGCTGCAGTTGTTCGCAACCACGCACATCACCAGTGATTCGGTGTTGCTGCTGGTCGAGGGCAGGATCAACGAGGGCGAAGCCTTCCTGGTTGCCGAACGCTACCCGCCCGCGCTCGAGGCCTTCCAGTTCGTGCGGGCTCAGCTCGGCGACAGCGACGAGCTGCTCCCCCTGGCCGAGAAGTGTATGGAGGCCCGCGATATCGCCATCGACGAACGCCGTTACTGCAGACGCGGGGTGGAGGATCTCGGTCTGCTGCTGTCTGTGGAGTACCTGACGGCGGAGCAGATCTGGCAGGAGGGCATGGCAGCCTTCGGCGATCAAGAGCTGGTGCCTGCCCAGGCTTCGTTTGAGGCGGCTGCCTCGGCCTATTCCGCCCTGGCCGAACGGATCAATCAATTCGAAAACGGACTGCAGAGTTGGAAATCGAAAGAGCGCTCGGTGGGGCGGCTTTGGGAGCGCTACCTGGCTGCACAGCAGCTAGAGCCGACCCTCGAGCCGAGCATGGACAACGCCGGAGCCCCACTGTACCGGGCGCGCAGCCGGCGCGAAGAGGTGACCCGGGCCGTCGAGGAGCGCCTGCTCGACGAAGCCGAGTTCGCCCTGGCCGAGGCGATGCGCCTGTTGTTGGAAGCGGACGCGGCGTTGCAGCCATGAGCGGGCGCACCGCGAGCGTCTTTCTGCAGTGGGGAACTTGCACAGGGGGGTGCCGCGTTGCATCATAGAAGAGTCGAGGTCCCATCTGGGAGGATGCCATGATCCGCAGCCTGTTTGCCGCCCTGTTGTGCGCGTGTCTTTTCGGCTGTGCCGATTGGGGGTACATCCACCAGTCGTCCAGGGGCCCTTCCTCGTCCGCAGAGATCTCGCGGGCGCGTCACGGGTCTGCCGGCCATCACTGCGGCTACGACTGTCCCTGGGATCCTCAGGTCGTCGACGTGCGCGGCACCGACTTCAGAGTCTACAGCGGCACCCAGCTCGATGAGCTCGAGCCCGAGCTCAGCTACCAGCTGGCGCTGGGCAGCGGGGGCACGTCATTCAGCTACTCGAGCGGCTTCCATCTGCAGGGCGGGCAGAACGGTGTGGTGCATCCGTACCGCGAAACCTATGGGCGCCGTTTCGGTTGTGGCTGTGAGGTCGGCAACTGCCGCCACATCTACGGCTATGGGTACGGCTACAACTACGGCTACCAGTTCTACTCGCCCTACGTCGCACCCCACGGTGTACGGGATGGCAACCAGCTCGGCTCGGGAACCCCGAGCAACGGTACGCCGGTCTTCAGTGGCGACTGGGGAAGCTCCTCGCAGGGTTCTTCTTCCAGCAGTGCGCGCTCAACGCCCAGTGCGCGCTCAACGCCCGCGTTGAGCGGCTCCCGTCGACCGGGCCGTGGGCGCTGAACCCATCCCGCGCCGTCTGTTGTTGTGCGAGACCCTCGACCCTGAGGGGGCGCTGTTTGCTTGGCTCTCTCCTGATGTACGCGCCCTCGGTTGGCAGGTCCGCGTCGTTCCCAGCCAGGAGCTGATCCATCTGCTGGGGCCCGAGGGCTTCCAACGCTGGCTGTCTGCCTGCGTGGAGGCCTGGCGGCCGGATGTCCTGCTGTGCCACCCCCCCTACGACCATCTGAGCCAGGAATGTGCCGAGAGTCTGCGTGCACGTGGAACTCGCTTGGTAGCCTTCGGCTTCGACGACCCGATCGTCTTCCCTGGCTGGTGGACGACGGGCTGCCTGCCCGAGGTCGTGCGCGAGCTCGACCAGCTGTTCGACCTGTACGCGAGCACCTCCCAGGAGGCCGTCGACCAGGCGCAAGAGCTTGGGGCACGGGGCTTCAGGGTGTGTCGCTGGGCATTCAGCAGCGAGCCCCTGTCCACACCGCAAGAGGAGGCCGAGGGAGCCGCGGACGGGCGAGCTTTTTTTGCCGGCAGCGCCTACCCCGAGCGGGTGGCTCTGCTGTCCGAGGTCGCGCGGGCGGGCGTACCGCTGCGGGTCTACGGTCAGGGCTGGACCGAGCAGGCGGCCCGGCTTCCCGGTGCCGAAGTGGGCCCGAGGCTCCCGCGCACAGAGTGGCTCGCACGCACCCGCGCGGCCCCGGTGGTGATCGGGGCCGACGGCTGGGAAGGGCAGGGTTTCGGCCTCGTCAAGGCACGCCTGCTCGAAGTGGCGCTGCTCGGCAGTTACCAAATCAGCCCCGCCAGCCCGGACCTCGACGGGTATTTTCCGGCCGAAGAGGTGGGGCGCTTCCGCAGCGCTGCAGAGTTGATCGACGGACTGCGGCAAGCGCTGGCGCGTCGCCGCGAGCATCGGCGGCGCGCGGGCAAGGCCCGAGAGCGCGCTTTGCGGGAGCATAGCTGGCAGCGGCGCTGGCCGGAGCTGCTGGCCTTGCTCGAAGATGTCGGCCGTCCTCTAGCTGAGCCTGGTGAGCCCCCGCAACGCAGGGGAGATGCTTGGAGCAGCATGCTATCCAGTGTCGCCCATCAGGCTGAAGCTTCAGAGCGCGCGGGGCTTGCGCGTGCGTGCCAGCTCGAGCTGTTGCGCGAGCAACCTGACTCCCCCGGAGCCCTGGCTGGCGCTGGACGCTCGGCATTCTCCCTGGGGCGCCACGTGGAGGCGGCCCGTTGGCTCGCGCGGGCACTGCAGCAGCTGGCCAGGATGCAAGCGCGCCATAGCCGCGAGAGCTACCTGCGTTTGCAGGGGGGTGGTCCGGCGCGAGGCATGGGAGTCGCTCGCTTGCTGAGCCAAGCGCCCGAGCTGTATGCCCTGCGCCTGGTGGCGCTGCTGCGGGCGGAGCAGTGTGCGGAGGCACAGCTGCTGCTCGATGAGCTCGCTTGCCCCGACCTGCTGGTGACGGTGGCCGGTCTGGTGCAGGCGGAGGGATCGGCCGGGCAACAGGCCGTCTACGCCGAGTTGTTTGCGCGCGCACTGGCAGCCCTGCCCCAGCGCCAACTCGAGCTGCAGCGGCAGCAGTCCGACCGGTGGCAGTCGGTCTGCGGCTGAGCGGTTTCCTGGACAGATCCCGTTTTTGACAGACCGATGCGTTAGGCTGTCGGCTTCGTCCTTCTCCGGGAGTTTCCATGCCCCAGACCGTCGAGCGCATCTCGCTTCAAGACGCTGCAAGAGAGCGCTACCTGAGCTACGCACTTTCGGTGATCACTGCCCGTGCCCTGCCCGACGCGCGCGACGGCCTCAAGCCCGTGCAGCGACGCATCCTCTATGGAATGTTCCGCGAGATGGGCCTGCGGCCGGGAGGCCGCTACCGCAAGAGCGCCGCCGTGGTCGGTCTGGTGATGGGACGCTTCCATCCCCACGGTGACCAGTCGATCTACGATGCGCTGGTGCGCATGGCGCAAGACTTCAGCCTGCGCGCGCCGCTTGTCGATGGCCAGGGCAACTTCGGCTCCCTCGACGGGGATCCGCCTGCGGCCATGCGTTACACCGAATGCCGGCTGCAGCCTCTAGCCGAAGAGCTGCTGGCTGAGATCAGCCGCGATACGGTCGACTATCGTCCCAACTACGATGGTCAGACATCCGAACCGATCGTTCTGCCCGCCCAGTTCCCGCAACTGCTGGTCAATGGTTGCGAGGGCATCGCGGTCGGCATGGCGACCCGGATTCCGCCTCACAACCTGGCCGAGGTCGCACGCGCGGCGGCGGCGCTGATCGAAGATCGCGAGCTCTCGACCGAGGCGCTGCTCTCGTACGTCCGTGGACCCGACTTCCCGACGGGCGGGCGGCTGCTGACCAGTCATGAAGATCTGTTGCAGATCTATGAGACCGGCAAAGGCAGCCTGCGGTTGCGGGCTGAGTTCCATCCCGAGAAAGACGGCCGCAGGCCGTTGTTGGTGCTGGATTCGATCCCCTACGGCCAGAACAAGACGCGCATTCTCGAGAGTATCGCCGCGGAGATCCACGCCCGGCGGCTGCCCCAGGTGCAGGACCTGCGTGACGAATCGACGGACGTGGTGCGCATCGTGCTCGAGTTGAAAGTCGGGGTGAATGCAGAGACCGTGATGGCCTACTTGTGCAAGCGCACTCCGGTCGAGGCTACCTGGCCGGTCAACATGACCGCCCTGTTCCCGACCGGCCGGCCCGAGGTCGCGGCCCCTGAGCGCACAGACCTGCGTGGCCTGCTGCTGTGCTGGCTCGACTTCCGTTTTGTCACGGTGCGGCGGCGCTTCGAGCACGACCAGCGCAAACTGCTCGAACGCATCCACCTGCTCGAAGGCTTCGCGCTGATCTTTGACCAGCTCGACCTTGCCATCCGTCTGATCCGCAAGGCTGAAGGCAAAGCTGAGGCGGCGGCTGCACTGCGTCAGCGGTTCGCCCTCAGCGAGGCCCAGGCCGACGCGGTGCTCGAGCTCAAGCTGTACCGTCTGGCGCGGCTCGAGATCGGCGCGGTGCTCGAAGAGCTGGCCGAGAAGCGCATCGAGGAGGCCCGCATCGCGGCGATCCTGGCTTCGCAGGCTGAGCTCTGGCAGGTGGTGCAAAACGAGCTGGCCGAGCTGGCGCGCCTGTACGAAGAGCCCCGCCGTACGGTGCTCGGCGGGGCGCGCAAGTTGGAGTATGATGCCGAAGCCTACATCGTCAAAGAAGACTGCTTCTGCACCGTGACCCGAGGGGGCTGGATCAAGCGGCAGTCGTCTTTCAGCGAGCTGGCGCGTATCCGTATCCGCGACGACGACAGCATCGGCTGGCTGCTGCAGGCTCAGACCCGTACGAGCATCGCGTTCTTCTCGAGCCATGGCGTGGCGTACGTGATGCGGGTCGATGCGTTGCCGTCGACCACCGGCTATGGTGAGCCTCTGCAACGGCACTTCCAGTTCGGCGATGGCGAGACGCTTGTGGGGGTGGCATCCTTCGATCCGCGCCGTCTGCCCGCTACCGGTGAGGCACTGGCGCTGGCGGTCACACGCCGCGGCCGGGCGGTCCGTTTCGAGCTCGGCCGTCATGGTGAGCCCAGTACCCGCACAGGCCGCCGCTTCGCGCGTCTCGCCGAGGGCGACAGCGTGTTGGGTGTGCAGCCCCTCACCACCGGCGCCCGGGTCTGCCTGGCCAGCCGGGGGGCGCGGGCCCTAGTGTTTCCCGCGGACGAGGTGGCCCTGCTGAAGGCCGCGGGCAAGGGCAATCTGGGGATGAAGCTGCGGGCAGACGATGAGCTGCTGGCGTTCGAGCTGGCCGACGTCCCCGAGGCGGGGCCCGAGGTGGTGACCTCGCGCGGCCGCCACCTGATCATCAGCGAGAAGCGTTTTGGCCTGCGCAAGCGCGCCGGGCGTGGCCGGCCGGTGTTGAAACGCGATGCCTTCGCGCGCTGGTTGCGGACACCGCAGGTCCGTATCGATCCGCCGCAGACGGAGACACCCGCGGAGGAGGTGCTGTGAGCGGCTACACGGCACGCCACATCGATGTGCTCGAGGGTATGGAGGCGGTGCGCCGCCGGCCGGGCATGTATATCGGTGGCACCGGCGAGGACGGCCTGCACCACCTGCTCTGGGAGATCGTGGACAACGCCGTGGACGAAGCGATGAACGGCCACGCCAGCCGTATCGACGTCATCTTGCACCGAGACGGTTCGGCGAGCGTGCATGACAACGGCCGAGGCATCCCGGTGGACCTGCACCCGAAGCTGAAGAAGTCGGCCCTCGAGGTGATCTTGACCACGCTGCATGCAGGCGGGAAGTTCTCGAAGGCGACCTACAAGACCTCGGGAGGTCTGCATGGAGTGGGAGCCTCGGCCGTCAACGCCTTGTCGTCCAGTCTCGATGTCGAGGTGCGGCGCGATGGTCGGTGTTGGCGCCAGAGCTATCGCCGCGGAAGGCCTCTGGCGCCGGTCGCCGAGGCCGGGCCCGGGCGCGGGACGGGCACCAGGATACGTTTTCGCCCAGACACGCAGATCTTCGGTGATGCGCGCTTTGATGTGGAACGCGTGGCTGAGCAGCTGGAGATCAAAGCCTACCTGAACCGCGGCTTGACGCTCAGTTTCCGCGCCGAAGAGACGGGTGAGAGCCGCAGTATCTGCCACGAAGGGGGCTTGACGGACTTCCTGGCCAGCCTCTTGAGCGAAGAAGACCGGAGGCCACTGTTCGACAGTCCATTTCGTTGCGAGCGTGAGGACGAGATCGCCTTCGACCTGGCCTTGACCTGGACAGGTCAAGGGCCCGAGCTGCTGCGCAGCTACGTCAACGGCATCCCCACCATCGACGGCGGCACTCATGTGCAGGGGCTGCGCGACGGCCTGGCAAAAGGCCTGCGGGGGTACCTCGCCACCCACGAGCTGGTGCCCCGCGGTGTGAGCTTGAACGCCGAAGATCTACGCGAGGGGATGGTGGCGGTGCTGTCTGTCCTGCACCCCGACCCACAGTTCCAGGGCCAGACCAAGGGCAGGTTGAACAATCCCGAGGCCCGCAGTGCCATCGATGGTGTGCTGCGTCCCGCGCTTGAACAGTGGCTGCACGCCAATCCCAGCCTCGGCCAGGCGATCGCCGAACGCGTGATCGAAGCAGCGCGGGCGCGCCAGGCCGCGCGCCAGGCCGCGGCGGCGGTACGCAAGAAAGGCCGGGCCAGCCGGCTGAAGCTCCCCGGAAAGCTGGCCGACTGCTCGAGCCGTGAAGCCCAGGACAGCGAGATTTTTCTGGTCGAGGGCGACTCGGCCGGAGGTTCGGCCAAACAAGGCCGCGACCGCAAGACCCAAGCGATTCTCCCGCTGCGGGGGAAGATCCTCAACACCGAACAGGCATCGTTGAAAAAAGTGTTGGCCAATGAAGAGCTGCGCAACATCGTGACGGCTTTGGGCTGTGGGATGGGCCGCGACTGCGACGTCGACCGGCTCCGTTACCAGCGCGTGATCTTGTTGATGGATGCAGACAGCGACGGCCACCACATCACAACGCTGCTGTTGACCTTTTTCTACCGCCATCTACGGGCGTTGTTGAAAGCAGGTGTGGTGTATCTGGCCCAACCTCCGCTGTTTCGTATCGTGGCGGGCAAAAAGACCTGGTGGGCCAAGGACGAGCGAGACCGGAAGCGGATCGTGGCGCGCTTGCCGGCCCGTAGCAAACCGGAGATCACGCGCTTCAAGGGCTTGGGAGAGATGCCCCCCGCCACCCTCTTCGCCACCACCCTCGACCCGGCTCGGCGGCGCTTGCTGCAGGTAGAAGTGGCCGACACGGCGGGGGCCGAGCAGGCGATCGTCGAGCTTATGGGGCGTGAGTCCATCCACCGCTTCCGGCTGATCATGGACGGAGCCGAGTCCGTGGATGACCTGGATGTATAGTCGCAGCTGAGCGGTCGGCCCAGGTGGACTTGACACTCCAGGGGAGACGCCTCTACACTGATTGGAAACCGGCGAGGATCTGATGAAAGCTCCCTGGCGCTCGGCAGGCCTGGCCTGTCTTGTCGTGGTCCTGCTCAGTGGTTGCAGCGGCCGCGATGTCTTTGGCTGGCAGTCTGATCTTTGGGGCAACCCCTACCCACCTCAGGCCGATGAGATCGACGCGCGATACGGCCACATCGAGCTGACGCGCGCTCGCAGCGACAGCCTGCAGATGAGCTGGAAGACCTGGCAAGAGCTGCGTGAGCTGTGCGACCTGTACGAAGAACAGCTGGCCTATTGCCAGGCTCGCGCCAAAGAACGCCTGGAACGCCACTACACCTCGCTGAGCCCGGACAGCCAGGTACGTTTTGGACCCCCGGAGCGGCAGGCAGACGAGTCGGAAGAAGACTATCTGCAACGTGCCAATGACCGCTTCACCGCCCTGCGTGAGGCCGCGGGCCAAGAATTTGACGACGAGCTCTACAACGCTTTCTGGCGGCTGGCCAACAACTACTATTTCCTCGCCGAGGGACTGAGAGACGAGTCGCAGCACGTCCAACGTCTCGACACCCACCACAAGGGCATGCTCTACGGTGAGCGCGCTCTTGCCTGCTTCCCCGCATTCCGGCAAGCGATCGCCGCGGGCGAGCCCGTGGAGAGTGCCGTCACCCGCATCAATGTCGAAGGGATCGAGGCCATCTATTGGACCACCGCCAACCTGGCGCGCTGGGCCAACCTGATGGGCCTGTCCTACATGCTGTTCTACAAGAACAAGGGCAAAGGGATGATCGAGCACATCCGTGAGCTCGACGCCAGCTGGTACTACGGGGCGGCCAACCGCTATCTAGGGGTTTTCTATTCGAAGGTACCCAGCATCGCGGGTGGGGACATGGAGCTGGGTTGGAAGTGCTTCCAGAAATCGCTGGAAGTGGCTCCCAACTACTTCGGCACCCACAACCTGATCGCAGAGATCTGGGCGACGCAGATGCAGGACCGCGAGCTGTTCGAGAGCGAGCTGCAGTTTGTTCTGAACACGCCGGTCAGCGTGCTTCCCGAGCTGGTCCCGCTGCAGCGGATCGAAAAAGAAAAGGCCCAGGCGCTGCTCGATCGGATTGACGAGTTCTTCTAGGCGACTGGACCGAACAGGCTTGCTCGGCCCCCCTTCCCTCCATGCAGTGACAAGCAACCCTCCAGGTACTACAATCCTGCCCAGGAGGGTCCCATGCCCACGTCTTCGACACGTCCCGAGCTACTCGCGCGCGCTCCGGCGGCCCTGCGCTGGGTCGCAGACCAGCTCGCCCAGGCGAATGCCATCGCGATGGATACCGAATTCTACCGCGACGATGTCTATGCCCCGCAGCTCTGTCTGGTGCAGCTGGCCACGCCCACGCTGCTCGCGCTCGTCGACCCGCTGCAATGCGGTTCCCTCGAGCCCCTGGCGGAGATCCTCGAGGCGCCCGAACGGATCTGGATTCTCCATTCGGCCAAGGGTGACCTCGAGGTGCTCGAGCGCAGCGGTCTGCCCTTACCGGGGGGCCTGTTCGACACGCAACTCGCTGCGGCTTTCTGCGGTTGGCCACGGCATGTTTCGTACGCCGAGCTGGCCCACGACCTGTGCGGTGTGTCTCTGGCGAAGACGGCTACGCGCACCAACTGGCGGCGGCGGCCCTTGAGCAGTGCGCAGCTGCGCTATGCGGCCCAGGATGTCGGCGATCTGCCCGCGATGACCGACGCGCTGTACAGCAAGCTGGAGGACCGTGGCTGGTTGGAGGCTGCTGAGGAAGAATGCGCCGCCCTCCTCGATCCCAGCCTCTGGCGCGTGGAACCGGCAGATGCCTGGTTGCGCATCAAAGCATGGCGCAGTCTACCCAGCGCAGCCCTGGCTGTGCTGCAAGAGCTGGCCGAGAGCCGTGAAAGCCTGGCGATCGAGCTCGACCGCCCCGTGCGTTGGTTGGCGGACGACCGTTGCCTGGTGGGCTGGGCCCTACGCGGGGGCGACAAGCTCGAGGGAGCCCCGTTTCGGCGCATGTCCACGCAGCAGATTGCATATGCCCGGGATGCCCTGCATGAGGCCTTTGCGCGGGGGCAGGCACAGCGCAATCCGAGGCGTGGACCCGAGAAACCACGCTTGAACAGTGCCGAGCGCACCCTCGCCGATACTCTCCTGGCCGAGCTGCGCACCCTGGCCACCCAAGCAGGCATCGCGCCGGAGATGTTGGCGACACGCCGACTTGCTGGACGGTTGTTGCGTGCGCGGGCAGGTTCGCTCGCTGAGCTCGCCGAAGTGCCGGGTTGGTCGGGTTGGCGGCACGACCGCTTTGGGACCCAAGCCTGGCAGGTGTTGAACGGCTAAGCCTTTAGAGCTGCAGACTCTTGATCTCCAGGTACTCCTCAAGACCAAACTTGCCGAACTCCCGGCCATTCCCTGATTGCTTGAAGCCACCGAACGGCGCCAGGGGATTGAAATTGCCGCCGTTGATCGAAACCTGACCCGTGCGCAGGCGTCGAGCCACTCTCTCGGCCCGCGCCGGATCTTCCGACCAGACCCCTCCCGAGAGACCGTAGGCCGAATCGTTCGCGATGCGCACGGCATCTTCTTCGTCCTTGTAGGGCATGATCGAGAGCACCGGCCCAAAGATCTCTTCGCGAGCGATGCGCATATCTTCCCGCACGCGGCTGAACACCGTGGGACGCACATAGTACCCCCGGTCGAGCCCCTCGGGTGGCTCTTCCCCTCCCGTCAGCAGCTGAGCCCCCTCGTCGATTCCCGAGCGGATATAGGCCCGCACCCGGTCGCGTTGCGCAGCGGAGACCAGAGGCCCGAGCCGTGTGCTGCTGTTGCGGGGATTGCCCACCACCAGTCCTTCGGCGACTTCGCGGGCGATCTGACCTGCTTCTTCGAGCCGCTCCCGCGGCACAAGCATGCGGCTGAGTGCCGAGCACACCTGCCCGGAGTTGAAGCAGCAGTTTTGCACGCCCGAGCTGACGGCCTTCTTGAAGTCGGCGTCGGCGAGGATGATGTTGGCAGACTTGCCGCCGAGCTCGAGGGCCACGCGCTTGATCGTTTGCGCCGCCAGCTCGCTGACACGGCGGCCCGCTCGTGTCGAGCCGGTAAACGACAACATGGCGACATCGGGGTGGCTGGCCAGCGCTTCACCGACCTCCGGGCCATAGCCACTGACCAGGTTGAACACCCCGGGCGGAAGCTTGGCCTCTTCGACAATCTCCGCGAGCAGAAACGCGGTCAGCGGAGTCACCTCGCTCGGTTTGAGCACTACCGTACAGCCCGCCGCGAGCGCAGGCGCGACTTTGAGAACGACCTGATGCAGGGGAAAATTCCAGGGGGTGATGCAACCCACCACACCGATGGCTTCACGCACCACCAGGGAATTCCCGATGCGTTCTTCCCATTTCTGTTGCCGCACGAGCTGGGCGAAAGATCCCAGGACACTCGCCGGCAGGCCGACCTGCACACTCTGGGCAAGCGAAAGGGGCGTGCCGAGCTCCGAGCAGATGGTCTCAGCCAGCTCCTGCTGCCGCGCCAAGACACCCCGCTGGAGCCGCTCGATCGCCGCGGCGTGCGTGTCGACTCCGGCCGTCGACCAGCTGTCGAAGGCCTGGGCGGCTGCCGCGACCGCGGCCTTGATGTCGAGCCTGTCGCCCTCTGGGACCGTGCCGATCACTTCCTCACTGCTGGGATCGAGCACCTCGATCACGCGTGCACCGAAGGGCTCAACCCAGGAGCCTCCGATATAGAGCTTGTCATACTTTTTCAAGATGATCCCCCACGCAGTTTCCCTTGGCATGGAACGCCACGAAGCGGGCAGAGGCCCGTATGGAAGCTTGCGGATACAGGAGTATAGCAACAGCCCGGTACATGCGCCGGACTGTTGCCGCTCTTGGGGGTTGTCAGGCGGGAGGCGCTGCCTGCCTCAGCGCGTGGTACAGACGAGCTTGGAGACGCGCTGCGTGCAGGCACCGTCCCGGGCGATCCAGCCCTGAGAGTAGCTCAGCTCGAAACGCGAGCTGCGGGCCACGATCTCTGTACCGCAAGGCAGCACCCTGATCTGATACAGGGCGTCGCGACGCACGCGGTAGCGGAACCCGTCGTCCAGCGTCACTTCGTGGATGCGGAAGCGTTTCTGCACCGGCCGGATCCTCGTCCCACGCAACAGTGTGCTGGTCAGAGCGTGACAATCGGCGCACGCGCCCAGGTGCTCACGCCGTTCGACGGCGCTGTGGCGGGCCTCTCCACAGCGCAGATAACGTGAGAAGTCGGGGGGCAGAACGCTCGGGTCCGGATGGTTCTGCAGGCGCACGCTCAGCTCTGAGGTGATGGAATCGGTCAGGGCCTTGCTCTCATGGCGGTCGAGGGCTTCACCCTTGGTCGCAACCACGTTGTCCACCATCACAGTGACAAGACTGCGCAGGCTGGCCTCGTCATTGGGGTAGGACTGGGCACACAAAGGGGCGCAGCAAAGGGCCAGGACCAGCGTCATTCGCAGCATCGATCTTCCTCCTGAAATGTGGTCCCTGCAGACCACCTGAGGAGACGCTTGGCCCCAAGCTGCTATTCATGCTCTGGAGTCGACGGCCTGGAACAAGCCTGGACGCAGTTTGCGTTGCCAACAATGCGGGACCCGGCCTCTAGGGGCCGGGCTGAAGAGGAAGACGACGGGAGAGGGCGGAAGTAGGAAGAAAGTTGAAGGGCAGTCTCTATTTAACTTAACGCACAAAACGCCCTACCAGTTGAGTAAATTAAGTTTTTTTTACGTAAATTTTAGCCCATCGGAGCTCGCCCTCTCCTCACAGTCCGCCTGCACGCCGCTCGCCGCCGGCGCTGAGGGGTTGCCCGGCAGCCCGCAACAGCGCCAGGATCCGCCGCGCCTGTTCGGTGCGACCGGCGTCGTAGCTCTGCTCGAATGCTAGACTGTCCAGCGCCCCCGGCAGGCGGATCTCGAGGAGCCAGTCGTAGAGCGCGAGCAAGTGGGCTTGCCGACCCAGCTTGCGGTTCCAAGCGAGCAACCTGCGCACAAGCGCTACTTGCGGTGGATTCTCGCCCCGCAAGCCCAACTCGAGAATGTCGGCCGCCTCGTGTTGCGCGCTCGTGGTTCCCGTCTCCCATAGCAAACGAGCGAGCGTGGAACACACTCCGGGCTCGAACCGGTCCACCAACATCCGCCGTCCGTACGCGATGCCCTGCTCTCGCTGTCCGCTGCGAGCCAGGGCGAGCATCACCTGCATGCCGGTCTTGCTGGCTGCCGGATGCCGGCGGTGCATGCGCTGCCAGAAGACGGCTTGATCGCGGCTCTCATAGGCGCGTGCGCCCGTCAGCCCGGCGAGAACCAGCAACACCAGGACCCAGGCGACGCGTGCCCAAGGCTTGCGGCGCAAGACCTCGCGCAGGCTGCATGCCCAGAGACCTGCGAGTCCCACGGCAGGCAGAATCATAAAGCGCGTGCCAGCCACTGCACCGATGGGCAGCAGGTTGGAGATAGGAAACCAGGCCAGCAACACGAACAGGGCGAAGAATCCAGCCGCTCCCCGGCGCCAGGCAAGCGCGGCCAGGGCCCACAGACAGAGACCACCGAGAACACTGGCCACACCAGGTCCATCAGCCACAAGCTCGAGAGGTAGATAGCTATAGTCCAGTGACGGCGAGATTGGAAACAGGCTGAGCTCGAGGTACAGGCACGCGATCCGTGTCGCTGCCCCAAGCCGCTGCAGCAGAGGCCACTGGGCAAGAGGCGTCCAGTGCTCGGGAGTGGTCGCTGCCCCAACGACATACCAGCGCGCGGCAAAAGCCGCGGCCAGAACCAGACCCACCGCGAGCAAGGCACGCCAGTGCGCCTGCCAGCAGCTGCGGAAGCTCGTGTCCCGACTCGACCAGAACGCCAACGCGAGCAGAATCGGGGCGACGAAGAAGCCGGTCTCTTTGGCCAATGGCGCGAGCCCCGCGAACAAGAGCGTCCAGCCCGGACGCCCGGCCCGCAACGCCAGGCAGGCGGCCAGAATCAGACTGGTCGCCAGCAGGTCGGCCCGGCCGACCAGCACGAGCACGCCGTCAGCCAAAGCGGTGTGGCATGCAAACCAGGCCGCCCCGGCCCAGGCCGCGCGCGCATCGCCCAGCAATGCCTTCAGCAGGGCGAACAACAACAATACGTTGGCGAGGTGCAGAGCCAGGTTCACGCTGCGCTGCAGCCCGGGACCGCAGCCCAGTCGAGCCTCCAGGGCGAAGCTCGCGAGACTGAGCGGCCGCCAGAGCGCTTGTTTCCACGGACCTGGCCGGCGCTCTCCGGAGCGCCAGTAGTCGACGAGCAGAGCCTGGATACTGGCCTGTGGCAGCTCCGGGTCGATGACGACGTTGAGGTCGTCTTGCAGGTAGCCACCGGGCAATCCGCAGCACAACGGCAGAATCGCCAAGGCTACCAGAGTGAGCGTTCTTCGAGTCTCGGCCATCGGGCTCCCGTCGGCCTCTATTCGGGCGCTAGGAAGTTGCTGCTTCACGCTCTCGCACGACACGGCGCGCAGTCTGCGCGATGCTACGAGCCCTGCGCTGCGCACGCAAGGTGCTCGCCGCTGGGCTTTGGGCGGTGATCTGGGGTATGCTGTGGCGAAACTCGGAGGCAACCGTGCCCGTATCGACAGCCCCTCCCGCGATCCACCGACCCGGAGTGCAGATCCCGGAGCTACAGCCTGTCAGCCCCTTGCCGGGGGAACCTCCAGAAGGGGGCGGCGACGATGATGGTGACGGTGCGGGCTGTGGTTGCGGGAGTCTCCTCAAACTGGCCAGCCTCGCGCGCGCAGCGCTAGGCGGCATCGGCCTGCACGCAGCCTGGCAGGCGTTTGACTGGGCCGATGTGCAGCCGATGGGCAGCGTGGTCTGCGGCCTGCTGGCGCTGCTGGCCTGGGGATGCATGCTGCGGGGCCGCTGAAGCTCCGTCTGGAGTTTGGCAGTTTTCCCACGCGTGGACACGGACATTGGCGCGGCGAGGGCCGCAAGCGGTCAGAAAAATGCGGACCCCCCTTTCGGGAAGACGTGCGCGAAAAGTCACGACGTCTACCATAGCCAGCCTGACAGTCCTCTGCCGAGTTCGTTAGTTTGCTCACCCAATGTCGGCTCGCAAGCTCGCCCGACATTGGGTTCGTGCGCGGCCGGTTCCCGTGGGCAACGCGGGAGAGTTTGGGGGGGGGAGGAGGAGAGGGGCGGGAAAGGGGAAGAACACCAGCAAAAACACGAGAACCACC
>JAJDCP010000183.1 GCA_029260765.1 Planctomycetota bacterium
GGTGATTTGCATGGGCGGTTCCTGTGGCTGGCAAAGGGATGGAGACCTTTGTCTGGCACTCCCTCCACGCAATCCCCATACCCCACGCCGCCCCGCATTCGATCGTCGTTCGTCGCAAGTTTGCGGCCCGGATTCCACCCAAGCGCCACACTTTCAGGGCAGCCCAACAAAAAACAAACCGCGCGGGCAAAACCCGCGCGGTTGCTCAAATTGGTGTACGAGGATTCGAACCTCGATCGGCGGATCCAGAGACCGCTGTCCTACCGTTAGACGATACACCAATCCGCGGAACAGTGTAGTCAGGATTCAGCGCCCGTCAACACTTTCTCGCAACAACCGCTGCCCTGCTCGAAAGAACCCCGACGCCCCCCGCCCAGCCAGGCTTTTTCATTCCGCCCTGGCAAGGCCCAGGCGGGGCTCTACAATCGGCAGCGGGTGCGCCGGGGAGGGATGCTGTTGGTCGACCAGTCGGAGCGGGACAACTTCGTGCGTTGGAATCCGGCCAGCCGCCTGGGGCACGTCGAGTCCTTCTTCGTCAAGGCCAATCACCCTTCGTTGCCTCAGGCCCTGTGGCTGAAATGGACGATCTTTGCTCCGCAAGACCGGCCCGAAGAGGCAGTGGGCGAGGCGTGGGCGGTGTTCTTCGATGCGAGCAAGAACCAGCGCGTGGCCCTCAAGCAGGTCTTCGCCGCGGCCGAATGCTCCTGGGGCCGCGAACGCTTCGCCGTCGCCGTCGGCCCCTGCCAACTCGGACCCGGGATCAGTGTCGGCAGCCTCGCCAGCGGGGGCCACAGCATCCGCTGGGATCTGAGCTTCCGCTGCGACAGCAGCAGCCTGCGCTTGCTGCCGCACCAGTTCCTGTACGACGCCCCGCTGCCGCGCTCGAAGCTGGTCTCTCCCTATCCCGACGCCCGCTTCTCCGGACGCTTCGAGGTCGACGGCCAGGAGCTGGAGATCGAGAGCTGGCCCGGCATGCAGGGCCACAACTGGGGCCGCGAGCACGCGCACCATTACGCCTGGGCGCACTGCAACCTGTTCGAGGACGAGCCGGAGGCGGTGTTCGAGGGGGTCTCCAGTCAGTTGCGGCTCGGTCCGTTCACCAGCCCCTTCCTGAGCCTGTTCTGTCTGCGCTTCCGCGGCCAGACCCTGCTCTTCAACCGCCTGCAACATGCGGCCCGGCACCAGACCCGGGTCGAGGGGCTGTGCTGGGGCTTCCAGGCCGACAGCCCTCTCTGGCAGCTGTGCGGCGAGCTCGAGGCCGAGCGTTCAGAGACCGTCGGGCTCTGTTATGAGAACCCCGACCACGCGATGACCTACTGTTTGAACAGCAAGCTGGCCCGCGGCCGGATGGAGCTGAGGCGTCGGGCGGGCTCGGGTTGGGAGCCCCATGCCGTCTTGCACAGCCGCGCCGTCGCCCTGGAGATCGGCACCCGCGATGCGTGCCACGGCGTGCAGATGTTTGTTTGAGCCGCGCCAGCCTCAAACGCCGCATCCATGGCGGCCCGAGAGACTTGACCCAAAAAACCTCCCTTGCATTCCACAGGATTTTGATTGAGACTTTGCGTGTGCTTGGTGGGCCCCATGGCAACGGAAGAACACGCTTCCGCCTCCAGGCATCTCCGGGTGAAAGCCCGGTGCTGCGCGGCCCGGTTCTCGGCGGATCGGGTTTTGAGTGCTGGCGGTGTTGGGAGCCGCCCTTCGCCTGCAACGCCGGAAAAAGGAGGTGGTCCATTGGATTCTATAGGTAGTCCGACGCGTGAGGTAACGTCCCCCTAGCGGGAGAGCCTGACCACTTCCTGACCACGCTGGGGGGTCCCAACGTTTCCGTGTTTCTCGCGTTCTCCGGGTGACGTCGGCCGGAGGTTCCGAAGCTGCTAAGCATCGGATCCCGTACGCTCGAGACATTCCCGTCAGGCTCAATGGTCACCCCGCCCCTTCCGGGCGGGGTTTCTTTTTTGTTGCAGTCCCTCCCTGGACAGTGGTGAAAGTCTCCCATCTCCAGCGAGGAATCAGCCCCATCTCGCGGACATGGAGGCGAGGCAAGGCCCAACCTTCAGCCCTGCGCAGGTATCCAGCGCAGACAACCTTGGGGAGCTGTGCGTCCGGCATTAGAATTGTAGTGGGACCGGCTGAGGAGGACTCGGCATGAAACCCCGAAGGCCCGCGCACGGTCCCCAGATTTTGTACCTCGAATGGATACTCCGCCGCATCCGCAAGCCCCAGGAAAAAGGAAACGTCGAACCATCGAACCGCTACCATACGTAGTCTTCTGGGCAGAGCCTCCCGACAGCAGACCGGGGGGCAGCGCAGCGCTCTCGGTCAACGGCGAGCTGCGGCTGGAGCCGCGCGCCCTGCAGCCTGAAGAGGGCCGAGCCGCGCTGGTGTTCGACCTCAAAGATGCAGCGACCGCCCTGATTCCGGGCTGCAATGAGATCGGTGTTGAATTCGACCCACGGGTGGGAACGCCGGCCCGTTACCGGGTTCGGGTGCAGGAACACCACCCCGACGCTCCGGGACGCGACCCACGCCCCTTGACGGAGGACCAGTTTGTCACCCATACGGCGGCACAGACGATCCTTTTGTTGACGCTACCCATCTAGCAGACTCGGGCAACAGCTTGCCCTGCCCCTCCCCACGCGGTATAACAGCGCAGATTCTCGTAATGGAGATGGCATGTCGCTGACCGTGTTGCAACATCCGGTGATCCTGGAAAAGCTCACCGTCCTGCGTGACAAGAACACCGACAGCAGCCGCTTCCGCACCCTGCTCGGCGAGATCTCGGCGCTGATGGTGTACGAGATGACGCGCGCGATGCACGTGGTGGAGACCGTGGTCGAGACGCCCGTGGGCACCCACCGGGGCGCCGTCTGCGCAGACCCGGTGACGCTGGTGCCCATCCTGCGCGCCGGGCTCGGTATGTCCGATGCGATCCTGCGCATCCTTCCGCGCGCTCGGGTCGGGCATATCGGCTGCTACCGTGACCACGACACCCTTGAGCCGCACTTCTACTACGACAAGTTGCCGACGAATGTCGCCGACAGTGCTGTGTTCGTGCTCGATCCCATGCTCGCGACCGGCGGTTCGGCCAGCGCGACTCTGACCCGACTCAAAGAGCATGGCTGCACACAACTCCGGCTGGTCTGTCTGGTCGGGGCGCCTGAGGGCGTCAAAGTCATCGAAGACGCCCACCCCGACGTGCCGATCT
Source organism: Planctomycetota bacterium (assembly GCA_029260765.1). Classification (GTDB taxonomy): domain Bacteria; phylum Planctomycetota; class J058; order JAJDCP01; family JAJDCP01; genus JAJDCP01. Next base: position 3,206 of record JAJDCP010000183.1, read on the forward strand.
TCCTGGCAGCTCTCGACGAGCGGCTCAACGAGTTGGGGTACATCGTGCCCGGGCTCGGGGATGCCGGCGACCGCATTTTCGGCACCCATTGAGGACTTGGCTTTGGCAAAGAAAAACCGAGACACGAAAGGGGCCAAAGAGGCTCCGACCTTCGCCGAGCAGATCCGGCGGGTAGCCCTGGCAGGTGTCGGGGCCATCGTGATGGCCCAGGAAGAGATGGCCGACTTCGTCCACCGCCTGGTCGAGCACGGTGAGCTGGGTGAGCAGGACGGCAAGCGCGTCATCCACGACATCTTCTCACGCAAGTCCGCGGTCAGCAGCGTCGAAGCCCAGGTCAATGCGCGCTTCAGTCAGCTTGTCAAGAGCATGACGCTTCCGTCAGGCCGCGATTTCAGCAGCCTGAGCGAGAGACTCGCGCGTCTGGAGAATGAGCTCGACAGCGCCCTGGTGACGAGCCACCAGGTGTGAAGCGATGGGCCGGGTTGCTAGCGCTGATGCCCCTGCTCTCGTGCACTGTGCCGTTCCCGCCTGCAGCCTCCATTCCCTGGACACGCCCCTATCTGCAGGCCTCGTTCCGCCCAGGAGAAAAGGTCTGGGCCCCGTGGCCCGACCGCCGGCGGGTCTATCTGGGAACCGTCCAGAACCGCGCGCGCGCCGCCTACCAAGTAGTGTTTCCGAATGGTGACGTGGGTCTCTACTACGGGGAAGAGCTGCGGGCTGTGCGTCTGCTACGCGGCGAGTTCATCCTGTGCTACGATGGAGCAGACTACCTACCCGCGCGCCTGACCGGTCTCGGTTCAGCGCTCGAAGTCGAGTTGGAGGACGGCAGCCGCCGCCAGCCCACGCTGGTGGCCCTGCCACGCTCGCAGGCTCTCTGGCCTGCAACCATGCCTTGAGGGGCGGCCTGCCTCGCGCGTGTGCCCGCGCAGGTCCAGGGGGAAACGGGCACGGCTGGAGAGTGTCGTGGCGATTCTGCGCGTCATCGAAGGACCCGACGAGGGCCGCACCTTCGTGCTCAAACGCTTTCCAGCGACCTTGGGACGCGATGCCGGCTGCACCATCCGACTGAGCGACCCGGGCGTCTCGTCCGACCACGCGCGCATCGAGCGTGAAGGTGGGCAGATGCGTCTGGTCGACAGCCACAGCCGCAACGGCGTCTTCCTCAACGGCAAGGTCGTTAAGAGCGCACGCCTGCGCCATGGCGACAAGATCAGCCTCGGCCACGGCACCATCCGTTTCAGCGACAGCCGCAGCAAGGGCGAGAGCTCGGGCTGCCGGACCACGATCTCGATCGTGCGCCCCTACAGCAACCTGAAGGACGTCGCCGAGCTGCAGGCCTCCGAACGCAAGCTGGGGCGCGCCTACAAGCTGCTCGGCGTCTTGTTCGAGCTCGACCAGGTCCTCAGTCAGGAGCATGATCCCGAGAAACTCAAGCAGCACGCACTCGGAGTCGTCCAGAACCTGCTGCCTGCCGAGCGGGTGGCCGTGATCCTGGCAGACCCCGACTCGGGCGAGCTGTTCGAGCCCATCGGCTGCCTGCCGGCAGATGCGGACATCCAGATCCAACGCTTCGGCGGCGACTACCTGCACGCTTTGATGAGCGGCCGCTCGGTCTTGGTGATGGACAGCCGCCGCGACCCGCGATTCGTGGTGGCCGGGGGATTGCGCTCGCTTATGGGCGTGCCGATGCTCGCCCACGGCCACTGCTACGGCATGATCCACGCCGACGCGAGCCAGCCCGAGCGCTTCCAGCATGGGGACTTGCGCTTGGCGGGTACGCTGGCCAACAAGCTGGCCGTGGCGCTGGCCAACCTGCGCAAAGCGGTCAAGCTCAAGGAAATGTTCCAGCACACGGTGGCGACGCTGGTCAACGCCATCCAGGCCAAGGACAAATACACCCGCGGCCACTCCGAACGCGTGCGCCGCTATGCACGCATCCTCGGAGAAGCGCTGGCCCTGCCCAGCAGAGAACAGGAGCTGCTCGAGGTCTCCGCCGTGCTGCACGACGTGGGCAAGATCGGCATGCCCGACCGCATCCTGATCGAGAATGACGATCCGCTCACCCCTGAAGAGCTCGAGACCGTCAAGAAGCACCCCCTGCAGGGAGCCCGGTTGCTGGCACGGATTCCCGAGCTCGAAGAGGTGATTCCGGGGGTGAAGTGGCACCACGAAGACTGGGGAGGCGGAGGGTACCCCGACGACCTCAGCGGCGAGAAGATCCCGCTGCAAGCCCGCATCGTGGCGATCGCCGACACCTACGACGCAGTGACCACCGACCGCCCCTACCAGAAGGGAGTTTCGAAGGAAGAAGGCCTCGAGATCCTGAAGAAGCTGCGCGGGAGCCGGCTGGACCCGAAGCTGGTCGACCTGTTCGCCAAGGCCTGCCGGGCACAAAAAGCCAAGCGCTGGTCCAAGCGCAACCGGATAGAGAAGACCACGCGCCTGCAGTCGGCATCGGACCACCCGAAGGTTTGAACCTCCCCACGAAGTCTTGCCTGGATGGGCGCTGAGCATGCCCGAGGCAAGAAATCAACGCACTCCCCTGGTCGCCATCGGCCTGGATGGATGCGATCCCGCCCTGCTCGAGCGCTGGATGGCAGCGGGCGCGCTGCCGAACCTGCGAGACCTGCGTTTCCGCGGGAGCTATGCACGGCTGGCGAGCCGGGCACATGTACAGCTGGGGGTGCTGGCCCAGGTAGTGGTGCAGCGAGGTTGTCCCGCTGCGGGCGGCACCGAGCACGAAGAAGTCGGGAAGCATCGCGCGCCGCGCTCTACTGCTGCCCCAACACGTCGAGCAGCACGGGCACGAAGCGCTCCATCGACGGACGCATAGACTCGCCGAAGATCAACAGCAGCACCTCGGCGATCAGCTGCGACGGGCTCGCCAACACCAGGCTCTGCCCCCCACCAGCCTCAGCGATCTCACGCAGCTCATCGACTTCTCCAAACCCGGTCGAGACACAGTTGGTCACGATCTTCGCCTGGGCGAGCGCCGCTTCGACCAGGGCCAGGGTCTTGTCGAGGTCCGCGGCGTGCGGCGGCGCATCGCCGAGCACGATGACGGTCTTGGTCGAGCGCCGGCGCCAACCGAAGTCCTGGTTGAGCGCGGCGGCGAGAGCCAGGTCGACGCCCTCAGGAATATCTCCGCCCCCCTCGGCCGGCACGCCCGAGATCATCTCGACGATGGCCCGCTTGCTGTCCGTCAGCTTCTCGTTCTTCTTGACGGCATCATCGTAGGTCACCAGCCCGACCCGGTAGTCGTCGACCACCTCAGCGAGCACCGCCACCAGCACGGTCATGTTCGTCTTGGCTGCCTCGATGACGGCCGTCATCGAGCTGGTCTGGTCGAGGCAGAGGCCGATATCCAGACCGTACTCGTTCATGTTCTCGATGCCTGTGCTGCAGTCAGGAATGCGCTCGCGCAGCACGGTGCCGTTCTCATAGCCCTCGACCATCACATCCGAGACCAGATCGGGATCGAATCCGCTGTCGTCGAAGCGCACATCGTCGAATTCGACCACCAGGTCATCGCGGTTCTTCTTCAGCCACGACTTCCATTTGGTGGTCTTCTTGCCCAGATCCTCCCCGACGATGCTGGTCAACAGCTGCCGCGCGTGCTGCTGGTGGTAGGGGCTCTTGATCTTCAGCGCATCGATCAGATTCTCGACCAGCTCGGCTCCCCCACCCTTGCGTACATCCTCGGCGGGCAGGCGCGCCAGGCCATGCAGCGCGAAAGCGATCACGTGGCCCGACTTCTTGTCGGTCAACGCATGGCTCAGCGGCAGAACCACCCGCCGGTCCCCCATGTCCGCCAGCTCGATCAGCAAGATCGCCTTGCGCACCCAGATGTCTGTCGCCGCATATTCGGCCTCAAGCTGGGCGATGCGCTCACCGATATCGTTGTATTGGCCAGCACGACGCAGTGCGTCGCGGATGTCATCTTTCTCATCGGCCTGCAGAGCCACGCTCAACAAGAGCCCGAGAATGAGCGCACGGATCATCGCTTCCTCCGGAGTGTTCCACTGTGGTGATCGTAGCCAACATCTTTGCCCCAACTGTCATAACTTTGTCAATCTGCCTGCGAAGATGCAGGCAGCTGCTCCCGTCTATGCGTGCGGAAAAGGCGTGGAGCCGCCTCCAGCGTCTGGTAGACTCGAACGGCCCCGCGTTTGCGGACCGCCCGCCCGGAAGGAGCCCCTCATGCGTACTCTGCTGACTTTGCTGGTCTGTGCCAGCAGCCTTGTGGCCCAGAGCTACATCATCGATCAGACCGCCAACGGCTCTCCCGGCACCGGCCGCACCGAGGCCGGCGAGATGCAGCCGCAGCGGGTCTGGATCGCTCCGCGGATGCTGAAGATCGCAGAGACCGAGGGCGACGGCGTTGCCAGCATCGTACGCCTCGACATCGGCAAGCTCTACCTGCAGTTCCCCAAGCACAAGCTGTTCAAGGTGCGGGATCTCGCCGACTTGACCAACAAGCAAGAGCGGGCGGCCCTGCGCGAAGACTTGCGCCAGAAGATCCTCGCCATGGCTGCGCTTTCGGAGGGCGATCAGGACGTGTTGCTGGCCGAAAACGGCCTGCGCCGCGACGGTACCACGGTCGCCGAGCTCAAGAGGCTGGGGCGGCGGCGGGATATCGCCACGCACCCGACCGAAGGGGTCGAGATCTACGAGAACGGCATCAAACTCGCCACGCTGTGGATCGCCGACCTGCCGCGGCCCGACAGCTTGTTCGGGGCCTACACCGCCATCAGCAGCTTCTCGGACGAAGTGGAAGCCGAACTGCGTGCGATCGAGGGCTTTCCGTTGGAAATGGAGCTGCGGCTCGACTCCGGCGAGCGCATGTCCTTCACCCTCAAGGCCGAGGCCAGTGGCGTCAGCGGCGGCGTCGACATCCCCCTGACCGAGTTCGAGATCCCCGCCGACTACAGCCAGATCGGCTGGGACACACCCCTGCCGAGCGATGCACAGGTGTGCGATATCTGCGGCAACGAGGTGCCGGCCGGGGAGAGACAGTTCCGCGGCGCCTGGGTATGCAGCGGACCTTGCAAGCTCAAGCACATCAAGGCCATGGCTGGCTCCGGCGAGTGACACGCTTGCTGGCCATCTTCGGCCCCACGGCCAGCGGCAAGAGCCGGGTCAGTGCCTGGCTGGCCGAGCAACTCGACGCCGAGATCATCTCCCTCGACTCGATGAAAGTCTACCGCGGCCTCGACAAGGGCACGGCCAAGCCGAGCCCGGAGCTGCGGGCACGCCACACCTGGCATCTGCTCGACTGTGTGGCTCTCGACGAGCCCTTCGACGTCCATCGCTACGTCAGCCTGGCCGAACAGGTGCTGGCTGATGGCGCCGCGCGCGGCCGGCGTTGCTTGTTCAGTGGGGGCACGGGCCTGTACCTCAAGGGCTTGAGCGAGGGAATCTTCGCGGGACCGCCGGCAGATCGCGCCTTCCGGGCAGAGCTTGCAGCTTGGGAACAAGCGGGAAACAGCCTGCACGCGCGGCTGGCAGAGCAAGACCCACAGGCCGCCGCGCGCATCCATGCGAATGACAGCAAGCGCCTGGTGCGTGCCTTGGAAGTCTTCCGCGCCACCGGGCGCTCGATCAGCGCCCAGCACGAGCAGTTCGGCCGGCTGCGTCCTGGCTGGGAACGTCGGATCTTCGCGCTGGTGCGCGAACGCCCCGACCTCAACCAGCGCATCGAAGCACGTGTCGACACGATGCTGGCCGCGGGCCTGGTCGACGAGGCGCGCGCCATCTTCACCAACGGCAAGGCTCTGGCCCGGGGACCGGCGCAGGCCATCGGCTACCACCAGCTGTTCGCGCACTTTCGGGGCGAGATCCCCAGCCTGGCCGAAGCCGTGGACCGCATCAAGCGCGACACCCGGCGCTTCGCCCGCAAACAGTGCACCTGGTTCAACAGCTTCCCCGACCTGATCCGCGTGCCGGTCGCGCCCGCAGACACCGCTGAGGCCGTGGGTCAGCGCATCTTGGCGCGCTTGGAGCAGGATGGCTGGGGAGCCGCTCCGCCTCCAGCGCTCACTCCGCAGGCTCCACAGGCTCCGCAGGCTCCAGAGGCCGAAACCCCGTGAGGATGCCGTAGCCCCGATGCTCTTCACCGGTCACATCGGCGAACATCTCGGCCAGCAGCGCGCCGTGCGCGTCGGCGTTCTTCGCCACCACCCAGATCTTGCCACCGGGCTGCAGCACGCGCCGTGCGCTGAGGAAGAAACTCTCGGCGATCCGGAAGTTCGAGTAGTAGGGCGGGTTGCAGAACACATGGTCGGCGAAGTCTGGTGTGCAGTCGTACAGGTCTGAGGCCGTGATGACCTGTGCGTCGACGCCGTTGGCCGCTGCATTGAGCGCCGCCATCTCGGTCGCCCGAAGGCTCGAATCGACCAGCACCACCGGTGCGCCGGTCTCCTTGCCGAGCACCAGCCCGATCGTCCCGGGCCCGCAGCCGATATCCACCAGCAGCTGGCCCGGCGCCACGCGCGCCTTCTCAACCAGCGCCCTGGTGCCCTGGTCGACGCGGCGATGCCCGAACACCCCCGGTCTGGTTGTGATCGAAAAAATCTGCTCGCGCAGGCTCACGCGGCTCTTGTGGCTGTGATCCTTGAGCTTGGCGAGCGGCTTGCGGCGCCGGGCCGACACCAGGCAACCATGCAGGCTGCGCAGGGCGACGCGCGAGGCATCGCCGAAGGTGGCGCGCAGCATCTGGTACAGCCACATGCCGTTCTCATTGTTGCTGCCCACCAGCAAAACACCGCCAGGCCTCAGAACCGCATGGGCCTGCTCGATCAGCTCACGGGCCAGCGCGGCCTCTCCCCCCTTGGGCAGACCCAAGGCCACCAGGCCATAGCCCTCGGGCAGAAAGCCGTGACTGCCCGGCCCCGGGGAGCCCGGCAGATCTGCGCTGAGCTTGACAGCGCTCTCGGGCAGACCGTTCTGCGTGAGCCCTAGCTTGACCTTCTCGGTCAGATACACGTCGTGGTGGACCCAGTCGACCTGTTCGGGACCGTAGAGCGCCATCGCGGCCATCGCCACCGCGCCCTCGGAGTCGAGACCGGTCAGGACGCGTCCCTTGACCTTCTTCGGCAACTTCTCGACCAGAATGCGCTGCGAGACTGCCAGGCCGCGCCGCGACGAGTACTGCAACAGGCCTTCACGCAAGCCTTCTTGGACTTCGGAACGCTCGGGATTGCCCAGAACAAAACAGTGTGGCATCGATCTTCCTAAGGCTGTGAGGCAGTTCGTCCGGCCGGGCTATCTGCGGCGCGCGTGTTTGCGCAAGACCTTCAGGCAGCGCTTGAGATCTTCCGGCAACGGCGCTTCAAGCTCGAGCTCTGCATCCTGCCAGGGGACCCGCAACTTCGCGGCATGCAAAGCCACCCGGGTGAGCAACGGCCGCTCTTCCCGGCGTCCCCGGTTGTATTTGCGGCCCTTGAGCTTCGACAGCAGCAACGGCGTGCCACCATATTTGCCGTCTGCCACCACCGGATGCCCGGCGTGGGCCATGTGGACACGGATCTGGTGCGTGCGGCCGGTGCGCGGCTCGAGCTCGACCCAACAGACCTGGTGGAAACGCTCAAGCACACGGAAGCCCGTGCGGGCGGCGCGCGCTTCGCTGCCTTCGACCCGCATGCGCCCCTGGCGGCCGGCGCGGCCCACCTCGGCTTCGATCTCCCCGTCGTCGGGCGGCTGGCCATGGACCAGGGCGTGGTAGCACTTGTGGGCCTGGCGCTCGGCGAAAGCCCGGCTGAGCTGACGGGCGCTCTCGACCCCCAGGGCCATCACCAGCAAACCGCTGGTCTCACGGTCGAGGCGATGTACGGGGTAGAGCCGCCGGGGCCGTCCTTCGAGCTCAGCCAGCAGCACCTGCGCCGCGGACAGCGTCGAGGGCTGGTCGGGCTTGGCGCTCAGCGTCGAGATGCCGGGCCGCTTGTTCAAGGCCAGCAGATCGCCGTGGCGCGCCAGGATCTCCGGCCAGAGTCCCCGGTCTTTGGGCGCGGGCGGCGGTTTGGGAGCCTCGGGCAATTCGAGCCGCAACAGTTCGCCCGCCCGCAGGGGCTCATGGGGGGAAGCCACCTTGCCGTCCCGCGACAGGAAGCCATGGTGCAGCAGCTTGCGCAGCGCAGTCTTCGACAGCCAGGGAAGGCGCTCGGCGAAGAGCTCCAACACCGGCTCTCCTGCCCAGGCTTCGGTCACCTGTTCTTCGACGATCTGGCATGGCACGGGCGGTTATCCCTGGGGGGCTGCGGAGCGAGCTGCTATTGTACACAGGGACTCGCACGCGTGGAACCATTGATGCCCGGGCCTGGAGAAGCAGCCGAGAGCCGCCTGACCTCCGCGGTCTGCCAGACCATGCGGGCGGCGATTACTGCCGCCGGCGGCAATGAGGTCTTCTTCGTGCTCAAGCGTAGCAGCGCGGACGGGACTGCGGGCGCGTGCTTCGATGAGGTCAAGGTGCTCGCCCGTGGGCACCAGAGCGCCGTCCCAGCGGCATTGCGCGACGGGGGCGAGTGGGAATTCGCCATCCACAACCATCCCTCCGGGCGCCTCGAGCCATCAGAGGCCGACCTGTCGGTGGCCAGCCTGCTCTCGCGGCGTGGCATCGGCAGCGCCATCGTCGACAACCGGCTCGAGAGCATCTATGTCGTCGTCGAGGCCGTGCGTGAGGCGCCGCGGGTCACGCTCAATCCGGATGAGATCGACAAGCTGCTCGGGCCGCAGGGGCCGATCGCGGCGGCCCACGCGGGCTATGAAGACCGCCCCGGTCAGCGTGCGATGGCGCGGCTGGTGTGCACGGCGCTCAACGACGACCAGGTGGTTGCGGTCGAAGCCGGCACAGGCACGGGGAAGTCCCTCGCCTATCTGGTTCCCGCGCTGCTGTGGGCGGTGCAGAATGACGAGAAGGTGGTGATCTCGACCCACACCATCCTGCTGCAGCGCCAGCTGGTCGAGAAAGACATCCCCTTTGTGCTGGCTGCGCTGGGTCTTGAAGCGCGGGTCGAGCTGGTCACCGGACGCAACAACTACGCCTGCAAGCGGCGGGTCGAAGAGGCAGCCAAGGCCGAAGAGAGCTTCTTTGACGACGATGCCGAGAAGAAGATGGTCGCCGAGCTGGTCGGTTGGGCGCGGCGCTCACGCAACGGCCATCGTGGCGAGCTCAGCATCCCTCCCAACGGGAAGGCCTGGGAGCGCGTGGCCAGCGCCACAGACAAGTCGCTGAAGTCGCAGTGCCCGCACTTCGCGGAGTGCTTCTACTACCGCGCCCGGCGTTCCGCGGACAAAGCCCACATTCTGGTCGTCAACCACCATCTGCTGTTGTCCGACCTGGCGATCAAGGCGCAGCGGGCCAACTTCGATGATGCTTCGGTGCTGCCGCCGTACAAGCGGCTGGTGCTGGACGAAGCGCATCATCTGGAAGACGTCGCCGCCAAACACCTCGGCGCACAGGTCAGCCGGCGCGGCATCCGCATGCTGCTCGGCCGCCTGCACAGCCACTCCCGGGGGGAACGCGGGCTGCTGCCCTTCGCACTGAAGCGGCTGGCCAAAGAGGGCGAAAAAGCTCTCGCCCGGGAAGTCGAAGAAGACCTGATGCAGAAGCTTTCGCTCGAGGATCAGGGGGTGGAGTTCGCCTTCGACGCGGTCCGCGAGCTGGCCCTGCAAGGCAAAGAACCCAGCTCGACGGAGATCATCGACTTCGGCGAGCCGCGCCCCTGGGCCGAGATCTTCTCCGAATTCGAGGGCGCCGCCCAGCGGCTGGAGATTCTGGGCAAAGAGGTGCATCAGTTCGCCAGCCGGCTCTCGAAGGTCGGCGACGGTTGGGTGGGCACGGCTCTGGAGCTGCAAGCTGTCGGTATGCGCCTCAAGGCGACCGGCTTGAATCTGCAGATGCTGGTGGGCCGGGAGCGGGAAGGCCTGACCCGCTGGCTCGAGATCGCGCCCGTCCGGCGCGACAAGCAAGGGCGCGAGCACCACGAGATCAAGCTGGTCTCCTCGCCCCTCGACATCGCGGGGCTGCTCGGCGAGACCCTGTTCCGCCATACCTCGAGTGTGGTGTTGACCTCGGCGACTCTGGCGGTCGAAGGCAGCTTCGACTTCCTCACCCGCCGGGTGGGACTGCCCGAGAAGCGCAGCCAGAACCTGATGGTGGCTTCGCCCTTCGACTACGCGCAGAACTGCACGCTCGCCATGCCGACCGATTATCCGGCTCCCAACGATGCCCGCTTCACCGATTGGTTGCCCAGGGCGGTCTTGGTGGCCGCGCGAGCCAGCAGGGGGCGCATGTTCGTGCTGTTCACCTCACACTGGTTGCTACGCCAGACGGCGAAAAAGGTGCGGGAGTCGCTCTGGCGTGAGGGCTACAACCTGCTGGTCCAGGGCGAACGCAGCCGCCGCGAGTTGCTGCGCATGTTCAGCAGCCTGGACGCGCCCGTGTTGTTTGGCACCGACAGCTTCTGGGAAGGCGTCGACATGCCCGGTTCGCAGCTGGTGCAGGTGGTGATCCCGCGCCTGCCCTTCCGTGTGCCCGACCATCCGGTCGAGGCGGGCCGGCTGCGGGCCATCCGTGACGCGGGCGGCAACCCCTTCCGCGAGTACAGCCTGCCCTGCGCGGTGCTCAAGCTCAAACAGGGCTTCGGCCGCCTGATCCGTAGCCGCCGCGATACGGGCGCTGTGGTGGTGCTCGACCCGCGCCTGCGCACTCGCTGGTACGGACGCAGCTTTCTGGACTCACTGCCCGAGCCGCGTCAGCTGCGCGACGCGATGCGGCCCCTGCTCGCGAACCTGGCCGAGACCGTCTTTGCCGACGAGGAAGAACCATCACCACCGACTCCCCGAGCGGCGCCCAGCGCCTGAACGAAACGCTGCTGGTCTGCGGACTCAGCCTGGCGGCCTTCATCGCCATCCCGCTCCTGCGTGGGGTCATCGACCTGACGGACTGGCGTATGGCGGTCTGGGTCCTCGGGCCGTGCCTCCTGGTCTACCTACGGCGCGCCGACCCGGACAAGCTCGGTCTGTGCCTGGGGGACTGGAAACGTGGGCTGTGGCTGTGCGCCGCCTGGACGCTGGCGACCGCGCTGGGGCTGCTGGGCCTGGTCTGGTTCCTGCGCGGCGATGCTCTACAGCTGCAGTGGCAGGGATTTGGCGAGAACCTCATCCAGCATCTCCTCAACGCTGCCCTGCCGGAGGAGATCTTCTTCCGCGCCTACCTGCAGACACGGCTCCAGCAGGTCTGGCCCCCGCGCCATACCCTGTTCGGCGCGCGCCTGGGGCTGGGTTGGCTGTTGGCCAGCCTGGTCTTTGCCTGCGTGCATCTGATCGATGCGCCCCATCCGATGCGGCTGCTCACCTTCTTCCCCGGGCTGGCCTTCGGTTACCTGCGGGCGCGTACGGGCAGCATCCTGGCCCCGACGATCTACCACGGCTTCTGCAATGCACTCTCTCATGCCACCGCAGCTCCATTTTGAGAGCTGCCCAGGAGGATTCTCATGGCGACACGACTCAGCTCTGAAGATATCGAGGCGCGCCTGCGCGAGCGCCCGCGTTGGCGGCTGGTCGACGGCAAGCTGTTCCGCAAGCTGAAGTTCCAGGACTTCGTCGAGGCCTTCGGCTTCATGACGAGGGTCGCGTTGCGGGCCGAGGCGATGAACCATCACCCCGAGTGGTCGAACGTCTGGAACACGGTGCGCATCTCGTTGGCCACTCACGACGTCGCAGGCATCTCGGAGCTCGATTTCAGCCTGGCTGAGCAGATCGACGCCTGCTGCGCGGGCTCCTGAGGTCTACCCAAGAGCCACAGATACGCGCAGGGCACGAAGTACAGGGCCAACAGGGTCGCGCCACTGACACCGCCCGCGATGGCCACTGCCAGAGGCGGCCAGAATCCACCCCCGTCGAGCCACAGGGGGATGAAGCCTGCCACGGTGGTGACCGATGTCGACAAGACATGGCGGGTGGAGCGCACGATCACTGCCCGCATCGAGGCGGGGTCTCCGGCGCGCGCCTGGGAATCGGCACGCAGCGCCGCGAGCACGACGATCGAGTCGTTGACCGCGATGCCGACCAGGCCCATCGTGCCCACGATGGCCGTGAAGCCGAAGGGGTAGCCGAAGATCCGCAAGCTGGCGAGGGCCAGGCCGACGGAGAACAGGGCGACGGCCGTGATGATTCCCGCCATCCGGAAGGAGTTGAACGACAGCACCAGGGTGGCGAGCAAGAGCACCATCAGGGGGCCGCCGAAGGCGAGCAGGTCGCTGATGGCGCGGTTCCGCTCTTCCGCTTCGCCGGCCAGCTCGAGGCGGTAGCCGGGGGGAAGTTGGAAGCCGGAAGCCTCGACCTGCTCCAGAACCTCCGCCAGGATGCCTGCAGGCAGCACCCCGGCGCGGGGGAAGCCATGCACCGCGCCGACGCGTTCGCCGTTCTTGCGCGTGATGCGTGCCCAAGAGGGTTCGAGCGAGAACTCTCCCAACGATGACAAGGGAACGGTCCCCCGACCGCTACCCGGGACCAGGTCGAGCGAAGTGATCTGGCCCAGATTCCCCCGCTCTGCAGAGCTCACCCGCACACGCACGGGCAGCTCGCGGTCGCCGTCGTTGAGCGTGCTGGCGGCCACCCCTTCGAGCTTGTCCATCAGCTGCTGCGCGAGACCCGCCTCGTTGAGACCGAGGCGCAGCAGCTCGGCAGAATCGGGTACCAGCTCAAGTCTGGGCCGGCCCCCGAGAAGACCCGTGCGCGTGTGCGCGATGTCAGGGTGCGCCGCCAGCAGCGCACGTAGCTGGGAACAACATGCCTGCAGCAGAGCCAGGTCGGGACCCACGACCAGGATCTCGATGGGGGCGTCGTAGACCGGCCCCTGCTCGAGCTGCGAGACGATACACTGCACGCCGGGCAGCTGGGCGTCCGCCGCGACCTGAAGCGCGTCGGTCAGCGCGCGAGAATCGGCTCCCTCCACCAGCTCGATCAGCCCCTGGGCGTAGTGCGCAGAGCCCTGTTGCCCCCCGCGCAGGTTGTAGTAGACCTTGGGGCCATCGCCGCCGACAAACCAATGCACGCGTTGGACGTCCGGGTGGGCGAGCAAGACTTCCCGCGCCCGGCTCGCGACCTGCCAGGTCTTCTCGAAGGAGGCCTCGGAGTCCCCGAACAGCTGCACCTGCAGCTGGTCGCGGTCAGAGGACGGGAAGAACTGCTCTTCGAGGCCAAGCGCCAGCCCGAAGCCTGCCAGGGGAAGGATGGCGGCCAGCGCAGCTCCCCACAGGGGTCGCCGCAGGGCCGCGCTCAGGCTCCGCTGGTACACACGTGTGAGCCAGGGGAACTCGACCCCCCGATGGAGCAGGCCTGTCCCTGCTCGAGCGCTTCGGAAGCGAGCGCTCTTGAAGATGGCGGTCACGGCGGGAACGATGCTCAGCGAGACGAACAGCGAGCTGGTCAGCGAGAGCACCACGCCGATGGCCAGCCCGCGCAGGAACTCTCCTGCACCTCCGGGCATCAGCAGCAGCGGCGTGAATGCCAGCACGGTGGTCAGAGTCGACCCCAGCAGCGGCACCCGGAGGCTGCGCGTGGCTTGGGACACCGCTTCGAGGGGAGCATGCCCCTTCTCGAGCAGCTGGCTCACTTCGTCGACCATGATGATGGCGTTGTCGATCAGCAGCCCCAGAGACAGGATCAAGCCCGTCAGCGACATCTGCTCCAGATCGAGGCCGCAGGCCCAGAGACCGGTGAGCACACACAGGCAGGACAGCGGCAGCGCAGAGCCGACCAGCAGCGCCGACTTCCACCCCATCATCAGGAAGATCACGACCAGCACCAGGACGGCGCCGAGCAACAGATTGAAGGCCAGACCGTTCATGCGGTCCGCCACATAGCGGCTCTGATCGAAGATGACCTGCGCTTCGACGTCCGGAGGCAGGCGGGCGCTGAAATCCGTCAGGCGGTCGCGCAGCGCGGCGCAGTAGCGGTCGATGCGGGCCCGCGGCTGCATGCGGGCGGCGACACACACCGCTGGCCAGCCATCGACCATCGCCAGCTCGGCGAGCGGAGCGCTGGTCTGTTTCTCGACCCGGGCCACGTCTTCGAGCCGCAGAACCTCGCCCAGTGGGCCGCGTTTGATCGGTAGCTCGCGGATGCGCTCGAGGGCATCGAAGCCTCCTCCGACCTCGATCAGCAGATCCTGGCCGTCGCCGCGCAGCTGCCCAGCGGGTTGGCGTGCGTCGGCTCCGGCGACAGCGGCGGAGAGCGCGGCTGCCGTCATTCCCAGGTTCGCGAGCCGCTCGGCGCTGATCTCGATCAGGACCTCTTCGCTGGCGGCGCCGAAGATGCGCGTGTGGCGGGTCTCGGGTTGGGACCTGAAGTTGCTCTCGAGCTCATCGGCCAGGCGGGTCAGCCAGGCGTGGGGACCCGGCTCGATGCCTGGGGAGGAGCCCTTATGGCAGAGCGCGACCAGCATCGTGAAGGCGTCCATCTGGCTGTCGACGTCGCGCAGCTCGGGTTCTGAGGCGTTCTTGGGAAGCAATGCGGAGGCGTCGCTGAGCTTGTCACGAAGACGCGACCAGACGCGCGCGGCGTCGGAGACCGAGTCGTCGAGCATCAAGTAGAGCACAGAGGTTCCGCTGCGGCTGACCGAACGGATGCTGCGGAAAGCGGCCAGCTCGCGAACTTTTTCCTCGAGCACCCGGGTGACGAGCTGTTCGACACGCTCCGGCCCCGCGCCGGGAAAGTGGGTGAGCACGAGGGAGAAGCGCTGCTGGAGAGTCGGATCCTCCTTCCTCGGCAGAAAAGAGAGCGCCGAGCTGCCCGCCACCAGAAGCAACACGATGACCAACAGCAGCAGACGACGCCGGCGGTAGAAGAGCCTGGCCATGATGGGTCCTTTCAGGGAAGGGCAGCCTGCGTGCGGACGACCTGCCCCGGAGCGAGCCGGTCCGGGGCGCTCGCAACCACGAGCTCTCCTGCTACGAGCTGGCCCTGGACAAAGACCTCCCCCTCTCCCAACGCCACGACCTCGAGCATGCGCGTCTCCAACCGGTAGAGCGGATTCGAGCGCTCAGCAGAGATCGCGGCCTGCGCAACGCGGGCCAGGGGGACCAGGGCCAGACAGCTCCAAAGGCCCCGCTCACCGCGGTGCAGGGCAGACACGGGCAACCAGATGCCGGGCTGGTCCGTGCGCACAGAGAGCAGCAGCCGGCAGGATTGGCCGATCACCGCTCCGGGCTGTCCGTCCAGCGCGAACAGCAGGGCCTGCAGACGGGTGCTCGCGTCGAGCTCGGGGAGCCGAGCCGTGAGCCGCCCGTCGACGCGGCGCCCGCCGATCTCAAGACGGTAGAGCCGGCCATCTTCCAGCGCGGCGGCGACCTCTGGGGGCACACCGATGCGAGCGCGTAGGTCTCGATCTCCCACCAGGCACAACACCGGCTGACCAGGAGCCAACACGGCCCCTTCGGTGACGCAGAGCTCAGCGACCCGCCCCGGCCAGGGTGCGCGCACGACGCAACGCTGTAGACGCAGGTCGAGGGCCGTGAGCTCGGCCTCGAGATGGCGCAGCGTGGCCTGCTGCGCGTTGATACGTTCGAGGCGGACGCCCGCGATCAGCTCGGCGAGTTGCTGCTCCGCTTCTTCGACCTGCGCCTCGAGGGCTGTGACCTCGCCACGGACCTCGTCGATGGCTTGCTGACCGAGGCGGTTTTCTGCCAGCAACAGCTCTTGCCGCGCGACGCGCATGCGGGCGATCTGGAGGTGGGCGGCGCGTTGCCGCAGCCCGGCCTGCGCCGCCGCGATGGTCTCGGGCCGGTGGCCGGCCAGCATCTCCTCGAGCTCTGCCTGCGCACGGTCTCTGCGCGCCGCCAGGCTCTGGCGCGCGGCCACGACTTCGGCGCTGTCGAGCACGGCGAGCGGAGCACCAGCCTCGACCCGGGTACCCGGTGCCACAGGGATCTCTAGCACCCGTCCCGCGCTCTCGAACCCCAGCGGGCCCGAGCGACGGGTCTCAACCAGGCCGCTGTACGCGCGCTCACGCTCATAGCTCGAGACCTTTTGCACCGCAAGCGCAGCGACGTCGAGGACATGCACCGCGGAGGCCCTGACTTCGCTGGGATCGTGCCAGAGCAGGCCCCCCAGCACGACCGCCGCAACGAGCACCAACAAACCGACCTTACGCAGCGTAGAAGTTTGACGCACCGTCAATTTCCTCACAAAAAAACATCGTAGCTACCGTACTTGAGATGCTTCCTCAGGAAACACCTGCTTCAAGATCCTCTCGGTGGTCTCGTCGTAGTCCCATGCATTGGAGAGCGGCCGCCAACCGTAGCCATCGAGCAGACAACGGGTCGCGCGCCGCAAGGTTGCAAACGGGTCGCCGATGCCGATGAACTCTACAGGCACCTCGGAAGCCAGGATGCGGAAGGTGCCGTACTGGAGCGACCACAGGCTGAAACTCAGCTCTTGCGGCTGAACGCCCTCAGCGAGCACCAGGTCACCGCAGCTCACGGCGTCGGAGATCAGCGTGCCTGCCAGCTCCAGACAGCTCAGCTCACCGGCCAGGAGAGCGTTCTGCCGTGCGTCCGAAGCCTTGGAGAGGATCGGCACGCTGTGGGCCAGCGAAGCGTTGGTGAAGTGCACGGGATGCAGCCGGAAGAACAGCTCGTAGGCGAGGATCATCGCGCCATACCTCTCCCGAGGACGCCCCTCAAACGCGGCGGCCCGCCGGAACATCGCATTGCGCAGACTGCTCTCTTCGACGACCAGGGCGACCAGGATGTCCTCTCTGCTGGAGAAGTGTTGATAGATCGTGCCTTTCGAGTATTCGATCGCGCGGGCGATGCGCTCCATGGTCAAGTCGTGGTAGCCCCTCTCCCGCAAGACCTTGCGGGCCACGTCGAGGATCAACGCCTCACGTTGCCTTATCTCGCGTTGCTTGCGGGTGCGGGCCAGATCAGAGACCAAGGCAGTGCCATCCTTCGGGGTACCCTATCAAGCTACATCGAGCCATGCGTTAGCGTCAAGTCCAGCTTCCCAGCTATTACAGATGTTTTACATTGACCACAGAGCTATGGTTGTACAAATAGAACCACTTGACGCAGCGTCATTTTTTTCCGCTGCGTCGATCTTGTCGAAGGCCCACATCCGCGGAAGGAGACTGGCATGAAGACCCTGGTTACCGGCGCCACCGGGCACGTCGGCGCCCTACTGGTACGGCGGCTGCTCGAGCAGGAGCGCGCCGTGCGTGTGCTGATGTTCGAGCCGAATGCGCGCTTTGAGCAGCTCGAGGTCGAACAGGTGGTCGGGGATGTGCTGGATCCTGACAGCCTGCGAGAGGCGTGCGCGGACATCGACGTTGTCTTCCACCTGGCGGCCTACATTTCCGTGGACCCGCGTATGAGCGACCGTGTGCACGCCGTCAATGTCGAGGGCACCTCGCACGTCGTCGAAGCGTCGCTGCAGGCCGGTGTGCGCCGCTTCATCCACATGAGCTCGATCCACGCATTGGACTCTCAGCCCCTGCACGAGCCGATCGATGAGTCCCGCGCGCTCGCGCTGGCCGCCAGCCACCCGCCCTATGACCGGAGCAAAGCCCTGGCCGAGCTCAAGGTACAAGAGGCGGTCCAGCGCGGACTCTCGGCAGTCACGCTGAACCCCGTCGGGATCGTGGGCCCCGGAGACACCCGCCCCTCCGACATGGGCTCCTACCTGCTCTCGCTTGCGCGCGCGACTCCGCCGGCCGTGGTCGGCGCGGGCTTCCATTGGGTTGATGTGCGCGACGTGGTCGAGGCCACCCTGGCGGCCGAAGCTCGCGGGCGGGTCGGAGAGCGTTACATCTTGAGCGGACACTACGCCAGCTTCCGTGAGCTGGCCACCCTGATCGCCACTGAGGTCGGGCACGCCCGGATCCCCTCCGAGTGCCCTATGTGGCTGGCACGCCTGGCCAGCCCCTTCGCCGAGCTCGCCGCCCGTGTCCGCGGCCGGCAGCCGCTGTTCACCCGCCAGACCCTGAAGATCCTGCGTTGCCATCAGCACATCGCCAGCGACCGCGCCCAACGCGAGCTGGGCTTTGAAGCAAGACCTCTGCAAGAGAGCATACGCGACAGCCTGAAGACCTTCGCAGAGCTGGGCTGGCTGAAGTTGCCGATGAAGGTGTAGAAGCACGCGGGAGCGAAGCGTCCGGGTCGTCGAGGTGGGATAAACGCCTCCCCTACATGAAGAACGGTCGTTCGATCGTCCCCCCCAACTCGGTCTTCGGTCTTCGGTCTTCGGTCTTCGGTCTTCGGTCTTCGGTCTTCGGTCCTCCGATCCGGGCCCGCAATCGGATTCGGATTCGGGCCCGCAATCGGATTCGGATTCGGGCCCGCAATCGGATTCGGATTCGCAACCGGATCCGGTTCCGCGCTCGCACAATCAATGCAGAAATCGCAGCCTGCTAGAGCTACTGGCCGCGGTGGAAGGGACCCCACTCGAGCTCTTCCCGCCGGTCGGACTCGAGCTGCAGCTCATGCGCCAGCAGATCCATCACGCGCGTAGCCATCTCATCGATGAACTCGCGGCTCGAGATGCTCTCTTTGATCGAGTAGTTGTCCATCACCTTGCCGATCGGATCACGCGACTCGGCGACGGGCACCCGGTCGGGCCTGCCGGGCATGCGCGGCCCGCGGCCGAGAGGCTTGACCTTGCTGCCATGCTCGAGGCAGCCGTCGCGGACGACCATGCGGCGCTTGGAACGGGCATAGGTATTCCGACGCTCGCGGCGCTCGACCTCGGCCTCGACGGCTTCGGCGACCGCTTCGCGTGAGTCGCGGCTGTCGACGCCCCGCACCAGACCCTTCTGCCGAGCCAGACCGGTCTGCTCGGTCTGCAGAGTGTGGGTGACCTCATGAGCGATCAGAGCCGTGCCCTTGGGATCGAGTTGGCGCGCCTTGCCCTCGGCCAGGAAGATGTTCTTGCCCACGGCAAGAGCGTCGGCGGACAGTTCGTCGGCGAGCTTGGCGGCATCGCGTCCGATGTGGACCCGGATGTCGCCAGGATCGACACCGAGGTGCTTGCGCAGCTTGCCACGGGTCGCAAAGTCCATGACCAGCGCGCCGCCCTTGGGTTTGTCGAGCTTGAGCGCTTCGGCCGCCTGTTCGATCTGGCGGTCGATGGCAGCGGTACCCTTCGCTTTGCGGTGGATGGCCGCCATGCCATACTGCTTCTGGAAGAACCGGCCATCGATGCCCATGTCTTCGAGGCGTCCCAACCAGTCGGACTGCTCACGCTGACGCTGCAGCAAGGCCCGCTGGCGTCCCTTCGGCAGGTTGCGCAGCTGGTTGCGCCCCAGTCGGCCCAAGAACTTCAAGCGCCTGCGCAGATGGCTCGGCATGTCGTCGATGGGCATGACCCCATCGAGCGCATCGCTGGCACCGACCCGCCGGGCATGGCGCTCGAGCATGTCGAGCAGCCAGCTGTCGCCTCTGCGCTGACTGGTGATCGCACTGCGATCGCGCGGTGAGGGACAAGACCGCAGCAGATCCTTATGGAGCCAGCCGATCTGGCCACCTGGACCGAGAACCTTCCGCCAGTTGCCCCGCGAGAGCTTGACCTCATCTTGTGTCAGCCGCAGATCGGGGACACTGACGCCGGGTGGCAGCCGGTCCACCGGGGCGATCGGCTCCGGCACCGGCATCGGCTTGATCGGCTGGGACTGACGCAGGCCCGGGCGCAGCTCGAACCAACGACCGGTGGTCGCCGCACGTTCGGCCGCCTCGGACTTCGACAGCCGCGAGACCTCTTCGAGCCGCTGCGCCAGCGCCTGTGTCTTGCGCTGCTCCAGCAGCCGGCTCACGACACGCACGCGGGTCTCGAGCCGCTTCAGCCGGATCAAACTGGCGTCAGCGAGACCCAGGAGCGCAAAGCGGACCTGGACGGCCTTGGTGAGCCGGTTGCGCCACCAGGGGTGATGGTTGCGCTCGAGATCGAAGTCGCTGGTCGAACGGGTCCGCGTGCGCACATCGCCGAGCGCGGCCAGCACAGCCTTGATGGCACCTCTGAGGCGCGCCTCTTCGACGCGGTCGGGCCACTGGCCTCGCGAGCGGGCCTTTTCAGCCATGAACACGAAGTAGGGTTTGGCCGCTGCGTGGAAGCGTTCCGTCGCTCCGGCCAACGTGGCCAGCAGCTTGCGGCGCTTCTCGCGGCCCGGCTCGGTGCGGCCCAGTCTGCGATGCCGGCGGATGCGGGCCTCGAGATCGAACAGGGCATTGCCGAACGCAGCGCGGGTCTTCAAGAAGTGGAAGCCGCGCCAGCGCGCCGCATGGCGCACCGGGGGCGAGGCATCCTGCAGATCACGGCGGTACTTCGGCAGGAACAGAACGCTGAATGCTTTGTCGTAGGCTCGCACGAAGCGCGTGCCCTTCTCGGCGACCTTGAGCAGCTCGTGCATCTCTAGCGGCTGCGAGCGCCCCCAGGCCTTGCGGCCTTCCTGAAGCTTGCCGTGCGCCTGCTTCAAGCCGCTGCGCATGACCGCGAAGCGTCCCTTCCAGATCTTGCGCTCTTGATTGAGCCGTCCGAGGAAACCCAGCATCTCGTTGGGCAGCAAGCCCTGGCGCTTCATGCCCGCCCGGGTGCGCAGCAACTTCGCGATCGGGGCGCGCGGTTTCTTCTGCATGCGCGCCAGGGCAACCCGGTCACGCCGCCAGATCTTCCAGGCCTTGTGGTACAGCTTGGAGAACCTGTTGCGTCGTTTCTGGAAACCTTCAGGACGCTGGGTCTCGTGCTGCGGCATCACCTTGCGCACGAAACGCTGCGAGCGCGCAAGGAAGTAGATGCCCGGATCCTGGCCGCGGTCTTTGGTGAACAGCGAGATCAGCCCGAGCTGACCGCGACCGATCATCAACCCGACTTCTTTGGGGAAGGTGGTTGAGACCGGCCGTCCCGATCCGGCGCGCGCCAGCTTGCGGTGTCCACGGCCGATGTCTTTGGCAGTGACCGCAAGATGCTTGGCCATGCCGAGCTCGAGCTGCCCCCAGCGCTGCTGGGTGCGCTCGTTGGCCGGAGCCTTTGCTTTGTCACGCACGTCTGCCAGGGCCGCCGGATCTTTCATGCGCGGCTGGCGCGTGAAGTTCTGCTCGACCTTCAGCGCCTTCTGCTCAGCCTCGGAGTGCTTGTCGGGCTTGTCGAGCCGGAACTCCAGCTTCTTGATGCCCCGGCGCTGCTCGATGACGTGCAGCAACTCGTGCGCCAACAGCGCGCGGCCACGCGCCGTCCAGGGCTGGTACTCACCAGTGGCGAAGTAGATGTGGCGCCCATAGGTGACCGCCAGCGCCTTGCGGGCACGCACGCGCCGGCCGGCGACCAGGTCGTGATGCACACGCACATCTCTGAAGTCGGTGCCGAACACCTTCTCCATCATATGGCGGACACCTTCAGGCTTGATGGGCTTGCCGGCGGACGCGCCCAGAGTGGGCAACCAGGCCGTCGGCGATGCTCCGACCTTGCCCTGCGCCCCAGCCCCGACTTTCTGAGCATGGCCAGCTTTCTGAGTATGGGGAACCATGGGCCTGCCCGGCAGCAGGGCAGCCTTTCTGGGAAGCTGGATGTTGAGGCGGACCCGGATCCGCCCAATTTTGATCGCCAAGCGAAGATCCCTTCGGAGATGGTCGCATGCGCAGGCTCGGGAGTTGGCATTGGCCGCTGCCAGAAACCCTGTGTGAGCCTGTAGAGATACCTGGGGTTAATTCTACTGACAGTCGCAGGGCAACACTACCGCATCTCCTCTCAGGGCGATGCGGCTTCCCCGCCATCCCCGGCCTCGAGCTGGGGAGCGGCCCGCCCTGCTTCGCGGGTACGCTCTCGTTCGGCCAGCTCTTCCGGACTGAGCACGCGCGCATCGGCCTCGAAAATCGGAGCTCCAAACGCGTCCGCCCCGACGCGAAAGCCTTGCGGTCCCGGCATCGGCCGGGCGTTCTTCTTGAACCAGGCGATCAGGCGGCGCCCCGCCCAGGCGCGCACAGAGGGAATCAACAGAGCCAGACCCGTCAGGTCGGTCACGACACCGGGCGTCATCAAGAAGGCGCCCGAAGCGAACAACAGCAGACCCTCGGCGATCTGCTGCCCGGGAACCTTGCCTTGCTGCAGGCGT
Organism: Planctomycetota bacterium; assembly: GCA_029260765.1. Classification (GTDB taxonomy): domain Bacteria; phylum Planctomycetota; class J058; order JAJDCP01; family JAJDCP01; genus JAJDCP01. The sequence continues at coordinate 25,305 of JAJDCP010000183.1, forward strand.
TCCCGAGCATTTGCCAACACCCGCCGTCCCTGCTGCTTGACCAGGGCGATGCCCAGCATACCGGTGACGAAAACGATGGCGATGGTGGTCGTTGCTCCGAGCTGCTCGCCGATGCTGATCAGCAGCCAGAGCTCAAAGAGCGGCACCACGATAAAAAGAAACAACCATTTGGCCATCGACGAGCTTCCCGACTATTTGCGCCGGCGTCTCTTCTTGCGCCCGCCACCCGCGGCTTCAGCTTTCGGCTCTGCACTGGGACCGGGCTTCGGCTCAGCGGCCTTCGGCCCGGCAGTCTTCGCCTGATCATCGTCATCGGCCCGAGGCAAAGGAGTGTGCGGACCATCGGCTGCCAGTTCGCCGAACGTTGCAAACCAAACGAAGGCCGCCGCCGACAACGCACCGAAGCCGAGACTGATCGCCTGGCTGATGGTGATGCCCCAAAGGAAGTCGGTGCTGTTGTCCGAACGGATCATCTCGATGCCGAACCGGAACAACGCATAGATGATCCCAGCCAGCGTGATCAGTTGCCCCTTCTTGCGTGTCTTCCAGATCCGATCGAGCACCAGCACCAGCACCATCAACCCCAGCGCAAAGAAGATCGAGTAGACCTGGGCCGGATAGACCGGAGTTCCAGCAGGCACGCCCGGCTGTGTGTAGACCTGGCAATGGTCGGGGAAGACCACCCCGAAGATCGAGTCGGTAGGAGCCCCGTAGCAGCAGCCATTGAGCAAGCAGCCCAAGCGACCCCAAGCCAGCCCCAACGCCAAAGACGGCGTCACCATATCGGCGAACCAGAGCAGGTCCTGGCGCTTACGCTTGAGATAGATCAGGCAGCCCGCGACCCCGAAGATCAGTCCGCCATAGTAGGTCAGGCCGCCTTTCCAGACCTCGAACCACTCCAAGGGTTTGTTGTGCAGCTCGTCCCAGTTTTCCCAGACAGCCAGGGCACGTGAGCCCAAGATTCCACATACCAGGGCGACGAACATGAAGTCGCCCATCATGTTCGTCTTCTGCCCCTTGGTCTTGAAGATCCACTCGGCCAACTTCGTGCCGGTCAAGAACCCGAACATCAACATCAGGCCGTAGGCAAAGATGGGGATCTTGAAGTCTAGAAAGGGGATGGGGATTTCAAACAGCAGCGGTCTCAAGAGTTGCCCTCGGCAGCAACGCGCCCGGTCGACGCTTCAGGAAATGCAAGCGTGTCGGGCCAGAGCTGGGTGGTCAAGGTGTCGGCGACGAACATGCCTTGAGGGCTGACCCGCAGGACCTGCCCGTCGTCTTCGAGCCAACCCCCCTCGATCAAGGGCGCGAGGCGCTCGCCGACGAACTGGTCCAGGTCGAAACCCGTCCGCTCGGCAAACCAACCGCGCTCGACGCCAGAGCGGAGCCTGAGAGCTAACATAAGGGTTTCGGCAGCCTCTTCCAATCCTCGCAGCGATTCTTTTCTCTCCAACGGTTGCCGCCCCTGACGCAGCTCCGCGCCATAGGCATCCAGAGAGCTGATCCGGGTCGCGCGCTCACCGTCGACGAACGAGGTGGCGGACACTCCGAGGGCATGGTAGGCCTCATTGCGCCAATAGATCAGGTTGTGGAGACACTCTTTGCCCGGACGGGCGTAGTTCGAGACCTCGTACTGTTCGTACCCGGCCTCCCGCAGTCGAGCCCGCACACGGGCGTACATCGCGTCCTGCTGCTCGTCACCGACCAACGGCAGCTTCCCCGCTGCACGGGCTGCGAACAAGGGCGTGCCCGGCTCGTAGATCAAGCAATAGGCGCTGATGTGGCCCGGGTCGAGACCGAGCATGCAGTCGAGATCGTACTCAAGACTCGCCGCCGTCTGTCCCGGATAGCCATAGATCAGGTCGATGTTGAGGGCCATGCCCAGGCGCTGGACCTCGCGCGCAGCACGCTCGACGTCTTCGGCGCTATGTATGCGGCCCAGTCGCTGCAGACCCGCAGGATCAAAAGTCTGCGCTCCCATGCTGACGCGGGTGGCTCCCACCCGCTGGAAGGCCTCGAGACGCTCGCGGCTGAGGGTGCCCGGGTTGCCCTCGAAGCTGACTTCTTCGCTGGCCTCGCCGATGAAGGGCTGCAAGATCTCGCCCAGCCGAGCGATCTCTGCTGGCAACAGCATGGAGGGGGTGCCGCCACCGACAAACACGGTACGAGCGACGAATTCCTGCGGGAGTTGCGCGGCCTCGAGCGCCAGATCTTCGAGGTACGACCGCCGGCGCGCGGTTGCAGCCGGACCGGAGACGAAATCACAGTAGCTGCACTTACGCACGCAGAAAGGAATGTGCACATACAGCGCCTCGGGTTCGCGGGCCCGCCGCTGCGCGCGAGGAAACAACCCGGACACGACAACCTCCAGCCGGTGCAAGCGGCCGCAGACAGCCGTTGCAAGCATGGCCGGATTGTGTCATAACTGCTGCGACAACGCGCTAGGATTCTGCCTGTCAGGGAAGGTTCTTTGGATTCCTACGGCAACCCACCAGACGTGCGCGCCGACGCCGATCCCCACGTCGTAGGGCTGAGCGATATCTTCCAGTCCCTGACGATGCAGGGCCAACGGGGCTCGCTGCGGGTCTCCTCTGGCATTCATGAGAAGCTGATCTACTTCGGCGACAACGAGGTCGCCGTAGTCACGCGGATTCCGAAGACCACTCTGGGAAAGCGGCTGCTCGCGGCCGAGCGGATCTCTGACCTCGAGCTCGAACAGGCCACAGCCCTGGCGAAGAAGGGAAACGGCCTGGCCGAAGTGTTGCTCGAGCACATGCTGATCAGCGAGGAAGACCTCGACACCTTGTGCTACGCGCTGGTCATGGACGAGATCTACGACCTCTTCTATTGGCAGAGACCGACTTTCGAGTTCTTCCGCGACCATGTCCCCAAGCCCGTGCAGGAAGACGACCCCACGCTACCTCGAGTGCGCGGCGAACGAGCCGAGCAGGTGCTCGAGAACTTGCGCACTGTCGATGAGTGGGACTACATCGTCCAGGCCATCCCGAGCGTCCAAGAGGTCTTTGCCCCGGTGCAGATCGACCAGGAGATGCTCGACAGCCTCGAGCTCGAGGCGTCTGTGATCGAGGCCTCCGCGTTGGTCGACGGTCGCCATTCGATCGAGCAGGTCGCCGCCAGCTCCATGCTGTCTGAGCTCGAGGTCTCGAGACTCGTCTACGAGCTGCTGTGCTACGGCGCTGTCGAGATCATGAGCGAGTCTGACCTGCGCCCGGCCGCCCACCGCCACATGAAGCGCAAGCGCTTCAAGGAAGCATTCGAGCTGTTCACGCTTCTTCATGCGCGCGAGCCCGAGAACACGAGCATACGTTGGCGCTTGGCAGAATGCGCCGCGCAGAGCGGCCGATTACCACGCGCTCTGGTCGTCTACGAAGGGCTGCGCGAGCACTATGCGAAACTCGAGGACAAGCGACGGCTCTACCAGGTCATCATGCGCATCCTCGATCTTGCCCCAGAGCGCCGCCGCGAGCTGGCCGCCCAGCTTCGCAAGCTGCGCGGCAAACGGACACGCGCCGGGCGCGGGTTGCTGCGCCTGACCGTCTTCTCCCTGCTGGTCGCGTTGTTCCTGTTCTATTCAGACCGCATCTTCTCCTGGGCCTTCGCGAACCTGCAACCGATCGACCCCAGCACTCTTCCCCACAACCAAGCGGAGGCGGCCCAGAGGCTGCTCTCGGCAGCAGAACAGGCCGAGGCTCGCGGCGCTTTGCCGTCCGCGTTTCAATTGCGCATGCTCGCCTGGCGCGCCTATCCGCAGACAGATGTGGGGCAACGCATCGCCTCCGATCCGAACGCAGGTTTGCCGCTCGCGGTCCGTTGCGTCCCTGAAGGCCTGCTCGGCCGCCTGAACGGGCGGGAGGTCGGCCCGCTGCGAGCCGAAGCGACCATCGTACGCTACAGCCCAGCAGCAAGGGTGCTGGTAGAGGTTGAAGATGGTGGTTTGATTGTGCACAGCGAGCAACTCGACGGCATGCGTTTCCACGATGTCAGGATCGACCTGCGCGAGCGGCCCACCTGGATCGTCCAACTGCACGCAGGCTTTGAAACCACGCCCCTGATCTGGGAGCAGAGAATCTACGCGGTAGACCGCAGCGGAACGCTGGTCAGCGCCGAGCTGGGCGGATTCACGCCGCTGGTACGCCAGACCCGACTGGGCCTGGTCGGACACACGCTGACGGCGCCTCTGATCTGGGAGGGCCTCCTCATCTGCGGCGACTCCCGAGGCAGCCTGATTTCCTGCGAACCCGAGTCTCTGACCGTGCTGACCAGCCGCATCGACGTGTACCCACTGGTCACGCCGCCGATCCCGTTGGGGCCGTACCTGCTGCTCGGCAGCCGGCGGGGAAGATTGGGCCAGATGTTCCTGTACCGCCCCGGAGATCGGCTGCGAGAGCTCTCCAGCTCGAAAGACTTCGGCTGGTGTGTGGCCCAGAACGGCATGCTGTTCGGAAACAGCCCCGATGGCAGCTTATTCGCGATCCAGGCGAAGGATGGCACGAGCGTCTGGCGGAAGACCTTCGAGGATGCCGTAGGTGCACCGATGCTCATCGCTGATTCGCTCGTCTGCAGCCTGAGCACCGCCGGCAGGCTGTCGGCTTTCGATGCCCAGGATGGGAGTGAACGGTGGAGCGTCAGCCTGGATGCGCCATGCACGCTGGGGCCCCAGCCACTCGACGGGGATGTCCTGGTCGCCACAGCAGATGGACAGCTGACGCGCCTGGCAGGCTCTGATGGGGCAGTCGTCTGGAACTGCGCCCACGAGCCGCAAGCCTGGTTCTTTTCGGCTCCCCTCCTGCAGATCGGTGGTGAGCTGGTGTTCGCACAAGCCGACGGACAGCTCTATTTCCTCGCTAGCAACAACGGCGAGGTCGTGCGCCAGGCAGATTGGACAACAGGCGAGTTGCTGCGGATCAGCGCATTCAGCGGACCATCTCCGACTCAGCTGATCTGCACGGCAGTGCGCATGCTCACCGAACAGGTGGCGGTCTTTGGCACCAATGATGGACGGCTGGTTCTGTACCAGCTCGAGGAGAGACCCTGAATGCGCGCGCACGTACTTCTCTGCTGCCTGTTGATGGGAGTTTCTGCCAGTGCCCAGGAGTACACCCGGGTCGAGCTCGAACAACTCAAGCAACCTGAAGCCCTGGAAAATCAGCGTATCAAGGTCGAGGTACGGTTCGACTACCAGACACGCTTCGGGTTGAACATATATGCCCACGACCTCGAACTGACCTTCAAGGTGGCGGGCGCCGAGCTCGCCGCAAAGCTCGACGCCCTGGGCGACGAGAACGCGAAAAACTGTGACGTACGCGGGCGCATCACCAAGCTCGGGGGGGAGTGGAGCTTCAATATCGAGGGGCTCGAGAAGCTACCCGAGGACATCGAGCGCTTCGGTCGCGAACGCAGCGCCGTGCCTGACACCGATGTCGAAGGCCTGCAGGCGCTGCTGGCCCACTGGCAACAACGCGTGAAAGCGCGGAACATCAGCGATGTCGAGCTGCTGGCCGGGCTGGCCGAGCTGCCCGTCCAGATCCTGCAGGCGCGCGAAAACGCCCTGCAGCGCACGGCGCCCGATCTGCCGCTCTGGCTCGAGCTCGCGCGTGACGTACACAGCCAGACCGGTGATCGGGTCTGGGCGCGCGAGCTGGCGCGCGTTCCGCTTGAGATCGAACCCGAACACGCCGAAGCCCATGCGCTGCTCGAACAGCTGTGCTACGTGCGCTACCAGGGGGTCTGGCTGTTCGAGGAAGAGTACAAACAAGCCCAGGGCTTCGTGCTGTACCAGCCCGACACGAACCGCCCGGCGGTCTGGGTGCCCAGCCGTCGGATCGCATTCCTGCAAGCGGTCGCCGAGCATGAGAGGGCAGGGTACCTGTCCAAACGCACCAACACCGAGGGCTTTGCCGAGCTGGTCGAGTCCGGACGCATCGCGCTCGGCATGAACAAGACGGAGCTGATCGCCGCGCTGGGTTTTCCCGATGAGGTGGACTTTCTGCGCCACGACGAGCGCAACCTCGAGCTCTGGCGCTTCGAACGGACCCAGGAGCTCGCCATCTATTTGTGCAGCGACTCCGGCGAGTCACGGAGCGTCGACGCGACCGCGACTGTGTTCCGCTTCGATCTGAACGGCACACCGTATGAGTGACAGGGAGTAGCCATCCTGGTCGGCGATGCCTACCATTAACAAGATATCGCGAGAAGCAGCGGGAGACAGAGCGTGGCTGACACAGAACGGGTTGAGGTCGACGGGGCAAAGCGGGTCCGCCTGCACACAGGCAAGTACGCAACAGTGGTGCTCAAGCGCAAGAAGAAGCCCGAGCTGATCTACGAGTTCGAGTACGGCGAAGAGTCCCACGACGACAGCGCGACGCTCAAGAGCCTGGACGGCAGCTACGAAAAGACCGTCAAGTTCTCTGAAGGTCAGAAGCTCGGCACCAAGGTGCAGCTGAAGTTCCCAGACATCGTGCTGGGCAAGAAGTACGAGCTGACGGTCGATCCAGGCTCGTCGGGCGATGTGTACAAAGCGTTCACCAACCAGGAGATCTCGGCGGCCAATATGTCGAAGAAAGACCTCCTGTGCATGGGGCGCTTTCTCGACGCAAAGACGGAAGCACCGCTCGCCAAACACTGGGTCTATGTCGACACGCCTGGTGACAACAAGGTCGAAGTGACCAACAAGATCAAAACCAGCAACCGCGCCGGTGTGGGTGGCTGGTTCATGCCTGGCAAGACCTACAACTTCCATGTGGTCGCCGAAGAGCAACCCGTCGAAGATGTCGAGAAGCTCAGCGAGGCAGACCTGCACAAGCTGACAGCCAGCGCGCCCCACCGGAGCACTTGCGTCTTCAAGCTCGAACCCAAGCTCGAGAATCCGAAGCTGGTCGGCGTTGATGTGGTCGATGGCCTGCCCATCGCGGATGCCAAGGCCCCCCACACGGTCTGGGATCCCGAGCAGAAAAAAGCGACCCGCGAAGAGCCGGCGCTGATCTTGCACAACACGAAGCTGAAGCTGAAGACCAAATTCAAGGACGGTGCCGGCTCAGGGAAGGCCAAGCTGGTCTGCCTGGTCAAGGACAAGGCCGGCAAGATCGAGATCACCATCGAGAAAGAGATCGACCGCGGCACTTTTGGCAAGCCCTTCGAGGTCGAGCTCGAGACTCCCGAGGAATTCACCAAGCTCATCGCGGTCCACGAGCTTCAGCTGAAGTTCAGCCTCGACGAGAAAGAGCTGGCCGTCGACGTTCCGCTGCGCATCTACACCGGGCACAAAAACCCGATCCAGAATACGCAGTACAACAGTCCCCTGCCGCACGTCTGCAAGTCCCACCTCGAACATGCCTGCCGCTGGGCCAACGGGGCGAGTGAGAACGTGGGCGAGGGGGCGGCATCGATCCCCTATCAAGTCGACAACCAGATGCGCCACTTCGGCCATCCGAGCGATTGGGGGAGCAACCCCGAGTTCGCGTCGGTGTACAGCCCCGGCGATGGCAAGCCGACCAACTACGACGACCTGCCGCCGCAGTGGGGTTCGAAGTTCGTCAACGGGCGGCGCAAGGTCTCGGCGTTGTACTATCCCCCGCTCGAGCCCAAGAAGGACTACGAGAAGTACTACCCGCACTACGAGAACAACTTCGGCTGGCGTCTGCTCGACAACAAGACCCACACCGGCGGGCGCTGCAACCAGCAGGCGTCACTGATCTGTGAGATCTTCGGAGTGCTCGGCATCAAGGCCGAGGTCTACTACCTGCAGCGGGTCGGGGTCGGCAAGAAGACCGGCAGGCGCGTGCGTAACTACTTCAACTGTTACTCCGGCGGCCAGTTCTGGAATTTCCACGGCATCGTCAAGACCGAGCTCGACGACGGCACCTACCACATGTACGACGGCTCGTTCTCTTCGCCCCCGAACCGCAAGAACGGCTCCGAAAAGTGGGCCATCGGCGAGCGTGGGCCGTTCATCTACTCCTGGGAGCCGTTCTGGAAATACGAAAAGCACGACGTCTCCGACTATTTCCACAACACCCTGCTCAAGACCCTGTTCGACAAGCTCGACAGCTGCTACCCCGAGTTCGGCTGGAAGAAGCAGGCTGGAGGCTGGGTGGCATCGAACGACACCTTCTGCCAGTCGAAATTCCAGTGCGACGCCGCGCAGGTGGCCTATGGCGGTGGTTGGAGCTTCAGGGCGGGCAGCAAGGACATCAGCTGGTTGTCGTGGGTGGCCAATGGAGGCCGCAAGGACCCCGAAGGCTCCGCTTCGATGGATGCGGCCAAGAAACTGGCGACCAAGGTGGGTCTCGACCCGAACGAGCTGGTCGGCGCCGTCCCCGCAGAAGACACACCCGACACCTGGGAAGGGGTTCCCAAGGTCTGAGCAGCCTGCGGCGAAAATCGTGAAGCCAGGTGCCGCGCCGGTGGTTCGATGGCAAGGCGGACGACACAGTCGGCCCGGAGGGCCGTCGAGGAGGACAACGAAGCCAGCGCGCCGCCGCCGTGGTGGCTGGCGAAGCGATTTCTTCCGCAGTCTGCTGAGACCCGCACGCACGTCGGTGACCGCTGGGGAGCTTGAGCCCCGACCGAGCCGATGGTATACCCAGGGAACGCCCGCACAACGAAACCAGGGAGCCTTCGATGGCCGACGTTATCCCCGATTCTGTCAAGGACACCCTCGAACCTTTTCTCGTGCGGGCGGGCAAGTGGCCCGGGGCCGACGAGATCAGCCGGCCCCTCGACGACCGCGAAGAAGCTGAAGATCCCGAAGCGATCGAGATCGACTCGTCCCTCGAGGGCAGCCTGCTCGACTCGGTCAAGCTCGTCCACGGGGCGCTTCGCAACGACCCTGCCGAACAGCGTCTGTACTGGACGGCGGACCAGAAAGACTACTACTACAAGCTGTTCCGCAAAGAGCTCGAAGATCCGCCCGAAGACGGCGACAAGTTCGCTCCCTGGCTGCAGTGGGAAGGCTGGGCCAGCTGGGCCCCGATCAAAGGCAACCTGAAAGGCTTCTGCATCTACGCACGCCACGACGCCAGCCGGGCGCCGGTCGACCTCGAGGTCGCCAAAGAGCTGCTCAGCGAGGTGTTGACCAACAAGTTGCGTGACGAGCTGCTGTCGGAGACCGTCCAGATTATCTGCTATCCGGGCTTCGAAGGTCCTGAGCATTGTGCAGGCAGCGTCGCCCTTCCGGTGTCGGGCTTCGGCTCGAGGTTTCCCTATCTGGACTTCTACACTGATGGCCAGCAGATCGTAATCGCGCTGCAGACCATCGCCCATGAGCCCTTTGGCGCTGCCGGGATCGTGCCGATGTAGGTTGGATTTCCAACCAGGCGCGGTTCGATGGGTTCGGAGCCCTCACCGACGAGAGCAAAGATGGCGATCGCCGACCTTCCTCCGCAGGCCCGTGCCTGGCGCGTGTACTTCCTTGCCGCCGCGATCCTCGCACTCAGCGCGGGTTTCGCCGTCTACGGCGTGTTGGCCAGAGACAGCTACCTCAACGCAGCTGCCGGCGCCGCGACCGCGACCATCAGCGAGAAGCTCAACGAAGGCTCAGAGCTGCGGGTCTGGTTCAAGTTTTCGGCCGAGGGCCGCGAGCTGATCGTCAACGAGGTCGTGCCCCCCCGACTCTACGGCCGGCTCCAACCTGGCGCGTCCTGGACCGTGCTCTTCCCCTCCGGCGCGCCCGAAGACGCCACGCTGGCGGGCGGAGAGCAGACCGGCGCAGGCAACCTGGTGGTCTACACCGCCGCGGCTGTCTTCTTCGGGACGCTGGCCATCTACTGCCTGTTGGCAGGCATGAAGCTGAAGGCACAGACACCGCAGGGACGGACAGTCACCGGGGCACTGCGCAGCTTCTTCGGTGAGCTCCCCGAGCTGGAATTCCACGAGAAGAAGTATCCCGCCTACGAGCTGGGCAGCCTCGAGCGAGCTATCGACGCCCTGCGCCAGCAGGCCGCCGGCTTCGAACGTATGGGGGCTTGCGGGCGCCCGATCAAGGAGGTGCTCGAGTCACCCTGGCTGGCGAACCAGACCCTGTCCCCGCTGTCCTACCGCCGCATCCCCAGCGCGAAAGACCGCGAGGCCTCGAGTGTCGACAATGCCCTGTTCGCCCTGCGCGGCCTTCCCGACGCCGGCGACGCGCCCCTGGTGCTGCATCTGCTGCCGGCCCATGTGGTGTCCGAAGCCGAGATGGACGACAAGCTGCAGGGCGCGGCCAAGAGCGGCTTCCTCATCCAGCTGGGAAGCACCAGCCGAGAGGCCACCGATGCGGCCTTCAACTGCCTGGACGTGGCGCTGCAACAGCACAACCTGTTCCGCGGCAAAGTGCTCGACCTGCGCATCGACGGCCAGGGCGTGGCCGATATCCGCTACAAAACCGTACCGGCGATCGAACGCGAAGCCATCGTGCTGTCTGGGGGGATCCTCGAAACCGTCGAGGCCAATGTAGTACGGTTTTTCGACCACAAACAGACGCTGAAGGCGAGCGGCGTCGAGCTGAAGCGCGGCGTGCTGCTCTACGGCCTGCCGGGTACGGGAAAGACCCTGACCTGCCTGTACCTGGCGAAGAAACTGGCCGGATTCACAGTCTTCTTCGTCTCCGGACCCTCGCTGCACTATCCACGCGAGATCTGCAAGCTGGCACGCTACCTGCAACCATCCCTGGTCGTGCTCGAAGATGTCGACCTGCTGGCACGGCAGCGTGACACGAACCAGCTCGTGCAGGTTCTCGGCGAGCTGCTGAACCAGATGGATGGCTGCGAGCCCAACGACGAGGTCGTGTTCGTCTTGACCACCAACGCGCCCGAACGCCTGGAACCGGCTTTGCGCGACCGGCCCGGACGCATCGATGCCCGCATCGGCTTCCCCCTGCCTGGGGCCGACGAGCGGACCGCGCTGCTGCGTCTTTTCGGCCACGGCCTGCTCGAGGGGCCGCTGGACGAGGCCGTCGAGCGCTGCGGGGAGCTGACCCCCGCCAGCTTGAAAGAGCTGGTCAAGCGCGCCTCGGTGTTGGCTGCGGAGCGTGGCCAGGTACGGGACGGACGGGTCGTGCTGCAACAACAGTTGCTGCTCGAAGCGCTGGCCGCTTTTGAGGCGGAAGCCACCGCCAGCAGCGGGAGCTGAGATGGGAATCGCGATCCGGGCCGTCAACACGCCCGCCCTGGCTCGGCGCTTCGATGCGCTGCCGCAACAGCTGCTGCCAGGGGAGAAGTGGGTGCCCCCCACCACGGCGGGCTGGGCCTGTAAGCGCTGGCTATACCGCGGAGGCCAGCGGCGCTACCTGCTGGCGTGCCAGGGAGATCGGGACCTGGGCCGGGTGGTCGTGGCGCTCGACCGCGAGCGCAGAGCGGGCGGGGGTCCGCTGGGTTTGTTCGGTGGGCTGCTGTTGCCCGCGGATCCGGACGTGGGTCGCGCGTTGTTCCGCGAGCTGCGGCGGCTGCTCGACAACTGGGGGGCGTTCCGGCTCGAAGGGCCTTCGCCCAAGGCCCATCCAGGCAGTGGGCCCCAGCTGCTGACCGGGGCTGAGGCACCGCATGCCTTCGGCCACAGCTGGAGTCCGCTGCGCCACGCGCAGCAGCTGGGTGAGCTCGCCCTGACGTCCAGCGCCGAGCACTATGGTTTCCGGCTCGAGCTGCGTTTCCCCGCCATCCGCAGACTGCTTCGCTGGGGGCGGGGTGCCGCCGAAGCTGGTTTGCGGGTGCGCAGCCTGCGCAGGAGCGAGCTCGGCGTCGAGCTCACACGCGCACGGAGGTTCCCCCATCCCGAGCCCCACCCGGTGGACCTGTTGCGGGGAGCCCTGGCAGCGCACCACCTGGGCTACCGCCAGGGACTGTGCCTGCGGCTGGAGAGGCGCGGCGTGCCGCTGGGCTATGCCTTCGCGATCCCTGACCTGACACCGCTGTTGCGGCGTTTCGCGGGCAGACCCCCGACAGCACGCGGACTGCTGATGCTCCGCTTCAAGCGTGAGATCGAGCGGGCACGCCTGCTGCCTCCCCTGCTCGCCCCCGTGGGCATCGACGAAGGCCTGCTCAACAGCGCCCGTTGCCTGCTGGTCGGAAGCCTGCTCGGTCAGATCCATCGCGCGCGCCTGGGGCAGGTCGACTGCGGTCCGGTTCCCGCCGAGGCAGAGGGGCTGCGCGAGCTGCTCGGCGTGCTCGAGGCCCGCCGTGACCGGGTCTTCCAGACCTTTTTCGGCAAGCTCTGAGCGGCCCCTTTCCTGCCCTTTAGACCTTATGTTGCGCCAGACTTTGTGAGATACTGGGTAAAAAACCAGGGAGACACCGTGAGCATCCACTCCACTGCCCTGATCGACGAGCGTGCGGAGATCGATCCCAGCGCGACCATCGGCGCCTATGCCATCGTCGAAGGACCCGTCAAAATCGGCGCGCGGACGCGCCTTTTCCCCCATGCCTATGTGGCCGGCTACGTGACCCTCGGCGAGGACAACCAGGTCCACCCTTTTGCAGTGGTGGGGCACGAGCCTCAGGACCGCGCATTCAAGGGAGGCGAGAGCTACCTCCGCATAGGTGATCGCAACATCATCCGCGAACATGCCACGATCCATTGCGGCACGGCCGAGGGCTCGGCCACCGTGCTCGGAGATGACAACTTCATCCTGGCCTCCGCCCACATCGGCCACAACGTCGTGCTCGGCAACGGTGTCACGCTGGCCAGCTACTCCGCTCTGTGCGGTCATGTGCATGTCGGTGACCGCGCCTTCCTCAGCGGCGGCGCTCTGGTGCAACAGTTCACGCGTATCGGCAGGTTGGTGATGATGAGTGGCCAGGCGGCCGTCAGCAAGGACATCCCCCCCTTCGTCACCAGCGTCTTCCGCAACCGCGTCAGCGGACTGAACGTGGTCGGCCTGAAGCGGGCCGGCATCGAGGCGGCTGCGCGGGCCGAGCTGCGCGAGTGCTTCAAGATCCTGTTTACCCGCAAGCTGCCTCTGCCCGCCGCCATCGAGACCATCGAGGCGGCGCGCTTCACCTCGCCGGAGGTCGTCGAGCTGCTCGAGTTCTGCCGCAGCTCCAAGCGCGGACTCTGCCGGTACGTGAAGGACAGCGAAGAGACCCTGGTCGCCCAGGACCTCTACTACGAGAGTTGAGCCCGATAGGGACGTCCGGCTGGGACACCCTGACCCGCAGGAGGATCGTCGATGGGACCTCTCGAGAAGCTATGGCAACCTGAGGTTGCCCGTGCCCTCTACCGGCGGCTACGCCGCGCGCGGATTGCCTCGCCCCACAGCGTTCTGGCCCAGCAGGCCGTGCGCCTGTGTGAGAATGCCTTCCGTGACAGCAGACTGCTCGGTGAAGGACTCAGCCTGAACCTGCGGGCCCGCGACTGGGGTGCGCTCGCTGGCGGCTTGCCCGCACTGAGCCAGATGGCCGACAGCGAAGCGCCCGGACTGTCGCGGTGGCTGGACAACGTCGGCAACGCGCTGCTCGCGCGCCACAGCGGAGAGCAGTACGTGATCGCAGCGCGAGCGCAGGCATTGTGCACTCTCGAGCGGCATGCCCTGCTGCTTGAGGACCTGCTCTGGGACACCTGGGAAGCCGATGGCGCGTCGCCCGAGGGCGAGCCGGACTTCCAAGCCTTGTTCGCGCAATTGCGGCCCGGAGATGAGCCATCGGACGAAGAGCTGGTGGTCCGTTGGACGGTGCTGCTCAGCCTGGCAATCCTGGTAGCCAACTGGCTTGCGGGCAAGACTCTGGCGGAAAAGACGGCCCCAACGACTTGAAGCCTCGCCGCGCCGGCACGCAAGTTGCGGCGGCTGGGGCCAGGAATACTGCAAACGGAAACGAACCATGAAAATCCAGGAAGTCGGCGTGGTCACGCATCTGCGGCCCGGGGTCGCACAGGTGACCATCCTCAAGAACGCCGCGGAGGAATGTGGCGGCGACGGCGACTGCGGCGGCTGCGCCTCCCGGCAAGACCGCGTGGTCATCTGGGAGGTCGAAACCCTCGACAACGAGGTGGAGCTCGGCAGCAAGGTTGTGATCGAGGTCGATCCGCCATCCGCCTACTACGGCATCGTCTTCCTGCTGCTGCTGCCCATGCTGACTTTTTTCGCGACCTTGATGCTCGGCATCGCCTTCGCAGAGAACCACCCGGACCTCTACTCCTGGAAGGCGGGCTTCGGCGTGCTGTGTGCCTGCGTGGCGACCGTCCTCGCCTACGTCCTGGCAGCGTTTATGGATCGCCGCTTGCGCACCTCAGACAAACACAAGCCGGCCATCGTGCGGGTCGAAGAACCCTGCAGCGAGCAGGGCTCGGACGACCGCGCCTACCTGTTGCTGCTCGAGTTGGCGCGCTGGCACGACCCCTTGCAGCTCGAGCCGGTGCTCGAGATCCTCAAGAAGAACCCCGGCGTCGTATCTGCAGCCGCACACCAGAACGGACGCGGCCTGAGGGTGGTGTTCGACCAGCAACAGATCCAGGCATCATCGATCCAGGCCGTGTTGAAGAACCAGGGCATCGAGGTCGCGGCCTAGGCGTGCCAAGCAGGTGCACGAACGCCACGCCCCGCGCTGCAGAAAGCAGCGGGCTGGCGGGGATCACAGCCCGTCGAACAGGCTCTTGGGCTTCTCGCTCTTGCTGACGACCGGTTCGTCGTCCGAGTCATCGAGCGGGCTCGCGTCATCAAACGCACTGCGGCGACGACGCCGCGAGCTGCGTCCGCTCTTCCCCGCCACCGCTTGCGCCAGACCCTCGACCTCGCCTTGCGCCTGGTCGAGCTGACCCCGCAGCTCTTCTTTCTGCGACCTCAACTGTTCCAGCGCTCGCTCAAGCTGAGCGTTGCGCTTCTCGAGCTCTTCGACCTGCTTCTCTGCCCCGCTGCTCGACTCGGCTTGCTGCAGAGCTTTTTGCAGCGTCAGGCGGTCCATCAGCTCGCGGTTCTTGGCGTCGAGGATCTCGATCTTGCTCTTCAGCCGGTCCTCGTGCTTCTCGAGCTCTTCCCGTTTCTTCTGCTGCATGGCCAGCTGCGCCATCACCTTGTCGGCCTCGAGCTTGAGATTGTTCTGCAGAACCTGACAATTGGTCTCGAGCTGCACAATCTGCGCACTCTTCATGGCCAATTGCTCGGCCGCTGTCTGCAGACGCTCTTCGACCGAGTTCTTCATCTGCTCGACGTCGCTCTGGGAGTCGCGAAGGGACTCGATCTCAGCCTTCAGCTCGTCCCGCTCTTTGGTGACCTTCTTCAGCTCGTCGCGGATCTGCTGTATGCGCCCGCCTTCGGTGCTGCGCGAGCGCGCATAGGTGGGGATGCCCGGATCGCCCTCGAGGCTGCGCTGCGTATAGCGCCGCCGGCGTTTCGGCGTATAGCTGGTGCTGTGTTGGAGCTTGGGGATGTTGGCCTGGTCTTCAGAACCTTCCATCGGGTCGTTGTAGTGGAAGGTGACCTCAGCTTTGCCAAATTTCAGCCGCGCGCCGTCGGGGATGACGACCTTCTCCTGGATGCGCTGGTCATTGAGGTAGGTTCCGCCTCGGGTGTTGAGGTCTTCCAGCCAGAACTTGCTGCCATGGAAGCTGATCTTCGCATGGTCGAACGAGATGCCTGCACCCCGGATGGCCAGGGCGTGTTCACGCTTACGGCCGACCAGCCACTCGCTGGCGGTCTTTTGATTCAGGTGGAAGGCCCCGCTACCATCGCCGCCATAGTAGAAGTAGTCTTTTCCTTTGGTGATGCTCAGAACAGCCACAGCAGGACTCGACCCCTTCGGAGTTGCGTACGGATCGCTCCAGGACAGCTCGCTATTTTCTCCAAATTCCGCCCCAGCGCAACCGATTCTTGCTTCCATCGTCGGCTTCGCCAAGCTTGTAGGGCCTATGCCCTTCTGGTAGAATACCTCCCCTGAAGTCAAGCGACAGACCCCCGCAGCCTGCAGCGACAGGGTCCGCAAATAGAGCCAGGAGACGTCGTGAAGTTTTTCCTCGACACCGCCGATATCGCCGAAATCCGCGAAGCCGCAGCTCTTGGTGTGCTCGATGGCGTGACGACCAACCCCAGCCTGGTCGCCAAAACGGGACGAGGCTTTCTGGAAGTGCTCGCGGAGATCTGCGAGCTTGTGTCCGGCCCCGTCAGCGCAGAAGTTGTCGCGACCGACCTCGAGGGAATCCTGCGGGAAGGCCGCTTCCTGGCCAAAGTCGCGAGCAACATCGTCGTGAAGATCCCCTTGATCACCGACGGGCTCAAAGCGACCCGGGTGTTCCGCGATGAAGGGATCAAGACCAACGTCACGTTGTGCTTCTCGCCGCTGCAAGCGCTGCTGGCGGCGAAAGCGGGTGCGACCTACATCAGCCCGTTCATCGGCCGCCTCGACGACATCTCCCACCAGGGAATGGCACTTGTCGAAGAGATCCGGGCGATCTACGACAACTATGCCGAGCTCGAGACCCAGATTCTGGTCGCGAGCATCCGCCATCCGCTGCACGTTCGCGATGCGGCCCTCGCGGGTGCAGATGTCGCCACGGTCCCCTTTCCGGTCTTCGACAAGATCATCAAGCATCCATTGACCGACATCGGTCTGGCCAAATTCCTGAAAGACTTCGAGAAGGTGCCTGGAGGTCTGGGGATCTCCTGAGCTTTCCCCTGCGAGAAGAGTGAGCGACATCCTTGGCGTTCCAACTCCATTTCGTCCAAGGCCCCCTGATCGGGAAGCGGCATGCGCTCCGGGAGGGCGAGAGTCTCGTCATCGGGCGCGGCAGCGGGGCGACGCTGCGCATCCCCGACCCCCAGATTTCCCGCCGCCACTGCGAGATCTCTGAAGGCGAAGCCTCGCTGGCGATCCGCGACATGAACTCCTCGAACGGCACATTCGTCAATGGGCGCAGGGTCACCGAGGTCGAGTTGCAGATCGGCGACCGGGTGATCCTGGGCACGAACCTGATCGAGATCTGTTCCTCCGACATGCAGGTGCAACGCTGCAGCCGCTGCGAAGCGGAGTTGAGCCTGTCCGACCTCGCCCAGGACGGCAAGGACGGCCTGTGCTTGACCTGCCGCAAGGCCGCACAGCTCTCCTTTGTGATTCCCGGCTACACCATCGAGCGCATGTTGGGTAAGGGAGCGTTCGGCGCCGTCTACCTGGGGAAACGCCAGGAAGATGACCTGTCGGTCGCACTCAAGATCGTCAAGCACGACACCATCCGCAACGAAGCCGATGTCAAACGCTTCTTCCGCGAGGCAGAGTCGGCGCGCAAGCTGGTGCATCCGAGCATCGTGCAGGTGTATGACTCCGGAGAGGCTGAAGGCTACTACTTCATCGCGATGGAATGGGTGGACGGCAAGAGCATCGCCCAGCACATCCAAGCTCGCGGCGCCTTGACCGTGCGCGACACTCTGCGGCTGGGAGTGCAGCTGACCGACGCCCTGCAGCACGCGTATACGCGCTCGATCGTGCACCGCGACATCAAGCCCGACAATATCCTCGTCCACCGTGACGGGATTCCCAAGATCGTCGACTTCGGCCTGGCGAAGAGCTTTGACCAGTCGGGTATCAGCGGTTTGACGGCCCCCGGGGCCGGTATGGGCACGCTGGCCTACATGCCTCCAGAGCAGCTCGACAATGCGCTCAATGCAGACCAGCGCAGTGACATCTACAGCCTGGGTGCGACTTTCTACCACATGTTGGCGGGCCGGCGTCCGTTTGAAGAGCGCACCACGCGCAATTTCATCCTGAAGATCCTGCGCGAGAGTCCGACGCCGCTGCGCGAGTTGAACCCGAAAGTGCCGGCCTCGCTGTCGCACCTGGTGGCGCGTGCGATGGCCAAGAAACCGGAAGACCGCTACCGCGTGCCGGCAGAGATGCAGGCCGACCTGATCAAGATCTTCGAGCGCAGCGAGTTCTAGGAGCCTGTCCTAGCTCAAGATCCGCCAGGGACCGGCCATGCTGACTTTCGATCTGCTGATCGCCAACTCCCGCTCCCAAACCGTGCAGCCGCGCTACGTGGACGCCGACAGCCCGCGCTTGCTCGCACGGGCGGCTGAGCTGACCGCTTGCTTCCAGCGGGCGAAAGGCCTGCCCCGCGGCGAGCTCAAGGCGAGCCTGGACGAGCTGACCGCTCTCAGCAGCCAGCCCTTGATGGAGAAGGGCTGGATCAAGCTGCTGTTCGACCGTTGCACATTCGAGCTGTGCACCGATGCCGACCTCATCGAGTTGCGCCGTTCGCTGTTTGAGGCCTCGGCACGCGCTTGGGAGGTCGGTACCTGGCAGCGCGAGCTGGTGTTGGCCGAAGCCGGCCGTGAACTCAGTCTCGAGACGACCAAAGTCGAAGACTGGATGTATGCCGACCTCAAAGACCAGGAGCTGCTGGCCACCTTCAAACCGCTGAGCAGCGCGAGGCTTCTGCATCGGTACAACACCGCCCTGGCGCAGGCCGTGTTGTTCAAAGCGCAGCACCTGCGCATCGAGCTGGGCAAGAACCCGGTCAACCGGGTTCGTGACTTCTTCCGCGCGCTCAAATTCCACCGCCTGCTCCACCAGGTGAGCAAGCGCCGTGGCAGCCAATACCTGGTCGAGCTGGACGGTCCGCTGAGCCTGTTCGGTGCGCAGAGCCGCTACGGCGTGCGCATGGCCTGCCTGCTGCCTCACCTGCTGAAGCTCAAAGTGTGGCGGCTCGACGCTGAGCTCAGCTGGGGGCCTTCCAAGCAGCCCAAGCGCTTCCAGCTCGATGAAGGCTGCGGACTGCGCAGTCACGTAAAGCAGGGCTCCTATCTCCCGGTCGAGCTGCAGGCTTTCGCGCGGCGTTTCGGCGAGTTGTCCGGACCCGTGTGGCAGCTGGACCAGGCTACGCCGCTCGTCGATTTGGGGGAAGGCGTGGTGGTGGTGCCCGACTTCCGCTTCAAGCATGTGGCCAGCGGGCTGGAAGTGGACTTCGAGATCATGGGCTATTGGCGGCGCGGCAATGTCGTCAAGCGCCTGGAGTCGCTGCGCAAGGCGGGTTTGCGCAACTACCTGCTCGGCGTCGCCAAAGACCTGCAGGTCGAGAAAAAGGTGGACCTGCCCGAGGAAGTCTACCGCTTCCGCCAGATTCCCAACGCTCAAGAAGTCCGCAAGAGGCTCGACAGGCTGGTCGAGGACACGCAGCCCGAGCAGGGTACGTTGTTCAGCTAATGCGCCTCAGATATCCAGCAACAGGCCGTAGGCAGTGTGCTGCCGTCGCCGCTCGCTGGTGAACTCTTCGGCGGTGTCGGCGGCAATCAGCTCGTAGAGCACCGCCTGTTTGCCCTCGTCGGGGCGCAGGATCCTACCAAGCCGCTGCACGTGCTCGCGCACGCTGCCGCTCCCTGAGAGCACGATCGCCACCTGGGCCTTGGGGATGTTGACCCCCTCATTGAGCACTTTGGAAGTGACCAGCGCCTTGGTCCGCCCTTCGTTGAAGCTGAGCAGGATCGCGCGGCGTTCTTTGGCCTTGGTCTTGTGGGTGATCGAGGGAATCAACAGGGCGCGGCTCAGCCGGTAGACGGTGGCATTGTCCTCTGTGAAGACCAGCACTCTCTCTCCACGATGCTCGCGCAGCTTGAGCCGCACCGTCTTCAACTTGGCGGACGCTGTGCGGATGACCTCTTTCTGTTTGCGCCAGGCATGGTAGGCCTGGCGGCCCTCTTCGGTGCGCGAGGCCTCGACCAGGAAACGCTTCCAGCCTCCGGGAGAGCCGACCCGCAAGCCGTGGGAAGTCACATAGCTGCGGTAGATGCCACGAAAGCTGTCGTATTCCTCACGCTCACTGGCGGTCAGCGCGATGCGCAGCCGTTCGGTGCGGTACGGGGCGAGAAATTCGCCCGCCATGTCACGGATGTCTTTTCTGTACACCTGCGGGCCAATCAGATCGTCGAGTAGACCATCGCGGCCATCTGCGCGCTCGGGCGTCGCGGTCAACCCGAGCCGGAAAGGGGCGATGCTCATGCGCGCGCTCTCGGCGTAGGAAGGGCCCGGTAGATGGTGGCACTCGTCGAAGATCACCAGCCCGAAGCGTCCGCCGAGGCGCTCGACATGCAGGTAGGCCGAGTCGTAGGTGGTGACCGTGATCTCCTGCACATCGTAGTTGCCCCCACCAATGCTTCCGATCGGAGTGTCGAAGCAGGCAGACAGCAGGTCGTACCACTGATGTAAGAGGTCCAAAGTAGGCACCACCACCAGTGTGCTGCGGGAAGCATTGGAGATCGCCATCGTGGCGACAAAGGTCTTGCCGGCGCCCGTGGGAAGAACCACCACGCCGCGGCGCTGCGCCCGCTTCCAGGCTTGCAGGGCCTCGACCTGGTAGTCACGCGGTGTGCCCTGCAGGGTCTGGTAGAGCTTTAGTACCTCATAACTGCGAGCCTGGTCATCGTAGGGAATCTTGCGGCGATGCAGGGCCATGCAGAGGTCGGCATAGCGGTAGGCGCGCAGGCGATGGCGCTCGACACGTGGATCGAAGACGCAGTCGGGCACGGTTTCCGCGATCGCCTCCGGAAGGTCGGCGACCAACAGACTTCCCTGGTCAAATTCGATCGCCACCATGGGGTTTCCCTTACTGCCTCGCAGAGCAGAGGCCTTTACTATCTATAGATGCCGTCCGAGCATCCAGCCTGGGCTGAGAAGTAAGCTGTGCAGTTCCGCATGGATCGCATCGGCGCTATAATTGACGGTGTATGGCCGCCACCGCCATCTCACCGAGAAGCGCTGAATGCAACTGCAGAGATTCGAGCCATTCCCCCCCGCTAGCGGGGCGCCGAGCACGCAGGCCACCGCGGACAGGCCGTCGGGGACCCACTTGCAGCGTATGGGCCTGCACACGCAGCTGATGGGCGCGTCGAATGGCACCCCCAGCGGCGGCGTTCCCTCGGGCACGCACCTGCAGCGCATGGGATTGCACACGCGCCTCACCGGCGGAGCCCCGAGCAATGGCACGCCCTCAGGGGTGCGGCTGCAGCGCATGGGACTCCACCGTCCGCCGATGTGCTTCCCGCAGCGCCAGATTCCGCCCCGGCCCAGTATTCCGCAGGCGCAGGTTCCACCGCAGCCTCAGAGTCCCGCGCAGCCGCAGCGGCAAGGCTCCGGCATCGGCCGAGCCGTGCTTGGGGGCGCAGCGGGCGCCGGCATCGGTATGATGGCGGGCGGGCTGTTGGGCCCCGCGGGCATGCTCGCGGGCGGTCTGATCGGGGCGGCAGTCGGCAGCGGCCTGGCCGGCCGTGTAGCGAGTCGTGTCGGGGCTGGCATGAAGACCGCTGGCTCCGCCATGCTCGGCGGAGCCAAGAAGTTCGGCGGCATGCTGCTGTGCGGAGCACGGGCCCTCAAGAGCAAGATCGCCGCCAGCGTTCGGAAAGTCGCGACGGCCGCCAGCAGCTTTGGCAAGAAGGTCTGGGGCAACCTCAAGTCTTTCGGCAAGAAAGTCGCGAGCGGGGCGCGCAGCGCGCTCGGTTTTGCCGCTGGCCTCGGCGCTGCCGCTATCGGTGGCGTCGCTCTGGCAGGCAAGAAGATCTTTGGCGGCCTCAAGAAGATCGGCCGCGGCATTGCCGGCGGCATCAAAAAAATTGGCGGCTTCCTCGGCAAGGTCGGCCGCGGGGTTGCCAGCACGGTTCGCGGCATTGCCAGCAAGGTCAAGAACACCGTCGTCAACGTCGCAAAGAAGATTGGCAGCTTCGGCAAGAAAATCTGGGGCGGCATCAAATCCTTCGGCAAGAAGATCGGTGGCTTCGGCAAGAAAATCGGCCGCGGCATCCTCGGCGGAATCAAGAAAGTCGGAGGCTTCTTCGGCAAGATCTTCGGCGGCATCAAGAAGATCGGCCGCGGTATCTTCGGCGGCATCAAGAAGATCGGCCGCGGCATCGCCAACACCGTCCGCGGCATTGCCAGCAAAGTCAAAGGCGCGGTCAGCGCCGTCGCCAAGACGGTCGGCGGCTTCGCCAAAAAGGTCTGGGGCGGCATCAAATCCTTCGGCAAGAAGATCGCCAGCGGTGCTCGCGGCGCGCTCGGCTTCGCCGCTGGCCTTGGCGCGGCGGCCATCGGTGGCATCGCCCTGGCCGGCAAGACGATATTCGGTGGAATCAAGAAAATCGGCCGCGGCATCTTCGGGGGCATCAAGAAGATCGGCCGCGGCATCGCCAATACCGTCCGCGGCATTGCCAGCAAGGTCAAGAACACCGTCCGCAACGTCGCAAAGAAGATCGGCAGCTTCGGCAAGAAAATCTGGGGCGGCATCAAATCCTTCGGCAAGAAGATCGGTGGCTTCGGCAAGAAAATCGGCCGTGGAATCCTTGGCGGCTTCAAGAAGGTCGGTGGCTTCTTCGGCAAGATCTTCGGCGGAATCAAGAAGATCGGACGCGGCATCGGCCGTGGCATCAAGAAGATCGGTCGCGGCATCGCCAACACCGTCCGCGGCATTGCCAGCAAAGTCAAAAGCACCGTCAGCAACGTCGCCAAGAAGATCGGCAGCTTCGGCAAGAAGATCTGGGGCGGCATCAAGTCCTTCGGCAAGAAGATCGGTGGCTTCGGCAAGAAGATCGGCCGCGGCATTCTCGGCGGCTTCAAGAAGGTCGGTGGCTTCTTCGGCAAGATCTTCGGCGGCATCAAGAAGATCGGACGCGGCATCGGCCGTGGCCTCAAGAAGATCGGCCGCGGCATCGCCAACACTGTGCGCAGCATCGCCAGCAAAGTCAAAAACACCGTCAGCAATGTCGCCAAGAAGGTCGGCGGCTTCGCCAAGAAGGTCTGGGGCGGCATCAAATCCTTCGGCAAGAAGATCGCCAGCGGTGCTCGCGGCGCCCTCGGCTTTGCGGTAGGAATCGGCGCTGCGGTCCTTGGTAGCGCCGCCATGGCCGGCAAGAAGATCTTTGGTGGCCTCAAGAAGATCGGATGCGGCATCGGCCGTGGCATCAAGAAGATCGGCCGCGGCATCGCCAGCACTGTGCGCGGCATCGCCAACAAAGTCAAAAACACCGTCAGCAATGTCGCCAAGAAGGTCGGCGGCTTCGCCAAGAAGGTCTGGGGCGGCATCAAGTCCTTCGGCAAGAAGATCGGTGGCTTCGGCAAGAAGATCGGCCGCGGCATTCTCGGCGGCTT
>JAJDCP010000184.1 GCA_029260765.1 Planctomycetota bacterium
GGGAGGGGTTTATCCCCTCCCGAGCGAACGGGCGGGGGTAAACCCCGCCCCTACTTTTCGGCACCAACGAGCCTACATTTGATGTGGCTAGACCCGCTGTTCATGCCGACTCTCACCCGCATCTGTCTAACTCACGCGGAGACAACCCTCCGTGCCAACGACGTTTGTCGTGACCACAATCAATCAGGGAGGATTCGGCGGCTCCCTCAGCCTGGTCGCCACGGGTGTTTTGGCTGAAGCAGAAAGGGTGGTTCGAGAGCTTGCGGTGGACGGCTTGGCGGCCCGGCGTTGCTAGCGGGCGCTGCGCGCGCGGAGGTCGCTGAAGAGACACTTCCGGTTTTGCTGCCGCGCCGTTCGTACTGTCGACGGAGGCACATAGGAGGAAACACGATGTCCCGCATTTTGATGCTGCTCGCTTGCCTGAGTCTGGTCGCGGTGGCGCAGAACAACCACGTCGAAGAGCTCGCCGAGCGTTGCCGGCAGGCGCGCCCAGGCGCAGAAGAGCTGGCTTTCTATTCCCTGGACTGGGCGCCCAGCCTCGAGGCAGCGCTGGAGCGCGCGGCCCAGGAGCAACGGCCGGTCTTTTTCATCCATCTGACCAACATCTCGGGGCCGACGGAGTTCTTCAGCGGTCACTGCTGAGCGAATGCAGACCATATGAGGGGGAGTTCCCTCTCACACGTCGACGTCCTGCAGGCCCTGCAACCCTTCATCGTGACCGTCTGGAATGGCGCCCATCCCCGGGAGATGCCCGACAAGGTTCGCGCCGTCTTCGAAGAAGCCCAGCGCCAGAGCCGTGAGCCTGGCGGCAACATCAAGCTGATCGTGCTCGACAAGGACGGGGCCGTCCAAGGCTCGTTCTATCCCTTCCCGGGGGCGGATCCCGGCTCTCTGGGTTTCGACAAAGAGCGCATGGGCCGCTACATGCTGCAACAGATCGAGGCCATCACCGCCGACATGGACCTTCCTTCAGAGGTTTCCGAGCGAGAACAGCTGGCACTGCCGACCACAGACCAGGCAGGCGTGCGGATCCTGCTGCAGCTCGAGCATCCGACCATGGTCCACTACCAGACACCGGTGGTCGAGGCGGTCGCTTTCTCCGCTGCTGAGCTCGAGGCCCTGCGCTACCCCGACGCCGCACGGCAGGTGCCAGCTGCGGCATTGACCCGCTGGTTCTCCCAGCTTTATCCGCCTGCGCGTATGGATGGCGCAGGACGTGTGGGAGAGGTCGCCGGCACGCTGACGCTCGAGCCGGTGGGCGAGCTCGGCGGTGAGCGCTGCGCCCTGCTGCGAGGCCGCCTCGAGCTGACGCTGTTGGACCGGAGCAGCACCGAATATGGAGGGCAGGTTGAGCTGTTGTTGGTCTACACCGCAGAGGGCGAGCAGCTGATCGACCTGACGGGGATCTTCGAGGGCAGCTTCCCCAATACCGGGGCCCGGCGCGGCCCTGTCCGTGACATCACGATGCGGGCGGTCTTCGAGTCGAGCCTCGCGAGCCGTCCATCCCCTGGGCGGGGAACGAGCCCTCGCTGAGCGGCTCGGGTGCCCCTGCGGAATTGCGTAGTCGTCTCTGTCAACCTTGCTCAGGCGGGCTTCCTCAGGACAACGATGAGAGCGACGGTCGCGAGATCGGCGCGCTCGCCGTCGTCATCTCGGCCGGCACGGATCTTGGTTGTGCAGCGCATGGTGTAGCCCCTTGGGTTCATGGGGAGGCACGACGCCTCGCCCACCTCTGCGGTCCTGCTGGTCGCCACTTCTCACAAGACAAACTGCCACGCTCGTGGTCGCGGTCGGTGCAGGCCAGGTCCAAGGGGGCGTAGCCAGCTTGGCTCGGCCGGGGTCGGTTGCTACCATATTGCAGAAGCCAGCGCCGGAGTGGCGATGGGCAAGATCCAACCGGGCTGCATTCCAACAGGACAGCGTGGCACTGCGGGCACCAGCGCCGATGCGCTGGCGAAGCAGACGTCCGACCTGCCCCGCGCCAGGCTACTTGCAGTTGTCCATCATCGGGTGCGGGGTGGATCCCCACTCGATTCCGCACAAGACAGGGGAATCGCGCATGGTTCGGCGTAGAAAGCGCAAGCAGCCCAAACCTCTCGACGTCCCAGACGAAGCTCTCCTTGTCCTGGACGAAGTTGACGAGGCCCCGCGCCATCGACCCTGGGTCGGGGTGGTCGCCGCGTTCCTGGTGCCCGGTGCGGCCCATGCCCTGGCGGGTCAGTGGAGGGCCGGGGCCGCTTGGTTCGCCGCGATCCACGGCTCGTCTCTGCTGGGGCTCTGGTTCTTCGCCTTACCCGGTGATCTCTGTCTGGGGGTTGGGCTGCTGGGCTTCGCCGCAACTCCCGTGCTGTGGTTGGTGATGCTGGTCAAGTCCTACCGCCCGATGCACCGGCTGCGGCTGAGAGTCTGGATCGCTCTGTGCGCTGTGGTCCTGCTGACCCTCCTGGGGCTGAACCTGGTGTTCTGGCCCGGGATTGAAGGCTTCTCGGTGCCGACGGCGACCATGGCGCCAACCATCGAAGCGGGCGACAACGTGATCGTGTCCCGCTTTGCCCTGCAATTCTCGGATCCGCGCCGTTGGGATGTGGTCGCGTTCCGCCATCGGTCCCTGAGCCGTTCTGGGGCCGGCGAGGAGGAGGTCTACCTGCGTCGGGTCGTCGGACTGCCCGGCGAGGTGATCCGGCTGTGCGAGGGCAGTGTCGAGGTCGACGGAGAGCTCCTGCCCCTGCCTGCGGCGCTCGTGCGCGCGGGCTTTCGCGGCTACGTCGGGTCGGGCGGCCTGGCCACGCCGGCGCAGACCATCACCCTGGGGGCTCAGGAATACCTGCTGCTTGCGGACCGTAGCGAGCGCTCCCTGGACAGTCGGCACTTCGGTGCGGTCTCTCGGGGGAAGATCTTCGGGCGCGCGACCCGCATCTTCGAGCCGCTAGAACGTGTCAGAACCTCGCTGACTGGAGATTGAGCAGGCTCCCGACGCTTGCCGGCCGTACAATGCCCGGCAGCTCACCAGTGGGAGGGACCCCCATGTCCGGGCAGGGCAACCGCAGCCGCACCGTTTTGATCTCGCTCGCCATCGCTGTACTGGTCCTGGTGGGTGTGGCCGTCGCCCTCATCCCTGGCATCCTCGAGAAGAGGAGAGCCGAGGCCGAGCAGGAGCGTATCGCGGAGATCCTGGCGAGCGGCCAGGCGTCTGAAAGCGACCTGCGCGCGCTGGCCGAAGAGCTGATTCCGCGTTGTTTCGAAGAGCTGGCGAAGACCGAACGGGAGGCCCACAGCCACAGCGTTCTGCGCGGGCTGCTTCGGGAGCTGTGGAGGCTCGAGCTGCTGGCGCCGAGCCAGCAGGGTCGGGTGCTCGCGGCCAGCTCGATGATCTCGATCCACGAGCATCGCCGCCGTTTTCCTGTTGCCGAGCGGCGCCTCATCTTCATCAACACTCAGGGCCCCTGGCTGGATGAACTTGGCCTGGCGACCGAGGGAACGCTGGTGCTCGCGATCGGCGATCGTGAGGTCGCCTCCTATGCGTACCAGGGGGAGCACGACCGCGGGGGGTCCTGGTACGAGCAGGAGACCGTCGACCTGCGCGAGCTCTGTCCCGACACGGGCAGCTACACGCTGCGCGCGACCTTGCGGGTCGCATCCGGAGAGATCCACGGTCAGCTGGTCGAGCAGACCAGCTTCGAGGTCGTGCCTGGAGACTGGCGGAGCATGGTCGACCTCATCGACGATGACGCCGCCGATGCGCTGGTCGCGCGCGCAGTGGACATCGCTTTCGGCATGTTCCCCGACATCGGCCCTGCCCTCGATACCAGGGCGGATGACCTGGGTGTGGCGCACTGGATAACGACCTCGGAGCCGCTGCCTTTCTGGATCTGGCACTCCTACCGCGTCGAGCTCGACGGGGAGCGGTTGCCGATTGGGGGCATCGCGGTGATCCGGCCTGGTGCGGTCAAATCCCTCCCCCAGTCAAATCCCGGGGGCTCACAGGGGCTCTCTATTCGGTACAGCGGACTTCCTCCCGGCAGGCACACGGTGACCATACGGCTGCTGCCCGATCCCCAGTGGCTGATCGGAGAGATCGCCGGCGAGGCGGTTCCTCTGTACGGAGGTGAGCTGGTCTTCGAGCGCGAGCTGATCGTCGCGGAGCCCTGAGGCGTCTGTTCATCTTCGTTGATGTCTGTGGCCAGGCGTGGACGGCTCAATCTCCGGCGCACGACGAGGGTCGGTCCTGGGGGTGGCACAGCCCCGTGCCGTAGGCTACAGTCGAGCAACCGCGCGCAGGAACGTGATGCATCCAACTCCAGCCAGTCAGGCAGCGCAGCGAGAACGCCTGCTCAAGGCCGGGGGCTCCGCCCGGCGTCCTGAGCCTTCGAGCGTCTCCCTCGAGCTGAGCGAGCGCGCGACGCAGCGGCTGGCGTTCATCAGCGGAGCGTCGATGGTGCTGCTGGCGCTGAGCAGCCTGCTGGTCTTGCTCGCCCAGCCGAACATCGGGCCGCGGATGGGCACGACGCGTCCGCTGGTCCTGATTCCCGTGGGCTTCGTCGTCTCGCTGGTGTTCTTTCTGGTAGCTCGCTCGCGTCGCCTGCGCGCGGCGACCATTCTCCACGCCGGGCTGGCCTACCTGGTGATTCTGTGCTTTCTGATCGCCGTCTTCGGCCACTGGCTGCCCTACAGCCCGAGCGATGTGGTGCGCGGCCCCTCACCGGTCACGCTGCCCATCCTGCTGTTTGCGGTGATGGTGCCGTCTCCCCCGAAGAGGATGTCGCTCGCACTGATTCTGGCGGGGCTCAGCGATCCTCTGGCGCTGAGCCTGACGGTGTGGTTGGGCAACCCCTCGCCTCCCTGGAATCTGTGGCTGTGGTTGTCGGTCCCGGGCGTACTGACGGTCGTGCTCGCGATCATCATGGCCCATATGTTCAACAGCCTGCAGCGCCAAGCAACGCTAGCGCAGAAGCTCGGCAGCTACGAGTTGATCGAGAAGCTCGGCGGCGGCGGCATGGGCGAGGTCTGGCGGGCGCGGCACCACACGCTGGTGCGCCCGGCCGCCATCAAGCTGATCAAGCCAGAAGCCCTGGGCCAGGCCAGCCTCGGCAGGCGAAGGCAGCTGCGTATGCGCTTCGAGCGCGAGGCCCAGGCCACCGCAGCGCTGCAATCGCCGCACACGATCGCCATCTACGACTACGGCGTGGCAGAGGATGGTTCCTTCTACTACGTGATGGAACTGCTGGCAGGCTTGGACCTGGACACTCTCGTGCGGCGCCACGGACCGGTCAGCCCCGCGCGGGCCGTGCACTTCCTGCTTCAGGCCCTGCACTCCCTGCGCGAGGCGCACGCGGCGGGGCTGGTGCATCGGGACATCAAGCCCGCCAACCTGATGGCCTGCCGGCGCGCAGCCGATCTGGACGTGGTCAAAGTGCTCGACTTCGGGCTGGTCAAGCTGGCGGGCGGAGAGACGGAGGCACCCGCAGCCGAGGAGCTCGCAGCCTCGGCCCGTGCGCTGGGCATCGCTCCGATCAAGTTGACCGCTGATGGGGCCTTCACCGGCACGCCAGCTTTCATGTCGCCGGAGAGTCTGGGCGGCCAGACGGATCCTCGCTCGGACCTGTACTCCCTGGGATGCGTCGCCTACTGGTTGCTGAGCGGGAGCCTGGTCTTCCCCAGAGATACGGCCATCGCGGTGATGGCCGCGCAGCTGAAGGACGATCCGTTGCCTCTACGTGAGGCGGCCGCTCAGCCCGTCCCCGAAGCACTGGACCGGCTGGTCTTGCGTTGCCTGGCCAAGTCCGTGCATGAACGGCCGCAGAGCGCTGAAGAGCTCGCGCAGGCCCTGCGCGAGACAGGACTGGCCGAGGCGTGGACAGCGGCCGATGCGGGCGCCTGGTGGGCGGAGCACCCCCTGGCTGCGCCGGAGGCCATCGTTGCGGAGGACGAGCTGGCCACGCAACCCGACGTACAGACCCGGATGTAGGGAGGCACCCATGCCCGACCCCCAAGCCAAAGATCTGCTCGAAGCTGCCATCCTGGCTCTGCCGGGGGTCGAAAAGCGGCGCTCCCGTTTCGGTAGCCGGCAGCCCGCCTTCTTCGTGGGGACCCGCGAGATCGCCCATTTCCACGGCAGCCAGGCGATCGACGTCCGCCTGGGCAAAGACGGCGTGCGGGTCCACCGCGAAGCACTGCGAGCCCTTCCGGGATACCTGCCCCGCAAGAGTGCTTCGCCCTGGGCCGAGCTCAAGCTAGCCGGACCGGAGAGCGTCCCCGAGCTGCTCGTCTGGGTGCGCCGTGCCATCGAGGGCTGAGCCATGCGCGTTCTGCTGACCGGCGGCTCCGGAGATCTCGCCAGCGTACTCTGCCAGCGGCTGCCGAGGGCGTGGTCGGCGCTGCGCCTGGACATCCGTCCCCCGCCTGACCATGCCGGGGAGTTTGTGCACGGTTCGGTGTGCGACCGGGAGCTTCTAGGCAGGCTGTTGCCTGGAGTCGAGTCCGTCGTCCACATCGCGGGTTGGCATGGCATCCATCAGGCCCGAGGCAGCCACGATGCCTACGATTTCTTCGCGCTGAACGTGGCTGGCAGCTTCGAGTTGCTGGAAGCGGCGGCGCGGCATGGTGTGCGCCGACTGGTCGTGCTCTCCAGCACCAGCATCCGCCACCGGAACAGCGTCTACGGCTCCAGCAAGGTGCTGACTGAAGAGCTCTGCGCGGCCTACGCAGCCCGGCATGGTCTGCACATCGTGATCCTGCGGCCGCGCGGCTTCATCCCCTGGTGGAACCGCGAGGTGTACGCCGACTATCTGGCCTGGGCACGCTGGTTCTGGGGCGGGGCGGTGCACATCGACGATGTGGCGCAGGCGGTGCAGCGGGCTCTGCTCCGTTTGGCTGCTGAGCCCTTGTCGGCGCCGCAAACAGTGACTCTGGACAGCGCCTATGAATACTCCGAGGAGGAGCTCGGCCGCTGGGATGCAGAGGGCCCGGGAAGCAGCTTCCGGCGGTACTACTCCGATTTCGAGGCGCTCGCGCGCAGGCACGGTCTCGAACCCGAGCTCGCCCCGAAGCGGCTCGCTGCCGATCCAGCCTGCGGGTGGCTGGGCTACCGGCCGGAGTTCAGCCTGCGCAGCCTGCTCGAGGAGCTTGACCGTTACGGGGCTGCCGGGCCACCTTTACCCGCATGGCTCGAGCGCGGCAGATCGTAAAGAGCTGCACGCTTCTCGGTAGATTTCGTCCCCAGCTGCGCTGCTCGCTGGAGAGTTCTCTGTTGTGCAGGGCGAGCCTGCGTGGCTGGGCACACATCGGCTTTGATGGCGAGGACAGATATGCAACGTACGAGACAGATGGCTTTCCTCCTGCTGGCCAGCGCGGCGCTGCTCTGTGCCCAGGGGCCGGAAAACCCGGAGGAGGCATTGGACGAAGCGGGCTGGGAAGCCCTGATGGAAGGCTTGCGTAGCCAGGATCCCGAGGCCGGGGCCGTATGCACGACGTGTGGCACGGACGAGCCCTGTTTCGAGTCTCTCAGGGATCTTGCCATCGACTTCTTTCGGGACTCTCCGGTGGGGGGGGTTGTGGGGGAGACGGTGCGCGTCAGTATCCTGAAGTTCGCTGAGGAAGATGCGGAGACATCCCCGTGGACGTTCCACTGGTTTGTCGACGATCTCGGTCGGCGCATGGCGACGTGCTATGGCGTCGGCGGGCACGCGGTGCTGACCAGCAAGGAACACGGATTCTTCAGCCTGTATTGCCTGGCGGTGCGGGAGGAAGTGGACGAGGCCGGGAATACGAAGATCGTGCGTGCGCTGCGGTCGTGGAGCTTTACGTTGCGGCGTTAGGGGGCTGGGCGGGTGGGGTTCCGGAGCCGAATCCGAATCCGATCCCGAACCCGAATCCGGATCCGATCCCGAACCCGATTCCGGATCCGATCCCGAACCCGAATCCGAATCCGAGGGGACGGAGATCCGAGGGGACGGAGATCCGAGGGGACGGAGGACCGAGGGGACAGAGGACCGAGGGGACAGAGGACGGAGGGGACAGAGGACCGAGGGGACGGAGGACGGAGGGGACGGAGGACCGAGGGGACACGGGGGCCAGGCGTAAAAACGGCATCGCCCTTGGCTGGCTGGTGCAGGGACGCAGTTTGGGATCGTCTCCCAAGCGGCTAGAGGGTAGAATCCAGCCGCAACCCCATCCGCTTTCCGGAGGACTCCATGCACCACGTGCCTCGCCGTCGATCTCTCCTTGCGCTGAGCGTGTTCCTGCTCGCCACGTGCCCGGCGTTGGCGCAGGACCGCTGGGCCCGGCACTACCAGGAACGCCTCGAGGTCTTCCGGAGCGAGAATGCGGTGCTGCCGCCGGAGCGTCAGCACATGGTCTTTGTCGGAGATTCCATCACCGAGCTGTTTCCGCTCGAGCGGTTCTTCCCCGAGCTGCCTGTGCTCAACCGAGGAATCGGCGTCGACCGGGTGGGGCTGCAGCGCGAAACCGGTGTGCTGCATCGGCTGGCGGAGAGCGTGTTCGACACGAACCCGGCCGTGGTCTTCCTGCTGATCGGGGTCAATGACCTGACGGCCTCGCCCAAGCCGGCGGACACCTGGCTCGAAGGCATCGAGGCCATCTTGCGGCAGATCAAGAAGCGCTGCCCCAAGGCGCAGATCGTCCTGCAGACCCTGCTGCCCGTGGGCCCCCAATATGAGCGCCAGCTCGAGGTGCAGCCGAAGATCCTCGCCTTGAACAAGGGCCTCCGGCGGCTGGCGCGCAAGCTGCGGAAGGTGCAGCTGCTCGACCTGCACGAGCTGTATCGGGACGATGCCGGCCAACTTCCAGAAGAGCTCTCGAATGATGGCCTCCACATCCATCCGGATGCCTATCAACGCTGGGCCGAGGCGATCCTTGCGCTCTCCCTGCGCCTGCCCGATCCGCTCCCGACGCCACGCCTGAAGAAGGGTGATCGTGGCGACGAGGTCCGCGAGCTGCAGCAGGCCCTCGAGGCCCTGGGCTTCTCTCCGGGAACGATCGATGGTGTCTACGGCAGGGGGACGGAGGGAGCCGTGCGTGCCTTCCAGAGCCAGCATGGGCTGCCGGCGGACGGCAGAGTGGGGGACGACACCCTGGAAGCTCTGCGGCAGGCGCTGCGGGAGGGGGAGCAGCCTCAGCCCGCGGTCGCGCCCTCCCAGCTTCGCGAGGGGGGCGAGGCGCTCGGCCTGCAGCTGGAAGGCGGGGGCCCGATCCGGGTGGTGCAACACGAGGACGAGGTGTTTGCCATCCAGTACCAGGCCAAGATGGCCATCTGCTCGGATGGCGCGAGCAACATCACGCGCGACAAGGCGGAGGCGGAGGCGGATCCGCGCTTGCGTCACGATCCCTGGTACCTGCCCAAGACAGCCATGAACTTCGAGGGGGAGCCTGTCGATGCGGACGCCGTGCCGTATGTCGTGCTGCCGCCGCCGGTCTATCAAGCCACCGGGGCCAAGAAGGGTGATCTCTGTGAGGTGACGTACAACGGGCTGCAATGCTATGCGATCTATGCGGAGGTGGGGCCGAAGACCAAAATTGGCGAAGGGTCCATGTACCTTGCTCGACAACTGGGGATCAACGATGACCCCCGGGTCGGTGGGCTCTCTGCACACGAGGTGACCTACACCATCCTGGTGGGGTCCGGACGCGCATGCGGCATTGTCAGTGGTGGTCCGGCGGTCACGGCTGCTGAGATCCAGCAGCTGGGTGCTGAGGCCTTTGCCGATGCACGCCGCCGAGGCATTCTCGATTAGACGCCCGGGCTCTCAGGCCGGGGGCACAGGGGCCTGGGGGCAGCTCAGAAGATCTTGTCCCAGGCCTGCTTGGTGGACTTACCTGCGAGCTTGGCGAGCTCGGCGACTTGCTCGCCTGCGAAACAGGGGCTGGATCGGTCCCCGTTGCGGCTCCAGACCCGCTAGTCGACCTTCATGTCCTGGCGGGTGAGCGCGCCGTGGTCGCTGAAGCGGGGGAGAGTCCGCGCGCGTTCCAGTACTGTGGCCACTCGAGCGGCGCTCGAGGACTCCCCTTCGACGAAGTAGTAGTATAGGCTCGAGTCGATGGCTGGCTTTTTGCTGTAAGGCCGTTGCATGCGGAGTTCCAATGCGAATTCCTCACGTTGCTTGATCGGGGTCGTGGAGGGGGGCGACGTGCGGTTCCCAGTCCCAGACGTCCAGTGCAGGTTCCAGCCCCAGGAGTCCGGGATCACCACTCGATGCCAGCCATTGCTGCTGAATCCGGGACCGGTCAACGGGACCATCACCCTTCCGCCGCAAACCAGCGGTACCTGTTCCTCGATAGGCTTCTCGGCTGCATCGACGCCGGTCCAGCTCCACTGCCCGCCGTATAGCTGCAGCTCGGCAGTTCCCTCGCGACCTCCTACATAGTAGAGCACTTCAATCGCGTCCTCGACCCGGCGCGCGAGCAGGGAAGTATCGGGCATGCGCCCGGCATAGTTGCGCATGTGCCGATGCTTGCCCTGCGCGTCGGCCCAGAAACAGGGCTTTTTTACACCTTCCAGCTCAGCCTTGGCATAGGCGCTGTTGACGGGATTCATCGTGTCCCGATGCCAGGGCCCCTGGGGAGATTTGCTGTCCGAAGCACCCCAACGCCCCGAGTACTGCAACCAGGGCGAGTCTTCGTCGATCAGCTCGATGATGTATCCAGCGGCTTTCCTCGAAACGCACTGTGCGCGCAGCTCGGTGTACTGTCCCCCGGCCAGGTCGAAGGAATAGAGGATGTCGGTTTCCAGGTTCGATTCTCGATGCCGCATGGCGTTCGCCGAGCAGTGCGTGGGCGCAGGGAACGTGCCGTGGCCGTTGCAAGCGACCGTGACCAGGGGCTCGTGACAGCTGGTATCTCCGAGGCAGACTATGTCCTGCATCGGCCGGGCTGCTGCGTGGTAGTGGGCCCCGAAGGTGGCCAGTGACGTGGCGTGGGATGGGTCTTCGAAGCTCACCACCTCGACATCTCCTTCGTGGTGCGAGACGAGCTCGGTGCCCACATGGCGCGCCAGCGACGCGTTCCAGTCGGTCCCGCCACGGAAACCCGAGGAGGCGCTCTGTGTGAAGAGCATGAAGTACTGCGCAAAGCCCTTCTTCCCCCACGCACCGGGATTCGCGTAGACAACGACCGGCGCGCGGGCGTGCGGCTCCTGGCCGAATTTCACGTTGTCGAAGGCCGCCCGGGCGTCACGCATCGGGATGGTCGCGTGGTGGGGCAGCTTGAGGCGGCCATCGGCCCACAGCTGCTTGCGCAGATAGGACGTCCTGATCTTGCTGTGGGCCAGCACATTCCAGTAGCTACGGGGATAGAAATGTTCGTAGGAGCACTCGCTGTCCTGACGCGGATCGTAGCCGGAAAACCACAGCCGGGGGGCCCAGGCACGCGCCCGCTCCAGACGCTGGGTGTCGAGCGTGAAGTGCACGATCCACAGCAGCGAGGTCTCGTCGACCACCACCAGCCGGTTGCCCTGCACGCGGATTCCCGGGAAACGCGCGTCCTCGACGCACAGGTGGTAGATCGCCTCTTCGTTGCGCGGCAACGCGAAGCGGTAGCGCTGGGTGCCATCCTTGCAACCGAGGTCCTGCAAGGATGACCCGGTGCGTTTCAACTCGTCGGCCAACGACATCCGGACGTGGCGATCGTCCCTGATGCCCTCGAGGTGAAAGCTGAGCGCGCCCGGCGGCTTGCCGGGATCGCATGAGACCTCAAGATAGACCGTGACCTGTTCGGGCGGCGGAACCACCACCCGGTTCTTGCGGCTGTGCAGATCGACGCGGGGCGGTGTATCGGCGCTCTTCTCGATGATCAGACGTTGGAAGTCACCCTGGTCGCTGGTGGCGATGGTCTCAAACGGGATGTAGCCATCCTGCAGGAATTGGCTGTAGACACCCGCCAGGTTGCCGATCTGGAAGTTCCCGCCCAGTCCATGGCGCAAGGGACCGCTGTCGAGGCCGTAGAAGCCGGTGGCCCAGTTCTTGTTCAGCGCGAGCAGCAGCCGTCCCGGGCGTCCGGTATGGGTCTTGAACCGCGCCTTGATCACGTTGTAGGCCTCAAAGGCGACCGCCTGCAACGCGGTCTGCTGTTCTGGCTCGTCGCGGGCAGTCAGCGTTCCGGTCCAGGACTGTGCTTCGACAGAGTAGGCCAGGCACAGCTCCAGCTCTTCCGCGGGCAGAATGCGCAGGGCATCATCCTTGCTATCGCAGCGAAGACTCGCCGAGATCTTGAGGGTGATGCCCAGGAGCGCGGCTTTCTGCAGGGCTTCGAGCTCCGCATCGGCCTCGGCCCGGAGGAAGCTGTCGAGACGTTGGACGGGGCTCTCCTGGCGCAACGCATACACTTTCGGCTGCGTCGGCATGTCGAAGCCCAAGATCTGGACACCGCTCGCGTTGGGAGCGGTCAATCGCAGTCCCGGTTGCGGCTCGACGCCCGAAAACGTGATCGGCAGGCCTTCGAAGCTGGTGAAGACGACGACCTTGCCTTGGGGTTTGGGAATCCAGCAGGGAGCCTTGCTGAGAAACAGGCTCCTGCCGCCGTTGTCGACCAGTTCGACACCCAGCTCGAGCATGCGAGCCGCGGACTCCTTTAGCTGCTCTTCGGTGGTCCTGGTTCCAAACGTGGGTGTGCGTGTGCAGAAGAAGTCGTCGAGATCCTGGAAGACCACGATGGAGTGTTTCTGGGGCAGCCCGTCGAAGGCCAGCTTCAGGCTTGTAAAGCTGACTTCACCCAATGCTCCGCCGCGCGAAACCTTCGCGGGCCGCGACTCGACGGATGCGAAGCGGGAGCGCTTCGCCTCGTCGACCTGGACCTCCACACGGAATTCGTACAGCAGGTCATTCCGGCCCTGGCCTTCAGTCACCGCCACTCCCTGCACCTGGAGCTTGTCGAGCTCGAGGATGCGGATGTAGTAGCGACCCGCCGGAACATCGCCCAGCTTCAAGGTGAGGGTCTGTCCCTGTGCGCGCAGGAAACCGGGCCAGAAATAGGCGTAGGGCTTGGTCGTCATCGCTGTCTCCTGGGGTTGTCAGGCAGCCGTGGGAAGCAGAAGGGGAAGGCAGACCGGCAGAGCCTCGGCATCGGCCAGCTGTGCGGGCACCCAGATCTCAGGAAGCCCAGGGCGCTGCGCAAACGAGAGGCGATGCTCGCCCGGCGGGACACAGCCGACACGTAGCGTGCCGTCGTCGCGGGTGACGAGGTTGAGGCTATGGCTGCCCAACCGCACGACCACGGGCTCGGCGCCCAGGGTCTGGCTCAGGCCCGCATCGAAGATCTTCACGCACAGCGCGTAGCGGCCTTTGACCGTGATCCGGTATCTGCGGCCCGAGCGGATCTTCAATCCCGTCGCCAGATCCGTATCTTTGGCCTGCAGCAGCTCTTCCATGGCAATTCTCCTGAGTCGGTTGCTCTCCTCAGAGCAAGGGCTGTGCCACGATGGGCCGCCAGCTTGGGCTGCGTCCGGAGCATGCGCATGTAAAGTTGTCACCCCAGCTTCACGTGCACCCGTGAGTCTGTCGGCGCGCCAGCCTGGTCGTTCGACACCGGGATGGGGCTTGCGTCGCTGCGGGGCGTGGGCCTTTGCGATTCGGTCGCTGAGAGCGGTTGGACAAACCTGTGGCCGAAGCCGTACGTTAAACCTGGGAGAGGTGCTGAGTGAGGAGGCCACAGATGTCATTCCGGACCATGTCCTGGCTTCTGCTCGGACTCGCGTCCCCGGTCTGGGCGGGCATGCCGCAGGTCATGCTGCACGAGGTGGCTCGTTGGCGCCTGCAGAGCTTCTCGATGTTCCTGCTCGCCTTCCTCGGCGCGGCCTTCGTCTTCCAACGTATCTGGCTGGCGGCCCGCAGCGATTTCCCCAAGCTGCCCCCGTTGAGTTTCAAAGGCGCCCTCGGTGTGCTCGGGGTCTGGGGCCTTCTGGTCCTGGTGGTCCTGACCATGATCTCCGGCGCGCGCGAGCTTCTGACGCCCGGCGCATGGACGCCGGACGGCGCGACCTACACGCTCGAGACCGGCGTTGCGCCTGCAACACCAGCTCCGCTCAGTGCACGCAGGGAGAACCTGTGGTTCCTGCGCGAGGCTCTGTGGAGCTATGCCGCGGCCCACGACGGCCAGTTTCCTCCGCACGACGCCGTGCCACAGATCTCGGAGAAGCTCTGGCGTCTGCCGGGCACGTCGCTGCGGCTGATCTACGTGCCCGGAAGGCTGCGCGATCAGGGGGAGCTGCCGTTGGTCTACGAACCAGGCGTGTATGGTGCTGAGCGGGTCGTCCTGATGGCCTCGGGCCAGATCGTCAGCCTGAGCCGGGCGGAGCTGCAGGCGTGCCTGCAGGAAGTCGCGCCGTGAAAAACTCCCCCCGCCTCTCGTGGCCCTACAGGCTAGCGCTGATCGTGGGCACGTTGGTGATTCTGGCGTGTCTCGGCCTTCTGCTCCCGATCGAGGTCGCGTTCCAGCTCGCTTTCGGTTGGATCTGGTTTCTGCTGCGCGTCGTGCCGCGCGTGCAGCTCTCCGCGGGCGCGCTGGCGAGCGCTACGCTGTTCGGCCTGGGCTTCAGCCTGGGCGTCCATCTGCTGGGGCGTTGGCTCGGCAACCACGCCCGCTCGCCGTGGAGCTTCCGCAAGACCGCGAGCCTCACGCTGCTGGTCCTGCTCAGTTTCACGACGGGGGTGGCAGTGGTAGGCATAGTGCACCAGTCGGTCTGGCTGGCGCAGGGTCGTTGGGTGGAGGATCAGAGGACGGCGAACTTGGGCTTGCACATGCGCGCCAAGCTGAGCAGTCTGCGGGGCACGATGACCAGCGGGGACGAGACCTGGCAACAAGTGTCCGCTTCTTTGTTGCGTGATCCGGGGCTCAGCGATCCCGAGCGCCTGCGGTGGCTGGTCTTTCCCGACAGCCTGGGGCACGCAGGCCTGGTGATGGTGTTTCCGCGCAGCGTCGCTGAGCTGGAGCAGTATGGAGGGTTCCATTTCACGGGATCCCAGTTCGAATATTTTGAGGCTGCCGAGCTTCCGCAGTTGATCACTGCTGGCCGGGATCTGGCAGATGGCCTGGCCTCCAACACCGCAGACAGCGACGCACGGTGAGACCATGATCCTGACCTTCAGCCCCGACCTCTCGCAGCAGCGCATCGCGGCGCACGGCGTCGAGTTGGCGCAGATCATGGGCCTGGACCGCGACGCGCACGGACAGCGCATCCAGAGCTGGCCCCTGAGCGAGGCGCGTCCGGTGGCGAGTTTTGCTGACCCGGTGCTGGTCACCGACAGCTACCGCATCGGCCAACTCGACCCGACCACGCGTGACACCGTGTTTGCGCTCTACGCTTGTCCTCTGCGGGTGGTGCGCTACAAGCAGACCGAGATCCAGTTCGAGCAGCGCCGCTACCCGGGCGTGTGGGGACCTTCGATCGACACCCTGCTGTTCTGTCATGCCCTGGAGCAGGCACAGCTCTCTGGCGTGCGGTCGGCCGCCGAGGCCGGGGCGGGCTCGGGTTTCATCGCCATGCATGTGCTGCAGATGCTGCCCCGGCTCGAAGACATGCTGCTGGTCGATCTCAACCCGAAGGCTGTCGGGTGCTGCCGGGATCATTGCCGCGATGAGCGCGCACGCTTCGCGGCGGGGGACGCGCGTGAGGCGCTGGCGGGGCAGCGCTGGGATCTGATCGTCTGCAACCCGCCCTACATTCCGCGGCGCGCGAGCATCGAGGACAATCCCTATGAGGGCGTCGGCCTGTTGGCCCACCTGGTGCAGAACGCTGGCCGCCTGCTCCAGCCGGGCGGGCGTATCGTGACCAACGTCTCCAGCCTGTGTGAGCGGGCTTTCCAGGCGCTTGTCGAGCAGCACGGGGTCGACTGCAAAACACTGGCTGAGCTGACGGTTCCCCTCAAGGTCTACAACGTCCTGAACAACGCCTCCTGGCTCGCCTACCTGCGCGAGCACGGCGGCCTCCTCGAGCATGCCGGGCCGGGTTACGATTGCTGGCAGCGGCTGCGCGTGGTGGAGGTCGTGGTTTGAGGCGGGTGTGCTCGTAGCTACAGAGTGCTCGGCGATGCCTGGCTGTCCAGCTTGGACGGCTGCTGTGTCTGGCTGGCCGCTTGATCGCCGCGCCAGGCAAGCCACACGAGAAACAACGTCGCGCCGTTGCCCAGGCCCAACCACAGATAGGACTGTTGGGGAACCAGGGCCGCGCCCAGTCCCGCCAGCAGGCTGGCCAGTGTGGCCCAGACCAGGCGCTGGTCCAGACATACGGTGATCGAGAACAGGACAGCGGTGTACAGCGGGATCTCGAGCCCTGTCGCGCGGTCGATCGGCAGCTCGAGCTGCATGGCGACGAGGCGCAATATGGCCAGCGGCACGAAGACCACCAGCGAACCCAGGGCCATCAGGCGGTTGACCCGGTTGACCAGCAGCACCGCACGCCAATAGTACAGCCCCAGCGCCTGGATCGCGCCGTGCAGTAGAGGGTAGAGGACGTAGCCGAGCTTCGAGGTCACGGTGAGCTCGCCGAGGTTGTGCAGGACCCCGATGACGGTTGGCACCACGAACCAGAAGGCTGCCAGGATCAGCGCAAAACCTCGACGCGCGGCATCTCCGCTGGCCAGGTCCGCTTCCTTGCGCTCCTGTAGCAAGCCATCCCGTTCCTGCCGAGTGCGCGCCACTTCTGCGCGCACTTTCTGCTCGAGCTGCGGCTCGGGCTCGGGCAGGTCCGCCAACAGCAGAGCCGCCGAGTCGGGCGAGCCGAGCTCGAGCTCGTGCCGGATCATCAGCTCGACTGCGGCCTGCAGGCCGGCCCGAGCCTCGCTGTTTTGCGGCCAGATCGCGAGCGCCTGCAGAAAGGCGAAACGGCACTCGTTGAAGCGTGTCGAGATCTCGCGTTCGCTCAGGGATTTGTTGCGGATCATCTCGACCGAGACCCCGTCCAGACGGCGGTAGGCCTCCGCGCTCAATTGAATCGAGCCCCGGTGGGCGAGAAAGTCCTCGAGGTCCTGCCGCAGCTCCGAGGCGTTCGCGAAGCGCTCGGCAGGATTGCGAGCCAGCGCCCGCTTGGTGATTCTGGCCAGCTCGTGCGGCACGATCGGTGGGAGCTGCGGAGGCTCTGAGCGGAACACGCTGAACAACACGTTGCGCAGATCCCCGCTCGGATGCGGCGGGTTTCCGCACAGGATCTCGTGCAACACCGCGCCGAGCTGGTACACGTCCGTCCGCTCATCGAGGGCCTCTTCGCTCTCGAGCAGCATTTCGGGAGCCATGTAGCACGGTGTTCCAACCAGGCCCGGGGCTTGCGGTTCGAGCTGCAGCTCGCGAGCGACAGCTCCGCGACAGACGGCGAGCCCCCAATCGACGAGGTAGACCTCGCCGAAGGGACCGAGCATCACGTTGGCGGGCTTGAGGTCGCGGTGGATGACCCCCCGACTGTGCGCGAAGGCCACCGCCTGGCACACCTGCAGCAGCACCCGCAGGTGCCGCTCGAGGACGGCTTCGTCGAGGAAGCGCAGATAGCTCACATTCCCCGAACACGCGCGCCAATCCTGGTGCAGCAGGTCGGCCCAGCTCTGGCCCTCGATCCTCTGCATCACGAGGATCGGCCTGCCGCTCTCGTCTTGACACAGGCGATGGACCGGAATGATGTTGGGATGCTGCAAGCGCGCAGTGATCAGCGCCTCGCGCACCATATCGAAGACCGCGTCCGGGCAGTCGGGACGCATGACCTTGATCGCGACTTCGCGGCGCAGACAAGCTTGGTGGGCGAGGTGCACGACGCCCATCCCTCCCTCGCCGAGGATCTCGGGGAGAATCTCCAAGCCTGTGCCGATGTCCTCCTTGTCCGCTTCGAAGAGCGCGGGCAGGCCCAGCTCCAACCGGGCCGTCGCGCCATTCGACGAGCCGCCGGAGAGCCTCACCCGGCCCTGGGAATCGGCCTCGGCTTCCCGGCGCGGGTCGAGCGCACGCCAGAGCGTGTCGAAGCCGTCCTTGGAGGCACTGCCCAGCATCCACTGCAAGGACCGCTTGTCTTCGGAGGAGGGGACCATCGAGCTCGTCATCGCAACGCTGTGTTTCATGTCTGTCGAGCTTCTACTGTACAGCAACAGCGTGCACTTCTGGGCCGTTGGATCTGTAGCGGCAAGCCCGCGCTCCGCTGCGCGCTACCCGGTGGCTCGCAGCAGCAGCTCTTCGAACGAGACGTCGCGTAACGCACCGAACAGTGCGTTGCGCGTCAACCGCGAGCGGGTCAGCCCCGGGCTGCCGATGCCTGCGAGGAAACGGGCGAAGGCGCGCGGCCGCCGCAAGGCTTTCTTTGCCTCACGCAGCGCCTGCGCCTCGGCAAACACGGACTCGTCGAGCGGTTTGTGTTTCCTGGCTGGCAGTTCGACCGCCTGGCCCGTCTCACAATAGCCACAGTGGCCACAGGGCTGCGCGAGCGTTTCCCCGAAGTGCTCGCCGAGCCGCGACACCTGGCAGGCGTCCGCCTCGATCAAGCCGACCACCTCCTCGATCCTCGCCAGGTCGGCCTGCTCGCGGGTCAACGCCCTGGCATAGAGCTCGCTGGCCAGCGTGTCACGCTCCGCCCCTTCCGCCGGCGCACGCAGCACCCGGTAGCGATGGCGCACCTTCTCGGCCTTGATCTCGAACCAGCCCCGCTCGCCCATCCAGTCGATGGCGCGGATCACCCTCTCGCGCGCCGAGCCTGACGCACGCGCTGCCTCATCAGCATCGAGCGTCAGCCATGTGCGGCCTTTGCGCGCGCAGCGGAACACCACGCGCAGAAACGCGGCGCGCTCGGCTCCGACGATCTCGAAGATCTCGGCCGAGCTCTTCAGAGCCTTGAGCTTGTAGGCCGCATAGCGCGGCGTGCCTCCCTCGAGCCAACCATCCAACTCGAGATAGGTCAGCAGAGTGCGCACCACCAGCGGCCTGATGTCGCACAGCTGAGCCAACTCATAGTAGGCCACATCGAGGATCTGCTCGCCGCAGAACAGCTCATCGAGCAGGGCCTGCACGGCTTCTTTGTCAGGTGTGTCACCGCGCGCGAAATTCTCGAGGGCCGCGAGATCTTCGCGGCTGGCGAGCAGCTCGCAGATCGCCGTCTGCCCGTCGCGTCCGGCGCGGCCGATCTCTTGCGAGAGGTTCTCCAGGCTCTTCGGCAGGTTGATGTGGTAGATATAGCGGATGTTCGGTTTGTCGATCCCCATGCCAAACGCGATGGTCGCCACCACAATCGCCTGGTCGCTGGCGAGGAACCACTCCTGGGTCTCGCTGCGGGTCTCTTTGTCGAGGCCCGCGTGGTAGGGACGGGCCGGGAGCCCCGCTTCCGCCAGCGCCTCCGCGACCCGCATCGCCGTCTTCTGCAGGGTCACGTACACGATCGCCGGCCCTGCAGGCCGTTCTTGCAGGCGGCGCAGCAACTCGGCTGTCTTCTTCCGCCGCGGGACCGCGCCAGCACGCAGGAACAGGTTCGCCCGGTAGAAGCCGGTGCGGACGGCATCGGCTTCGGCGATGCCCAGGGCGCGGCAGATGTCGCCCAGTACCTTCGGCGTGGCGGTCGCCGTGAGGGCGAGCCGGCGTTCGGCTCCACAGCGCTCAGCGAAGCGTGCCAGCTTGAGGTAATCGGGCCGAAAGTTGTGGCCCCACTCGGAGATGCAGTGCGCCTCGTCGACCGCGAACAGGGCGACCTTGATCCCCAGGATCGCCTGCCGGAAGCGCTCGTTGTTGAAGCGCTCGGGGGCGACGTACAGCAGCCGGATCTTGCCGTTCCGTACCAGGCCCATGGTCTCAAACAGCTCTTCGGCCGACAGGCTGCTATCGATACGGCGCGCGTCGATGCCCTTGCGCTGCAGGGCATCGATCTGGTCCTTCATCAGCGCGATCAACGGCGAGACGACCAAGGTTACGCCCTCAAGCAGCAGGGCGGGCAGCTGGTAGCAGAGTGACTTGCCCCCGCCGGTGGGAAAGACAGCTGCCGCAGGGCGACCTGCGAGCAGCGCCTCGATCACGCGTCGTTGTCCGGGCAGGAAGCCCTCCAGCGCGAAACGCTCGCGCAGGGTCGTCGTCAATGGATCTGTGGCGAGGCCATTCATCGGTGTTTCCCTGTGTCGGTGACAGCGGACAAGGCAAGCCTACCAGCTGCCCCCGTCAAAGTTGTGGGCTTGCCCCGGGCCCATGCCTGGTTGGGAGTGCTCGCAGTACCACGGCCCTACAAGGGAGGCCCGTTTCCGGGCCTCTAGTGGGAACCTTTTTCGCAGGGAAACAGAGCCCGTGGGCTCAGAACCAGCTCGAGGATGTCGGAGTGCCGCAGCGGGCGGGCCTGCACGGATCGACCGCGAGGACCAGCCAGCTGGATCCGCTGCGCACGAGGTGGAAGGCGTGGACACGGGGGCCGCTGGCTCCGCGGAACTCGACTTCGGCGACAGCGATCGGGGGTTCATGGCCCTCGACCAGAGACAGGTCGAGGAGCCGGACGCGGATGGCCTCGGAGCCGTCAAGGCGCAGGCTCTGGCGCAGGGTCGCCGGGTCGAGCGGCGCGTCAGCAGTCTCCACCGACAACTGGGCGGCGCGCTCATAGTCGGCCTGCGCCAAGGCAGCGATGAAACCGGACAGCACCCTCTGCGGCCCGGGTACGGCGATGTCCAGCAGGTACGGGGCGACGGGAGCCGCGAGGCCGAGAGCGATCACGGCGGCGAACAACACGAGAATCGGCCCGGCGCCCTTCTTTTCGGCGGCGGGCCTGCCAGCGGAGGTCTCCGCCGGTGAGGGGACAACGGCGGATGGAGCCAGGCCGTCAGCCCGGTCAAGCCTGTTCTGTGCGCAGCGCAAACAGCGCACGATGCGTCCTATGATGAGGCAATCGGAGCAGACCTCCTCGTGGCACACCGAACAGGAGCTGACAGTCGGTTGATCAGGGTGAACCCGGCATTTCATGGCGATCCTCCAGTCTGCGCAGTACCACCAGGCGGGGCAGTGCAACGCCCAGCGGGGCGGGCAGCAGGCGCTTCGGGCAGAAGAGGGCAGCGGGCGTCGAAATACGGCCCGGACGTGTTCCGCAGTGCCACAGCACCACCTGTATGTTCACGTGTTGTGCATGTTTTGTCAATATTCAATCTGGCCGTGATGGCCTGCGCGCAGTCAGAGTTTTGCTTTGAGGGCCGGGTTGTCAGCCGGAGACATCCGAAGGCTGCACGGGCTGCCCCTGTGCGAGGCGCTCCGAGACGACTTCGAAGCACTTGAGATCGTGCGCGCGTTGCTCCGCCGAGCGTTTACGCACAGCAGCCAGCGGCAGGGACAGGCGAGGATTAGCGGCCAGGATCTGGCGGTGCCGCCACATGAATTGCCAGTACAGGCGCGTGATGGGGCAATTCTTCTTCGGGTCGAAGGCGCAGTCAGAGCAGTAGTCGCTCATCTTATGGATGTAGGCGGCGCCGGACACATAGGGTTTGCTGGTCATCAGCGGACCCAGCGCATAGC
Source organism: Planctomycetota bacterium (assembly GCA_029260765.1). Lineage (GTDB taxonomy): Bacteria > Planctomycetota > J058 > JAJDCP01 > JAJDCP01 > JAJDCP01. The sequence goes on from JAJDCP010000184.1 coordinate 21,445, forward strand.
TGCCCATCGCCAGCACGTTTGGTTCCACCACCCAGTCGTAGGCGTCCTGATAGGCGACCCAGAACCAGTCGGTCAGTGCGCGCGGCTCGATGCCGAGCAGGGTGCCGAGATTGCATAGCACCATCAGCCGCGTGATGTGGTGGCTGTAGGCCTCTTCCCACACCGAAGCCACGACTTCGTCCAGACAGCGCAGGCCCGAAGCCGTGCCCCAATAGGCGCGCGGTACCGGGCGCTGTGCGCCGAGGTGCGAGGGCGCAGCACCGCCATCGATATCCTGGGGGCCGGCGCTGGTGGGGAAGGTCGTGCCCAGCCAGCTCTGGTAACCTCCGTCCCCCGGCTGGCTCGCTAGGGGAGGCGGGCCGTCGGGCAAAATGCGGAAGCCGTCGGTCTGGCGATGGACATGGCGCACAAACTCCCGCCAGCCGAGGATCTGCCGGAGGAAGCCTTCGCGGCTCTGCAGGGGCACATCCTCTCGCTCGATCGCCTCTTCGATCAGCCGGCGGGCCGACAGCCTCCCCAGGTTGAGAAGCGGGGAGACGCGGGTGTGGAACAGACCGCGCGAACGCAGGCTCATCGCGTCTTCGAAAGGACCGAAGGCGGGCAGGCAGGACTTCCCGAACTCCCACAACGCTTCGGCGTCTGCGCGTGTCGCCGGCAGCGTCTCGGGGTCGAGCCTGCCGGGATGCTGCGCGAAGCGCGAGCTGACCAGCCGACAGACCTCGTCCTTGATCGGGTCGCGGGGAAACTGCGGCGGCTCCGGCGCCGGCGGCTCACCGCGCCAGGGACGGCGGTTCGCCGCATCCAGGCTCCATCTGCCGCCTTCAGGCTTGCCCCGCGCGTCGAGCAGGTAGCCCGCCTCCTTGCGCACCAGGCGGTAGAAACGGTCCATGCGCCAGGGCGGACTTCCCTGCCGGGCGGAGCGCAGGAACTGCTGCGCAGAGGTCAAAAAGCCCGCATGGGGGATCTGCACCAGCAGTCCCTCCTCCAACAAGGGAGCGAGATCCGCCCGCAGCTCGCGTTCGGCGGGTTCCTGCACCCGCAAGGGCCCGAGCTCCTGGGCCAGGGGCCGCAGCGCGTCACGGTACGGGCCGTCATGGACCAGATGCCGCACGGCCACGCCCCGTGACGCCTGCTCCAAGGCGAACCAGCGCAAGTTGGCGAGCACCAGCGCGAGCTTTTGCCGGTGGTAGGGGCGGCGCCGTGCTTTCCAGGGGCTCTCGAGCAACACAATCCCCAGGCTGCTCGGATCTTCTTCCGCCAGCGGCCCCTCGCGATCACTGAGCTGGTCGGGGGGAATGAACAGCCAGCTCCGCGCACCGGTTCCGGCTGTCGCCGCCGTTCGTGTGCGCAACTCTTCGGTGAAGGCGCTCATGTCGGGTCTCCAGCCACCAAGAGTCCCAGGGCCAGTCCGGCGCGCACCGTCCAGAGCACGGTGCGCAGCCAGTTCGAGAGCACCAGCCTTCGATGCAGCTGTGCGTCGAAACCCGCCTGCAGGGCGGTGTGGCAGGGCACCTGCCAACACACGGTCGAGAGCCAGATGGCGGCGAGCAACCCCAGACCGACCCAGGTCAAGGGACCACCGACCACCCACAGCAGTAGCCCGCTGCTGGCGAGCTCGATCAGCATCGGAGGCATCACGAGCCAGGTGGTGCGCCGGGTATGGAGCGCCTCATAGCCGGCGAAACTGTCGTGGCCGACGGCCGCGAACAGCGGGTAGTGCACCCACTGCACGAACCAGACCAGGCCGAGCATGAACCATGTCGAGCCGGCATGGACCAACAGCAACGCTTCGCTCATCGGTTGTCTCTCGCCGCATCGTGGCTCGCGTTCCCGTGTCCCGCTGCGGGGGGAGGCAGCAGCGCTGGCCCTGAGCCGTCGGAGGCGTCCGTTGTCTGCGGCCCGGCGATGGGGGCGAAGGAGAGGGCCTGGCCGAATTCGGGGACCACGAAGACTTCCCTCGCCAGGCCACGGGCCTGGAGCGCCTCGGCCAGCTCGCGTTGGGCCTGATCCTGGCCCTCGTCGGCCAGACCTTCGAAGGTTCCGAAGTGCACCGCCAGGCTGGCCTGCGCGCCCAGCTCTGCGTGGACCTGGACTGCCTCGGCAGGCGAGAGGTGGATCGGCTGCATGATCTCGCTGGGCAGGTACGCACCGATGGGCAGGATGGCCAGCCGCGGTGCACCGAAGCGGGCGCGGATCTCGGCGAAGTGCGCGCCGTAGCCGGTGTCGCCCGCGAACAGGATCGGACCTCCCGGGGTCTCGAGCAGCCAACCACCCCAGAGCGTGCGGTTGCGGTCGTCGAGCCCGCGGCCCGAGAAGTGGCGAGCGGGGACCAGGGTGGCGCGCAGGTCCGCGCTGAGAGAGCTGCTCTGCCACCAGTCGAAGTCTTCGCCGCCGGCGATCTCCTCCCGCTGCAGCAGCGCCGTGTTGCCCAGCGGCAGCAGGATCCGAGGCTGGTGGGTGTCAGCGAGCGCGCGCAGTGTGGCGACGTCGAGGTGGTCGTAGTGGTTGTGGCTGATCAGCACCACGTCGATGGGCGGCAGGTCGCTGAGGCTCACGGCAGCTGGCCGCACCCGACGCGGGCCCACCCAGCTGAAAGGGCTGCAGCGCTCCGACCAGATCGGGTCGAGCAGTATGTTCAGGCCCCCGGTCTGCAGCAGCACTGTCGCGTGTCCGATATAGGTGGCCCGCAAGGAGTCACCCGCCACCCGCTCGGGAGGCGCCGCGGCCGGCACCGCATCGGGGTCCCCGTGCCAGGCTTCCACACTGCGGCAGACCCGCCAGGAGAGCACTGTGCCGAAGCCCGGTGGAGGCGTCGGTTCGAGGTTGCGGAAATGCGCGCCGTCGAAATTCTCGCTGGCAGGTCCTTCGTAGTGAGGAGCCGAGAGCATGCAACCACCTCCTATCAGCAGTCCGGTCGCTACCAGCAGGGCTGGCAGAGACGCCCGGCGGAGACGTGAGCGCGCTTTGGATCGAGGTGCACTGGGCATCGTTGCTTCCCTGGTTAACGATGGTAGCATAGCAGCCGTCGGAACAAAAGCTGTACAATATGTTGTCAATTGCTGCCGATTTCGAGCCTTGGAAGAGAGCTACCGGACACACAGCCCTGGATCAGTGCGCACTTGCCAACCAGCAGCAGATGCGGCATGCTGCGTGCACCATGGTGGCCGACCCCCAAGCTCGTCCCGCGGCCTCGCCCGGAAGCCCCTCAGCACCACCCTCGAAAGGGGTGGGGTGGGGGATTGCCATGCTCGGGATCATGTTCGCCGAGCTCGTGGCGTTGCTGGACGAGTGTTTGCGGCGCGGCCTCGACCTGTTCTCCGGCAGCCCGCTGGCGCTGCTGATGTGGCTGCTTGTGGTGCTATTCATGCTGCAGGGGCTGGGGTTGGTTTTCGTCATGACCCGGCGCTACCGCATCGGCGGGGTGTTGCAGATGGTCGCGAGTGGCTGCCATGTTCCCGACCTCTTTGGGCTGATCGGCGTTGCGGGGGGCTGGAAGGCCTACCACTACCCAGCCAGGGCGTTGGAATGCCAGAAATCGGGGGCCGCCGAGCCCGGAAACAGCAACCCGCAGTGCTCGAAGGCCTGATCCAGTGCGGGCCCGCCGAGCTCACTCTGAGAATGCCGGAAACGCCGGCAGCTTCGCATGAACCACGGCGTCGTGCGCGGGTACGATCACGATCCTGGGATCGCGCTCCTGCAGCCGATGCAAACGCACGATCTGCGCCCGCACCCTGGCCGCATCTCCGTCGGCAAGCCAGCGCGCGAGGGGCATCTTTTCGGCCAACAGCGCGATCGCTGCGGCGGACCACACCGTGTCTCCCACGAAGAAGTAGCGGCGCTCCTGGTCCAGATTCAGAAAAATCCCCAGGGCTCCCGGCGTGTGGCCTTCCAGGGGTACCAGGACCAGGACGCCGTCGCCAAACACGTCCAGGCTGTGCGGGTAACCCTCATAGGCCGGACCGGTGAGCTCCTTGAGCACCCAGTTCGGCTCCAGGGCCGGATCATCGTACTGGCTGCGCAGATAGGAAGGGGGTTCGACTGCGTCACCCATCGCATAGTCATATTCGGCCTTGGTGGTCCAGAACGCGGCCTGGGGGAAGTCGCGCAGCGCGCTGGCATGGTCCCAGTGCAGGTGCGTCAGCAACAGGATCTTGACCGAGTCGGGGTCGATGCCTGCCTCGCTGAGCTGGTTGCAGGCCGGATGGTGCTCCTCGAAGCCCAGCATGGGTTGCACCCATGCCGGCACGGCCTCGAACTCCTCATCGATCCGGCTGCCCAGTCCCCCATCGATCAACACCAGGCCCGAGGGGTGTTTGATCAACACCCCCATGTGCGTCGTGCGGTGGGTCGCGAACAGGCTGCCGCCGCGGAAGATCATCGCCTGGGGTGAGTCGGTGTAGGCTGTCTGGATCAGCGAAAACGAGACCTCAGGGTGCGGCTCGATGGCTACCCCAACTGCCTGCGCAACCTCGGGATACGCCTCGGGGTCGAGCGGCGAGGCGCGGAACAATGCCAGGTAGCCAGCAACCGCGGCGACCAGAACGCCGAGGCAGCACCCCCGCCAGAGGCGCCTGCGTTTGGGTTGCGTCGACCCCGACTGCGGCTCTGCGTCTGCGACCATCAGGCCTTCCTCCTGGGAACTCTGTGGATATCATGCCCGCCAAGCAAACCGGCGGATCGCTGCGCGGGCTGAGGCTCTGAGCAGCCGTGACAGAAACAACCTGCCTCGGATCGGGGCCGACCAAGTGCTGCGCGCATTCTGGGGCAGTTCTACGAAAACAGCTTTTTCAGCTTCCGTCCGGCCTTGCTGGCAGTCTTCGACACCTTCTTGCCGGTATCTTTCGCGACGTGGGACAGCTTCGCTTTTGCCTTGTCCAGGGCTTGCGTGAGCGCCTGCTTGATCTGCCGGGCTTCAGGACTGCGCTTCTTGTTGCTCACCACCCACGAGCTGAAGTGCTGACAATTGTTGGACAGCGGGTCGTACTTCCAGTTCCGGCCTACCTGGCCCAACGCCCGCCGCACGGCTGCTTCTGGCGCGAGGCTGTGGGGGGTCGGTCCGCGGGTGATCTTGCGACCCTCGGTGAACTTGCGCAGGCTGTGTTTCTGCACTTTGACGATGTACTTGCCGCGCAAAAATCTCGGGATCAGATTGCGGACGCGGGTGACGTGCACCACCAGCCCCTTGCCGACGTAGACTCCGGCGTGGTGGTAGCCGCCCGCATCGGCCCACAGCTCGGTACCCGGCAGGAACGGTTCCTTCAGCGTGGCGAGCACGGCCAGCAGTTTGCGCGCATCGGGCTGGGCTGACCGGAGAACAGGTAGGCAGCGGTTGATCGCATTCCAGCGGGAAACGGCGGCCCTGTCGCTGGAGCTCGGCGGTTGCGTGCTAGCCAAGTGGGGGATCAGTCCGCGCCGCACTGTCCAGGCCGAGTTGACCAGGCGAAGTAGATCGTTCGGGCGCACCGCCCGCCGGGCGTCTTTGAGCATGCTCAGCGCCGGCTCGTAGCCGGCTTCGCTTCCCAGGGCTCCGAGCAGTCCGACAGCCGCGCGCAGGTAAGCTTGCGCGCTGCTGATGCCCGGCGTACTGAGGAAGGCCTGCCGGGCATTGTAGAATGGTCTTGCGCTTGCCTTGTCCATAGGGGGCCCTTCCTTTGCCTCCATTGTAGCGTCCGACCGCGATCTGTCGCAGGTTACGTGTATGATAAGGCCCAGCTAGAAACGAGCGGGCTGCATGAGCAGTGTATGCAGAGCTCCAAAGCGTGTCCCTTCTTGTTGCGCCTGGAGCGGGCTGAGGAACATGGAGTCCTGCAGCTGTACGCAGAGAAAACACAGCGACTGACCGAGCTCCAAGCGGAGGGGCTGCTAAGCTCCCTGTACGACGACTTCCCGGGGCTCGCAGGCCAAGATCGCGTCAGCACCGTCGGCATGGGCTGGCAGGAACCGCGCGAGACCGATGCTCTCAGCCGCCGGTTCCAGGTCGAGGTGCTCGCTTCGGACTGAGCCGGCAGCCAGGTCCGTCCGCGTCCTGACCGAAGACCGCCGCGCACCATGCAGCGCACGGCACGAGGTCGTTGTGGCCTGGGCCCCCTACGCAGAGCTCGGAAGGGCGCTGGTTTGCTGCCGCTCGAAACAGGCCCATAGGATCAGCCCACGACGTTTGCTGTACTCGGCGCGCAGGCCTGCGCCCAGGTCGCGCAGCGCCCAGCGGTTGGTGGAGAGCTCCTTCCAGTGGACGGAGTCGGGGGCGCCAAGGTGCCGACGGATGCGGTTTTTCTGCTGGTGATTGAGCGTCATGGGTCGTCTCCACTCATTGTCTCCGACCACTGTACACAAAAACCATACAGAATGCGTACAGGTTGTAGGTTTTTTTTGGGGCGCCGCGTCCGGCCGATCTGGGGACGCTATTCATAACAGCTGTGTAATCTACTTGATTTGGCTAGTTTCATCGGCCGAGTTCCCGCCAAGGCCTGGGGACGCTGTCACGACCCAAGAATACTATACAAAACCTTGACGTTATTTCTGAATTCTGTCAGTCTGCCGGGGAAAAAGAGGGCGGAGATCTTCCCAGGTGTTCGCTAGCAGGTCCGACCAGGAGGGAAAACCATGCGTTTCGAATTCCTCTACGCGCTCCAGCAACTCCGGGAGCCCTTGGATCGCTTCGCCATCCAGGAGTCCTTGTCCGGAGATCTCACCGCACGCAAGCGCGCGATCGACGTACTCCGCTCGCTCGCTGGGGGCGCGGCGTCGCGCCTGCGGATCCGCCTGGTGCAGCTGGGCAGGTCGTGCGAAGCCCGCCTTGGATCTTGCTTGCCACGACCTCCCAGGCCCTCTCCCAGGTAGAAGACAACAACCTCAGCGCGGCAGCCGTGCTCGCGTGTATTTTCAAACGACCGTGGGCGGCGCGAAGCTGTCCCCGGACAACACCACGGAGGTGAAAACATCATGCAGACCCCTCGCTCGAATTTTCGGTCCACCAGGACCCTCTGCTCCTTGGTCATGGCGTTGGGCTGGTTGGTCCTGTTGAGCGGTTGCTCGGACTCGGTGCTGGATCCAGCGTCCGCCGAGTTGACGGCCAGCGGCGAACCGGTCACGAGCCGGACCGCGGGGGATACACCGTATTCGATCGACGACTGGTGGCCCAACCGGCTGGACCTGCGGGTCCTCAAGCAGAACGCGCCCAAGGGCGACCCCGTGGACGCTGACTTCGACTACGCCGAAGAGTTCTCGAAGCTCGACCTGGCCGCCGTGAAAAAGGACATCGAGGCGGTCCTTACGACGTCGCAGGACTGGTGGCCGGCAGACTACGGACATTACGGCGGCCTGATGATCCGCCTGGCGTGGCACAGCGCGGGTACCTACCGCGTCACCGACGGCCGCGGCGGCTCGGGTTCAGGCACGATCCGGTTCGCGCCGCTCAACAGCTGGCCCGACAACGCCAACCTCGACAAGGCCCGCCGGCTGCTGTGGCCGATCAAGAAGAAGTACGGCCGCAGCCTCTCCTGGGCCGATCTGATGGTCCTCTCCGGCAACGTGGCTTTCGAGTCGATGGGGTTCGAGACTTTCGGCTTCGGCGGCGGCCGCGAGGACGTCTTCGAACCGACCGACATCAACTGGGGGCCGGAGACGGAGTGGCTCGCAGACGAGCGTTTCTCCGAAGATGGCAAGCGGCTCGAGCATCCCCTCGGTGCGTCCCAGATGGGCCTGATCTACGTCAATCCGGAGGGCCCGAACGGAGTGCCCGATCCGCTCGCCGCCGCCCACCACATCCGCGTGACCTTCGCCCGCATGGCGATGAACGACGAGGAGACGGTTGCCTTGATCGCGGGCGGCCATACGCTCGGCAAGGCCCACGGCGCGGCTGCCCCGAGCAAGTATGTCGGCGTCGAGCCCGAGGGCGCCGCGCTCGAAGAGCAGGGGCTGGGGTGGAAGAACAGCTACGGCACGGGCAAGGGCGCCGACGCGATCACCAGCGGTTTGGAAGGGGCCTGGACCTACACGCCAGACAGGTGGTCCCACGGCTACTTCGACAACCTGTTCGACTATGAGTGGGAGCTCACCGAGAGCCCGGCAGGCGCCAAGCAGTGGACGCCCATTGGAGCGACCACGGGGATGGTCCCGGACGCCCACGATCCCAGCAAGAGCCACAAGCCGATGATGCTCACCACCGATCTCGCGCTGAAGATGGACCCTGCCTACCGGGTGATCTCGAAGCGCTTCCACGAAAACCCTGAAGAGTTCAAAGCTGCCTTCGCCAGGGTGTGGTTCAAGCTCACGCACCGCGACATGGGCCCCCACGTCCGCCTGCTGGGCCCGGAGGTCCCCGAAGCTCAGCTCTGGCAGGACCCGGTGCCCGCCGTCGACCATGAGCTGGTCGGAGCGCAGGACCTCGCCTTGCTGAAAAGCCAGATCCTGGCTACGGAGCTGGCGATTCCGGCGCTGGTGCGCGTGGCCTGGGCGTCCGCGTCCACGTACCGCGACACCGATCTGCGGGGAGGTGCGAACGGCGCCCGCATCCGCCTCGCTCCGCAGAAAGACTGGGCCGTGAATCAGCCGGCGGAGCTTGCGCAGGTGCTCTCGGCGCTGGAGACCATCCAACAGAGCTTCAACGCCGCGCAAGCCGGCGCTAAGAAGGTCTCGCTCGCCGACCTCATCGTGCTCGCCGGCAACGCCGGGGTCGAGGCAGCAGCCAAACGAGCTGGCTTCGACATCACGGTGCCCTTCATGCCGGGACGCACCGACGCGTCACAGGAAATGACCGACGTAGACTCCTTCGCCGTGCTCGAGCCGCGCGCGGACGGATTCCGCAACTATCTGGCAGAGGGGAATGAGCGATCGGCCGCGGAGCTGCTTGTGGACCGCGCAGACCTGCTGACGCTGACCGCCGCGGAAATGACGGTGCTCGTCGGTGGCTTGCGGGTTCTGCATGCCAACCACGGGAGCTCTATGCACGGTGTCTTCACAGCGCGGCCGGGCACGCTGAGCAACGACTTCTTCGTCAACCTGCTCGACATGGGCGTGGAGTGGCAGAAGGCAGAGGGGGAGGATCAAGTCTACCAGGCCCGCGACCGCGAGAGCGGTGAGGTCACCTGGACGGGGACCGCCGTCGACCTGGTGTTTGGCTCGAACTCGCAGCTCCGAGCCATCGCCGAAGTGTATGCGGCTGACGATGCCCAGGAGAAGTTCGTGAACGACTTCGTGGCAGTCTGGAGCAAGGTGATGCAGCTGGACCGTTTCGACCTCAACGCACGCTGAGGAGACGCGCGGACGAAGCTTTGACCGGGGAAGGGCTACCGTTGGGGTAGTTCTTCCCTTTTTTGCTCGACGGGGGTACAGCTGCCCTCTGCTTCTCACACCGTGGCCGGGCCCTGGAGCTGCTGACATGGGCCCAAGACAACCCGCCTGGAGGGGTCTTGGCGGCCACTATCCGTTGCGACCACCTCCAACATCGTGAAGCACGCACGCATCGGAGCCTTCTTCTGTCGCGGCGCTCTGCGAGCAGGGCGCGCTGCGCGCCAGGAAGACGCTCTGGCAAAAGTCTTATCCAGCGGTTCTGGGGTCGCCCATACGGATCGAGCATCTCGTCGGTCATAGACCGACGCTACAGGCGGCTCTCAGCAGATCGAAGGCATTGACCGAAGTCTCGGGCATACGTCAGGAGCTCTGGGACCCGGCTTGGACGCGCTCCGGAGATGCCACGACTCTCCCACGCGCTCAGTCCTCGAACTCGCGCAGGAAGTGGCAGGTGTAGCCGCCAGGGTTCTTCTCGAGGTAGTCCTGGTGGTAGCCCTCGGCGGGCCAGAACGCACCGGCATCGCTGATCTCGGTCACGATGGGCGCTTGCCAACGACCCGACGCGTCCCACTCCTTCTTGACCCGCTCCGCGGTCTGGCGTTGCTCGGCGTCGAGTACGAAGATCGCGCTGCGGTACTGGCGACCCCGGTCGTTGCCCTGGCGATCCTGGCTGGTTGGATCGTGGATGCGGAAGAACCAGTCGAGCAGCTCGGCATAACTCAGCTGCCCGGGATCGAAGACGATCTGCAGCGCTTCGGCGTGTCCGCTCCCGCCGTTGGAGAGATCCTTGTAGCTCGGGTCCGCCAGCGTGCCGCCGCTGTAGCCCACCTCAGTGTCGAGCACCCCGGGGATCTCACGGATCAGGTCTTCCATGCCCCAGAAGCAACCACCGGCGAGCAGCGCGGTGGCACGCTGGACTTCGGGAACCTCGAGACCGGCGTCGCGGAAAGCCTGGGCGAAGTCGCCGTAGCCCTCGACGACCAGCCGCTCGAGCGGCACGAAGCGCAGGGCCGCCGAGTTGATGCAGTAGCGCAGGCCGGTGGGCTCCGGTCCGTCGTCAAAGACGTGCCCCAGATGGGAATCGGCATAGCGCGAGCGCAACTCGGTGCGCAGGTAGCCGAGCTTCTGGTCATCGTGCTCGGCGAGTGCGGTCTCGACCAGGGGACGGTAGAAGCTGGGCCAGCCCGTGCCCGATTTGAACTTGTGGAGAGAGCTGAAGAGAGGCTCTGCGGAGATGATGTCGACGTAGATGCCCGCCTCTTTGTGGTCCCAGTAGGTGTTCTGGAAGGGGCGTTCGGTGCCTTCTTCTTGCGTCACCCGATACTGCAGATCGCTGAGCCGCTCTTTGAGCTCGTCGGCAGACGGCTTCTGCCAGGTCTCCATGGCCGCCAAGCTCCACGGCGTACGCGCGGCCTGTGCCGCCGCTGCCTTGCGCATCGCGTCGGCGGCCTCATCGGCTGAGACCCGGCTGCTGTAAGCCCAGCTCAGCAATGCCGCGCCGATGGCGGTCAGGATCACGAGACGCAGAGCGCGTTTGGGCTTCCTGGTACTTGCTTGCATGGTTTCTCCTCGCACGGTTTCCCCCGGCTGGAACATCAACGTCTTCAACGGCGCAGAGGTTCCCTGTCTCCAGCATGATACCTGACAGTCAGTGTTTGGGGGAATCGTTCGCGCTGGCCGGCTGATGGTTGGCAGCGGCCTCGGCAGGGGGGCGGGGCTTGGGGCTGGGCAGGAAGTAGCGGCGCGCCGCCAGCAGAGCGACGAACGCCAGCACGCTCAGCAGGATGTCCAGCGCTTGCAGGTCGGGTTTGAGAAGCTTGCGAGCGATGACAAAAGCCAGCAACTCGAGGATGGCGCCGAGGTCGTGGGTCACCAGTGCCGCAGCGTGATAATTTCGGTGCAGGGCGCAGCGCCGGTGTGGCAGTGGTTAGGATCGACGACGAGCCCCTACTCGTAGCGGGGAGGAGGACGAAGCCAATGCCGCGCCGCCGCAAGAACTGGGCCGGAATTTGCGCGCGGAGGCACCAGTGTGCGGATCAACTCGATGCCGATGACCAGCAGCAACGCCCGGTAGATCATCTCGTAGAGGGTCTCGTTCTCGGCCCAGTTCATCCTGGCGAGCACGACGGAACTCTGGACCGCGAAGGCCAGCACTCCCACCAGCAGGGTCGCCGCCAAGCCGCGCTCCATCCAGAGGCTCACGGACTTGGCGGCCTGGCTGACAGACAGTCCTTCATCGTTGGTGGCAGCGGACATCGCAATCCTCGCGAGCAGGAGGCTCTACGAGGGTGTATCGGCCAGATCCCGCCGCGGCTGTGGCGGGGAAGCCGTGCTTGTGCACCCAAGCGCGCAACAGCCGACGCCGCGCCGCCGCGATGCTGGGGGCTTGCGTACCTGAAGCGGCCCATCCAGCCAGCCGCGAGCCTCAAAGGAGACGAGCCCCTTCAGGTCGCGGTTGGAGTGGAGGGCCGCAGGTCTCAGACGCGGCCCCAGGAACTACCGGAGCCGGCCTGGACCTTGGTTTTGGTCTTCATGATCAAGTCCTTTGGCGGTTGAAGAAATGCGAAGCGCGCCGCTGGCAGGTCCAGCTACAGACGAGCCTCGTCATGGACCAAGTAGCAAGCGACGTGCCGCTGCAGCGCACGTGAGGGCCGTCAATGGAATGCTCACATCTCTTTGCGCCAAAGTAGTTTGTGGGCTTTGGTCTGGCCGGTTGCCGCACCCTGACGGTGCGCACTGTGCGCACCGCGCGCACCAGACTAAGCTGGAGTTTGGCGATTTCCGAGGTGCTGCGGCCAGGCTACCAAGCGTACAGCAACCGGTGCGGGAGTTCGATGCCCATCACTTTTGAGGAATCCCTCGCGGCAAGGGGTGCGGTGAAAATGGCGAAGCGAAGATGCGAAACCTGGTCATGCAGGTTCGCAACTCTCGAAATGCTTCGCAGCGGCAGCTGCCAGGATCTGGGGTGATTCCGTGGTGTCGCTTTTTCCGTCGGTCATAGACCGACGCTACAGCGGCTGGAAGCCGCGTCCGCAGCGGGCTCTACCCCCTGTCGCGGCGCTCTGTGGGATGCTGTCTCTTGGAACACGGCCAGCAAGAATCGCCAAACTCCAGACTTGCAGCCTGCGACGAAAATCGTGAGGCGAGGTGCCGCGCCGGTGGTGTGATGCCACCTTCGGCCGCTTCGCTGACGACGCAGGTGGCCCGGATGGCCGTCGAGGAGGGAGGCCCGCCGCCGTAGCGCTCCGTGAAGCGAGTACTCCAACAGGCTCCCCAAGCCTCACGGATTCAGTGACCAGCCAGGCGTTCCCGCTGCTGATCGGCCAGGGACCGGGCACGCCGAGCCTCGTCTTGCTGGCCGGCGCGGTCGAGTGCGCAGGCCATGGCCTCGAGCGCCGTCTGGTAGACGGGATCGGCCTCCCGGGTGGCGTCGAGCAGCTCGAGCGCACGGGTGACTGCGCTACGGCAGGGGCTGTCGCTGTGTCCCTCAGAGCCGAACCGAGCCAGTGCGGCCCGGGCTTGGGTCAGGGCGAGCAGCCGGCGGGCGGGAAGACGAAGACGCCTCAGGCCGACCCGGGCGAGCGCTTCCTGCAGCCGGGTCTGCGCCTCCTGGGCGCCTTCGGTGGCGAGGCCCAGCTGGACCAGACCGCAGAGCGGCCGGATTTCGTCGGGATGCTCGATCTGCCGGAGCACATCCGTGGCAGCCTCGAACCGCGTTCGGGCCTCATCGAGCCTTCCGCTGCTGAGCGACAGGCTTCCTGCCAGCTCGAGCGCCCGCCCCCCCATGTGTTCCCAGGATGCCTCCTCGAAGGCCGCCGTCGCGCGGGCACAGAGCTCGAAGGCCCGATCGATCCTGCCTGCCATGAAGGCGCCCTGAGCCAGGTGGTACTCCGCGTAGCCGACCGCCTGCAGCCTGTGCTCCTTCAAGAGATCTGCCGTGTACGTCAGGCCCGAGTGGAAGTGCCCTTCGGCACGCTCCCACGAGCCCATCCAGAGCTCGACCTGTCCCATGGTCTCCTCGGCGCGGACCATGATCTCCGCCTTGGCCTGCGCGTCGTCGGGTGCGTCCGCGCGCGCGACCTCGAGCGCCTCGGTGGCCATGTCCCGGGCTTCTTCGGCCGCGTCTCGCCAGTGAAGGAGGGCCTGGACGGCATCCTGGGTCGAAAAGACTGTCACCTCGGGCCCCCAGCCATGACGGACGGCGCGCGCCCGGATCAACAGAAAGCTCGCTGCAGCCTCGTCGTGGCGGCCGAGGTCCCAATCGATGGCGGCCCGGTTCCGCAGCGCCACGTTGACCATCACGTCGTCCTCACCACGGCCGAGGCGTACGAAGAGAGCCTCGGTCGTCTCGAGGTAACGCCGAGAAGCTCCGTACTGTCCGGCCTGGCGGGCGAGGCTCGCGCCATTGAAGAGCGGTTCCATCGCCTCCTCCAGCTCGCCGGCACCCAACAGGTGCAGGCCGAGGCGGCCGATCTTGCGCGGGTCATCCAGGGCGCGGAGCATTTGCGCGCAGGCCCGGTGGCCTTCGACCAGGCGACCGGCCTCGCGGGCCAGGCGCAGCAGGCTCTCCCTCAACATGCCGTGGGAGAAACGAAAGCTCTCGCCCAGAAGGTCGGCCAGACGGGTTCTCTCGAGCGTTGACAGCAGAGCCTCGCCCGGCTCGGGCAAGTGGGCCAGCACGCAGGCCTGGCTCCATTCGCTGCGACGGACCGTAAGACCGAGCAGGGCGGCCACCTCGAGGCACCGCCTCTGCTCGACCGAAAAAGCAGCGAGCCTGCGGCTCCAGAGTGTGTGGAGCGAGTCGGGGAACTCAGGCTCAAGCTCGTCGCTGTTCAGCAGAAAGCCCTTCTCCCCCGGGCGCAGCAGTCCCCGCTGGACCCAATCGCCGACCAGCTGGACGGCGAAGAGGGGGTTGCCCTCCGTGCGGTCCACCACCCGCTGGATGAGCTGGGGGGCCAGTCCGAGCAGCGACTCGAGCAGCCTCCGCTCGGCCGCTTCGGGTAGCCTCGTCAGGCCGATCTCTTCTGCGCCGGCCGCCATCAAGTCCGCCAACAGCGCCGCCTCGTGTGGTCGCTCAACGAGGGCCTCTTCCTGGACGGTCACAACAGCCAGCACCGGCCAGGAGGATCCTGTCAAGCCTGCCAGAAAGCGGAGCGCATCGTCAGCCCACTGCGCGTTGTCCAGGATCAGGAGCACGACACGCCGCTTCGAGACTCGTGCCAGCAAGTCTCGCAGGCACCTGTGCTGCTCGGCCAGGCTCGCATCCGCGCTGGCGGAGCTGGTGACGACACGCGCCAGCTCGTCCCACGAACCTGCCTCGACCCAACCATGTTCCCGCCCGAGCCTCTCGACCTGGGCGGATGCCTCTGCAAGCTCGAGGCCCTCGCAGCGGAGGAAGCGCCGGAAGGCTTCCAGAAGACCGAGCTGCGCACCAGAGCTTTCCTCATGCTGCGAGAGGATGACCTCCGCCGCCCCGACCTCGTGTGCCCTCTCCGCGAGCCATTTCGCCAGGCGGGTCTTGCCGACCCCGGCATGCCCTCGGAGGGCAACGACTCGGCTGCGACCGGAAGAGGCGACCTCGCGCAGCGCACTCCACAAGCGGTCGCGGGCATCTTCGCGGCCGATCAGTGGGATACGCCGCAAGCCGTAGAGGCCCAGGCCGGCCCCATGCAACTGCGGCGACCACCAGCTCGCGGCCCCGGTCCGCCAGTCTTCGGGCACAGGGGGCGGCCCCTGGTCGCGCGCGATGGCCGGTGTCTCCGGCAGCTCAGTCCAGCTCGGGCCGAGCTCGCAGACGCTGGTCAAGGTCGTCAGGCCCGGGGTGCAATGAGCCGGCGCGTCCTGCTTGGCAGCTGGGGCGGTCGCGTCGCAGTCTCCGAGCGCGAGCAGGGCTCTGGCCGCTGCAGAGGCCCGATCGAAACGCGCTCCCGGCGACTTGGCCAGGAGCTGACGGAGCCAGGCCTCAAGTCCGCTCGGCACGGGGAAACGGGCTCGAAGGGTTGGCGGCTCGACGTGTAGATGGGCGTGGACGATGCTCTTCGCGTCACCGTCGAATGGCGGGCTCCCTGTCACCAAGGCCCAAGCGACAGCTCCGACCGCGTACAGGTCGGTCCATGGCCCGAACGCACGCCATGTGCCGCGGATCTGCTCGGGGGCCATGTAGGCCGGAGTTCCGATGGGGCGCGCGTCGTCAGCCGTCATGAAGCTCCAGGCCAGGCCGAAGTCCGACAGCTTCAGGCCCTCGATCGACGAGATGAGGAGGTTGCCCGGCTTGATGTCCCGGTGGATGATCCCGCGTGCGTGTGCGTAGGCCAGCGCGTCGAGCAGCTCGAGAAGATGCGTGCGGGTCTGCTCCCACGACCTCGGTCGCCAGGCTTCGTCGGCCAGGGTCCCTTCGGCCAGCTCCATGACCAGGCAGGGGCTGCCCCGGGGGACAGGAGAGTCCGTGCCTCCCTCGCCACGCCCGTAGTCGTAGATCGAGACGATGCTTGGATGGCAGAGGCTGGCGACGGCTGCCACCTCGCGCTCCAGGGCGAGAGCTGCCTTCTCGGGCTGCGAGTGATCGCGGGTCGCGATCTTGACAGCGACAGCGGTCGCGGTCGGCCGGTGGACGGCTCTCCAGACCTCGCCCAAGCCACCGCGGCCGATGACGTCTTCGAGCTCGAAGGACGAGAAGGCTTTGGGTCCGGGCATGCGGAGACTCCTTCCTGGCTGGCGACACGCGTGCCGGACGGGCCGCGGTTGCCGGTTGGCTGTCGCTTACGGGGATCGTGGTCGGCCGCGGGTCCTGAGGCCGTACCTCCGGACGAGGCGTCCTAGACTGTGCCGGCTGGGAAGGCCGAGCTCCTTCCAGGCCCGCGCCTGGATCCCCTCGTGGCGGTCGAGCACCGACTGGATGCGCTCGGGGCTGAGATCCGGACTGGCGACCGCAGGCAACGCGACCGGCTCGGGCCCGGGCGGCGCCGCGAGGAAATTCCCCCGGCTCCGATCGACCGCCTCCCAGAGGGCCCGCTCGAGCTCGCGGACGTGGGTCGAATAGCGTCGCTGGACGAGACCCCGGACCAGGGCCGGGTCGAGGCGAGGATGTGCGCCGGCGAAGAAACGCTCTGCGACGGACGGGTCCTCGTCCGCCATGCGGCGTAGCAGGTGGCATGCGATGAGCGGGATGTCTTCGGCCCTCTCTTCGAGACCCGGCATCTCGATGCGCAGCGCAAAGCGTGCCAGGAAGTCGCTCTTGAGGGCCGTCAACGGACGGTTCGTGGCTCCGATGCAGCGGAACGACGCCTGGCGCGCACGGGAATCGCCGAGCCGTTGGTACTCTCCGCCGTCGAGCAGGCGCAGGAAGTGGACCTGGAGGCGTTCCGGAAGCTCCCCGATCTCGTCGAGGAACAGAGAGGAGCCGTCGGCCTCGCCGACCAGGCCGATGCGTTCTGGGCTGTTGGAGTTGGGGAAGCCTCGGAGGTTGCCGAACAGCTCTGCGTCGACGAGGGTCTCGGGAATGGTCGCGGCATTCCTCGCCACCAGGGGACGCGCGGAGTCGCCGAGCCCATGGATGGCACGGGCGACAGCCTCTTTGCCCGTCCCGCTCGGGCCATGGATAAGAACGTGGCCTCTCCTGCGCGCGACCTGCCGGATCCGCCCGCGGAGCTCCCACATGGCCGGGCTCTCACCGACGAGACCGTGCTCGTCGGCCCTTCCGAAGGGCTGGGCCGGGACGGCGCGCTGGATCTCCAGCAGCCGGGGTCGGTGCGCGACCAGAAAGGTGAGCTCATCCGCGATCTCGAAGACGTCCCCTGCCTCGAGCTCTGCCTCGTCGCTCTCCCGCCCGTTGACGAGCAGGGCACGTCGGCCGATTCTCTCGATCCGAAGTCGTTGCGGGCGCTCTCGTTGGATGCGCAGTTGCTCGCGGGAGATGCGCGTGCTTCTCGGCGCGCCCGTTGCCAGCAGCTCGCCGCCGACCTGCCTCCAGAGTCCGAGGTGCTCTGGGTCGGGTTCCAGCCGCCCCAGACAGCTGCTCTTGCCCTCTGGAGGGGGAATCATTAGCTCGCCGACCCGTTGGGGCTCGGCCAGGCACCAGAGCACGACAGCCGCGACCGGTGCAGCGCGCGCCCCCGCGTGGAGGTCGGGTGCATCCCATGGGAGGCCGGGTACCTCGCTGGTTGTGTCGCTCATCGTCCTGCCATCGCGGGACGGAACCTCCAGGCAGAATGGAGCGCCTCTTCGGGGGACCGGTCCGTGTTTCTTTCATGGTTTAGCGCATCTGCGGCACGACACCAAATGTGTCCAGGGCCGATCGCCTGGCAGGCCGGGCTGGCACTAGAGATCGAGCCCTGGGATGGCCCAAGGCGATGGCGGTCATGCCGGGAAGCCGCCGCCGGCTCAATCCTGCTGCCAGGACACATCGACACCGGCAGGCAGCTCGATGTCTGGCAGACGCGCCGCCGCTCTCCGCAGCGCCTCTTCGGTACCAGCCAGCTCGATGCAGGCCGCGGGCTGGCCCTGGTCGCGCATCCAGTCGTAGCCCTCGCTCGCGAGCTGAATGGAGGCGACGTGCTGCAGCGGAACGACCGCCCCGTCGGGGGTGCTCAGCAGCATGTCCGCGAGGCGCTCCGCGTTATCAGGAGCGAGCGGACCCCATGTGCCCAGCTGGCGACGCACGGCTTCTGGGCTCAGGCCGAGCATGCGCAGCTTCGCCTCATCGAGCTCGACCCGCAACGCGGGGCGGGACGCCAACCCCAAGACACGGAAGGGCACGAGCCCGCCGTCGGAAGTCAGCTCTATCTGCAGATGGCGCAGCGCAAAGCCGAGCGCTTCCCGCTCCGGAGCCCTGATCGTGACCCGCGCGAGGCGGGCGGCGTCGCTCATCACATAGCCGGGAAACCGCGTGTACGCGCTCTCGAAGGCCTTGGTGTCCGGCGCTGCGAAGCGCACCTCGGTCTGCCCTGCCCGCTGGATCAACAGCCAGGGCTGGCCGTCCTCAAGGTTCTCGGCCAATTCGCTGAATGCCTGCTCGGCGGTCCGCATGAGTGGGCTGCAGCGGCCCCAACAGCCGAACGCGAGCCCGGGGAGCTCAGGGCCGAGGCCGCGCAGACCATAGACCGCTCCGCTGATGGCTTCCAGAGCGGCCTCGAAGGCGCGCAGCGACGTGAGCAGCGCCGGCGCAACTTCCTCGCCTTCGCCGGGGACGACGCCGAGCCAGACCGCGGCGCGCCCATCGAACGCGACCCGTCCGCGGGCTTCCCGGGAGGCCCGAAGCTCACCGACATCGCGCAACAGGACGCGCGCATCCGCACGCACGGTGAGCACCAGGTCTTCGACCTCCAGTGCATTCGGCTCCAGGTCGAGCAGGAGCTCTTCGCCACGCAGCATGCTTCCCTGCTGCACGACCATCCCTGCCTCCCCGAGCGCCCGCTGCACGTCGTCGATGCTGAGGCCGAAAGCAGCCAGCCGCGTCAAGTCCAGCGCGACCCGCAGGCGCTCGACGGAGGTGCCCGCGAGCTCGATGCCGCCGACCCCTGGCTGGCGGGCCAGCTCCTGGGCCAGGGACGTGCACCAGATGCTGAGCGCGACCCTCGCGGACTCAGGGGCACAGACCAGCAGCTCGATGGCGGGGGCGGCGGGCTCTCCCGCGAGATACGAAACCGAGACCTCGTCAGGAAGAGCCTCGAGCGCCTCGCGCAACGCGTCCATCTGGAACGGGAGCTCCCCGCCGAGCTCGATGCGCAGCTCGGCTTCGCCGGGGCGGATCCGGACAGTGCAGCGACGCACGGCGGTGTGCGCGAGCAGCGCTCGCTCGAGGGGAAGGACCGCGGCCGCCTCGAGCTCCTCGACGCTGAAGCCCTGGGCATCGAGGCGCATCGTGAAGGTTTCCGGGCCGTCCGCCGCACACACGGCAGCGAGCAACAGGCAGATCGTCCAGCGAGGGAACATCGCGGAGGCTCCAGGTGGTGCAGACAGACCAACGATCATAGCGATCCCGCGCTCGGAGAGCCATCGGCGCTCGCTGGGTGGCTCCACTAGGGGCTAGAGCGCGTCCAGTTGCTCCCGGATCTCGTCGTCGGGCATGCCGATGCCCCGCATCATGACGATGTCGTTGGCGCGCAGCGGGAAGTCGGCGAGCAGCGCATCCTCTTCCACGGCAGCCGCCCCGCCATGGAGGTTTGCGGCGACCGTGGCGCGGAAGCCGTGGGCGACCATCGAGAGCACCTCACGCCGCAGCTCTGCGTCGCTCTTGAGCGGATGGAAGACCCATGCCACACCCTGCCCGGGCAGCGGCTCGAACTGATCGACCAGATCATGGTTGGCCAGCCTGAACTCTTCCCCGCCCTCGATTTCATCTTCCCAGGTATCCCCCAGCAGATCGAATTGCGCCTGCGCGCGCACTTTCCAATCGGGGTCTACCAGTCGCATCAGCAGCACACACAGAGCGTCGACCGAGAAGCTGTGCTGCAAGGGGGCGTTGAGCGCCGACTGCACTTCCAGGTTGCGCCACTCGGGAGGCGTGAGCATCCAGTAGCCGATGGTCCGCCAGTTGGCGATCGCGTCGAGCAGCTCACACTGGCCTCCCTGGCTCTCGCGGCGGATGATCAGCCAGGAGTGGTTGGCCAGAGTGACGTGCCAGAGTCCCCGAGACAACGCGCGCAGGCTGGCCGTCAGGCCCTCAAAGCAGGCGCTGATGTAGTCCTGGTCGAGGGCTTCGTAGTGGGCTTTCCACAGACCCACGGGCCAGCGGGCTCCCACGCATGCCAGGGGGACACTGCTGAACGGGTCGGTCAGGCGCAACGCCGTCACGTGGCAGATGTCCAGCGTCCGCGGCACAGGCCGGGGTTCATATTGGAAGTTCAATGCGTCCGCGTTGTGCCGCGCGAGACAACCGCCGCCTCCCCCTTCGTAGGTCAGGATCATGAACCCCAGGTCGAAGCTGCATTCCTGCAAGCTGCCAACGCCGATCGGGGCAGGCCAGCCATGGTCTGGCGTCAATGCCTGGTAGGCCGCGCGGAACATCTGCCAGAGCAGGTCTCCGTCTGCGCCTGCCCCGAGCAGGGCGCCGACATCGGCGCAGCAGGCAGGCCCCGGCATGGCAGGAGGCGGTGCCAGGGCCACGGCCTGACGGCAGGCATCGAGCAACAAGGTGCCCGTGGGCAGCGGGTTCGACTGCCAGGCGAGCACCCCCGAGAAGCTACCCGCCTTGGTGTGACGGCCTGTCACCCGTTTGACCTCAATGTGCGTGGAGATGGCGCTGGCGTCCGGCGCATCGAGCTTGCGGTCCCAGCTGCCATCGCCCTTTTTGTCGGTGTGCACGACAACCTGGTAGCTGCCATGGCACAAGCTCAGGTCGCATATGCCCGGAGCGCTGCGGCGGACCTTGAAGCTGTCCGGTGCGCCTCCGAGCACCTGGGCGTAGACCGGCCCGTGGGCAGGAAAGGCTTCGACTTGCAGCTGCGCAGGGTCGTAGCTGGTGACGCGGAAAGGTCCTCCTGGTGGATGGGTCACCACCAGGCCCGCGGAGGCCACCGTGGGGTGCCCGTCGAAATCGATGGGATCGGGTACGGGCACTCCTCGCTGCCGGCGCACCTGCGCGCGGGTCAGGATGGACTCGGCCTGGTGGGGCAGCGCCTGGAGCGGGCAGCGGGCGATGACGTCGCGGTAGGGCTTGCGCTCAAAGGTCGGGTCACCTGTGCGGATCTTCTGCAGGCACACTCCGCAGGTGCGCCTGGCGTAACAGGGCAGGCAGTAGTCTCCGGGCGCGCTGCAGTAGATGCAGCGGGCGAGAAAACCCGCGTCGCCGACGTCCTTGGCGCAAGCGCGGCACTTCACGGCGTCGACCTGGTACGCAGCTCTCGCCAGACCGAGCCGGGCACGTGGTCCATCAAGCTCTCGAGCCGCTCATCGGCGCTCCCTGGCCCCTCGGCGAGTGCGGCGCGGACTTGGGGATGGCTGTCAAAGCCGGGCGCGATCAGGAAGTCGAGTTGGGAGAAGCGGGCCATGCTCGAGGCGAACTGCAGCCCGAGCGCGCGGGCGCGTTCGAGGCAGCCGCGAACGCGCTCGATGTGCGCGGATTCGGAGGCGCCTTCGAGCAGCTCGGGAGAGTCTGCCCGCAAGTGTGCGATGATGCGCGCCACGAGGATCGCATCCAAACGCTCCCCGGCGTCCTCAGCCAAGGCTTCGAGCTGTTGCGTGCGGATGGTCAGCACTGCCTTGTCCTCGCCAGGATATGCTTGGAGGTTAGGTACAGCAGCACCCGGGGGCAAGTGTCTCTGGTGTGAAAACTCTCAAGCCAGGCGGTGCTGTACGTCGTCAGGAATATGATGAGCGGGCAGGCCGCACCAACTGCTCGCGCGAGCTCACGCTCTCAAGCTTCTGCTGCGAAGCGGGCCCGTCAGGCGGTAGTTTGCCGACATAGAGCCGTTTCCACGAGAGGCCGGCGATGAAGAGATTCCAAGCCGAGAGCGAAAGAATGGGCCTGATCGTGGCCAGCTTGATTCTGCTGCCTGCGGTGTTGGCCTGCGGAGGTTACGAAGCATGGATCTCTTGGCGCCTGCAGACCTCCGGTGAGCTGGTGGTTGGTGAGGTGCACAACGTCCAGCTCGACTCCTTCTCGGTCCGTATTCCTCAGCAATCTGAGCTGATCTCCATCTACGCCCGCGTCCACTATCGGAAAGGGGACCGCGTGCAGTTCTGGTGGGTTCCCGGAGATCCCAGCACGGCCCGCCTGAGTATCTGGTCGACCGGCACGTTGTTGGCTGGGGCCTTCGTGTTGGCTGTTTTCGGCCTCCATGTGGTTGCTTGGCTTCGAGTGCGCAGCTTCCGACGCAAGCGTGCGGCCAGCCGACGATGTTGAGAGGGCGAAGGACATTCCCTACCCAGGAGGAAGCGCCAACAAGCTCAGGCTTCCATCAAGAGCGGGGATCCAGCATCCTTCCCAGGAAGAGGACCGCACCGGTCTCTTGGTGGGTGATCAAAAACATGAAGGGCCGGTCGAGAGTCAGCTCGAGCTCTTGCAGTTCCGTGCTGGCAGACATCCAGCGCACCGCCGTAGCGGCAGAGGCTTCGGTGCCCTGCTCATCGACATCGATACGGCACTGCTGCAGCAGGTCGCCCAAGGAGGCCTGGCCAGGATCGAGAGCGCGCGAGAAGTCCGCATCGGCAGGCTGAAAGGCGTAGGTGACTCCCAGGGCACGCAGACCCGATACGAGGTCATGGCGTTGGTCGATGGAAAACCTGGGTAGAGCCAGCGTGACTTCTGGGTCGCCGTGCAGCCCGTCGACGATGCCCCGCAGGCTCTCACCGTCGAGGTTGGCTTCGAACGCGCGGAAATCTCCCGTGGGCAAGATCACGATCATTCCGTAGGGGCCGCGGTATGTGATCTCTACAGCCGTGTAGCTCGCATTGCCGTTCCAGCGGTAGTGCTGTTTCTGGCGCATCAGGGGCACCTCGACCTGGTTGCCGTCCAGCAACTCAAAGGAGGCCGTCTCGGTCTGCGCCGTGTCGAAGAGGTTGTGCCAGGCTCCACGAAAGTAGAGCGCTGAGACCAGCATCAGGGAAGTCTCTGCCAGGGACTCGGTCGCGGGCAACAGCTGTGGAATGCTGCCCGCGGTGGCGTCGGAGACCCAGCCGTTGATCCGCCGTCGCGTGCCCACGGGGTCGGTGCTGAAGTCCGTCGTTTCGGCGCCGCCGCCGTAGTTCTCGGCCAACGACTGAAGAAACGCGGGGTGCACGGTCTTGCCGCGGTCGATCCACAAACGCTCTGCCGAGCTGGCGAAGGCGTCGTGGGGACTGTATCGGAACTTGGGATCTCTAAAGAACACCTGCCAGTCCAGGGCGTTGTGCGCGACAAGTCTTGAGGGATCGAGGGCCTCGACACCCAAGACGCCCGCGAGCTGCTCCTGCGTCTCGCCGCTCGCACCAGCAGCTGTGATCGCCAGGGCTTTGTATAGGCTCCACGGCGCGAAGACCAGGTTCTGGTCAGCGGCGCCGCACAGGGTGTGGTAGAGGCGTACCGCGAAGTTGGCCTGGTCCCGTAGCAGGGCAGCCTGCGACGCGCTGTCGGCGGCAGGTCGTATGCGCGGGGGTTGGAAGGACTTGGAGATCGGCGGCGGATAGGGCGTGAACGGGCGCTCCGCGGACGGGGGCTTTGCGAACGAGGGTACCACGAGCGGGGGCGCGGGCGTCGGTGCGGGGGCCAGCTCTTCTGGCTGCGTGGCTGCGGGGGACTCGCCGCAGCCAGCGAGCAGGGCGAGGCCGAGCAACAGGGCAGGGCAGCCGCTGAAGATGCGGAGCAACCGCCTGACGGTTCTGGCCGCCTGCTCGCGGTCGGTCGGAAACGGGCAGGCGGGTCCGCCCTGGATCTCGCAGTCGGTCATCGAAAACCTCCCTGGTGGGCGCGATCCCTCGCGCGTTGTTTGCAGCGGGAATCTCCGTCGGGACTGGCCGCTGGGGAGAAAAAATCGCGGTTTTTGTAGGTTCCGATGGCCACTGCAGGGAACGCCCGTGGATTCGTGGTGGCCCGAACGAGCGGGCGCCCTCGCATGCACAGCTTGCACAGCGCTCACCATGTGCAGATCCGCCGGCCGAAGCGCTTGCCAGCACACGCATTCCTTGGTCTCGAACCCTTGGATTTCGCCTGGTTGATCTGGCACGCCTATTGCGCTGTCTGTGGCATACGCCGGAGGAACCGCGATGTCTCGTTCCTATGAAATCCAAGCTGGGAAGCTCGCTCGCCAACGGGTCGACTCCCGCGACATCGCTGAGGGGCCGGGCGTAGACGCGCATTCGCTGCGGATCTCGAGCGTGCGGCCTCGCGTAAACACTTCCTCGCAATTGATTGCCAGCGTGCGGCCGCGTGTAGACGCTTCCTCGCTGGTGGTAGCCAGTTTCCGCCCGCGTGTGGACTCTACCTCACTGGTGGTAGCCAGTGTGCGGCCGCGTGTAGACGCTACCTCGCTGGTGGTAGCCAGTGTGCGGCCGCGGATCAGTGCAGCCTCGTTGGTGATCGAAAGCGTGCGGCCGATGGTGGTCTTTCTGGCCGTCTCGAGTCGCTGAATCGGAGGTCCCCATGCCCAACCTACGCACCCGCACCGTCGTCTCTCACAGCCGCTCCGGCATACGCCTCCGCACCGGCGAGCACACCCGCGTGGTCGTGCCGACCGGCCAAAGTTTCGTGGAGCTCGAAGCCCTTGAATTGCGCACCGAACTCCCGCTCGCTGGCTGCGGCTATCTGTTGCGCGGTCCCGGACGCCTTGTACGGGGCGGTGCGCTCGACCGGAACGGGCGCGCCCGCGTCGAAGTGGTCAGCCCGGGAATCTACTCGGTGCGCTTCCTTCATCTGACCCGTCCATCCACCCTCAAAAGGAGCTCGTGATGCAGAAAATCGGATACTACGGCCTCGACACAGTGATGCAGATCTCTGTCAACTGCCAGGACTGGCACGTGGAGCTACTCGCCGCCGCCGGCTTGGAGTACGATGGCCTGTGGCTACAAGCGCGCAAGATCGGGGGCCAACCGACGGTGCTCGACTGCTTCCCCGCTCCGGGTCAGCCCGTGCACGCCCAAAACCCCAAAGCCGTCCATGTCACCACACCCGACCAGACCTGCACATTCGCCTTCAGGACCCAGCCTCCCCTCGGAGAGTATGAGTTCTGGGTGATAGTGGTCGACTCCCAAGGGGCCGTCCACGTCGCCGCCAAACAGCTCGGTGAACACCGCTTCCTCGTCCACAACGGGGACACAGCGCCGAGCGGCTGGACCCCAGGTCCCTGAGCAGCGCTGGAACTGCAGCGACAACGCATCGATAGCAACGGTCTGCCGAGCGGATCAGCGGCCCTGAAGCCGCGCCCGTCAATCTCCGACCGCAGCGCGTAGCTCGCCGAATGAGCTCGAGAAGTCGAAGCACTCGGCGAGCTGGAATAGGTTCTCGCGGTCATGCAGACGGGGGGCTGCCAGCGCGGCGGCGTCGACCCGCGAGCTGTCGAAGTCGAACAAAGCCAGCAGTCCGGCCAGCTGCGCGACGCGCAGGCAGCCACCGTGCTGCAGCCAATCGGCCAGGATCTCGAGCTTGTCCGCGTCGAAATCGGCGCGTTCGATGGCCCTGCAGAGGGGGGCCAGCTCGGCTTCGGTCCATGGCCGAGCGGAGTGGGCAGTGCGTTCCTTCGTCTGTTCAGGGAAGGGATGTTTTTCGAGCAACTCCAGCTCTGTCAGGATCGAGCGCACCCGGCGCAGCAGGGGGGCGCGGACGCGCGAGCCGGATTCTTCGAGCAGCGCCGCGGCAGTGCGCATTTCCTGGTGGCAATCCACGACGGCCCGGGCGAGGGCTGGAGCGCTGCCGGGTTCCTCGAGAAGCCCACGCAGCTCTTCGACGTGGCCGGCCGCCCGCCAGGCACAGAGGCCGACATCCACGAGCCGGGCGTCCTCCGGATAGACCTCGGTCAAGCCGAGCACCACCCCCAGGTCGACCTCGATCCGGTACAGCTGGGGGTTTTGGGCCATAACGGGGGGCAGCAGACCGAAGAGCAGCAACTGCAGAAGGCGTGACGGTCGCACGGACATAGCAGAATCCTCCGATAGTTATGCCAAAGCGACGGAGGCCGGGCAGCGTATATTCACAGCCTGCTAGGTTGGAGTTTGGCGCTTTCGCTGGCCGCGCTCCGTAAGGCAGTCCCGTTGGAGGGGGGAGGAACCGCTGCGGACACGGCTTGCAGCCGCTGTAGCGTCGGTCTATGGGCAGGGCCCTGGCAGAGGTCTCTCAGGGAAACTCGGTTCATCCGCGGAGTTCCGTCTCGCCGGCGGTGTCGAGTAGGCCGGGACGTCCCCGGGTGACCGGGTCTCGCTACTTCGCTTCGCCACTCTCACCGCACCCCTTGCCGAGAGGCATTCCTCAAAAGTATTGGGCGTCGAGCTCGCACACCGGTTTTGTCCGCCGGATAGCCTGGCGGCCGATCCCCGGAAATCGCCAAACTCCAGGCTATCGGCCGCCACATTAAGGGTTTGGCGAGATCGCGTAGGAAATCCGGTCTGCGATGGGTGCAGCCAGGCTCGCGAGCGCCCGAGCAATGGTTGGGCGAGCCGAGAGGCTCAAACCTCTCCGACGTTCTTCTTATAGAAGGGGCAGGTCTGCGCACGCGCGGTCTTTGTACCCTTACCCCCCGCGCCCGTCTTGCCTGTGTCTTTCGAGCAGCCCTGCCCATAGCAGGGACCGGTCGCATCCGTGCAGGGGAAGGTGGCGGGCGCCTTGCCGTTGAAAGAGGCCAGAATCACCCGCCGGTTGGCTTCAATCGAGCCGTATTCGTTGACAACCGGGTTGAACTCACCGCAGCCGATATGCTTGGGACCGATGAACTTGGCGCCCTTGTCCGCCCAGGAGAGGAAGCGCATGTATTCGAGGACAAGAGCTTTGAAGGTCTCGACATTGTCTTCGTAGTGGCACTTGCCATCCTGGTTCAGACCCTTGATCCCCTGGAAAGCCTTGATGGCGTCGCGGGTCTTGGCTCCACCATTGCCGTCTACGGTGCCCGGATCGCAGGTCCCGAACTCCGGCCGGACTGAGATCGCCTTGAGCATGTCCTGGGTCTCATAGTCCTTCCATTTGTACTTCCTGCCGGGCTTGTCCTTCGATTCCCAGCGAGCCTGCGCCACCCAGGCATCGACATCCCGCATGATGAACGCGTAGACCGACTTGGAGCGACGCACCGAGAGCTTCTTGTTGTCCTCGTCATCGTCGCTGAGATCGGTGTGGCCGAACAGGCACAGCTCGGAGATGTCCTTCTGTGCGCCAAAATCTTCCCACTCCTGAAGCTCGTCGATGAAGCTGCTCTTCAAGAAGGACTTGCCGATATCGAAGTGGACTCCCTTGATCTTCAACACGTCGGGCTTCGGCTCGTCATCCGGGCCGTCGGGGTTGTTTGGTGGAGCACCCTGGGTGTATTTCAAAGTGATCACGTGGTTCCTCTTCAGCGGATGCACCAGGGTCCAGCCGAAGCAGATCTCTTTGGAGTTGGCTGCGCTGATCGGGTTTCCGACGATCGCCCCGGCGATGATCTCCTTGAGAGCCTGCTTGTCGTCGAGGAACTTGAAACGGTCGTTGGTGTTGTTCCAGCTGCTCTTGGAAGCCACGGCCAGATAGGCTCCATAGGGAACCCTGTCCGTGAGGGTCATCACGTTGGAGGCGTCTTTCTTGTACTCGCCCACGTTGATGTATTGGGCCCAACCCGCTTCGTTGATCTTGGTGTTGAGCACGCCGTCTATGCCATCGACGATGTTGGCTACGCCGGAGTCCCCCTGCAGGTCTACATTGACCAAGGAGATGAAACCGACATCGAGCGCATTGAGGGCGTTGCCCGAGCCCGCGTCTTCGACATTGACGGTCAGGTTCATCTTGACGGGGAACAGCCGCAGGGTCACCGTGGCGTCTACGCCCTTTTTCAGGACAACCTTCAGGATCGCAAAGGGGATGTCCTCGTAGTCGTCTTTCTTGACCCCGAGAAGAGTCTCCACCAGCGTCACCATGGTCGAGCCATAGACATCTTTCAGGAAGTCATCCGCATCCTCAGACAGGTAGCCAGGTCGGAAGGCGACCGCAACATACTCCCCCGCGGGCAGCTTCTTGGCCAGCTGGGTCTTGTTGTCGACGCCGGCGCGTTCGGTGAAACCGGCCATCTTGTAGACGCGGACATAGGCCTTGAGGGGGTTGCCCGAGTCCCGGTCGACCACCCGGACCGTGAGGGTGGCATCGCCTGCCGGAGCGACGCCTTCACCGCGGGCGACACCTTCACCGCGGGCGACGCCTTCACCGCGGGCGACACCTTCGCCACGGGCGACGCCTTCGCCGCGCAGTCTGCCTCCGCGGCGGCCAACGCCTTCGCCACGGATGGGGCCGGGCCCGCGGGCGACGCCTTCGCCCCCAGGAGCGCCTCTGCCGCGGGCAACGCCTTCGCCGCCGGGAGCGCCTCTTTCGCGGGCGACGCCTTCGCCACCGGGAGCGCCTCTGCCGCGGGGGCCGTCTTTGCCACGGGCCACGCCTTCACCTCGGGGGGCGCCTTTGCCAGCAGCCGCACCCTGGCCGCGCTTGACACCTTCGCCGCCCGCGGCGACGCCAGCCCCAGGCCTGAATCCTCGACCGCGCCCGACACCTTCGGCGCGAAGTTGCTTGTCCTGGCGGGCGATGGTCGCCTGTAGCTCGTTGATCTTCTTGCTCAGGCGCTCGATCTCGCGAAAGGCTCGGTTCCAATCTGCAGATTTCACGACATCGCCGGGCTGGACCTTTTTGAACTCGAATTTCACGACTAGTCTCCAACAACCGCCCCATGTCTTGGCTCCCACGACCCGTCACGGGAACTCTCGGATCCGCAGAGCCCGAGCCCCGCGGGAACGCGCCTCAGCGCCGCACGCCCTCAGCTCCGTGCCGCACGCCCTCGCCCCGTGGCTGGGCGACTGCAGCGCCGCGTTGGATGCCCAGGTGGCGTTCCAGCCTCGAGAGCACCTGCCCCAGCCGGACGATTTCCGAGAGCGCGGCATTCCACTCGCTCGAGCGGATGGCTTCGCCGGGCTGGACCATCTTCGCCACAAATCCTTGACCCGCCATTTCCAGCTCCTTTCATCACCAGTTCGATCGCACTTGCATGCGCAACCGGCTGACCGCAGAACCAACTTCATCGACGTCCCAAGAAAAAAACGTGCCGTAAGCGGTAGCGCCAGAAACCGAGGCCGCAGCGACGCCAGAGGCGCGCGAGCTGCCGGATGCGGGTGCACAAGCTGTGCTGTTCAATTTGCTGTTCGTTTTTGGGAGGCGGGCAGCAGTGCTTGGATCAGGTTCTCCGCGAGGCTGCACGACGCGCGGACCTGTGCTCCGGACGCTGCCGTCCCCTGCCTGGCTTGAGTTTTGGTTCGACCTTGGCCGCGGGGACCTTCAGGCTGGCGGAAGGCACGCCCGTCTCCTTACGGCGGAGGAACACGTAGAAGTGCATCTTGTCTGCAGGGCGGATGCCCCGGAAACAGGGGACACTCCATCCGACGTGCCCGGTTGATTCCCATTCACGAGGGTCGGGGCCAGGGGCGACGGCTCCGCAGCAGGCCGTCTCTTGGACGCGGCGCGGTAGACGACCTCGGCGCGTTCATGAAGTTGCCCGGCGGTTGCGCTATCCTCAAGCCTGCAAGGAGGTGCGACGGTGGATCGCGACGAATTGCGTGATTTGTGGGCGCAAACCCTGGGCTGTGATCCCGGCGCGCAGAGCTGTCTGTCGCAAGCCGCGACCGTCCGCACTCCGCCCCAGGAGCTCGCCGCACAGCCGGGGCTGATCGAGCACCTGACCCAGCAGCCCCCCTACACCCTGGAGGGAGAGCTTGCCTGCGGCGGGATGGGCAGGGTGATGCGGGCGCATCAGCGCAGTCTCGCCCGGGACGTAGCGCTCAAGCTCATCCGCAACGAACTGCGCGAGCGTCCTGAGGTCCGCCGCGCCTTTCTCGCTGAGGCGCTGGTGCTGGGACTGTTGGAGCACCCGAACATCGTCCCGGTGCACGACCTGGCCCAGAGCGACGCGCTCGGCTGGCACCTGTCGATGAAGCTGATCGAGGGCCAGACCTGGGAGCAGAGGCTCATCGCCACCCCCCAGGAGCTGCATTTTCACCTCGAGGTATTGCTCCAGGTGTGCAACGCCGTTGCCTACGCACACAGCCGGGACATCGCCCACTGCGACCTCAAGCCTGACAACATCATGCTCGGCGGCTTCGGGGAGGTGTTGGTCTGCGACTGGGGACTGGCTGTCGAGATCACCGCATCCCCTCGTCTGCCGGGGTTGCGCCACAAGAGCCTCGTCACGCTCCCGTGCGGGACCCCGCACTACATGCCTCCGGAGCTCGCGCGCGGCGATGGTCCGAATCTGGGTCCGGAGACGGACGTCTACATGCTCGGCGGGATGCTGTACCGCGTGCTGACCGGCCGACCTCCGCATCAGGCTTCGGGGTACCTCGGCTCAGTCCAGAAGGCCGTCGAGGCGCGCTTCGACCCGCTGCCGCCCTCCGTCCCCGCTCTACTGCGCCAGGCTTGCACCACCGCCCTGCAGCGCAACCCCGAAGACCGGTACCGCAACGCGGAGGCATTCCAGGAGCAGCTTCGCACCTACCTGCGCCACCGCGAGAGTCTGACGATCAGCGAGCAGGCGGACACCCTCCTGGAGGACTGCCATGGCGATGCCGCGCGGGTCCAGGAGCTACCGAGCGCCCAACGCAGCCAGCTCTACGAGCGCTTCGCCGCGGCGGTGGCCGACTT
>JAJDCP010000185.1 GCA_029260765.1 Planctomycetota bacterium
AGATATCCATGCTTCACCTCATGTTCTGCGGGACGGGCCGGCCTGTCCAGCTGACGTCGCGCTCACTGGTTGTCCGCGTCGACAATCTCGGCCTTCTCTTTGAGATAGGCCTTGGCGCGGTTCAGACGGATCTCGTCGCGTAGCTGAGCTGTCAGCCCACGACCCTCATAGTATTCGCGGATGGCTTCGACCTCGCGGCCGGTCTGCATCGCGACTTCCTGGAACTTGACTTCGATTTCGTCCTCGGTGACGAAGATCTTCTGCTCACTGGCGATCTTGTCGAGCAGCAGCTGCGAGCGGATCTGGAATTCGGCATCTGCCTTGATCTCTTCGGCGAATTCCTCGAGGGCGACGTCGAGCTCTTCGCCCGACTTGCCCTCACCGAGGAGTTTGTAGCGCTTCTCGAGACGGGCGCGTTCCCCGGCCCTCTCGATCAGGCTCTCGGGCAGCTCAAAGTCGAGGTTTTCGCAGACAGCCTTCAACAGATCTTTGTCGACCTCTTCTTCGGCCGCTTCTTCGAGGCGCTTGATCTCTTGCGAGCGGTAGTGCTCTTTCATCGCCTTGAGATCATCGAAGTCCTGCTCTTTGGCCCACTCGTCATTGATCTCGGGCGGGACCTTGCGCTTGATCTCGCGGATGGTGACCTTCATGGTGCCCTGGGCGCCGTCCGGGTCGGTCGCTTCGATCTCGACCACGTCATCGATGGCCTTGCCGGCGGCCGCTTCCTTCCAACCGGGAACCTCGAAGGTCTCGATGTTGTCGGTGTCGGCATCGACCCAGAGGTCTTCATCGTCCCAACGCTTGTCGCCTTCGCCCGCGAACTCGGCGTCACAGACCAGCAGGTCGCCGTCCTTCACCCCGTCTTCGACCTTTTCGTAGCGCGCCTGCGAAGCGGCCAAACCCTGCAGCTCTTCGTCGACAACCGTGTCTTTGACTTCCACCGAGCCTTTGACGACGCGCAGTCCTTCGAGCTCGGGCAGCTCGAATTGTGGCTTGATGTCGAAAGCACAACTGAAGCTCAGGGCGCCTTCGGCGAACTCGATGTTGTCGGGATGCAGATGGCCGATCGGCTCGAAGTCAGCCTCGCCGGAGATCTCTTCGAGGACCTCATGGGGCAGCGACTCCTGGATGTCTTCCATCACGTGCTTGCCGAACTTGCGCTCGAGCACCCGACGCGGCACGCGCCCGGGCCGGAAGCCGCGCACGCTGACGGTGCGGGCCAGCTCACGGTAGGTCTTGGAAAGCTCCTGGTCGAGACGCTCTTTCTTGACGGTGATGTTCGCCTGCTTGCGGCAAGGTCCCACATCTTCAAAAGTTACCACGTAATCGCGATCTTCATTCGCACTCTCGGCGGTCTCGCTGGTTTCTTCGACCTGCGCCTCCTCGGTCGCGACGGCATCACTTGCCACCTCTTCGGGAGTTTCGCTATCCGCCATGATTAACCTTCCAAGTAGTGCAGAGGAACCCTTGTGCTGAGTTCCCGGAGCCACCAAAAAGAACAACCCGGAACCAGGATTCTGATCCTGCCGGGATCCACCATCAACCGTCGGAGAGATGAATGGAGAAAAAAAGTGGAGCGGGCGATGAGATTCGAACTCACGACCCTAACCTTGGCAAGGTTATGCTCTACCACTGAGCTACGCCCGCTCGCTTGCCCGGGTTTATGGGATCCCCCCGAGGCAGGGAGCATTCTATGTCTGCCTCTGCGGGTGTCAAAGACTTTTTTCCCGCCGCGAGCGCTTTTTTATCCCATCCAACCACTGGCAGAATACGGCCTGATCGCGCCTGCGCCAATCGAGAGCATGAGAGAGCTCGCGCGGCAAGTCATGGGCTAGACGGTACTGCCTGGTCTTGAAGAAACGCCCGGATTCGAGCACCTCGACCAGCTGCGCCTTCTGTAGATGCCGCACACGCTGCTCCAGGGCTGCACGCTCCACGCGCAGGGTCTTCAATAGCGCCCGCTCTCCGATCTGGCGGGTCTGATGCAGCGCCTCGAGCAGTGCCAGGTCTGCATCGTCGCGGATGAACGTCTCGACGAATTGTGCCAGGCGTGTGACATCCATCGCTGCGTATTTGGGCTCGACGCGCCCCAGCTGGCGCAGGATCCGGCGCCGCGACGGCCTCGGCTCCGGGATGGCCTCGAGCTCTTCGTCTTCTTCCAACTCGATGGGCGCGACCCTGGGCGGCCCGTCGCCTCCGTCGTCTTCTGAGATCTCCCAGGCGGCCTCCTCGTCGAGCAGTGAACCAAGCGCGCCACCAGCGCTACCAGAACGCTGAAAACTGATGACCAGCTCGTCGTCGCTGTCGTCGTCTTCGAAGGGCCAAAGGGACTCGTCTTCGCTCCTGTCGGGCACCGCCAGGACTTCGAGGATGCGCTCGCTGCGCTTCTGATCCTGGCTGAGCGCCCGGCGCGCGCATTGTTCGCGGCGCACCGCCTGGAGAGCCGAAGCGAGCGTGCTGTGATGGTGGGACACAAGATCTCCGAAGCCGTGGGCCTCCAGGCTGTCGCACAGCTCCGGCACGAGGCCGTAGAGGGCGTACACCCGCAGCCGGGCCAGCTCTCGAAGAGTCTCTGCGAGAGCACGAAGATCGGGCAATGCGGTCGCGACGGACTTGCAGTCGAACACGATCGCGCGTTCGCGAGGAATGTCGCGGCATGACGAGCGCAGGCTGTCGAGCTCGCCCGAGTGGCACTCGACGATCGTGAAAGCCTGCTGACGCCCACTGGGGGATCGCTGCTCCGTGCCCTGCCTGGCGCCCCCAGCCTGCGACATACCTACCTGCTTCCTGGCCGTGGGCTCCCGCCCGCTCGGGTATCAAGAGGGCGCGCAGCCAGGTCCGGGTCCCGGTCCCTTCTACTCCGATCCAGTCTATTTTTCAAGGCGCGCTGTCCTCAGGGGTCCGTCCGGAGCTCCCGAAAATCAAGCCGAGCACCGCGGCCCTGAGGCGGAAGTCTGCACATGGAACTCCTTGCGTTTCAAGGACATCGAAAGCCTCCAACGCAGCCAGCACACGTCCTGAATACAGGTCGATCAGAGCCTGCCCCAGAGTCGCCACGCGCTGGACTTCACGGTCGGGCCCCAACAGCTCGGCAATCGCCCCCGCCGACAGAGACCAGGGAGGCAGGATCAGGCTGGCGTCCGGCAGGGACACGATGACGCGGCCGTCGCGCACACCTTGCAGCCTTCCCTCTACCAGGCGTCCGTCGCGCAGCTGCCAGCGGACTTGTACGCCATCCTCGCGGCGGGCGGCCGCCAGTACCAGTTTCCAAAGCTCAGCCCAGCGTTCCAACGCCTGCCGGTCTATGCTCCGCCAGGCGGCCAGGTCGGGATGGAACGGGGCGGGCCGCTCACGCACCAACCGGTCTGCTTCGTCGAAGCGCACTTCCACCAGCAAGCCGGCAAGCTCGACCAACAGGGCCACATCCGCCTCGATCTCCTCTTCGACCGAGGGCGGAGCCGGCGGAGGAGCGTTCCGCTTGTCCCGCAGCCAGGCCCGCTGCCCAGCGATCCAGTCGCTGGCCTCAGGACCCAATGCGCGGCTCGCCACCAGCAACAACGAGTCGGCGCTGGCGTACATGCCCCGTTGCGCGGCCCCCTGGATTTCGGTCTCCAGCCCAACCTTCTTCCAGGCGATGCGACTCTTGAGCCCAGTGATGGCACTCTCGAGCTGGTTCAAGGCTTCGCTCGACTGGAAGCGCCTACGGCTCCTGACAAGAAGCGCCAGCGCCTCCCCGAGCTTCTCCTCATCGCTGAGCTTCTCCGCAGCTTCTTCGAGATCGCGCAGCGCTTGCCGGTCATCGCCACGCTGCTCCTCCTCCAGGTGGTGTGCCGCCTCTTCGGCCTTGCGGGCGGCCTCGGTTCCCGCATAGGTAATCGCCAGCCCGCGCAGCTCCCGGATCTTTCGGCCCGGCTCCGACTGAGCGAGCGCGGCACGCAGGTGGGCCGCCGCGGCCCTTTCACGCTGGTCGCTGGCCTGCTGCTCCTCGTCCGGAACGACGACCGGATTCCGGGGCTCCGGCTCCACGCCGGGATTGCGCCGCGGCCGCAGGACCAGCCAGGCCAACAACAGCAGCACCAGCAACCCGACGGCGATCAGCGCCGCCCCTCCGGGAGCCGGAGCAGCCCGCGCGCGGCGGGTGCGGCTGCCCTTGCGGGCGCGCTTGCCACGGCTCGCAGCCACGGCGGGCCGCGCCCCACTGCCAAAGGCAGGGGCGCTCACGGGTTTGCGCGCGAGGACCCGCTTCAGATCGTCGAGCACCTCTTCGGCCGTCTGGTAGCGTTCTTCGGGATCCTTGACCATCATGCGCCCGATCACGCGCACGAGGTTGTCCGGGAGGTCGGGACGATGCTCGCGTGGATCGGGCAGCGCTTCGGTGATGTGCTTGGTCAGCACGGCCGCCGCTGTGGCCCCCATGAACGGGACGGTCCCGGTGACCATGTGGTAGAGCGAAGCACCCAGGCTGTAGATATCGCAGCGGCAATCGATGGTCCGGTTGTCGATGGCCTGCTCGGGAGCCATGTAGAACGGCGTGCCGATGCACTTGCCCACCTGGGTCAGGTCTCCCCCCGATTCCACCCGCGCCAGGCCCAGGTCGCCGAGCTTCACGCGCCCGTCGTCGCAGAGCATGATGTTCGCCGGTTTGACATCCCGGTGGATGATCCCATTCTTCCAAGCGAACCCGAGCGCCTTGATCACCTCGACGCAGATGCGCAGTGCTTCTCTGACGTCCATCGGGCCTTCGGACTCGACCTTCTCGCGGGCGTTGATGCCCGGCACATACTCCATCGCGATCCAGTGGTATCCATCGTCGCAACCGACATCGAAGGGCAGAATGATGTTGGGATGGTTGAGCCGCGCCGCAGCGCGCGCCTCACGCTGGAAACGCTCGGCATAGACGCGGTCGCGCGCGAATTTGGGCAAAAGCAGCTTCAGCGCGACGATCTTGTTCAGGGAAATCTGGCGCGCCTGAAAGACGGCCCCCATCGCCCCGGTGCCGAGCTCATCGAGCAGCTCGTAGCCACCGATGCGCCGCGCGCTTCCACTGCGGTCGCGCAGCTGCGCCTTCGACCACTGCGCGCGCTCTTTGCGCTCCTTCTTCTTCTCTTTGCGTCGGGATTTGTCGAGGGCGCTGGACACCAGCGAGCGGACCTTGCCCGCCAGCTTGGGCTCGAGCAGGTGGTTCTCGACCAGAACCTGCTCAAGGCTGCGCTCGGCACCTTTGGAGCGGCGGTCATCGAGGATATGGTAGGCCTCTTCCAGATCCTTCTCACCG
This sequence comes from Planctomycetota bacterium, assembly GCA_029260765.1. Lineage (GTDB taxonomy): Bacteria > Planctomycetota > J058 > JAJDCP01 > JAJDCP01 > JAJDCP01. The sequence continues at coordinate 5,276 of JAJDCP010000185.1, forward strand.
ACCAGACCGTTCTTCTTGCAGATCTCGCCGAAAAGGACGTCTTCCTGGACACCCACGTTCCTACCTTTGCAGCACTCGGGCCCGAGGTCCTAGCAGATAGGCCAGGAACAACGCATCGACCGCACAGGTTGACAACGTGAGCCAGCGCCGTTGCGAGCCGATCCCCACCCACAACTCCGGGGCAAGCTCCACCAGAGTGTAGGCAGTCAGAGTCAGACTGACAACAAAATACGCGAGCGACCAATACAGGGCAGACCGCATACGCAGGGCGATCTGGGCGGCGAGCAGAGCACAGATCAACAGTTGGATGCAGGCATGAATGAACAGCGCATCAGAATACCAACCGGCCTCTACGCCCGCCGCGAAGAACTGCACCAGCTCGACAACGCACTTGCCGGCCTCACAGAGCAGGAAGACCAACAAGACCTTGAGTCCAAGGGGCAACGCAGCCTCAGCGTTTTCCGGCACGCTTTCTCCCTTTCAGCTCGCCGCTCTGGCGGCTCTGTGCTGGGGATGTGCCCCCGCGTTGCGCTTCAATCGCCATCAGGCTGCAGCAGGCTTGCGGGCAGGTCGCGACACAGCCGCGCGCCCACGGTAAAACTGCGCGCATCCGCGGGAATCGGCCGCCAGGCATGGGCGCCACATTCGCCCTGCAGGCTGGCCCAGCTTCCCCCGCAACGCACCGGGCCCGCATCACCGAGCGCCAGCTCTTCAAGGTTCCCCAACACGTCGATCAGCCCGAAGGCGTTCCCGTAGCCGAAATGCTCGGAGGTCGCGCGTGCGCGCCCCCCTGCGTTGGTCTCACTCCAACAGAAGCTCGAGCCATCCTGCTCGCCCCAGAAGGTGGGTCCCTCAGCGCCAGCGAGGGCAACGTGCTGCCACTCGGACAGCCGGGGCAGACGCAGGCGCGTCAGCTGCAGATAGCCAGCCAGATCGCGCACCGCCACGCGCTCCAAGGGAAGGTCTTCCCCGGTGGCGAAGAAGCGTGCATCGACCAGGTCGAGCTCGCCCCCCAGCGCGTCCCATTCATTTTGCTTGAGCTCATGGCGCGCGATCAGAAACGGAGGGATCGCCCGCGTGCCCGGCACCAGATGCAAGAGCATGCCGGTGGGAAGATGGCGGAACACACCAATGCGGTGGGACAAGCCACCATTCTGGTAGACCTTGGTGGCGACATGTTCATAGCTATCGCCCAGCGCCCCCGCGACCTCGTCGATGACCTTGTCCTGCGCCTGATGCGAGGCGTCATTCCAGCTCTCGCGGCGCAACAAGATTCCCACCGGCAACTCAGCTTCGCTGGCCGTCAGCACAGCGGGATTGCCGGGGCGGAACAGGTCGAGCCACATGGCGAGCCCCCACAACCCAGCGAGGCAGACCAGCACGGCGAGCGGCACCAGGACCCAGGGTTTCCAGCTGCGCGGAGCGCGGACCGACTCGACCTTCTTGAGCACATCGGTCGACTCGAACACCGTCTGGAGCTCAGACGCGAACTCACGAGCCGTGCGGAAGCGGGCCATCGGGTCGCGCTGCAATGCTTTGTGCACCAGATCCACCAGCTTCGGCTCGAGCTTCGGAACCAGCTCTTCGAGCGGATAGGGATCTTCCTCGACCAGGGCAAAGGAGAGCTGGACCGGCTGGTCCCCTTCCCAGGGCAAGCGCCCCGACAACATGCGGTACAGCAGCACGCCCACCGAGAAGATGTCCGACTCGGGTCCGACATCTTTGCCCGAGATATGCTCGAGGGACATGTAGCCCGGCGTACCCACCAGGATCTGCCCCTGACGCTCGATGACCTGCGAGAGGGCTTGCACGACTCCGAAGTGCTGCACGCGCACATGGAGCCGCTCGCCTTGCTGGATCAGGATGTTTCCCGGAGACAAGTCGCGATGCAGCACGTCGCGCTTGTGCGCATACGAGAGCGCTTCGAGGATCTGGCATGCCAGCGATACGGCCTCGCCCACCGGAAGCTTGCCGCGCTCAGCGAGCACTTCGGTCAGGGTCACCCCCTCGTAGACGTCCATCACCAGATACAGCAGGCCCGACTCAGGATCCTGACCGACCTCCCTGATGGCCACGGCATTCTTGTGCCGCAGGCCGGTGCACCCACTCAAGGCCTTGATGAAGTTCTTCACCGCCTCATCGCTACGTAAAAGCTTGGGCTGGAAGAGCTTGATGGCCGACTCGCGGTCGGTTTTGAGGTCGCGAGCCAGGAACACACCACTATCGCGCTTGGGCCGCAGATGCCGGCGGATCTCGTAGCGCTCCTGCAGCACGCGGCCCGGGAAGATCGCGACCTCTTTGCTTGGATCGGGGCTGGGAATGCTCCAGAAACCCGATTGCACGCCGATTTCCACGTACGAGCGCTTCTTGCGGCTCTTGACGGCAGCCGGCCGGACCGCCTCGGAGCCCTCAACCCGCGCGTGATGGATCTCGACCAGGGGTGGATCCGACGGGCTGGGCGGCCGCGAGCCGTTGTCGCGCTGAAATCCGCCATGACTCGAGTCATCATCCAACGGTGCGTCGGCCTTGCGCGCTTGCAGCATGGGCCTTGAGGGTGTGCGCACATCCTCCTGATCGCCCAGCGGCGCATCCCACGACTGGGACGCCGGCGTGAACAAGAAGATCGTCGAACCGATACGCATGCGGTCGCCCGGTTTCAGCCGGACGCGCTCGACCCGCACGCCGTTGACCCGGACCCCATTCGTGCTACCGAGGTCGGTGAGAAACACCTCTTTGTCGACGACATCGAGCCGGCAATGATTGCGCGACGCCTTGTGATCGAGCACCGGGATGTCGGCGCTCAGGCCGCGGCCGATCAGAGTGCTGCGCGTGTCGTTGACGGTATGCAGCTTGCCTGTGACCTTGCCCTCGAGAACCTTGAGGATGAAGCCGTCCTTGCGCTGCCCCGGACGCTGCCAGATATCCTCGGGGCTCGAGTCGGGGCCCCCCGCGTCGCCCGCCAGCGCCTCCGCCTGCTCGGAGGGGACATGGCGCGCCTCCTGCAGAGCATTGAGGGGCATGTGGAAGTCGGCGCTGTTGTGCAGCGGATCGGATGACCTGGACACGCCATGGTGTGGGGGCGCAGCGGCGGACCGCGCCGGACGTGGAGGAATGTCGGATGGCCGCGGCTCCGCCGGGCGCGGAGGCGGCACCAGAGGCGAGGGGACGGCCCAACCTGGCAGGCTCTTTACAAACTGCAGGCAGGTGGCGCCCACGCGGATCAGGTCTTCGTCGTCGAGCCAGGTGTGGATGACCTTCTTGTCGTTGACAAACACCCCACGGCCGCTGACATCCCGGATGGCGAAGCGGTCGTCTTTGGTTTTCAGGATCCGGCAATGCACCGCGGCGACCTGGCTGTCGTCGATGCTGATCGGCAGTCGCGGTCCACTTCCAAGCTCGTAGCTTCCCCGGTCTTCGAGGACGAACTCCTGGCCGGTGTGCTTGCCCTCGGTCACAACCAATCGAACAGCCATGGTCCATCCCGCCAACGCCCGCCGTTAGGATATGCCGCCCACCCCGTGGACGCAAGGCTCAGACGCCGGCCCACCCGGCTGGGTCGATCCCGGCGGGCGCAGGTGCTCGGCCCGAGCGGGGAGTGTGTCGCCGAAACCGATGGGACCCGGCGGTTACACGACGCGCGGGATCTTCTCGTAGCGGAAGCGCCGCACCTGGAAGTCGGGCAGCACCGTCTCGATGAACTCGCGCGTGCCGGTCGCCTCTTGCTCGGAAAAGCCATAGAACTGCAGCCGGCTGGGGGCATGGGTCGAGAAGTGCAATGCATAGAGCACGACTTCCATCGGATTCTCGAGCCCATCCAAGGGCACATCGAAGATGCGCAAGTCGCTGCCCAGCACGGTCAAGGCGTAAGCCTCTCCGCCGAAGCGGCTGGTGATCTTGCGCATGGCAATCTCACGAACATGGACCCACAAGCAGGCGGCGGTCAGCGGTTTGTTGAGCAGCAGACCGAAGCGGTTGAGGAAGAGAGTCCGGCCGGCATCCCGCCAGACTCGCCAGGCAACGGGCAGGCCGGCGAGACAGACACCGGCGACCGTCCAGCGCCAGGCCTGCAGCCAGACAGTCACCAGCGGCAGCAGCCACAGCCACCCCCAGACCTGCAGAGCGCGCCGAAAGAGGCGCCACCGTCGGGGTCTGAACGGGATGCCGTCATCGGCACTGACCGCTTCGAGGGCCGCGTCGGGGGGGAGATTGAAGACGTAGAACAGGCCTGCGCCCGGATCGGAATCTGCCACCCTTGGTATCCGGCTGGTGTGTTCGATCTTTGACGAGTTTCCACATTCCCCACGCGCAAGCAAGGGAACTACGGGAAAGATGGCCCTGCCTGCGTTCTGGCACGCTGGATGCTACCATGCTAGCAGGGACACGCAGGAGGGACACCATGGCCTTCGAAGCATTGCATGCCGGCCAGCCGGTCGGAGATTACAAGCTCGTGCGCAAGATCGGAGCCGGCGGCTTCGGGGAGGTCTGGCTGGCTGAGCACGAGGTGTTGCAGGCCCGGCCTGTTGCGCTGAAGTTCCCCAATGCCGAGAGCGCGGTGGCGGCGCTGAAACGTGAAGGAGAGATCCAGCACGCCCTCGAGCATCCGGGCATCGTCAAGATCCTCGGGCTCTCGTTGCGCCATTCGCCGCCCTACATCGTGATGGAGCTGATCGATGGCACCAGCCTCGAAGAGCGGCTGCGTGATGGCCCGCTGCCTGCCGAAGAGGTCCGCCCACTCTTCGACCAGCTGCTCGAAGCGCTGCAGTTCGCGCACGACCGGCAAGTCGTCCACTACGACCTCAAACCTTCAAACATCCTGCTGAACGCCCAGGGCCGGGCCTTCATCTCCGACTTCGGGCTCAGCGCGGTCTTCAACACCCAGGCGCTGCTGCGCTCCGGGGGAATGACCCAGACCGAGGACTTCGGCGGCTCCTTCGATTATATGGCTCCGGAGCGGAAGCAGGGACTGGGCGGAGACAAACTCTCCGACATCTATGCGGTCGGTGTCATGCTCTACCGGGCGTTGACGCAGCGGCTGCCGGCCGGGCTCGAGCTACCGAGTGAGCTGGTGCCAGGCCTCAACCCGGCCATCGATGCCGTGGTCAAAAAGGCGATGCATTCCCAGCCGGCGCAGCGGTATTCCTCGGCGAGCGCCTTGCGCGAGGCGCTGGATCAAGCCCTGAGGGGCAAGACACAGCCGCCGCCCGCGCCGCCGGGGCTTGCGGTCGCTGAGAGCGCAGCCGCCGCCCGCGCCCCCCGCAAACGGGGCGGGTTGCTGGCCCTGTTGATCGGTCTGCTTGTGCTCGGGGTCGGCTATCTCGACTTCCACTACCGTCCCTTGGGAACTTGGACCCTGCTCGGACGCTGGGGGGCGCCGACATTCGATGAGCAGCTCGTGACAATGAGCGATCAGGCCTATCGGGATTTCCGCCGCTTCATCCTGCTGCCCGGCGTAGATCTGGCGAGCGGCGACCACACGGACGACACGCGCAAGATCGACCGCCTGCTCGAGAGCTCGATGCAGGCGTTGGAGGGTGTCGACTACTACAAGACCAACGTCGGCGACTACCTCCGACGCAGCAGCGAGCTGCCCCAGCAAGGATACGTGTGCTCCTATGTCGAGGTGGCCGCACATCCGCAGCAGGTGTATCTGCTGGTCTTCGGCGAGAACGACCTGGTGCTGGCCGGCAGCTCGACCGATGCACGCCTGTCGAAACTCAGCGGGCAGCTGCGCAACGCATTGCCGGAGTCGGTGTTCTTTATGGGAATCGAAGAGCTGGGGGTCGGGCTGCGCAACGTGCGCACGCGTGCGCTCGAGCTCGCGCTGGTCTGCCAGATGGCCGACAGCCCCCTGCGTTACGATCCCTCCCTGCGTCTGCGCCTGGGGTCGGATGGCTTTCGGCGCGCCCAGCTCGACGACCCCGAGCGCCGCAGCGCGCTGCGGCAACAGCTCGGGACAGATCACGTGTTGCTGGGCAGTCTGCAGAAACAGAACCTCTCCTTGCGGCTGATCGAACTCGAGACGGGACGCACGCGGGTCACATACTTCGCCGAAGTTGGGGAGCTCTTCGGCGACCGCCTGGCGGGCGCGCGGCGGCTCAGCTTGGATCCAAAGGCGATCATCGACTTCAGCCAGTTGGTCGACGAGGAGGTCGACGCCCTGATCTCGACGACGCTGATCGCCCTGCACAAAGGTGGCACAGCGCAGGCATTCCAGGACATCGAAGCGCTCGCGGCCCGCGATCCGGCCTACCGCCATCACGCGGGCATCGCCTACTGCCGGGGATTGGTGGCCGCGGCCGACGGCGACCAGACCAGCGCCCTGACGCTGTTCGAGCTGGCCTACGAACGCGGCCAGACCGATCCGGAGCTGTGCCGGCGGCTGGGGAACATCTACCTGCGCCTGGCGTTTAGCGAGTACGAGAAGGCCCACAAGTGCCTGTGGCCGGACGATGAGGACATGCTGCTGGCCGCCCGTGAGCTGGCCGAGAAGGCGGTGGCGCTGGAGAATCTACCTGTGGAGCTGCAGGAGCAGGCCCGGCTGCTGATCGCGCAGACCGAGTAGGGACGGGCCGGCCAGGTGGGGGCTGGTGTGGAGGGCCGACTCCGATTCCAGAGCTCCTGACACGGGTTCGATGCAAAGGGCCTGGAGGGATATTGGCGGCTACTATCCGTTGCGACTGTGATGCACACAGGAATCGAAGCCGTCTTCTGAAGCGACGCTCTGTGAGAGGCTGTCTCAGGGAACGCGATTCCGCCAGACAATTGCTTTGGATTGTCACGTAGGGGTGGGGTTTATCCCCGCCCGTTTGGCCCGCGGGAGGAGCGAAGCGTCCGAGTCTTCGAGGTGTAAACCCCTCCCCCACAAAGAGAAAAGTCGGCTTTCCTCCCCGAGTCGCAGGAACCGGAGGCTGCTCTCAAGAATCAACCCCACGCCTCCAGACGTTCCCTGAGACAGCCTCTGTGAGCGCCGGGAGGAGCTTTGGCGGAGGTTGAAACCAGAGATTCTGGGTTCGCACATACAGATCGGTCTTCTCGTCGGTCATAGACCGACGCTACAGGCGGGGCTCAGCCGATCGAAGGCATAGACCAAACCTGACCGAAGTCTCTGCAATGAAGTCTCAATGAAAGGGTGCCTATGTCAGGAGCTCCCAACCCTGACTTCGAGCAAGCGGACCAGATTGGCGAAGGTGGCATGGGCGAGGTCTACCGCGCGCACCAGAAGACGCTCGGCCTGGTGCTCGACGTTCATTTCACGATGTACGGGCTGTGCTTCGCGCCGATGGCAGTGGCTGCCCTGAACTGGCCGCCGTACGCTTTCCATATCTGGAGCGCTGCGGCGGGCCTGGCGACGCTGCTGCTGGTGCTGCAGTGGAAACTGCGTTTCTGCTTGCGGCGGATCAAGGGCCGCAGCAAGCCCGCGCCCGGGTAGCTACTCTGTACAGCTGAGGTGCCGATGCGCTTTCGTCACTCGATCGGGTTGCTGCTGTTGGGGATCGGCGTGCTGGCCGCCGGCTGGGCCTGGCTTTCGCGGCCGGGCTCAGCCGTGACCCGTCCTCCTGCTTCGCATGATGCGGGTGCGCTGGATTCATGCGGCTTTGCGCTGTGCACCGAGGCTTGGAACCTCACGCAGCGAGCCCGGGGGTATGGCGTGGTGACGTTCGACTACGACCAGGATGGCAGACTCGACCTGTTCGTCAGCAACCACAACCAGCCTCCCGCCCTGTTGCGCAACGAGGGTGATGGATTCCGCGACCTGTACCGGCAGCGCTTTCCCCCACCCTACAAGGGCTACGACCGGCACGGAGCCTCGTGGGTGGATGTGGACGACGACGGCCTGTTGGAGCTGTACTGGGCAGTGGGGAACGTGCGCCAGACCCGGAGCAACCCGAGCCAACTCTATCACCAGGACAGCACCGGCCGGACATACATCGACCTCGGGGAAGAGCTCGGGATCGACGACCCCCAGGGACGCGGCCGCAACGGCGCCTTCGACGACTTCGACCGCGATGGCGACCTGGACCTGCTGGCTGCCAACCACACCCGCCCGCTGCGGCTGTTCGTGTGTGGCCCCGATGGCCGTTTCGAAGACCGCGCGGCTGCTTTGGGACTCGGAGGCCTGAGGGCTTCGCTGGCCCATTGGACCTTCCTCGACCCGGACGGGCTACCCGACGTAGCATTGCTTGCGCCAGGCGAGGACTCGAGCCGGGCCACGGTGCTGCGGCTGTTCCGCCAGCAGCCCGCGGGCGGATTTGTCCCCATGAAGGACGTTCCTCGCGTCCCTCACGCCACCAGCATGGCCTGGTGCGATGTGGACAATGACGGGGACCTCGACGTGCTTCTCACACGCTCCACCGGGCGCCCGAAGGAGCCCGGGCTGGTCACCACCGCGGGTAGGCTGCGCTTGCTCGCCTCGCAGGAAGCGGGGCCCGATCAAGTCAGTTTCCGCGCGTCGGGACCCATCCGTGTGCTCGCCCGTGTCGATGGACAGGCGGCGGGCATTCAGGTTGGAGCGCGGGCAGTCAGCCAAAAGCCCGAACCTACAGGGGACGATGGCTGGAATGCAGTGGAGTTGCATGCCTCGCAGGCACACGGCCGGCCCGCCCTGCTCGACCAGGAGATCGGTGCGGCCGCCTACGTTTGGCGGGACCCTCAGCAAGGCCTCTGGCACGTGGCCTGGAAATCGGGCCGATCGCCCGAGCCACACCAGATGGTGCTCATCGAGGTTCGAGCCAGAGACCTCGAGCTCGTGGCTGGGGGCCGGCTGCAGCCCCCAAGAGACGGTGCCCTGCCGCTGGTGTTGCTGCGCAATGAAGGGCAGCGCATGGTGATCGCCGAGCTCGGTCTGGAGCAGCGATGTACCGGACAGCAGGCCGTCTGGGGGGATTTTGACAACGATGGCTTCCAGGACCTGTTCGTCGTCACGCACAGCGACGAGGTGCGCATGCGGGAGCCCAACCTGCTCTTCCATAACCGTGCAGGCCAACGGTTCGAGGAGGTCGCCTCGCAGTTGGGCGTCGCCAGCCCCGAGGGGCGCGGCGCGTCGGCGGCCTGGGGCGACCTGGACAGTGACGGCGATCTCGAGTTGTACGTGCTGCGAGGCTGGGGAGCGGCGTATCCAGGCAAGCCGGTAGAGCCTTCGCGATGTTTTGAGAACCAGCTGAGCGGACCCGTTCATTGGCTGGAGATCGACCTGGACGCTTCCCGCTCCCCTGGCAGGGGAATCGGCGCCCGCGTGCGCGTCACCACCCCGGCGGGCACACAGCTGCAGCTTTACGGTGCGGCAAGCGGCAGCATGCAGGCCGCCGCCAGGCTCCATTTCGGCCTGGGCACCACAAACCGGGTGGCGCAGCTGCGTGTGGACTGGCCCTCGGGCGCGGTCAGTCAGCTGACGGACGTGGCGGCGGACCGCGTCGTGGTGGTACGCGAGCCGTAGCGCACGACAGCCCGGCCCTGATTCTCCCCTTTACACGAGCGTTACACCGAAACCTGGTCGGCTGCGTTATCCTCGGCGGGCAGGTGCCCACCAGGAGCAAGCCGCCATGAACCGATCCTTCCATCTCGTCCCCGCCCTCCTCATCCTGACGATGCTCGCCGCACCCGGCTGGTCACAGGGAGAAGCTGAGCTCGCCTACCAGGAAGCGCGCGGGCTCTACGCCAGCGAGCAGTATGCGCAGGCGCGTGATCTGCTACGCAGCGCCTGCGAGCTTGCGCCGGAGCGCGCCGACCTGTTCTTGCTGCTCGGCAAGGCCCACTACCAGCTGGTTGAGCTCGAGGCAGCAGGGAGCGCCTGGCAACGCAGCCTCGAGCTGGCTCCTGATCAGACCTGGGTGCGCGCCATGCTCGCCGCCCTGGCGGGCCAAGATGCCGACCTCGCCACGCAGTTGCGGCTGGTCGAAGCGCTGCTCGCCGACGGCTTGCTCGAGCCGGCTGCGCGCGCTCTCGCCCAGGTAGAAACGGGCCAGGGAATCTCTGCCGAGCACCATGTGCAGGCGTTGCACTTGCGGGCCGCGCTCGCCCTGGCCAGAGATCGCATCGCGCAGGCACAGACTGCCCTGCAAGAGCTGAGCAGCCGCTTCCCCACGGCGGCCGCCAGCCCACGTAGCCGGCTTCTGCGAGGGCAGACGGCCTTGCGGGCAGGGGGCGACAGCGCCGCCGAGGGGGTGGCTTTGCTGCGCGCCGTGCAAGCCGAGGATCCCGACAGCGACGCGGCCGCGCGCGCCGCGCTCTCACTGCTCGAGTGGCAGCTGGCTTCCGGTCCCCCAGACGGAGACGGACTGGCAGCCTGGCTCGCCGACCACCCAGCCCACGCTTTGCGTTTGCGCGCGCAGCGCCGGCTGGTGACGGTTCGCTTCGCGGCGGCTGCGGGGGCCGCAGCCGTCAGCGATGGCCAACTGGCCGCGCTCGACCTGCAGGCGCTCCAGGCGTGTGTCGCGCTGCTGGCCGAGCTGCAAGATGGCAACCAACGTCTCGCGCTCAGCGCCCAGGCCGTCGCCCATCTGCAAGCTCGCTATGGGCAGCGCGCCGCGTACACCGGCCACATCGCTGGGCTCCAGCGGCTCTTGACTGCCGCGCCGCGCCCTCGCGAGCATCGGCTGCTGCTGACCAACCTGGCCGAGGTTCAGGCCCAGGCCGCGTTGGCAGAGCTGCGACGCGAAGCGGCGGAGGGCAGGCTGCGGGCCGGTGCGCTCCCGGCTGCCCTGGCGGAAGCCGCGGACACGCTGGCTGCGCTGCGCGAAGCTTTCCCCGATAGCGGCTGGGGCGGCCTCGCCCGCCTGGCGACGGAGGTCGCCGCAGTCCGCGCGCCCTCTGCTGTTGATCAGGGGCTCACTGCCACTGACGCATGGGCGCTGAGGTTGGCCCTGCCCTGTGTTGCCTCGGCTGGGGATGGCCGGGAAGCGGCTTCCCAGCTCATCCATGCGATCGCCCAGAGCTACGCGGCCCGCGGCGATGTGGCCGGGCATTCTCTGGCTGAGGAGGTGCTGCTGCAGCTGCTGGCGGAACTTCCCGACTCGGACGAGGCCTGGCCTGGCGTCGCCTTTGCCATCAACGAGCAACGGGCCGCCCACAGCCGGCTGCTGCTGGCGGACCCGGCCTCGGACGCGGCCACCACCCTGAGCGAGCCGCAACGCGCGCTGATTGAGCTCGCATCCCAGCTGGTGGTCGCACGCCCTGCCCAGGCCCCGCAGGTTTTCCAGCGCCTGACAGAGCACCTGGAAGCGTGGCTGGAATCCGGCTGCTTCGCGGTCGCAGAAGAAGCCTGGAACCTCTTGCTGGCGGACCTTCCCTCGGAGTCCCAGGCCGAGGGCCGCCTGCAACGCGTGCTGCTGTGGTCACGCCAGGTCGCAGCCGGCCACCGCCACTTGCTGGAGACGGGACTGCGCGTACCCACCGAGCTGGATCCCACCAGCCGCCGTGCGCTCGAGGAATGCTACCGACTGCAGGCGGAGCTCGCAGCCAACACCGATCTCGCAGCACGGCTGCGGGCTGCCCGCGAACAACTGGTCGGCCGCTTTGTCGCGCTGCAGGCCTGGACAACGGCCGAGGAGGCTCTGCAGGTGCGGGCCGTACCGGCCGTCGATGCTGCCGACGCGCACGCCGAGCTGGCACTCGCCCAGCTCTACCGCCAAATGGCCGAACGCGAGCTCGCGCTGCTGCTGGCCGAGCTCGACGGGCAGGCACGCCTCGAACGCAGTCCCGCGTTCACACGCGCATGGGACGCCTACCAGCAGTTCTTGTCGGCACGCCCGCGGCATGAAGCCGCTGCGCAGGCCGTGGAGGGGATGTTCCAGATCGGGCGCCTGTTCGAAGACCAGGCGGCCTATCAGGTCGCCGCACAACTGTACCTTGACCTCGAGGCCTTCGGCGCCACTCTCCCGTGGCTGGAGCCGAACGTACCGGGATCGGCCGGCTTCCGTGACCGAGCCGCGCTCGCCGCGGGCCAGGCCCTGTACCGGCACGCCTTCGCAGCGGCGCGCGACGCCTCTGCGCCCCAAGTGCTCCCGAAGGCGGACTTGAGCCCAGCCTTTCAGGCCGCGCTCGACGCCTACCTGCACATCTTTGCCAGCTACCCGGAGCGCCCGGCTGCAGCCTCGGCCCGTGCCGGCCTGGTCGCGATCGCGAGATTCCACGCCCAATCCCACGCCTGGAGCGTCGCAGCTGCCGTCCTGGCAACCTTGCTCGAGGCTGTCCCGGAGCTCGCGCAGCCCGAAGACATCGCTCTGGCCCGCGCCACCTGCCTGCTCGGCGTCCTGCGCCCGGAGCATGCCCTCCAGCTCTTGACGCTGCACGGCTTCGACGCCGACCTGCAGTTCGCTTCCGGACCCCAAGCCATCCAGGCCACCCCGGTGCTGGCCGCAGCTGAGCTCGAGCGCCAGATCCAGGCCCAGGACGCAGCCTATGCGGCTTTCCAAGAGCTCCGCCAGAGTTGGCCCGGGACACCTGCCTCCGATCGGGCTCGCCAGCAACTGCTCGGCCTGGCGGACCATTGGCGCAATCTGGCGCGGTGGCATCAGGCCGCGGACGTGCTGGCCCGCTTCCTGCACGACAACCCGCGGGATCCCCAGCTTCCGGAGCTGCGTCTGCTCCGGGCCCGCGACCTCCAGATCTGGGCGAGCCTGGGGGCGCAAGCCCGAGGTTCCCTCGAAGATCAAGTCGAAGCCATCCGCAGCCGCTACCAAGAGACCCGGGAAGCACTGACGGCGATCATCGCGGACTTCCCCGGCCGCCAGGCCGTCCGCCAGCAGGCCCAATGGTCGCTGGCCACCAGCCACCTCGAGCAGGCACACGTCATCGCCGCGGCCAAGCCAGACCTGGCCCGCGGGCAATTTCTCCACGCCGCCCAGGGCTTGCTGGCCGTGGCCGGCGCCTATCCCGAACACCCCAACATCGGCCAGGTCCCGCAGATGCTCGCCAATATCGGCCAGGAGCTGCGCAACCGCGAGGGCCATCAAGAGGCGATCGATGTCTGGACCCAGCTGAGCGTGCGCTTCCCCACGCTGGAGCTGGCGGATCATGCCGCGCTCTGGGTCGCCGAGACCCACCAGCAACGTGGCCGTCCGCTCAGCGCGGCCGAAGCCTACCTCGAGCTGAATTTCAGCCGCGGCGGACACGATGCCGCGCTGCAGGACGCGATCCTGGCGATCGCTCTGCAGCTGCGTCAGGAGAGTCGCTGGATCGAGTCTCTGCGGGTGCTCGAGACTTTCGTCGACAGCTTTCCCCAGCACGCGCGGGCGGCCGAGGCGATGACCACCATCGGCCAGATCCACGAGCTCAACGCCGCCTGGCCCGACGCCCTGTCCGCCTATCAACGCGTGCGCTCTGAGGTCGAAGCCGGCCCCTGGGCCGCGCAGGCACAGTGGTCCATCGCCCAATGCACGATCAACCTGAGCCGCTGGCGCGAGGCGGTCACCCGCTACCGCGCCTTTGCGAGCGCCTATCCGAACGACGCACGGGTGAGCGAAGCCGAACGCCGCATCGTGATCCTCAAGCAGCTGGCCCGCTACCAGGACCTGATCGATGAGCCCGGCCAACGCAAGGCCTTCGACGCCCAGTTCCAACTCGGTGCGATCGCCCACGGCCAGCTCAACAACCCGGTCAAGGCCATCGAGGAGTACCGCAAGGTCGCCGTCGATTGGCCCGACAGCCACCTTGCGGACGACGCCCTGTACCAGGTCGGCGTGCTGCAGCTCCAGCTGGGTGCGCTACAAGCCGCCCGCGACGCATTGCAGCAGTTGGCCGCGAGCTATCCGTCCAGTCCGCTGGCCGACGACGCCCTGTTCCTGGTCGGCAGCAGCTACGCCGACGAGGCAGACAGGCTGGCAGCGGTGACCCGCGGCGGCTCTGTGCTCGCCGCCAACGATCTGGCGCAACGACAGGCGTACCAGCTCGCCCAGGGCAACCGCCGGAACCAGCGAGAACGCAACGCACAGCAGCTCGCCGAGCTGCAAGACCGCGGAGAGTTCGAGGAGCTCGACAAGGCGCGCGTCTATCAGGCCGCCCAGAACTTCGCCTTCGACAATGCCAACACCTTGAGCGCGGCCAGTTGGGCGGAGCAGCAGGCTGAGGTCTTCTCGGCCGAACAACTCGCCGACCGCCAGGACAAGATCAACGCCGCGTTGCGGCGCGCCGTGGCCGCCTTCTCCGCGGCTGCCCAGGTCGACGCCAGCGACAAGGCAGACGCGGCCCTGCTGCGTATCGCCGAGATCCAGGATACGCGCCTGCAAGACGCGGAGGCTGCGATGGCCACCTGGCTGGAGATCACCCGACAGTACAGCGGCACCTCGGTGGCGGAGAACGCCAGCTGGAAGATCGCCCTGCACTATGAGCGGGCCAACGCGCACGAGCAGGCCATCGACGCCTACACTTCCTTCCTGCGCAACTACCGTCGCAGCCCGCATGCCAGTGACGCGCAGTTCGCCGTCGCCGAGAACCTCGAGCGGCTCGGCCGCTGGGTCGAGGCGATGGATGCGTACACCAAGTATCTGACCAATTTCCCCGAGGGTCCTTTGCGGGATCGTGCCCAGGACCAGATCGACTGGATCAAAACCTACCGGCTATGACAGCGCGGACCCCCGCCGAGGAGCATGGACCATGTCACCGAAGAAGATGTCCGCACTCGTTCTGCTGATACTCTGCCTCGCCCCTTTGCACGGGCAGGAAGAGCCCGACGCCGCGACGCTGTTTGCCCAGGGCCGCAGCGCCCTGTTCCAGGGCAAATACCAGGAAGCCATCGAGGCTCTGGAGAAGGCCGTTGCCCTCGACCCCGAGGCGAGCAACAGCACCTACCGGGTGCATCTGGCCCGGGCGCAGCTGGCGCTCGGACAGACTGAGGAGCCCGAAGCCCTGCTGGCCGCAGTGATCGCGCTCTTTCCCGAACACGTCGAAGCGGGCCAGCTGTTGGCGGGCATCTACGCCGATCAGGGCCGCTTCAGCAAAGTCATCGCGGTGCTCGAGCCGCTGCTCGCCTTCCGCCATGACTACCAGACCAACCACATGCTGGCCGAGGCCAGCTACAACCAGGAGAAGTTCGACGACGCCCGTGGCTACTATCTCGAGGCCATCCGCCTCCATCCAGGCCATCCGGGCGACCACGCCCAGTTGGGCAACCTGTACCTGAGCCAGGGACGCTTTGCCCGCGCGGTCGGTGCGTACAAGCAAGCCCTGCAGCTCGGGCTGCAGAGCCCGTTGCTCCACTACAAGCTGGCCTCAGCCTATTTCAACCTGCGCAACTACTTCGGCAAAGTCCGCGTCGTCGAAGTCCCTTCCGGCGAACCAGAGACCATCAACGGCGACTGGTATCTGATCGAGCGTGTTCCTGGCAAGCGCGACGGCTTCCTCGCCGCCGGCCGCTCCACCGCCATCTTTCAGGCGGCGCTGGCTGTCGATATGGGGATTGAAGCGAGCCCCGCCATAGACCTGCTGATCGCCAACATCTACCTCAACGCCCGCCGTCACGCCCAGGCCTACGAGCGTTACCAGGCCTTGCGTGCATCGATTCCCGAAGCCGACCTGGCTTTGTACCACTACTACGTGGCCCAGAGCGCGTTGGGGGTCGGCCGCTACGACGAGTTCGTCGAGGCGCTGCAGGAAGCAGGCCGGCTGGATCCAGACGCCTACGGCGCCTCCCTGGTCGAGGCCTACGTGGTGGTCGCTGGACGCTATGAACAAGCGGGGGACTCTACCCAGCGCATCCGCTTTCTCGAACGGGCGGTGCAAGAGAGCCCCGAGACCGCTTCTTTGCACCTGCGGCTCGCCAGCGCTTATGAACAGGACAAGCAGTATGCCCAGGCCATCACGCAATGGGGCATGGTCCTCGCGCTGGAACCCGACCACCCGCGGCGCACCGAGCTGCTGCAGTTGATCGACCGCACCCGGGAGTGGGCTGCGGCGACTCCGGATTGAGAGCACTGTCAGGCAGCGCTTGGCGCTGTCAAGCTGTAGCAGGCAGTAGCAGGCGGTTAGAGCGCGGCCAGACCTCGGGTTGCGCGTGGCCCGGAAGTTGCAAAGGCGATGGGGGACAACCCACGGAGGTCTACCGCATGCCTGCTTTCCTTGGCCGTCCGGCCCCCCTTCTGTTCTGTTTGACCGCGCTCTGCTGTGCCCAGGCTCTTCCTCCCACAGCGGGGAAGCACGAGGCGCAATGGTCGCAGCAGCTTCCCGACGGCCGCGAGGTCGAACGCCACTTCATCGTCTACGTTCCGGAGAGCTATGCGCCCGAGATCGCCGCGCCTGTCGTCTTCATGTTCCACGGCACCAGTGGAACCGGCGAGAAGTTCTACCGCATCTCGGGTTGGCGGCAGAAGGCCGACGCCGTCGGCTGCATCGCGGTGTTTCCCACCGCGCGGAAAGTGCGCTACCACGACGATGGAAAGATCAAACGCCTGACCAAGTGGAACAGCTACAAGATGGTCGATGTCATCGCCCAGGGCGAGCAACTCGCCGATGACGTAGCATTCGTGCGTGCGATGCTCAGCCAGCTCGAACAGAGCTACAGCATCGACGGCAGGCGCGTCTTCGCGTCGGGCTTCTCCAACGGGGCCGCCTTCGTGTCCCGCCTGGCGCTCGAGGCCTCGGACATCATCAGCGCGGTCGCCATCGTTGGTGGCAGTGGCTACCGGGCCGGCATCGAACCCCTGAGACAGATCCCGGTTCTTCAGCTGGTCGGCGAGGTCGACCCCAAGATCGTTGCACGCCGCGGCGCACCCTTGCCTATGGACAGTGAAGAGCTGCGCAGCTCCGAGCTGGGGCTGGCGATGGATGGCTTCATCGAGAGCTTCGAGCTGGCTGACGACTACCGGGTACAGGCCGATCGCCGCGTCACAGCCCTGCACTTCGAGACCAGCACGACCGACGCGCACAACCGCTACATCTTTGCTGTGGCCCGCGGCCTGAAGCACCAATACCCCAACGGCCGCAACCACCCGCTGGTGGGTGTCGACCTGTTCTGGGAATTCTTCCACGGCAGGGCCTTCGGTCCAGGGGCCGAGTGAGGCGCAACCCAGCCTGAGAGACGTCCGCAGCTGCAGGCTGCCCTTTCTTTACGCCCGTGCAAACGCTACATCTGCTTGAGGGGGAAGCTCTCGGCTCGCTCCCCGTGTGGCCTGGTGACAAAGGAACATCACACTACGACGAGGGGCTCTGTGCAGGCGCTGACAAGAATCACGATCGACAGAATCTCGCGGCTGACCAAGGGCCAGCTGGGGCGCAAGCTCTCCGAGGCACACAGCGAGCTGCAACAGGAGGTCGACCGACGCGAGCTCGAGCTCGGTTGCCGCGGCCTCTGCATGGTGCTGCAACACCGGGTCTGGAGCTCGAACAAGAACCTGGCCCTCGCGGTCGAGCTGGCGCTGAACGACACGGTCTTCGAGACCCTGCGCTCACGCAGCCTCAAGCGGGAGCTGCTGTGCGAAACCGCGGCTTGTCTCGCCCGCCAGGACAGCCTGCGGCGCAGTGCGCAGCGTAGCTTCGCGCAAGGCCTGAGCTCCGATGCCGTGCACGATGCGCTCGAGCCGGAAGATTGGGTCGAAGTGGGCGCGAAGATCCTGGCACTGCTCGCAGAGACCAGCGCCGAGGGCGGACTGCTGATCGCTGATGGGCAGGCGCAACGGACCCTGCTCAAGACCCTGCTCAGCGCTTCCCAGCCAGTCTCCGTGCAGGAGGCGGCCGCCCGCGCCGCGGTCGCGTTGTTGGAGACGCGCCAGTGGGCAAGCAAGACCCAGAACCTCGCCCTGAAGAGAGTCTTCTCGGTCTTGCCCCGCCTGGAGCAGCCGATACGTGCACAGCTGGCGCTGCGGATCGCCTGCTTGCTCGCGTCAGACCCGGAGGAGGACCCGTTCCTCGAGGACTGCACGCAAGCACGTCGGGTGCTCGGACAGCTGGCCGTGCTGGAGCAAGGAAACCTGCTCGCGAGCGAGACGACGGATGCGCTGGGCGAGACCTTGTGGCCCGAGCTTCCAAGGTTGCTGGAGGAATTTCAGGAAGCTGAGGACATACTCGGACAGGCCCAGCTGTGTGCCTGTATCGACGGGTTCTGTAGGGCTGCCCTGGCGGATGCGCGCCAGGCGCGCTCACTGCTGCCCTCGCTGGCGGGCCTGTACGCGTCACTGCGCGCGCACATACTAGCCGCGAGCGCGGGCTCGTGTGACTGGGAGGAGCCGGCTGCCGAGGCGCTATCACGCGTTCTGGCCTTGCTTTACAAGCTCGCTGTCGACCATCAAGAGCTGCGCGCCAGCGCGCCGTATCCCACACTGAAGGCCTCCGGCTTCGCTGGCCTGGTCCGCGAGCTGCATACCGCTGCGTGCATGCTGGAAGCGGGCCAGAACCTGGGCGAAGTCTTGGTTGCGAAGACCGGTGCCGCGCTCGCCACACTGGGGGAGATGACCGAGCTGGCCAATGCCCTCGATGCCTTGCTGAGCCCGGTCGCGACACGCGGACGGGTCGACGCGGGCGCCGCGGGCACGGTCGTGACCGCGGTCCTGGCACGTTTCGGCCCCCCCGACTTCCAAAGCGACGGTCTGCTGCGTTGGGAGCGGGCAACGGAGAGGCTCGTAGCGAGCACCATCGCCACGCGCTGCCTGGCGCTGCTGCTGCATGCTGGCAGCGGGCAGGTCCCTGTTGCGCTCGGCGATGCCCTGCTCGACGCCGTGGAAGCACGCGTGCAGAGCGGAGAGCCGCGCACGGTCCACGACTGTATCTACGCAACCCACGCCCTCGCGCTGCTGCCCGCCCACGCCCGCCGCAATCCCCGCGCGCTGCTTGCCCTCGAAACCGCCGCGCGGGGGCCCCTGCAAGAGATCCTCGCACGCGGCGGGCCGACCGGCGACAGGCCAGGCGACGGTCTCCACTGCCAGGAGGTGGCGGCCCTGGCTATCGCTTTGCATGTCCAGGGCGAAGCCCGGGGCTCGGCGGTCTCGGGCCGCATCCTGCAGCTTCTCGAGGGTTTCGTCGTACGAGGCCGGGAGCTACAAGTCCGCGAACGCGCCTCGAGCCCACTGCCGACAGTCCGAGCGGGGGTGGCCCGGGCGGTGATGGTCCACCTCGGGCGGCACCTGTGCGGCTTGAGTGGAGTCGAACCCCATCTGCGCGCGGCCCTGAACGAGCTACCCAAGCACCTGCTGGCATGGGAACGTTCGGCCCGCCGCGACGGGGGGCCCTGCCCGCCCGACCAGCGCGCGCCCTACGACTACTATGCCGTCCTGCCCTACGCCGCCGCCGCCGCGGTATGGCTGAACGAGACCCAGGTGGCGGGAGCGCTGTTCGCCTCGCTGCAGCGGATGGTAGACGGGAGCAGGCTGTGCTACCGCGAGGGCTTTCCCCTCGCCACTTCGGCCTATGCGGGCACGCTGGCCTACTGCAACATGATGGGCGGGCTGGCAGGGCTCTGCCTGCGGGGAACGCCTGGAAGCCGCCCCTTCCTGCTGGCCCGGCCAGGCTGAGCGAGGTCAGCTGATCAGGGATCCTCAGCGAACAGCGCGCGGAAGGCGTCTCCCTCCCTCAAGCTCGAGAATGCCGGCTCGTTGTCGCGCAGCTCGCGCCAGAGATGCTCGAAGCTGCTGGCATCGTGGCCTCCCTCGCGCAGATTCGCGATCGAGGCCCGCATGTAGGCGACGCAGGGTTCGAGCCAGGCCAGGCACTGCTCTTCGAAGCCCCCCGTGAGCTCGGAATTGCTCCCGACAGCGGCCATGCCCGCGGCCTGGCTGGCGGCCATCAGGGTCTGAAAGTCCGGCTGCATCAGGGCGAAGGTCGCCTGGAAGTGCCCGACCGCCGCAGCCCAGTCTTGCTGTTCGAAGCTGGTCTGAGCGAGGATGCCGAAGTCTCTCGCACGCTTCGGTTGCAGCTCGCCTGCCACCAATGCCTCGCCGCGGTGGGCCCAGATCGACTCGAGACCGTCTACCAGATGGGCGACATCTCCGGCCAGCTCCGGCCAGTTCTCTCCCAAGGCGCGATGGTTGGCCACTGCCTGTTCGAAGAGCGTCAGGCGGGCATCCAGGTCACCCTGCATCAGCGCCAGATAACTCATCTGGCATAGTGTGTTGCTGACGGCGAAGCCCACCTCGCGCAAAGCGGGTCGCTCCGCGACCAGCTCTTGATAGCCCACCAGCATTTCTTCCCGGACAGCAAAGGAGCCAGAGAGATCGCCCGCCGCCTCCAACGCCTCGGCCAGGCGTCCCAGACCCCGATCGAGAAGCTCGCGTCGAGCCAGCAGCGTACCCGTGCGTTCGCTGTAGCTCTGCCAGGATCCGAGCGCCTCAGCCAGGGCCTCTACCGCCTCAGCCGGCGCGCCAGCCGCCAGGAAAGCCTGCCCACGTTGGGTCTGGGCCTGGGCCAACAGGTGCAGGCCCGGGGTGTGCTCCGGTGCCATCTGCAAGCAGACCTCGGCCTGCTCAGCGGCCCCGGCAAAGCTCTCCAGAGCCTCTGCCGGTGTCTCCCGTGCGAGCAGAACCACACCGAGGTTCAAGTGGGCGGCCGCCAGGTTGTGTTGCAGACCGATGGATGGGCTGTCACGGACGACGAGATCCTCCGCGATGCTCAAGGCCTCTCGCAGGCAAACCTCGGCCTGCTCGAGCTCTCCGCGCTCTCTGTGTGCGCTGGCGAGCTGGTCGAGCGCGGTGGCGAGATCGCGGCGCAGAGCGGGATGGCTCGGATCCGTGCCGACCAGCCTGCGCGCCAGCGTGGCGGCCTCGCTGGCGACGGCGGCGAGCTCGTCGGTGCGCTCGTTGCGTTTGTGGTTGCGGGCCGCATGGAGCAGGCCGCGCAGCAGCTGTGCCTGCAGCTGCTCCGAAGCGGAGGGGGCCGCAGCGAGTTTTCGCCGCAGCTCAAGACTCTCGCGCAGCAGGTCATCCGCCTCGTCCCAGAGCCCCTCGTCGGCAAACAACTGTGCCTGACTTTCGAGCAGGATGGCCAGATCAGCCTGGCTCGTGAAGAGCTCGGGAGGCGCTTCCCGACACAAAGCCGTCGCCTCGGCATAGGCCTCGAGGGCTGGCGCGCCCTGGCCATACAGCCGGAGCGCATCGCCCAGCACTGTCAAAGCCGCGCTCAACTCACGCGCCAGCCCTGGCAAAGCCGGAGCTCGCAGCAGCAGGTCCCGCAACACCTGCACGGCTTCCTCCGCAGACGCCACCGCGGCCCGGGCTTCACCCTGCCGACGATACAGATTTGCCAACTGGAGACAGGCCGTCGCGAGGGCCCGCGGCAGCTCTACGTCGGTGCTGTCGGTGGCCAGCCTTGAGCGCTGCAGTGCCACCCTCTCCTGCGCCGCCTGCAGCGCGAGTCCGGTCTGGCCTGCCGCACGCGCATGCGTGACCAGTTCCTGCAGGGCACTGTCGAGCAGCTCCTGCACCGCAGCATCCTTGGGAAACTGCAGCTGCAACGCACGCGCGATCAGCAGCGCCTCGCGGCAGGTTTCCAGCGCCACGCCCACTTCGCCCAGCCGGCCCCGGAGGCGTGCATGCCACAGCAGCGCCATCTGCAGCTCATAGCGGGCCCGAAAGGACTCCGGCGCTCGAGCGTGCAGGTGCCGCAACAGAGAGACGGCTTCGTCACTGTAGCCGAGGGCCGTCGCCGTCTGGCCCATGGTATCGTGCTGCCGGACAAGCTCTTGCAGGGCATCGCACAACCGGCGCAGGCTCTCGGCGTGGTTCGGATTCCGCTCCACCGCAACGCGCGTCAGAGCCAGCAGCTCCTCACGTGCGGCCAGACTGCGGTCGAGTTGTTGCGCGGCCTCGTAGACAGCGCCCTGACGGAACAGGACATGCTCCATGTTCACAATGCTGCCCGAGGCATCGCCGACCGCCTCGGAAGTCCTGCGCTGCCAGGCTAGTGCACGCTCAACGGCCAAAATCGCCGCGGGCAGATCTCCTTGGCGCTGCAGGATGTTGCTGCGACGCAACTCGCCATCGGCGAGCAGCTGCTGCAGCTCAGGAGCATTGGGAAAGCGCTCCAGGCTCTGCCGACCGTGTTCGAGCACGCGCTCGAACCACTTCATCCCCTCTGCGAGCCGGCCCTCCTCGCTCTCTAGCATTCCCAGAGCGATCCACACCCGTATGCGATCAAAGGCCAGGCCCTCGTCGTTTGGTTGTTCCGTACCCAATTGCGCCAGGATCTTGCTGGCTTCCACAAGATGTTCCCGCGCAGTCTGGGCATCGTGCTGCACATCCCAAACCAACTCTGCCAGCCTGCGATGAGCCTCGGCGCTGCCCGGCGAGGCACGGCTCTGCTCGAGGTTGGCGGCGAGCAGCTCTTGCCAGCCTTCGATGGCCGCCGGCAGGATGCGAGCCGCGACGGCGTGGGCGCGCTCGCTGGCCAATTCGTTCACAAGCTCGCCCGACACCTCTTCGACCAGGGAGTTCAAGGCTTTCTCTGCAATCCTGCCGCGCCGCGTCGAGTCCGCGATCTGCTGCTGCAGGTCGATCTGCTTGTCACGGATCTCCTGGTTCTGGCTGGAGATCCAGAAGAAGCCGACCAACAGCCCGACGAAGATGCAGACCAGCGCTCCCTTCAACCCGCGCGCCAACCGCCGCTGACGGCGGCGCCGGGCCTCGATCGCGGCGCGCGCCTGCTCGAGCCCTTGCTCGATGCGCCGCAGCTGCTGACGTTGCGCCGGTGATTCTGCCAGCACGGCCAGACGCTGGATGCGATGGGCCTGGGTCGTGGCCAGGCCCAGGTCGCCATAGCCCAGCGCGACCTCGGCGAACACCAGGCGCGCATCGAGCTCCCCTTGCCGGGCACGCTGGTTGGCTTCCCACAGACCATAGGCCTGCTTGAAACCCGCGACAGCCTCGGCGAAGCCCTCATAGCGCCGATCCCGCTCAGCTCCGCCCCCTTGCGCGGCGGACTGGCACGATTCGAGCAGCGTGCGGGCGCTGCGGGTGACCAGCAGGCTCTCGCGGTGTTGCAAGTACGCCCGGATGGCGGCCTGGAAGGACTGCACGTCGGGAAAGCGGTCTTGGGGCTCGGCTTCCAGAGCGCGCATCGCCGCCGCACGTAAGGCTTCGGGCAGCTCGGCCTGCAATGGGTCCACCCTGCCGGAGCTGGCGCTCAGCACGCAGTCGAGGTAGTTGTCGCGATGGTGTGGGGCCCGGCCGCTCAGCACCCGGTAGAGGATGGCACCGAGCAGGTAGATGTCCGTCCAGACTCCGATGCGCTGGCCCTCGCCGTTGGCGAGCTCAGGGGCCATGTAGTGCGGCGTGCCGCAGGGGCTGGTGATGGCCGACTTGTGGGGGATGCCCGGCGGTGCCTGTTCCCAGAAAGAGACCGCCAGACCCCAGTCGAGCAGTTGGACCTCGCCGAACGCGCCGAGCATCACATTGGCAGGCTTCAGGTCGTTGTGGACGATGCCCCGGCTGTGCGCGAAGGCGACAGCATTCGAGATCTGCAGCAAGATCTCGAGCTGGCCGGTCAGCTCGGTCTCGCCGGAGCGCAGTTGCTCGTGCCAGGATTGCCCCCCCACCAGCTTCATCGCCATGAACGGGTTGCCGTTGGGCATGGCGTCGAGGCGATGCACCGGCACGATGTTGGGATGCTCGAGCCGCCCGGTCATGGTCGCCTCGGCGGCGAAACGCCTGCGAGCCGCCGCTCCGGAGCGCTCGGGCTTGAGCATCTTCAAGGCCACTTCGCGGCCCAGCGCGTGCTCGCGCGCACGGTACACCACCCCCATGCCACCCTCGCCCAGCGGCTCGATCAGCGCAAACGGGCCATCGTCTTGGGGCGCATCGAAGAACAGACCGCTGCCGAGCAAGTCGGCGACGACGGTCTTCACGGTGCTTGCTGGAGGGATCTTGGTCGCCTCTATGTCCTCGCCCAGCGCCGACGACCAGCGCTCGATGATGGTGGTAGCGTCCATAGCTCTTCTCCAGCGCGGGTGATGCCATTATGCGCGCAATTGCGCACTGTGGGCCACTGGCGAATCTGTCTCCCTGGCGCGCACGGTCTTCCTCGCACACACTGGTCAGGGCAGCAAAGCAAGGGGATCTCGCATGCTCCTGGGGTTGTTCAGCTGGTTGTTCGGTGGGAGGCGGCGGCGGCTGCGCAAAACTCCGCTGTCCGCCGAAGCCTGGGGTGTGTTGGAACGGAACCTCCCCTACCTCAAGAGCCTGACCAGCGAGGATCGGGGGGAGTTGGCAGGCCTGGTGCAGATCTTCCTGGACGAGAAGCGCTTCGAAGGCTGCGGCGGCCTGGAGATCACGCCCGAGATCCGGCTCGTGGTCGCCGCGCAGGCCTGCATGTTGTTGCTGCGGCGGGAAACCGACGTCTACCCGGGCCTGCACAGCATCATCATCTACCCGTCCGCCTATGTCGCCAAGAACATCTCCGCCGACGGCTTCGTGGTCAGCGAGGGCACGCAGCTGCGGGCAGGGCAGACCTGGACCCAGGGCAGCCTGGTGCTCTCCTGGGACGATGTGCTGCGGGGCGCGGCGGACGTGCATGACGGCCACAACGTGGTGTTCCACGAGTTCGCCCATCAGCTGGATCAGCAGAGCGGCGCTGCCGACGGCACGCCTCCCCTGCCCGACCGCTCCCGTTATGTAGCCTGGGCCCGCGAGCTGGGGAAGGAGTACCGCGAGCTGCTGCGCCGGATCGAGGCGCACCGGCCGACGTCCATCGATCCGTACGGCGGGACCAACCCCGCCGAGTTCTTCGCCGTGGTGACCGAGACCTTCTTCGAGCGCCCCTGCCAGCTCGAGAAGCAGCATCCGGGCCTCTACGAGCAGCTGCGGCTGTTCTACCGGCGCGATCCAGCGGCCATCGAGCGGGGGGAGGCCGAACGGTTGGGGGGCGGGGGCTGAGCCTGCGCGACATGGGCGGCAGTGTCTGCCTGGTGCGCCGCTCGGCGCTGAGTTGAGGGTGGTGGATGGACAGGCTCGCTGGGTATGATGCGCGCAGAGCCAGACATCCGGGAGAGCTGTGTTGGTCGAGAAAGTAACCTGTCGCGCCGATGACTGCGACAACCTGATCCTGCCAACGACGGCGGAGGAGACGGGCGGCCTCTGTATGCCCTGCGTGCAGAAGCGAAAATCGGCCGAGCGCCAGGCGTTCATCAAGGCCAACCGAGTGGATGTAAGGATAGGTCGAAGTCTTCGAATCGGCGCCAACCGTCTGTGGCGGCGGTCTGGGAGCGCCGGAAAGACCGTCTGTAGCGGCGGTCTGTGACCGCCGGAAAGACCGATCCGGAGGGGACAACCAGACTCCACAGGGGCAACCTCTGCCAAAGCTCCTTCCGACGCATCCACAGAGCGCCGCTCCAGGGGATCTCCACCTCGAGCATTCCGAGGAATCTGTGGGGGTCGCAACTCCAGGCCTCCGGGTCGCCTCGATCCTACGCCTTCCCTCAAAGGTGCACGGCAGCGGCAGCAGCAGCACGGGGTGTCAGGGCGGCACGAATCCCTTTTCCTTCAACAGCTTCTTGTCAAAGGTAGCCACTTCCTTGAAGCCAGCGCGTTGGGCTCTCTGGGCGATGAGGTAGTCAGCGAAGTCGCCCTGCCCGGTCGCGTACCGGTGGAGCGCCCGCATCGCCAACGCTGGCTCTTCGATGTGTAGCTGCCGTGACATCATGAGCCTGCGAAGCGCGACCAGGATCTCTGCCTTCGAGCGGCGATACGCTGCGCGAAGGACCCACACCAGCTCACAAAGAACGATCTGGCTGACGAAGAGTCTCTTGTTCTTCTGCGTCGCATCATCGATCAAGGCGGCAGCACGGTTGGCTTGCTCCGGGTCGTCGTCCACCAAGAACCGAACCAGCACGTTGGTGTCAAGCGCGAGCATCGCTGTCCAGCCGTGCGATGGCCTTGCCCATTTCTTCGTCCATCGCCTCGATAGAGAGCCGTGGCTGCTCGGAGTGGAACAAGCCGCGAAGTTTTCGGAGATCCTCGGTCTCCGGCTCGACCACGACCCGTCCGTCTTCGGTCTGAAAGAAGACGACGCGATCACCTGGTTCGACCCCGAGTGCAACTCGAATCGCCTTTGGAATTGTCACCTGGCCCTTGCTCGTGACGGTCGAAGATGGCATGCGTCCTTACCCTCGATAGGATTTCCTACAAGAGGGTAATGCAGATCTCAGAGTCCTGCGAGTCCAACGATCGCTTTTTCTCAGCGTGAGTTGGACAGATGTGCGAGAGAGTCGGCATGAACAGCGGATCCAGCAACTCGGTGAACAAGACTGACTCTTCTTCTTGTGGGGGAAGGGTAAACCCCGCCCCGACATGACGCTCCAAGGCAAATCTACGGCGAAATCGGGTTCCCTGAGACAGCCTCTCACAGAGCGCCGCAACAGAAAGCGTGATTCCCGGGCCCGGCTGCAAACAGGATCTGCCAGGCCCTCGACGAGGGATGATCGGATTCCCCTTCTCCGACAAACGCGCCACCCCGCGACTCCAAGCCCCTGCTGCCAAGCACACAGGAGCAAGGAACACTCCGCGCGTTCGCGAGCTCTGTGTCCTCGGTGGTCTCTGTGGCTGTTGTCTTTCTTCTGAGGCCGGGGGCTGAACCTACTCAAAGCTGCGCAGGGAGGCGCTGCCATTCTCGAGCTTCAGCACACCGCGCGGGCAGACCTCCGAGCAGATACCGCAGCCCACACACGAGGAGCGCACGATGTCTTCGCCCTTCTGGGCATAAGAGCGCACATCGATACCCATCTCACAGTAGGTCGAGCAGTTGCCGCAGGAGATGCACAGCCCCCCGTTGGTGGTGATCCGAAAGCGCGAGAACTTGCGCTGCAGAATCCCCAGCACGGCCGCCATCGGACAGCCGAAGCGGCACCAGACTCGCGAACCCATCAGCGGATAGAAGCCGACGCCGACGACTCCACTGAAGATCATGCCGATGAAGAAACCGTAGACCTGCTTCAGGTTGTCGGTCGTACCGGTCAAGGCCGTGGTCACCTTGCCCGAGTCGCTGACCCAATCATGCACCCACAGGCCGGCCGTCAGCAGCACCAGAAAAACCAGGATCGAATAGATCAGGCGGCGCTCGATGCGCCAGGCGGTGTCGCTCTTGTTTGAGAGCTGCCGCCAGGGATCGCCCATCGTCTCGGCCAGGGCGCCGCAGCCACAGACCCAGGAGCAGTACCAACGCTTGCCAAAGAAATAGGTGAGCACGGGCGTCAAAACAAGGATGGCAAACACGCCCCAGAAGGCCAGGAACATCGCGAAGTTGTCGCCCGCGGGGTTGAACATGAAAGCCGACGGCCAACCCTTCTTGTAGTCGAGCGGCCAGAAGTAGGTGAAGTAGAACTCACGGTTGGCGAACTTCCTGAGCAAGTGGGGAAGCACAAACGCGAAGACCAGCTGGATCGACGACAATGAAAGGGTACGCACGATCTGGTAGCGGCTGTGCCGGTACTTCATGATCATGCGGTAGCCCATCACCAGCACGGCCAGGGTGTAGAAGAAGCCGTACATGAACCAGTGATCCGCCGGAGCGCCGCGCAGCGCGTGGGACAGCGGATCCAACAGCTGGGCCCCGCCCCGCAAGAGTCCGCCGCTCCAGTACAACACCACGTAGAAGCCCGTCAACCCGGCTCCTACCAGCCAAGCGAGCCAACCGAGGTTCTGGGTCTCGCTGTGGAAGATGCCATTGTTCTTGATGCCCGGACGGGTGCCGCTGTAGGCGGAGTGGATCAGACCAACCGCGCCGACCACGATCAGCCCAAAGATCAGCGGGCCCGCCCAGACCGCGGGCAGCTTTCCTGGCAAAAACAGGGCAGCGACAAACATCAGGCTGCCCAGGGCGATCATGGCCAGCAGTCCCTTCTCGAGGGTCGTGAGCGCGCGTAGCTCTCCGCCGATGCGCACGGGTCCGCTCAGTGCCTTCATGCTGCGCTCCTCATCGCCTGGCGGATCTCTCCGTCGTGGCGTCTGGAGAATTCGACGTCGAAGTGGGCCGTGCGCCATTGTTCGAGCACGGTCTTTAGCGAGGCGCCCGCCGCAATCCAGGCCTCGCACACCTTGTGGCGCACGCGCATGCCCATCACGTTGATGCCGATGACTTTTCCCTGTTCGTGCACCAGGCGCAGGGCGTGGCGGCCGTTGCTGTGCTGCCAATAGCGGCTCTCGGCCCCGCGCCCCGCCTGCTCGTCCAGGGCCGAGGGCACCCTGCCGAACACCATGTACTCGAGGTCCCAGAACTTGGCCGCGTTGAACCAGATGCCGGGGTCGTAGGGAGTGGGCGTGCCACAGATCCCCTGGGCTGCGACCACGCCCTGCAGGCGGCCTGTGTACCAGACAGCCTGGATCATGTTCCGTTGCCCTTCGGGTGTCACGATCTCTGCGCAGTCGCCGACGGCGAACACGCCCGGCACGTTGGTCTGCAAGTTCTGGTCGACCAGGATCCCGCGGCCGGTCTCGATCGCGCTGCCGCGGACGGCGGCGATGTTGGGACGCACCCCCGCGGTCAGGCCGACAAAGCCGACCTCGAGCCGGTCTCCCGTGCTATCGATCACTGCGCAGGCCTGACCCTCCGCATTCCCAACGATCTCTTTGAGCTCGGTGGCGAGCCGCAGGTCGATGCCGTGGGCGCGGGTCTCGTCGTTGATCAGACGGGCCTCATCATCGGGCAGGATGTTGTTCCAGTAGTTGGTCTCGCGCACCAGAAAGCTGACGTGGATGCCGCGGGAATGGAACATCTCGGCCAACTCGATGCCGATCAGCCCGCCCCCGACGATGGCCGCATGACGCAGGCCGTCGGAGCAGCGCTCGATGGCGGCCAGGTCTTGCAACGAGTACATGCCGAAGACGCGGTCGAGATCCTGGCCCGGCCAGCCGAACTTGTTGGGCTGGCTGCCCGTGGCGATCACCAGCTTGTCCCAGGTCATCACCTGGAAGCCGTCCACCGTCAGCTGGCGGCGCGTGCAGTCGATCTCGCTGACCCAGCCGCGCACCAGCTCGATGCCCTGGGCTTTCCAGAAGTCGTCCGGGTAGGGCTTGGTCTGCTGGTAGCCCATGTGTCCCATATAGATGTACATCAGAGCCGGCCGCGACCAGTGGTGGTCGGATTCTGCCGAGATCACGGAGATGCGGGCATGGCGAGCGCGCTTGCGGATCTCGAGCGCGCAGGTGATGCCTGCGATTCCGTTGCCGATGATGGCTACGTGCATCGGGCCTCCCGTTGGGTTTGCAGTGTAGGCTCCAGATGGGGACGCAGTGTCCCCTGGAACCGCCATTGGGGCGGTCCGCTGTCATGGAGCTCGGGACTTTCGGTGGCGGGGTCGTACCCTACCGTCACAACGTTGAGAGGCGTGCGGGCGGTTCCCCCGACAGCAACGTTGTCTTACTCGCTGGCCTCGAAGGCGGCTTGCCCCTGCTCGAGGAACTGCAAGCCTGCCTTGAGCGACTGGGCCCCGACCAGCTCAGCCAGTTTGTTTCCTTCGCCGTCGAGGATCAGCAGGGTGGGCGTGCCCCGCAACTCGTAGCGTTCGATCAGCCCCGGCGACGCACAGAAGTCGCGGTGGACGGGCAGGAAGCGCTCGCTGGCGGCCGCGAAGCTCGGTTCGGTCAGTCCATTGCGATGCAACATCGCACAGGGCGGGCAATTCTCCTGGTCCAGCAGCAACAGCACTGCTTTCTGCTCGCTCTGCGCGAGCGCCAGGGCCGCTTCGAGCTCCGTCTCCTGCCAGGCCACACCCGCCGCCCGGCGGGCGACGCCCGCGAAGTGCTCCGCACTGCTCAGGGCGAGCTCTTCATTGAGCTGGGAAAGCAGCTGCCTGTAGGCCGCGAGAGCCTGGGCCTCGGCACCCGACTGGGCATCACTGACGGCCCGGGCCAGGCTGCGCAAAGTCGCAGCGCTGTCGAGCTGTACCACCTCGATCAGCCTACGGCGTAGCGTGACGACCTGCTCGATGTCCTTGTCGAGGTTGCGGATGCGGCCCTCGACCTCAATGCTGCGGAAGCGCTCCTGGCCGGTATCCCAGCTGCCGACGAAACGGAAACTCTCGAGCACACGCGTCCCCATGCCGCCGTCCGGTCCGGTTCCCCGGGCGCTGAGGCTGATCTCTTGCAGGCCCTCGCTGTCGGGTGCCGCGATGGGGTCCAGCTGGAAACACGCGTACAGCTCGGGCAGGGACCAGACCAGCTCTTCGCTCCCCGCGCCCTGCTCGATGGTGCGCTGCCAGTCGCGCATGCAGAGGTGGGCCAGGCCCCGGATCACGACGTCGTCTGCGTACTGAGCGGCCTGCAGTACGATGTTGTGTGCGGGGGGCGGGGAGCGACCGGGGACTCCGCACAATGCTGTTACGGTACACCCGACATGCCAGATCGGTAGACCACCCGACCGCGGGCTGACGGACGCTCCGGGCTCTCGGATCCGGCATTCTGATTGCACAGCCAAAGGATGCAGACCTCCTACCCCGGATGCCCCCATGCGCAGTCTGATGCTTCTGGTCCTGACAGCTTCAACGATGGCCCAACTCGGCCCTGACACCGCCTGGCAGGAAGAGCTCCAGGCCGCTCGGCAGCGGCTCGAGACGGCTCTGCAAACGGGGCGCGGACACAAACGCGGTACCGCGCTGGTCATCGCCCAGCTCGAGCAGGACTTCGACCAGCTTCTGGACGATCCTTCAGAGACGCCGCTTACCGACTTCGAGAAGAAGCTCGCGCAGGCCTTCGAGCGCATAATCTCTGGCTGGACGGCGCACATCAACGAGTTGAAGTCGCTGCGGCTGAGCAGCATCCGTGAGAGTCTGCTGGCCATCGTGCGCCTGACCGAAGCGCAGCTCGACAGTGGAGCCCGGGCCGTAGACAAGCTCGTGCCCGAACGGACCGCGTTGCAGCAAGAGCTCGCGGAACTCGGAGCTCGGGAAGAGCTGACGGGTGAGCCTCTGCGACACTGGCGGATCATCAACCGGAAACTGCGGCTGCAGCAGCGTTATCTGGACGGCTATGCCCGGCGCGATCTCGAGCTGCAGGCGCTGCGCGCATCCCTGATCCGCAGCGCCGACATCTGCGCCGTCCTCGATGCGATGGCGGACGAGCTCAGCACCGCCCTGCAGGTGGAGCACGAGTACTTGAGCGATCTGCTGTCCCTTCCGCAGCTCCCGATGTTCGAAGAGAACCCACGGCTGTCCAGGATGTACAACCTGTGGTACACCCTCGACACGAGCTTCGTCTCGCTGGACGCGCCCTGGGAAGAGCTGTTGGACTGCGCAGAGATCTACCTGGAGGCACTGGAATTGGGCCTTCTACCAGAGCGCCTGCGGCTGAAGCTGGACGCGTTCAGCGAGCGCCGTCTGCGCTGGCAAGGGCCGGTCTCGAGCGCCTGGTTTTGAGCCGCACAGCGCTGCCCCGCGGAAAGATGCAGCCTGCGCGAGAGACAGCACCATTCTGGTAACTTCCAGTACGAGAGCGCCGTCTCATTCAGGCCTGAGCACCGCAGGCAGGCGCTCCCAATAGGTCATCCTGCCGTGGCGCTGGAATCCCAGCCGCGCCACGATCGGTGCCGAGCTCTCGAGCCTGGCGTACAACCCCACACGCTCTAGACCAGCCGCGCGGGCAGCCTCGATGCGGGCTGCGAGGACCGCGCGGTAGATGCCCTGTCCGCGCGCCGGAGGGACCGTGCAGCCGCCCCATAGCAGGCCGAAACGCAGCGCAGGGAACATTGTCAGCCCGCCGGTCGCAGCGGGTACCCCTGCGGAATCCCGGGCCAGCACGCGCACAACCCGGGATCCGCGGCACTGCTCGAGCTGCTGGTCAAGAACTTCCGGGCCCAGCACGCCGTGGCTGTGACCGAAGGAGCGATCCGAGACAGCGATCGCCGCCAACAAACTGGAGCGCTCACGGATCGGCTGGACATCCACGCTGGGCTGCGCGGCCTGCCAGTCGGGGACGGACAGCGTGAAACCGTCGTGCGCCGGTCCAGACCGATAGCCGGCAGCGCTCAGCGCGGCCAGGAGAGCGGGATGGTGGTTCTGGGGGCAGACGAGCCAGCGCGAACGCACGCCGCGATGGGCAGCGACGACTTCCGCGATCAAGGCAGGTACGCGCTCGGAGGCCGCACGCGTACGCACCACGGTGTTCAGGTAGGGCATGTTCCGTTCGCAGGCCAGATAGGCCAGCTCAGCGCGGTCGACGACGCGTACGTCGCTCGGAACCCAGAAGAAGTCGGCCTGCGTGTCTTCAAGGATCGCATCGGGATGCGCGGGCATGGTTGCGTCCTCCCTCATGCGCCTGACTGTGCTCGAGGAGCCACGGCCCGGGCCGCCTCAGCCGCCCGTCACTCCCCAGCCCCGCAGCCGCAGTTGGCAGACACCGCAGAACTCGCGGTTCTTGCGGTCGTCGTGGTAGCCCATCAGGCACTTGGCTGCCGTGGGTTCGTGGCGCTCGGGTTTCCAGAGCTCGCTGCCCACAGCCTTCTCGGGATGGGCCAGATACAGCCCGTGGCCGCACTCGTGGGCCAGCGTCACTCCGAAGCTGTCGTGCGGCTGATACGCAAAAGTGTAGGCGCGGAACAAGACCGCGATCCGGTCGGCGTCGACATTCACCGTGTAGGCGCCGGGGAACCTCGGTTCGTTGCCGAAACTCGGTACCTCCGTCGGCATGTGGATCAGATGCACGCCGGGGCCCTTGCCTGCGACCAGAGTGGAGACCAGCTGTTTCTGGATCTCTTTGGAGAACTTGACGCCGAACTCCGCAATGATCGACGTCTCCCTGCGTGAGGCCGGGTCGGGCCGCGCGGCCTTCAGCAGCCTGCTCAGAGCCTCACGTCCCTTGTCCTGATCGTCTCCCTCAAAGGCGGCGAACGCCTCTGCGTCAAACGGGAAGTGTCCCTCATCGCGGTAGTATTCGTGGTAGCCAAAACCCTGCGCGGGCAAGTCTGCTGCCTTGAACAGCGCGTCAAAAATGGCCCTATGCTGCGCCAACTCGCTACCGCCATCGAGCATCACAGCATCGCGCGCCGCCGTGAATGCATGGCTGAAGGCGGCTCCACCAACCAGCTCGGGAACCTCGACATTCGGGGCGACGCGCAGCTCGATGAAGGCTCGAGCGAACTTGAGATTGGCCTGCCGGAACTGCGCCTGCAACTCGGCGCGAACTGCGCCTGGATCCGGATGCAGCTCGGTCCCGAAAGCCGAATGGGAAGCCAGAGTCAGCGTGTGCCAGAGCACGAAGATGCGCTCCCCCGCGACCGAGGGCTTCGCTTGGGGCCCGGGATGCGCCACCCCGTGATGGTAGCTGAGCTTCACCCGGGAGTGCGCCCCGGCCCAACGCGCCGGCTTGAAGACGAACGGAGCATCGAGAGCCAGAACCTGCGAGCTGGGGCCTTCACGCGTCTGCGCCTTGGACACGCGCGTGACAAAGTCTCTGTGGGGATGGTCCGGGGCCAGAACATCGTCCGCCGGCTCGACCGACCAACGCAGCTTCAAGCCCGCTGTCGCGGCGGGTGCAGGCACGGCCTGGTTGCGTGAGTTGTAGACCAACACCTCGGCTGTGAGCGAGACCTCGGGCTGAGGCTGCGCCCCCCACCAGGCCTGTAGTCGTCGGTAGGCCAGGTCGGCGTTCCCGCTGTTGGGGTCGTCGTTCTCGTCCGCCGACATGCTGAAATTGCGCCGTTCGAAATACAGCCGCGCGGGCTCGGGCGGCTCCATTGTCAGCGCCTGGTCGATCGCGCGCGCCTCTTCTGCCAGGGCACGCGGGCGTAGATCAGCGACCACGACCTCGAGGTAGATCTTCTTGCGGTACCTGCGGCCAGGGGTCTGGATGTCCATCAGGACCTGATACGGGGAATCAGCTACGGTCAAATGACCCCCGTTGATGGTCCCGTCGAAGAACAGCTGTCCGCGCTCCAGCTCGCTTCTCGTCAGCTCATGCGTCCAGATCGGAGGGGTCGGCGCGTCGGAAGCCTTGAAGATCATGATGCAGCCACTGAGACAATGATCGCCGTGAAGGATCTTCCAGCGGAACTTCAGGCTCCCGTCATTGCCTGGCGCGACACGGTACGGAAACAGGTTCGGCGCGTTGAGAACCCGTGATGGAGGGGCGCTGCGCAGATGCACTGCGGGTTCCATCCAGAGGCGTTCCAGTTGGGGAACCCCGCAGGGCAGGATCGGGTGGCGCACCCGCGGCGGCAGATCCGGCTTGTACTCACTGTCCTGGGGACGCGGCGGGTATCCCATCAGCGCGCGCTCGTGTCGGACGGTGCCAGCCCTGCCTGAACATGGGCGAACAGCGCAGCCTGCGCCTGCTTGCCCGCGGCCAGTCCGTCTTTGAGCAGCCCCTCGACACGCGAGCGCAGATCCGTCGCGGCCAACTCGGGCCGCTCAGCGGCGACGCGCCGCACGCACCAGTCGACGAACCCGGCATTGGTATCGAGCCAGAAACCGTGGAGTTGTGAAGCACGGATCTTGAGCATGGCTACTCCCTGGAGACTCTTGGCAGCGTGGGGGAAGGTTTGTGGGGCATTCCCCATCATACGCAGCGGGCTCGTCGTTGCCTCGCTTCGTTTTTGCCGAATCGGTCCGTCGAGGACATCGGAGGACCGGGCAGAACGCCTACGCCACAGGCCTCCCGGACACAATGGGAGCAGCCGCTCCGCGCCTGCCGAGCTCAGTCCGGAACCGCCGCCCCCTGTTCCGTCCAGATCCGCATCTGGGCGACAAACTCCTCATGGCTCAAGGCGGCTTGGCACGCCCCTCACCGGGATTCCAACCCCAGCGCGCGAGCGGATGGCCTCACCTTCCAGGTGCACGGTGCAGGCACCGCACTGCGCCATACCGAGCCCAATTGGGTACCGGTCAGGCCCAGCTGCTCGCGCAGCACCCATAGCAAGGGTGTGTCCGGGCCGATAGGGACGGGTTGTTGGCATTATTACGAAATTGTCCAAACCGAGCAGCCCAACTCTCTGGGCGCCCCGTTACGCAGCGCAGCAGAACTGCACGCGTCTTCGGGCGGCTGGAGACCACAAGACAGCTTCGATGGGATCGTCTGGCTCGCCCGCAGAACGAGGAGATCCCTGGGAAACGCAGGTTACGATTCGTCTCACATTCCGGTTCATGCTGCAATGCGTCGCGCGGACGAAACGCAGGCGGAAAGGGACAAACCACGGTATCATGCGGTCCGCAGGTTGTCGTACGTGTTGGTACGGAATTTGATACAGTTTCCGCTACCGAACATTCGGCTCATCCGCCGACCCCACATCATTGAGGTGTACAATCTATGAAACTGAAGTTGACGACAGCGCTGTTGGTCGTGCTGACAGGTCTGCCTGTCCTGGGCCAGCAGTCGATCTTCTCTGAGGACTTCGACGGCAACGCCGCGGGCTGGTCACTGCACGGCCTGTGGGCCGTCGATGGCAACCCCAGCGCGATGGCGGGCGGCGCGTTCCACTCGGGTAGCCAGAGCCTGAACTTCAACAACGGCAACAACTACCACGGCAACCACCGGGCCTCCTGCCAGTCTCCGAGCATCCAGCTCTCAAGCACGGGCGAGCACACCCTGAGCTTCTACTGCAACTACCGCACAGAGACGACCGGCCAGCGCTACGACAAGCGCAGCGTCGTGGTGCGCGAGGACGGCAGTGTTATCGGCGACTATCAGCTGGCCAGCCAGAGCTCCGTCGGTGCGGCGCGTCGCTGCAGCGCGATGGGCACCTGGCACCAGCACGAGTTCTTGTTCACTCCCAGCTCGGCACAGGCGCGCCTGCAGGTCGAGTTTGTGTTCGACTCGGTCGACGACTACGCCAATGACTTCCCGGGTTGGTTCGTCGACGACATGTCCGTGGTCGCTGTCGCCGGCCCCACGCCGGCTGTCTTCGACAAGGTCTCCCGGTCGACCCGCAACTTCCAGATGTATCAGATCACGACCGAGATCCTGGCCAACGGCTACGTCGAAGTGCGGCAGAGCTCCCCGACGGCGCGCTATGGGCTGCTGAGTGGGCAGGCGACGGCCGCCGAGCTGCAGGCGCTCGAGCAGGCGATCAGCGCCGCCAACCTGGCTGCCATTCCGTCGAATATCCCCGATCCCAACATCTATATCGTCGCGCCGACCAGCTCGGACTTGAACGTCGAGTCCCAGATCGCCGCGAACCACAACCGGATCGGCTCCAGCCTCGGCGTCTACGGAGCCTGGGCGGCCAGTCTGAACCCGGTGATGGCGGCCATCGAGACCATCCAGGCCCGCTTCCTCGCCGGCACCCCTGCGGGAGATGACCACGGCGACAGCTATCAGAACGCAAGCAGCCTCGACA
This sequence comes from Planctomycetota bacterium, assembly GCA_029260765.1. GTDB lineage: Bacteria > Planctomycetota > J058 > JAJDCP01 > JAJDCP01 > JAJDCP01. The sequence goes on from JAJDCP010000185.1 coordinate 41,441, forward strand.
CCGATCCGAGCGTACCCGCTCTGAACGGGGCTATCGATCCTGCCGGCGATGTCGACTACTTCCAGATCGCCGAGATCGCGCCCGCTTTCGCGATCACCGCCCCGCCGCTGCGGACGTACACGATCGAAACCGGCGTGCTCGGCAACATGGACACCTACATCGAGCTGTACGCCAGCGATGGTACCACCCTGCTCGCCAACAACGACGACGGCGGTCAGGGCCTGGCCTCGCGCATCGTGCACACCGCGGTGCTCGGCTCGGTGATGTATGTCAAGGTGCGCCACTACAGCGCGACCGGTACGGGCGAATACACGATCGAAGCCAGCGCCACAGGCAACAACACGGTGCCGGGGCCGACCAGTGACGATCACGGCAACACCCCGACCGACGCGACCAGCATCACCCTGGGCGGCTCTCCGACCAGCGGCGCGATCGATCCCGCGGGCGACGTCGACTACTTCAAGTGGATCGAGATGGTGATCGCCATCTTCCCGCCGCCGCAGGCGACCTATGTGATCGAGACTTCGGTTGTCGGCAACATGGACACGATCCTCGAGATCTACGCCCACGACGGCACGACCCTGCTGGACTCGAACGATGACGCTCCCGGTCTGGGTTATGCCTCGCGCATCACCTACACAGGCAATGCGGGCAGCATCGGCTCGGTCAAGGTGCGTCACTACAGCAGCACGGGTACGGGCAGCTACACGGTGTCCGTCAAGACGATCCCCTGATGCGGGGGCTCCTTCTGGGGCTGGCCGTTCTGTTCTGCGGGGCCGTCCTGTTCCTGGTCTTTGGCATGTCGGAGGCGCCGCCGCCTCCGACGGGCAACGATCGGGGAACAGAGACGGCCCCGGGCTCTGTCACGCCTGAAACCAGCTCAGCCGATCCACAGCCGGCGAACACCCCTACGCCGGAGCGACCCGAGGTTGCTGACGAGAGCTTCGAACAGCATCTGCGGGAAGTGCTCACGCACGCTGACAAGCAAGCCAGTGACACGCTGCTACGCGATTGGCGCAGCGGACGCCTGAGCCCTGAGCAGGACCGCAAGGTCTGGCAGGCCATCGCGAGGTTGCCGGCCGACGAAGTCGAGAAGGCCGCCGGTCGGCTGTTTCTCGAAGACGAGCTCAGCCCGGCCCAGGCCGAGGGCTACGCTAGCCTGTTGGCGACTTCGGGAACTGGGCTGGCCGTCGAGTACCTGCTCGCAGGGGCCCAAAGGCCGCTTGTGCGTGCCGAGGCTGTGGCGGCGTTGGCCACTGTCTCCGAGCTCGGCGCTCTACCCGCCCTGGCGGAGGCGGTCCGAGCAGACACCGCGCCGGAGGTGCTGCAGGCGCTGCTGGCTGCGTTGCGCAACATGGATGCTGCCAAGGCCCGGGACCTGGAAGCGGCCATCCTCGAGATCCTCGATCCCTGAAATGCTGGTCCTGTTGCGGCGTGCCGTTATGGGCTGTGACGTGCATCCTGCGCAGCTGGCCGAGCTGCATCCCGAAGAGCTGGTACGACGCCTGACACGCCTGATCGGGCCGGTCGATCTCGACTGCTTCTTCCCACCGGCTCGACAGTCTTGACCTCAAGCTTCATCCACGAGAACATGGGATCGAACCGCAACGAAGGAGTCCTCCCATGCGTATGCTGCTTACGCTCCTGCTCTGCCTGGCCGGCATCCAGGCGCAGGAGATCGAGTTTGAAGCCCACCCCAGCCTGTTGCACAACGACGCGGTCTATGCCCTGAGCTTCAACGCTGCGGACCCGGCCGAGGTGGTCTTCGAGTTTGCCGTCGACGTCGAGCCGCGCACAGATGGCCGGCGCGTGCAGGTTGAGTTGCTGCACGTCGGCGTTGGGGGAGACTCCCGTCTCGAACGCAGGCTGGGCGACGCGCTCGCCAACAGGCTGGCGCCGTTCGCCTTCGAGATCGACGACCAGGGCACGATTACAGCCATCGACCTGGCCGCCCACCTGCGCAAGCTCGCCGATCTACTCGGAAGGGTGCAGGACCGCGCCAGCGGGCCGTTGCAAAGGGTGATCGGGCGCGTAGTCCGGAAGCTGGCCACCGAGCTGCTCATCGTCGTGCTCGAACGCGGCTACAGCTGGCTCGCCCAGAACGACGGTGCGAACGCTCTGAAGCTGGAGACTATGGACATCTATCCGCTCGATCAGCCCGTCGGGGTGGGATTCGCCCAGACTCTGCCTGGCGCCGCCGGCGCCGTCTACACCCTGAGCTCGGTCGACGGGGAGACCGCGACTTTCCATTGGAGCGGCGAAGCAGGGCAAGCGACCGGTCCTCTCGCGGCCGGCCTGGCTCCGGAGGGCACGCTCGTGGTCGAACGAAGCGGCCAGATCCAGAGCCTGGAGGCGACCGTCGCGATCGGGCAGCGCGTGTTGGCGATGCGGCTCGAGCGGGTCGAGACCGATCGCTAGCGGTTCCTCGACTGCCCTGCTCAGAAGCAGGTGAGCGCAGTCAGCAGTCGGTCGTCGAGCAGATCGTCGAACACCGGGGCAGTCACCGCGCGGCTGACCAGAAAGCCTTGGAACATGTCGCAGCCCAGGGACCGCAACAGGCCCAGCTGCTCGCGTGTCTCTACGCCCTCGGCGACCACGGTCAGGTCGAGGCTGTGCGAGAGCGCGATCACCGCGCTGGTGATCGCTTGATCGTCGCGCTTGCTGGCCAGATCGCGGATGAACGAGCGGTCGATCTTGACCGTGTTGATGGGGAAGTTGCGCAGGTAGCTCAAGGACGAGCAGCCCGTGCCGAAGTCGTCGACCGCCAGCCGCAGACCGAGAGACTTCAGCTGGTGCAGGGTGTCGAGGACCCCGTCTTCGACTTCCAGGGTATTGCGCTCGGTCATCTCCAGGTGCAGCTTCTGGGCGGGAACGCCGGTCTCTTCGAGCAGATCGACCATGAAGCTCGCCAGGTCGTGCTGGCGGATCTCGCGCGCCGACAGGTTGACGGACATCTCCAGGTCGAGCCCCCGCCGCTCCCAGAGTCGCAGCTGCTCACAGGCCTGGCGCAACACCCAGCGCCCGATCGGCACGATGATGTCCGAACGTTCGGCCAGGGGCACGAAGCGGGCGGGGGACACCGAGCCCAGCTCGGCGTGATTCCAGCGCAGCAAAGCCTCGGCCCCACGGATGCGTCCGTTCTTGAGGCCGACCAGAGGCTGGTAGTGCACCTGCAGCTCATTGCGCGTCAGGGCATGGCGCAGGCAGTTCTCCAAGTGGAACAAGTCGTGGGCGTGCTGGTTCATCTCCGCCCGGAAGAACACCACCCGATGGCGGCCTGCCGCTTTGGCCTGGTGCATCGCGGCGTCGGCGTTGCGCAGCAGGTTCTCGGGAGTCTCTCCGTCTCGAGGAAACAGGCTGACACCGATGCTGGCTGTGATGAATAGCTCGCGCCCGCCGCAGCGGAAGGGGGTCTCGAAGCACTCCATCAGCGGACGAATCAGCGCCGTGCAGTCGCTATCCTGGCGCAATCCAGGGAACATCACCAAGAAGGCGTCGGCGCTCATACGCGCCAGCATCGCTCCCTCGCCTGCTTTGTCCGCCAGGCGATGTCCGACTCCACGCAGCAGACAGTCGCCCACCGAGTGGTCGAGACTGTCGCAGATGTTCTGAAAGTGGTCGAGATCGAGATAGGCGACCGCGACAGCGCGGCCACGATGGCGGGCGCGTTCCAGCTCGCTGGCCAGGCGTCGTGAAAAGGCCTCCTGGTTGGCCAGGCCTGTCAGGGGGTCGGTCTGGGAGAGCCGTTCGATCGCTTGCAGGGCGTGGCGTTGCTCGCTGATGTCGCGCAAGATCCACAAGTGGCCGCCGTCTTCCAGTAGTTCCAGGGAGTGGGCGTGGAAATAACAGCTGCCATCTTTGCGTTGCCCTTCGATCTCCCCACGCCAGCGACTGTTGCTTGCCAATGCGGGAAATACCCGCTCGCGGAACACCTCGCGGGCATCCGGCCCGTAGAGCTCGCTCCAGCTGCGGCCGCGTAGACTCGCTGTGGTCGGCAGGCCGCACAGCTGCTTGAACGCGCCATTGGCTTGCAGAAAGCAGCCGTCCTCGCCGAGAAAAGCCATACCGTCCAGGGAACCCTCGATCGCCGCACGCTGCCGGCGCAGAGTCTGCTCGAGGGTGCTGGCGGCCGTGACCGGGCGCACGGCATAAACGAGCTCGCGGGCTCCCAACTCGGCACGGCGCACCTGCAACGAGATACACCGGCCATCGGCCCGCCGCCCCACGACCTGGCCAGCCTCTCCCAGGCCTGCCGGAAACAGCTCGGCCAGCTTGTTGGGATCGCCGTGCGGCGGCCAGCCAAACAGCTGGCGTGCGGCGCCGTTCCAGTAGCGGATGGCGCCCCCAGGATCGCAGCCGATCAGCCCGTCAGAGCCGATCTCCATAATGCCCTGCAGCCGCGCCTCGGCGAGCTGCAGCTCGGCGGCCCGCACGTTGGCGGCGCTCTGCAGACAACGCAGCGAGCGTCCGGCTTCGGCGAGATCTGGCTCCAGCTCGTCGAGCAGGGCTGCCGCCTGGGGACCTCCCACGCCGAAATGCTTGTCCAACAGGCCGTGTATCGCCGTGACCAGCGCGTGATGCGCCAGAGTTCCCGAAGCCGCCATCGCCAGTGCCCCGCTAGTGCCCCGCCTCTAAGTAGGGCTCCCTCTTTGCAGAGATCGGAGATCTGGGCCCGGGGCATGAGGCATCCAAAAAAGAAGCGCGCTGTGATGGGTTGACGGCCGAAGCGCCTACCGGGTTCACCCACCCTGGCGAGCGCCCTGCTGGAGGGGTGTGGGCGGCGGCGGCGGGCAGATCTCTCCCATCACCTGGACCTGGGCGGGATGAAAGCGTTCGATCAGGCGCTCGGCTGCACGCACCAGGCGGCGGGAGTCGATGCCAAAGGGGCGGCCAGCCACCACCAGGCCGCCGAGGCAGAATGTCAGCACCAGGCCGAGCGCCAGCAGGCTGCGGCGGCCCACCCAACCGAAGGCGGCGCGGACGCTGCGCGGACAGTCGCGGGTCATGATGGTGCCATCTTTGCGCTGATAGAAGCGGCCGCACACCCGCCCTTCCCGCTCACGGATCAGCGCAAGCAGCTCGGCGCGGCTCATCGCGCTGAGGTTGTAGACGTTCATGCGGCACTCCTGGCAGTGGCGTACCTGTTCATCTCCCTTCATCGCATCCCATGACTGCTCACATGGGCTGGCGACGGAAATCTTGAGCTCGCTCGGCATGGTTTGCCTTCCCATTCAGGGCGTCTGGATGGTTTGACGCATGAGTCGCTCGGTTCTTGGCAGAATCCAGAATTTTTTTGTCCGGGATCCGGACATACTGCAATCCAAGCAGGACTCAGGCTGTGCCGAGATGCACTTGCAGCAGGGCGACATCCGCCGGGGTCACGCCTGCGATGCGCGAGGCCTGGCCCAAGGAGTCAGGACGGATCGAGCTGAGCTTCTCGCGGGCCTCGATGCGCAGACCCGGCAGGTCGAAGTTGAAGCCGTTGGGGATCGGCCGCAGCTCCAGCCGTCGGAATTTCTCGATCTGCTGGCTCTGCCGTTTGATGTAGCCCTCGTACTTCAGCTCGATCTCGAGCGCACGGCCGACCTCGGCATCGAGCTGCGCCAGCCGAGGATCGAGCGCGCGCAGGTCGGCAAAGCTCTTGTCATTGCGCCGCAGGACCTCGCTGAGGCTGGCCCCCTGCACGCGGGTGCGGTCCATGTACTGCCAGCTGCTCGCGATCAGGGCCCGCTTGTCTGCCACGGCGCGCGCGCGTTTCTCCGACACCAATCCGAGCGCACGCCCCTTGGCCGTCAAGCGCCGGTCCGCGTTGTCTGCACGCAACAGCAGGCGGAACTCGGCCCGCGACGTAAACATCCGGTAGGGCTCGGTCGGTCCGGAACGGACCAGATCGTCGATCAGCACCCCGATGTACGCTTCGGAGCGGTCGAGAATGAAGGGGGCCTCGCCTCTCAACTTCAACGCCGCGTTGATGCCCGCCATCAAGCCTTGGGCCGCGGCCTCCTCGTATCCCGAGGTGCCATTGATCTGACCCGCCATGTACAGGTTCTCGACCAGCTTGGTCTCAAGGCTGCGCCGCAACTGCGTCGGCGCGAAGAAGTCGTACTCGACCGCGTAGCCATGCCGCAACAGCACCGCACGCTCGCAGCCCACCAGACTGTGCACCAGGGCCTCCTGGGCGTCGCCAGGCAGGCTGGTCGAGATGCCGTTGGCATACACCACCGGCGTGCTCAGCCCTTCCGGCTCGAGGAAGATCTGGTGGCGCTCGCGGTCGGGAAAGCGTACGACCTTGTCCTCGATCGACGGACAATACCGAGGCCCCACGCCACCGATCACGCCGGTGTAGATCGGAGACCGGTCGAGGTTCTCGCGGATGATCTGATGGGTCTTCGGATTGGTATGGGTGATCCAGCAGACAACCTGCGGCAAGCAGGGAAAAGGTGCCGGCGGATCAAAACTGAAAGGCTGCGGCTGCGCGTCTCCGGGCTGGACTTCCAGTGCATCCAGGTCGAGGCTGTCACGGTGCAGCCGCGGGGGCGTGCCCGTCTTGAGCCGGCCGGTCTCGAAGCCGACCCCCGCAAGCCCTTCGCTCAGACCGACGGCTGCTTCCTCGTCGATGCGCCCGCCTGCCCAGTTCTTCAGCCCAACGTGCAGCTTGCCGCTCAAGAAAGTGCCCGTCGTCAAGACCACGGCGCTGCCGCCGACCAGGCGGTCTCCTTTGAGGAGGACTGCCTCGACACGCGGGCCGCGTAGTTTCAGATCTACGACCTGCCCCGCGATGACCGTCAGCCGAGGCTGGGCCGCGACCACAGCCTGCATGTGCAGCTTGTAGAGCTCTTTGTCCGATTGGCAACGTGGCGACTGCACCGCCGGCCCTTTGCGACGGTTGAGGATGCGGAACTGGATGCCCGTGGCATCGGCAGCCTTGCCCATCGCGCCGCCCAGAGCATCGACCTCCCGGACCATCTGGCCCTTGGCCAGTCCGCCGATGCAGGGGTTGCAGGACATCTCTGCGATGCGGGCAGGGTCCATGGTGACCAGCCCAACCTCGAGGCCCATGCGTGCGCACGCCAGCGCAGCCTCACAGCCTGCATGGCCCCCGCCGACCACCAGTACATCGTAGTGCTCAGATGTCATCCGTCTTCCATGCGTTTCAGTCGGGTCAGCAGCTCGACCAGATTGTCCTCAGCGACGCTGCTGAACGCCAGCCGCAGGTAGCGGGGAGGCACGCTGATCATCCCCACGCTCTGCTCGGCCAGCAGCCGCCGCCGCCAGATTTCGGGGTCGTCCTGGAGCTCAAAAAGCGCGAAACAACCGCTGTTGCAGGGCAGCAGCCGCAACGTGCGGAAGTTGAGTTGCCGGTAGGCCTGCTGCAGACACAGAAAGCGTGCCTCGAGCTCGGCGCGCACCGCCTCGGTCTGGGCGTCGAGCTCTGGGTGGCGCAGCGCACGCAGCGCCAGGGCCTGGGAAGGTCCCACCGGACTGCCCACAGTCGAGCGGATCAACGCCTTCACCTTACTCTCCAGCGCCTGGGCAAGTGCGCTGTCCGGTGCGCAAGCAAAAGTCAAGAAGCCGACCCGGCCGCTGAAGAAGACCAGCTCTTTGGTCGTGCCACAGACTTTGACGGGCACCAACTGTTCGGATTTTCCGAGCAGGTCCCAGAAGATCGAACGGCGGGGAATTTCGGCGTCGTAGACCAGGCCGTGGTAGGCATCATCGACCAGCACCAGCACACGCCGTTTCTGGGCCGCCGCTACCAGACCCTCGACAATCTGGGCCCGCTCCGCCTCGCTGGGACTGTACCCGCCAGGGTTGCTGGGGAAATTGAGCACCACCATGGCCGCTCCTCGCGGGAGCTCATCCAAGGCCTCTGCATACCCTTCGGCGCGGAAGCGGTCTCCGTCGTAGGCAGGAAAGCCGACGACCGCCGCACCACGGCGCAGTCCGAAGATCTGCTTGTAGTTGCCCCAGAAGGGCGCTGGCAGGACCACGACCGTTTCGGGGCTGATGAAGAGATCGGCGATGATGCTCAGGCCGTGGGTCAGCCCCACGGTCACGATCGGAAGACTGCTCGGCGCGTCTTGAGGAGCCTCGCGTCGCTGACGAGCACGCCAAAGCTCACGCAGCTCGGGCAGACCCGCCATGGGCGAGTACAGCAGGCTATGGCGCTGCAGGTCGGGGTCCAGACTGGAGAGCCCTTCAGCGACCACCGGAAGCGGGCGCGTCCCGCCACGCCCGTCGGTGATCTGCCCGATGGTGCCATTGATCTCTGCTGAGGCGGCCTCGGCCGCCTGGAAAGGTATGCCGCGCGGGAACACCGCCCGACGGCCCAGAGCGCTGAGGTGTTGGAAGAGTGACGGCGCGGCGGCGCGGATGGTGGCGTTGACTTGGTCGAGGTCCACGTGAGGGAAGCTCCCGGTTCGAGTTCGGCAAATTCTACACCAAGGGATCGGCAGATCCCAGCTTACTGCGGGCTGAGGGCCCACCGGTCCATTTGCGCTTTCCCCGAGGCCTTCGAACGCTCTATACTGACAATCATGCCGATGATGCGATGAGCCGTGGGAAAGCGTGGAATCCGACACGAGGTTGCTGCTTGAGGTCATCGCCGGCCCAGATACGGGCCGCCGCGCCGCCTGTCCCGATGGCATCATCGGCATCGGCCGCGACCCCCGCAATGATCTGGTGCTCAGCGATGCCCGCGTCGCCGGCCGCCACGGGGAGATCTGGCTGTCCGACGACAGTTGCGTCTACGTGCATCTGGACAAGCGCTGCGGCTCGAGCGTCGAACAGGGTCCACGCATTCTCCAGCTGTACGACAAAGGACGTTGTGAGACCCCGTTGGAAGATGGCGCGCAGATCACCATCCTCGAAAACGTGATCGCGGTGCACCTCGAGCGGCCCCCGCAGGAATCCGACAGGAACGCTTCGGGCGACGATGAGACGGAACAGTTTTTCGGCATCCATGTCGACACCCAGGAGTTCCTCGCCTGGAGCGGCAGCCTCAACTCGTGGGGGGACGCGCCTGGACCGGTGGTGGTCCGCACTGTGGATGAGCCGCCCGAGTTGCCACCCGACGATAGCAAGACGCAGGTGATCGAAGACACGTTGGTGTTCCTCGAACCGGGTCCCAAAGCCCAGGACTCCGCCGCGGCCGGCGAGGGCAATGGCCCGGCCTCCCCCGCTCCCGTGGTGGAGCCGGCGCTCGCAGAAGACATCCATACCGATTGCCGGGCAGCCCAGGCGCTGTTGAGCCAACAGCTGCAGCTTTGCGAACAGTTGTTGCGGGCTGGTTCCTTTGGATCGGCCGTCACCAAGAGTTTGAGAGGCGTGCTGGCGATGTTTCCCCACGCCTTCTGCGCGGCCGCTTTCCTCTCTACTGCCGAGGGTCTTGTGCCTTGGGCGGTGCGTTTCACCCCTGGCACGCAACAGCATTCGATGGCAAGCGTGTTCGGCCGGCGCCAGGTCACCCAGGTGAACGAGAAGGCCGCCCCCGCGCGCATCGGCCGGGAAGACCTCGACGCCAAGCTCGATGCCGACCTCTGCGCGGGGCCCAGCCAGAGCTGCCTGTTCGTGCCCCTGGAAGGCAAGGCCGACAGCCTGGGGGTGCTGGCCGTGGCCGGAAGGGACAGCAGCCACCCGCTGACAGACTCGGATCTCGAACGCTGTGCGCGTCTGGCGAAGAGCGTCGCCTGCAGCCTCGAGAAGGCCCGCAAGCGGGCCAGCCTCGAGAAGCTGTTCGAAGCCACGCTGCCGTTGTGCGCGCGGCTGGCCGAAGCCGCAGAGCCCGCCCGCGCAGGCCATGCCGAGCGCGTCGCCGCATCGTCGCTGGCCCTCGCTCAGGCTGCGCGCGAGATGCTGGCTCTGAGCTCCGACGGCTTGAAGTGCATCCACGCAGCCGCTCTGCTGCACGAGCTGGGTCGGGTGGGGGTGCCCGCCGAGCTGCTGCACAAGACCCAACGTCTCGGCGCTGCCGAGCTGGCAGCCCTGGGCGCGCGCTTCAAGCTGATCGCCGCCCGTTGGCTTTCGCACCGCCAGAAAAACCTGCTGCAGAACCTCACCAAGCAGGCACGCGCGCCCCAACAAGATGTTCTCGAACGCGTCGTCCAGGAGCAGGACAACCTGAGCTGGTATCTCGACCAGGCGCGCAGCTTTCTCGAGCATCTCGCAGGCTGTCGCAGGTTGTCGTCCGCACAGCGGAAGAAGCTGAAAGAGCTGGGTAGCGTCGAGATCCGGCTCGGGCCCGATGAGAGCTACCGCCTCCTCGAGCCCCATGAGCGGGCATGCTTGGGCCAGTCGGGTGGTTTTCTCAGCGAGCGTGAGCGCACGCTGTTGGCGCGTCAGCGGCGCTGGGCGGTAGCCTTGCTGGGAAAACTGCCCTGGCCCGCGGCCCTGACGCGCGTCCCCCAACTGATCGCACAGCTGAGCTGTGGCACGGGCAAGCCGGCGGCTCAGCTTTCCCCCGAGAGTCGTGTGCTGGCTATCGCCGAAGGCTTCGACGAGCTGCTGCTCTCCGGACATGCGCCCGAACAGGCCCTGGGCCGCCTGCAGCGCCAGGCAGAAGACGGGAAGCTCGACGCGAGGCTGGTCGCGCTGTTCACGCGGCAGATTCAGGGGAGATTGGCGAAAAAGCCCGCCCCCCAGGCGTAGCTGGACCGGAATTCGTGCGCGGAGGCACTCGTGCCCAGCTCTGGACACTCTCGACACGACTGTGGCCCCTACCCCCTGTTGCGTCTGCTACGGCAGACACCGAGCGGACGCAGCTACCTGTCCCGCGTACCCGGCGAGGGGCAGGCTCTGCTGCTCAAGCGATTCGAACCCGAAGACCAGACCAGATTTGTCCGCCAGCTGGCCTTGATGCCCGGGCTGGCAGGACCCCATCTCGCGCGCTTGCGGGCCGCCGGACACGACGGGTCCCGGCCTTTCCTGGTCTGCGAGGCCGTCGAAGGCATGCTGTTGGGCGAGTGGCTGGCGCGCCGTGCTCAGCCTGCCGAGGTTGCCGTCGAGGTCCTACGCCAGATCTGCAGCGTGCTGCGCAGGTTGCATCGGCGGGGACTGCTGCACGGCGAGCTGGACGAACGCTGTTGCGTCGTGCAGGTCGACTCCGCCGGTAGTCTGCGTCTGCGCCTGCTCGATCTGGGCAGCGTCGGCGCCCCCTTGATCCCTGGCGGCGCGGTGCTCTGCCAGGCTGCCTATCTCGGTCCTGAGCTGAGCGGGCTGGCCGATCTGCCGGTGGACGGACGCGCCGACCTCTACGCGCTGGGTGTGCTCGCCTACCAGATCCTGACGGGCGAGCGCCCCTTCCGGGCCCCCCAGCGCTTGAGCTTGATCCATGAGCAGCTGTCTTCCCGGCCGAGCTTCGAGCAACCGATCTGGCGACAGCTACCGGATGGGCTGCGGCTGTTGGTCGAACGCCTGCTGGCCAAGGACCCTGCCCAACGGTACAGCCACGTGCAGAGCCTGCTCGAGGATCTACACTGCCTGGCGCTGCCCGGCCCGCCGCTCAAAGAGCTCGATAGCGGACGCTGCCTCTCCCTGCCTCCTGCTCTTGTCGGCCACGACGCGCTGCTCAAGAGTCTGGAGCAGCGCTGGATGCAGCCGGACTGCCGCCAGCTGGCTCTGTTGGGACCGGCCGATGCTGGCAAGACCGCCCTGGCCCAGGAGCTGGGGGACCGGCTCGGCGGGCAGGGAACACTCTTCGTCGAGCTGCCCGAAGGGGCTCGGCCGCTCTGGTCACAGGCCTTGGACAGCCTGGCCCTGGCGGCCCACAGCCTGCCCGCTGACAGGCGCGCGCGCCTTGCTACGCGTTGGCAGCAGCGGGCACTCGAGCTGCACGCCGAGATCCTCGGGCTGTGCCCGGCGTTGGCTGATCTGCTGGGCATCGAGCGCCCGGAGGACAAAGAGTCCAGCTCGGAGACAGATACGGTGCGTGGGCTGATCGTGCCGCCGGGGCTGCTGGACAAACCGGCCGAGAGCGAAGCCCGCGCACTGCGCGGCAAGCTCGCGCAGCTGTTCTGCACGATGTTGCTCGACGCCTCGCCGATGCTGCTCTGCATCGACGATATCCACCTCCGCAAGGGTGAGGACCTGGCTTTTCTCAGCCTGTGCCAGGCGGAGTTGCGGCAAACGAGCACGCCTCGATTCTTGCTGTTCCTGGTCGGGCGGAGCCTTCCCACGGGCCTGCACTGTGAGACCTGTTGGCCGCTGCCAGAATTGGCCCCTGGTCCACTCCGCAAGCTGGCCCGCGCCTGGCTGGGCGATGCGCGGCTCTCCGAGGTACAGCTCGGGGCCGTGGTGGCCGAAGCCGCCAGCCGGCCCGGATGCCTGCCCGGTCTGTTGCGTCGGGAGTTGGGACGTGCGGGCAACGCCGTCTCTTCCGAGTTGGCGACCGAGACGCTGAGCGCAGCCGCGGTGTTGGGTGACAACTTCGAACATGCGCAGCTAGAGGTGCTGCTCAAGGCCGGCCCCTATGTCTGGGACGGAGCGGAGAGTCTCGCTGCCCAGCTGCAGGCGGCGGCAGATTCGGGGCTGCTGCGTCAGACGGGCGACCGTTGGAGCTTTGCCGGTCCGGAGTTGCGCCAACGCTGCCTGGACCTGCTCGACCCGAGGCTGCGGGCTGAGCTACACCGGCTGGCGGCCGACGTGCTCGAAGGGGCCGGGGCGTCGGCGCTCCAACTCTACGAGCACCTGCGCCAGGCCGGAGAAACCCGCCGCGCGCTGCGCTACGCCCTGCCTGCGGCCCAGGGCCTGCGCGACGGCGGCGCTTTCGCGCAGGCCGCGCGCTTGCTGGCAGGCTCGCGGGCGTTGGCGAACACGCTCGAGGGCCGCGCAAGCTGGGCGAGCGGCTTGCTCGAGCGGGAGGGAGACGCCTGGCTGCTGGCCGACGAGGCGGCGCGAGCCGAGGCCTGCTACCGCCAGGCGCTGGACGAGCGTGCACCAGACCTCGTGGAGCGTGCCCGCCTGCTGTGCCGCTGCGCCGAGACGCGCCTGCGGCGCGGACAGCTGCGTTCCGCCGAAGAAGCCTTCGCCGAAGCCTGGCTGCTGGTCGGGCCACGCCCCGAAGCGCCCCCAGAGCGGCGCAGTCTCCCTCTGCTGGTGCAGATCTTGCAGGGCCGCGCCTGGTGTGGCTTCTTCATCGATGCGCGTGCCGCCTGCCGGGATCTGCTGCAGCTGCTGCGTCTTCTGCGCCGCAATCCACAGCTGCCCGTCCCCGCGCAGATCTGTGCGACAGTCGCGATCTTTGCGGCCGAGCGCGGCGGCCTGCGCACAGCCCGACGCTGGCTGCATGCGGCACGCGAGGCGACACAGCGATGCCAGGAGCCGACCCGTGGCACGATCCCCTTGGCCGAGGGCCTGCTGGCCTTCGCAGAAGGCGACCTGGACCGAGCGCGGCAGACCCTGTCCCAGGCTGAGAGATGTCTGGCCGGCGAAGGCCAGCACTGGGAACGCAGACAGGCATTGCTGTGTTTGGCCCGGACGGCAATGCTGCAAGGCGACGATGCCAGCGCGGCGCTCCTCGGCCGGCGCCTTCGCGAGGCGGCTGGCGCCTCCGGAGATGTGCAGGGACGAGGCTGCTTCGCGCTGCTCGAAGCGGAGCTGATGGCGGCAGGCCACAACTTCGACGGCTCGATCTCTGCAGGTGTACAGGCCGTTGCCAGTCTCCAGCGTAGCGGCGACCGGCGTTCAGAAGCTCGTGCCGCCCTTCTGCTCGCCGAAGCATGGCTGCGGAAGGGACGCCTGGGCAGGGCGGCTGAGGTCTCACGGCAGGCCGTAGAGCTCCATCGGGCCGGGCGTTTCGCCGGAACCTGGGCGCTGAGGCTCAGACTCCTGCAAGTGGAAATCGAGCTGGGGTTCGCAGCTGAAGTCCAACGTGCGCGTGCCGACCATCAGCCCTTCCTGAGCCGAGCAGCAGCCGGCCTCGCCGAGGTCCTTCGCCGCTCAGGCCCAGCCGAGATCCGCAGCCAGGCGCTGCGCCTGCGCGGTCTGGTCCACGCCATCGAGGGGGCTCTGGACGCCGCCAGCCAAGACCTGCGGCAGGCTCTCGAGCTGGCGCGTCGCGCGGGGCTCCAACACGTAGCCGACGGGGCCCGCGATGCCCTCGAGCAACTAGGCAGGACCGGAAGAGTCACGCCACGTGAAGAGGGCACGGCCAAGACACGCGCGGTCCCTCTGCTGGATGAAGAAGCTCGTGCTGAAAGGGATCTGGCCCATCTCGTTCAGGTCGCTGCAATTCTCGGCAGCTGCGACAGCCGCGACGCTCTAATCGAACGGGGACTGGTGGCCGCCCTCAAGGCACTGCTCGCAGACGCAGCGCTGTTGCTCGGTCTCCGGGCCGACGGCAGCCCATTCCTCGAGGCGGCTTTCGACAGCCGCGGCCAATCGCTGGCCGTCGAACATCTCGCCTGGGATCGCGGGGTCGTCGCTGCCGTTCTTGCGAGCGGGCGTGCCCGGGCCGAGCACCTGCCGGCGGCACCTGAGGCGCTCAGCACGCGCTCGGTGCTGTGCGCGCCCCTCGGCGTCGCCGGGAAGGTCGAGGGCGCCCTGTATATGGATTGCCAGCTGGTGCGTCGCAGCTTCTCGAGCGCAGATCTACGACTGCTCCAAGCGATCGCCAGCTTGCTCGGCTCGGGGCTGTTGCTGGTCGCCTCCCTCGAAGAGCTGGTGCGCGTCAACCGCGAGCTGGATGGACGCGTACGCGAACGGACGGCGCGACTCGAACAGGTCTTCGCCGAACGCGAAGCGATCTGGGCCCAGGTGGTGCGGCTCGAAAAGGCGTCCAGCCAGCTACAATTGGCCGCCGGCCTCTCCCACGACCTCAACTCGCCCGTGGGCGCGCTGGGTAGTCTGGCTGAGAGCCTGCTGGAGCTTGCTGCCGAGCCCGAGCCGGATTTTCCCGAGCTGGTGCGCGATGTGGCTTCGACCATGCGGCAGGCCGCCGGTCGTTGCTCGGAGCTGATCGGCAGCTTGCGCCAGCTGGGACGCGGCGTCGAAGGAGAGGCCCGTCATTTCGACCTGAAGTTGGTCGTCGAACAGGGTATGAAGCTGCTCGAGCATCGACTGCGCGGTCGCTGGCACGCGCTCGAACTTGCAAGCTGCACGGTGCATGCGGTCCTGGCCGAGGCGCACCAGGTGGTGCTGAATCTGCTCGACAATGCGTTGGACGCGACTGAAGGCCGGGGACCGATCGAGATCGAGCTGCGGCGTTGCGACAGGCACGCATTGTTCCGCGTTCGGAACGGCGGGCGCCCGATCCCTGCAGACCTGGAGCAGCGGGTCTTCAGCCCCGGAGAGACAAGCGCCCCGGGGAAGCACCTGGGCCTGGGGCTCTCGATCGTCAGGCGTCTGGTCGAGAAACACGGCGGCAGTGTAGAACTGGTCGCCGAAGCGGCCTCGACCGAGCTCCGAATTCTCTGGCCCCTGGCGACTGCAGTGGGCGCAGAGGGCTAATGCCGCAGTGCCCGTTGATTTGTGGTTCCTCGCCAAACTGCTATACTCCGATGACCGGTGCCGAAGCCGTTTCCTGCAGCCAGAGGTAGCCGCCCGTGGCGGATGAAGGCGCCAACCCCGTGCCCGCAACCCCAGAGCCCACGAGGCCCGGTGCTCCTTTGGCTGCCGACACGCCTCCTGAGGCATTGCAGTTCCAGAAACCGGCGTCCACCCGCAGCCAGACAGCGCCCCCTCGACTTCCCAAAGACCCTCCCTCCAGTGGCCGCTTGACCAGCGATGGCCGCCGCGTGCGCGGCGCGCGCCGCTCGACCCGCCGCGACACTCCATCGGGAAGGCAGACCGCGGCTCGCGACTCTTCCTCTCCCCGGCAGATGCTGGCAAACCTCGCCCGCAACAAAGATGGCGAGGGCGCCGAAGACTTCCTCCGCCGCCTCGCCGACGCCAAGGCGCCGCTGCTGACCGCCGTCAGCAGCGAACAGATCTACTCCGGGATCAAAGAAGCTTTCAAAGTCGCCATCGATGCCGAGGCTGTCGGTGTGCTGAAGGTGGTCGACCGCAAGCTGCGGCTCAAAGCTCAGGAAGGCTTCAGCATTGAACAGCTGCGCACGGCCGGAGGACGTATCGGCGAGGATATCCTGGGCAAGCTCGCGCAACGAGGGGGCAACTACGTCGCGCCGAATCCCCAGCGAGCGCGCGACAAAGGCCAACCGCTGCTCGCCGTGCGGGTCAAGAGCGAAGAGAGTACAGTCGTTATCGCGGTGTACTCCATCCGCAACAACCGACCCTTCGACAAGCACACCGGTCTTCTGCTCGATGAGCTCGTCAAGTTCATCGGCCACATCCTCGAGCACGCAGACCGCGAAGACATGCTGCAGAAAGAGCTGTCCGCTCTGCGCGACCTGTCGAGCTTGAGTGTGGCAGGCAACAGTCTGGAGGTCGTGCTCGACAAGGGGTTGATGTGGACCAAGAAGATTGTCCACTCCGAACGGCGCGTGGTCATCCTTGAAGACCGGCTCGACAACACGCAGCTGGTCGCCCGCGCGATCCGAGGCACGGGCCCCGCCCCTTGCGCTCGCGCGGTCATCCCCAGGCACGGCAGCCTCGCCGGCGAGGTGCTCGCAACGGGCGTCGCTGCGAGCTTCAGACAACTCAGCGATGTCCCCCATCTGTCCGAGGCTGAGCCCTACCTCGATGGACCATTGCTGGCGCTGCCCTTGTCGGCCAACGACAAGCGCATCGGTGTCATGGTGATGTGTCGGGCCCGCCAGCAATCTCCCTTCCGGGATATGGGCCGCAGGCGCCTCGAACCTGTTGCCACGCAGATGGCTCTGGCCATCCAGGCTGCCCAGCAGTACGAGCTGGCGGTCGAGCGCGGCGAGGAGCTGATGGCGATCGTGCGCAGCATCACCGATGGAGTTGTCGTCGCCACACGAGACGGACAGCTGATTCTCGCCAACCCCGCGGCTCGATTGTTGTTGGGCTTGAGCGAGGACGGACCGCTGGACCGCGCCGACGAGAGCCGTATGATCGAAGAGGTCATCGGCAGCCCCGACCTGGCAGCCGATGAAGAGAAAGAACTCGTGCCGAGCTCGAACCCGGGTCATATCCTGAAGGTCAAACTCGCTCCTTTTATCGGCAAAGATGGGCAGCCTCGTGGCGTCGTCGCCGCCCTCGACGACATCACCCGTGAGAAAGAGCTCGCGCGCGCTAAAGACGCGTTCCTCAGCTCGGTCTCCCACGAATTGCGCACTCCCTTGACCTCGATTGTCTCCTCGGTGGCCGTCCTCAAGCGCTACGCCAAGAAAGGCGGCGACCAGGTCATCGAGAAGTTCGCCCGGATCATCGAAGAGTCTTCTGACCGGCTCAATACAATCGTCGAAGAGTGCCTCGACCTCGCAAACCTCGAGCAGGGTCTGGCGACCTGGAATTTCGAGCTCGGCTCGATCGCGGCCGTTCTCGACCGTTGCCTTGCAGACCATTGCCGGGCCATCGAAGAACGGCAGATCGAGGTGGACTCGCAGATCGAGCAGGAATCGACCGAGACGGCGTTCGATCACAACAAGCTGGAAAAGACTGTCGGCCACCTGCTCGAGCTGGCATTGGAGAACACCTCGCCTGGGGGAAAGATCCAGATCGGGGCGGCCGCCTCTGCCTCTGGTCTCTCGATCTCGGTCTGGGTGGCTGAATTCGAGCGGTCGTTGGGCCCCACTGAGATCCGCAGGGCCTTCGAAGCCTTCCAGCAAGTCGACCCCGACGACCTGTGCAAGACCACGACGGGCTTGGGAATCCGGCTGCCGATCTGCAAGACCATCGTCGAACGCCACGGCGGGAGCATCCGGCTCGAGGGCGGAGAAGCCGGAGTTCGCTATGTGTTCGACCTGCCGATTCAGTCTGTCGAGGCAGCCCAGGCTTTCAAACGACCGACCTCGATGGCGCGTATGAAGAGCCACTCCGGCGCGTTGCCCAAGCCCGCTTCCGCCAATCTCCCTTCCCCTGCTGGGCCGCAAGATGCTACGATACCGGGTGAGAACGCTGATCTGACTTGAGGCCTATGGAAACACCGGCGGACACCCCCGACCAGGGGCTGAGGGATGTGGTGCTGGTCGCCGACGACGAGCCCAATATCCGCGACACCACCTCGTTCATCCTGCAGCTTGAGGGCTTCTCGGTCATCACGGCCGAGGACGGCCTCGATTGCCTCGAGATGGTCCGCGAGCAGCGCCCCCGCATCGTGCTGCTCGACCTGATGATGCCGCGCATGAATGGCTATGATGTGTGCCGTAACATCCGCAAAGAACCCGCGCCCGTTTGTGATGTCCATATCATCATGCTGACCGCCAAGGGCATGAAGAAGGACCGCACGTTGGCTCTAGAGGCCGGTGCCAGCGAGTTCATGACCAAGCCGATCGACGATGAGTTGCTGGTCTCCCGCCTGCGCGAGCTGCTGGCATGAGTGAGTGGACCGTGCTGCTGCACGGTATGGGGCGCACCAGCCTGTCGATGCGCAAGCTGCGCAAACGGCTTGAGGCGCTGGGACGGCGTTGCCTGGCCCTCGACTATCCATCACGCTTCAAGAACCTGGCTGAGCTTGGAGCCCACCTGACGGAGTGTATCCACAAAGAACTGGGTAGCAATGAGAAGCCTTGCGTGATCACGCACTCGATGGGGGGCGTGGTGGTGCGCTTCATGCCTGAGCAACGCTGGCAGCGTCTGGTGCTGTTGGCTCCGCCCAGCCAGGGCTCACAGGTCGCGCAGCGGCTGCTGGACAACCGCTTCTTCCAGCGGGTGTTCGGTCCGGCAGGACAAGAGGTCGCTGTGCTCGACGCTCCTGCGCTCAGAGACCCTTTTGCCGTCGTGGCGGGAACTCGTCGTGTGCATCCCGGCAACCCGATCAGTTGGGTTACCCACGCGCTGGAGTGGATTCCGCGCGACGAGCCCTCTGATGGCCTGATTCTGGTGCGCGAGACGCGCCTTGCTGGCATGGCGGACTTCGCGACCATCGACGCGACCCATACCCACATCATGAACCACGAAAGCATCCCCGCGATGGCGGTGCGGTTTTTCGAGACGGGACGGCTCGAAGCGCAGGGCTGAGCCAGCTTGGGGAGCGCGGCGCGTGCTGCGCCCGGGTGGCCGCGCACTCGCTAGCCAGCGACGAATGAGGAAGCTCGATGGCGCGCGTGCTCTTTCCCCTGCCCGACCATGACTTCGACGTCACCGAGGTCGCCGTGCCCTGGAAGTTGCTTCGGGACGCGGGTCACGAGGTGTGCTTCGTCACCGAGGCTGGCTCTCGGCCCGCGGCCGATCCGCTCTTGCTACGAGGAGTGCTGTTCGGCCAGCTCGGCGCTGAGCCCGAGCCCAAGGCCTTCTACGCTGCCTTGTGCGACGACCAGGAATTCTGCAAGCCGCTCGCCTGGAATGAGCTGGCGGATCTGCGTGAGGCGGACGGGATCTTCCTGGCTGGCGGGCACGCGCCGGGCATGAAGCAATACCTGGGAAGTGCACACTTGCAGGCGCTGTTGCTGGATTTCTGGCAGACAGGTCGGCCTGTAGCCGCGATCTGCCATGGCGTGCTTCCACTGGCTCGGACCCGCGACGCCCACGGCCAGTCGGTCTTGCATGGGCGCCGAACGACCTGTCTTCCCCGCTACATGGAACGCACGGCCTACTGGCTGACTGCTTGGAAACTGGGACGTTACTACCGCACCTATCCTGCCTATGTCGAGCAAGAGGTGCGCGCCGCACTGGCTCGACCCGAGGACTTCGAGCGGGGACCGCTGACTCTCACGCGGCGCGGAACCAGCAGCGACGAGCGCGGTACCTTCATCGTCGAGGACGGCAATTACCTCTCTGCACGTTGGCCCGGAGATGCCTACCGACTCAGCCAGGCATTCATTTCCAAGCTGGCGTGCTCCGCGGCGCCCAGCCTCCCGCCGGAGCAGCGGCACTAGTGCCGCTACGAACAATTGGGCCTGGACATCGCGCGGCTGCAGTGCCACAATCAAGACAGGTGTCTGTTTTTTGATTGGGTGCGCCGTGTCCGAGACAGCTGGGCAATCCTGGCGTCGCATCATCGTCCATGCAGACATGGATGCCTTCTTCGCCTCCATCGAGCAGCTGGACCGCCCCGAATTGCGCGGCCGGCCCCTGCTGATCGGAGGGACGGGCCGCCGCGGGGTGGTGTGTACTGCCAGCTACGAGGCACGGCCTTTCGGGGTTGGAAGTGCCATGCCGATGGCGCGGGCACGGAAACTCTGCCCTCAGGCGGTGGTGATCGCACCGCGCATGGCACGGTATGTCGAGGTCTCACGGCAGATCATGGCCGTATTCCGAGGCCTGTCCCCGCGGGTCGAGGCGCTCAGTCTCGACGAAGCCTTCCTCGACATGACCGGCTCGGGATACGCGACCCCTGGGGCCATGAGTCGGCAGATCAAGCAGGATGTGGCGGCAGCCACGGGTGGTTTGAGCGTCTCGGTGGGGGTAGCCAACAGCAAGTTCCTGGCCAAGTTGGCGAGCGACTACCGCAAGCCCGATGGGCTGACTGTCGTCCGCCCCGAGCGAGTGCGGACCTTCCTCGATCCGCTACCGGTCCGCAGGCTCTGGGGGGTGGGCGCGCAAACCGAGCCTCGTTTGCTGCGCCTGGGCTTGCGGACCATCGCGGATGTCTACCAGGCGTCTGAGGTCTGGCTGAAGACCGAGCTCGGCAAACTAGGCAGCCATCTGTATCGCCTGGCCCACAACCTCGACTGCCGCGAAGTGGTGCCGCACCGTGAAGCCAAGAGCATCGGAGCCGAGACGACCCTGGAGCACGATGTAGACGGGATGGACGCCGTCATGCCCCACCTTTTGCGCCACGCCGACCGGGTCGCCCGCAGCTTGCGGCGCCGTGGCTACGCCGCGGGGGGGGTGCGGGTGAAGCTCAAGACCCGCGACTTTGAGACTCGCTCGCGGCAGCGCGTGCTGCGGAGCGTAAGTCAGTCCGCGGACGAGCTCTATCAGGCTGCCTGCGCGTTGTTGCCGGGTTTCTGTTGGTCCAAACCCCTACGCCTGATCGGCCTCAGCGTCTACCGCCTGCAGAAACCGGCGCCCGACGCCGATCTGTTTTCGCGCCCCAGCGCCGCTTTGGACCGCACGCTTGACGATGTGGTGGAGCGGTTCGGACCCACGAGTATCGGCCGCGCCAGCCGTCGCACCTGACCCGTTCAGCCCGATGCACGGCAGGCCCGCAAGCCGGCCGCAGAGAACTCGACCAGGCGTTCGACCATCGCCGCATCGCCGTCGAATGCCAGGGTTCCCCCGCTGACCAGAGCTGGATCGGGCCAGCCCGCCCAGGCGCCATCGAGAGCACTGCTCGTGAAGTGCATGCGCCAGAAGAGCTCGGGCAGCGGTGCGCCGGGCAGAGCCCTGGCCAGTGCCCGGCCAAAGCCCGCAACAGTCTCGGCCAGGCGAGCGTCGCGGAACACCGCTTCGCGCACAGCCGAGGGCTCGGCCTCGAGGCGACGCCACAGCTTGACGAAAGCCGGGCATGCCCGACAGAGCCGCACGGTGGGCTCGATGTAGGCCCGCAAGACTGTCTCGAGCCGCGGTGCATCCTCGTCCGCGGTCTGCGCAAGTTGCTGCAGGCGTGCTTCGTTGAGCCCACGCAAGCGCAGTGTGCTCAACGCCTGCAACAGGCCGAGCTTCGAACCGAAGTGGTAGTTGACCGCGGCGATGTTGGCTTGCGCCCGGCGCGTGATGTCGCGGAGCTTGCTCGCCGCCACCCCCCTCTCCGCAAACAGGGCCTCGGCCGCCTCCAACAGGCGCTCGCGCGTGTCTTGGGCCATCAGGCTCAGCCAGTCTTGACCAGGGTCACCAGAAACACACCAGGCTCTTCCCCCATGTTGCGGGGAGCGACCGGTTGGTTCCCAGCAAAGAAACGCACCTGGCCAGCATGCAACTCGGCGTCCCCCTCGCCCGGAGTGAAGCGGAAAGACCCTTGCAATACGTGCACAAAAGCCTCGCGGTTGCGGTGCTCGAATGCGCGGATGCTCTGCCCGGGTCGCAAACACACCAACTCTACAATGCTGCGTGCAGTCTGGTAGAGCTTGTGCGTGTGGGGTCGGTCGTCGCGGAACTTGATGTGGGCTTCGAGCTGAACAGCTTCGCCAGGAGGATGGACGTGCACGGGCGGACCTCCAGTTGGATGCCCTCCAGTGTACCAGGCACCGACCGACTGCGAAACTCAGCCCTTCAGGCGTATGCTTTCTCGAGTGCAGCTTTGAGGGACGGAAAAACGGCGCGCAGCTTCTGAGCTTCTTCGGCAAGATCATCGAGACAGCTGTCGCGGGCGAGCCCCTCGAGTTCGATGCAACACTCGCCGAATCCTTGTGCCCCGGCCGTCCAGCTGATGCCCTTCAAGGCATGCAGGAGATCTGCGGCGACATGGGGTTGTGCGGCGGAAATCGCCTCATCGACCTGGTCGAATAACTCCCAGGCACGTCGAAAAAAAAGCTCTAGACCCTCGAGCGCGACTTTACCCAGCGCGGTCTTCAGGCTGTCGATGTACGGAGTGTTCAGCTGCAATGCGGACACGCTGGTCACCTCTATGCGCGGCTTCTACAAATCGGGATCGAGCTCGGGTTTGCCGAAATAGAAGCCCTGCAGCAGATGGGCGCCACAGGCACGCAGAGTCTCGGCTTCCTCCGCAGTTTCGACACCTTCGGCGACCAACAATGCGTCGGTCGCCACCGCGAAACGGCTCAGCAACTCTACCAGGCGCTGCTTGCGTGGCGACCGATCGATGTCGCGCACGATGCTCATGTCGGTCTTCAGGTAGCGAGGCTGTAGACCCGCCAGGACCGAGAGAGAATTGTAGCCGGCCCCGAGGTCGTCGACGGCGACCGCAAAACCGCGCCCCACCATCGCCTCGATGGTGCTCTCCCAGCCCGAAATCTTGTCGAGCGACTGGCGCTCGGTGATCTCGATGGCCACCCGCGAAGCCTGCGGCTGCAGCACCTCCATGCGCCGACAGAGGCCCTGGGTGTCGCCCAGCTCTTCAGGATGCAGGTTGATGAAGAGCATCTCATGCGACGGCAGCCGCTCGAGCCATTCCGCCGCGCACGCGACCACCACTTCTCCCAGTTGGTCGATCAAGCCATGGGTCTCACAGCCGTGCAAGATGGTCAGAGGACTGCGGTATTGTTTGTGCGTGCTGCGCAACAGTGCCTCGCGCGCAACCACACGACCGCTCTCTGAGCAGACCAACGGTTGCAGGGCAAGCCGCAGGTACGAGCCGCTCAGGCACTCAGAGACCGCCTGACGCTCGTGCCGCCGCTCCTTCCACTCCTGGCTGGCGCGGGCCTTGGTCAGTCGATCTTTGATCGAGAGCACTTCGCGCACGCAGCGAAACAGAGCGTTCGCACTGACAGGTTTCTGCAGCGCACGCGAGATTTCTCCCAGATTGACCGCCTCGATCACGGTGGGAAGGTCGAGTTTTGCAGTCAACAATATACGCGGGGCAAGCGGCTGGATCTCACGCAAGGCCTGCATCAGGCGGATGCCATCCATGCCCGGCAGCAGATAATCGACGATGGAGAGGTCAAAGCCCTGGCGTGTGGCCAGCTGCAGCGCCTGCTCTCCACTATCGGCTGTGATGACCCGGTAGCCACGGGCCTTGAGCAGGTCGCTGAGAACCTTGCGAACGGATGGCTCGTCGTCGACGACCAGGATTCCCACGTTTGTCTCAGTACGAGAGGCGGACCTGGCATCGGTGTCGTCAGGAAAGCCCCGAGTCATTCCCTCTCCTGCTGCGCTCCGAGAATCTCCATGCATCATAGCAACTCTGCCGCAAAGCCGAAATGCCCAGCCAATGTTGAGGAGCAGAAACATCCAACGGAGCTAGCCCGGATTCGGGCTATCGCTGCGCTGCGTCCCACAAACCGCGACCGAGCGCGACCAGATTCTGGGGGCGTCCGCGCAACAGCTCGCGCGCAGCTGTCAGTCCGACTTGACCCGCAATTCCCAGCGGGAGGCCCAACCAGTGGTACCAGCGCGCATAGCGATGAAAGAAGAGCAGATTGTGTTCGACCTTCAACCTAACCTTCAGCGGCGTCGTGCCCCCTCCGCTGAAACTGGAGACCTTGTGCCAGACGCGCGCGGCGGGTACGTACAGCGTCCGCCAACCCGCGCGATGGGCGCGCTCACAGAGATCGGCGTCCTCGACGTAGGCGGGAAAATAGGCAGGATCGAACAAGCCGATCTGGGCCAACATCTCCCTTCGCAGCAACATTGCGCAACCCGTGACATAATCTGTGTCGGCAGGCTCTTCGAGTTGTTGGCTGTCGCGCTGGTGGATCCCCCGATGGGAGATCAAGCCAGCCCACCAG
This sequence comes from Planctomycetota bacterium, assembly GCA_029260765.1. GTDB lineage: Bacteria > Planctomycetota > J058 > JAJDCP01 > JAJDCP01 > JAJDCP01. The sequence goes on from JAJDCP010000185.1 coordinate 65,749, forward strand.
GTGACGCGCCCTCCGCCGTACCAGAGCACATCGGGCCGATCGAAAAAGTAGATCTTCGCTCCGAGAATACCCGCCCGCGGGGCACGCTCGCCCGCCTCGACGAGAGCCGCTACCGCGCCCGGCTCGATCTCGGTATCGTTGTTCAGCAGGAAGACCCAATCGGCCCCCTCATCGAGGGCTCGGCGGATCCCGACGTTGTTTCCTTCTCCAAAACCCAGATTGGAGCCCGTGTCGATCAAGGGCAGCTCGGGGAAGGTCTGGCGCACTGCCTTCTGACTGCCGTCGTTGGAACCATTGTCGACGACGATGATCCGCAGGCCAGGGTAGCTTTGCTGTTGCAAGCTGGTCAGGGTCTGCAGCAAGAGCTCGCGGCCGTTGAGGTTCAGCACTACGCAGGCCACAGTGGGGAGCCGGCGTCGCCCGGAGATGTGTGGGGCCCCGCTTTCAGTCTTCGTCATCGTCGATCACGAACTCTTCATCGTCGTCGATCTCCGCTGACGGCACCTCGACCTCTTCCTCGTCATCGTCGATCACGAACTCATCATCTTCGTAACGCTCGCGTTCGCCGGCGGTGGGATCCTGTTCGAAGAAGCGGCACTTGAACTCGCCGAATTCGATCAGGTCACCGTGCTTGAGCAGGTGTTTCCGGTCAGCCGCTTTGCCCTCGACAAATGCCGCCACGCCCTTAGGCAACAACATGCTTGTCTTGCCGTGGCTCTTGCCGATCCCTCCCTGTGCAAAGCGCACTCCCTCAGGCAGCTCGGGCAGACCTCGTGCTTTGTTTCCCCGCAGGCCATACTTGTGCTCGATCATCAGCTCGCCTTTCTTGGCGAGGAAGCCCGAGCGCATGGCCACCACCTGTTGGCGTTGCCATTGGGGGCGCAGCAGCCACAAAAGCAGCAACAGCAACAGCAACAGCAACAGCGGCAGCCACCACCAGAGGTTCTCCATCCACCAGTTGGGCCGGTCGATGACAGGCACGATCTCAAGGCTGCGCTCTTGCGGTGCGCAGTCTTCCATCTGCAGCTGCAGCTGCAAGCTGCCGAGCCAGAACTCCGGCAGCCGGTTGGCGGTCAACACATCAACGGCCAAGAGAGTCTGCAGGCTGTCGCCCCCGGCGACCGTCAACTGCTCGTGCTCGAGGCTCATTCTGTAGTCGTCGCTCGCTCCCTCAACACCGAGAGTCAGACTGCCTCGTTCTCCCTCCAGCTGTTCGACCTCGATGAACAGCCGCACACTCTGCTTGTGGATCTCGCGGTGCAACAGGGGGACGCCGATCTCCTCCAGAGCCGGGCCGCCCTTGATATCCATCACCTTGATCTGACGAATGCGGCCGTCAAGGCTGGGATGCGCGCCTGGCTGGTAGACGCCCTCGACCGAAGGAGCCACCACGCTGTAGGCTCCCGTCTCGGGAATCTCCAACGCAGCCCAGGCCAGCTTGCCGACATGCTCGAGCGCCAGAGTCTGCGGACCTGCTGGCGTCTCGATCACAATCTCGGTCAGCGCTGCGGGCAATACGCCCTTGACGGCCTCGAGCTCGACGCGGACCCTGCCGCCGACATATCCCACCGCGCTGGTCAGGCTGTACTCGATCAGCGGCAGCACCTGAAAATCGAGGCGCTGGGGCTCGGAGCTGTAGACCCAGCGGCCCTTGCGGTCCTTGATCGCGTGGACCTCCGCCTCGACCGAATAGCCCCCGGTGGTGGCGCGGGGTGGAACGAGGTAGGGGATGTCGATGCCGCCCGCGGAGGAGAAGACGACCTGCTGTGTAGAGGCTCCATCGGGCGTCTCGAAACCCAGCTCGGCCTGCATGCCCGCCAGCAAATCGGGATCACTGAGCAAGGCCCCTTCACTGCGGACCTCCAGGCGTAGCGTCACCTCGTCACCAGGGTGGATGGGCGTGTCGCCATGGGTATGGCTGAGCCGGGTCTCGAAGGCAAAGCGGTAGAAGACGATGCTCTCGAAACCCGCATCGCTTCCGGAGCGGTTCTCCAGCACCAATCGGTAGGCTCCCGGAGCCTGTCCCACCAGGTCGAGAACCCGATAGAGCATGCCCGTCCCTCGCACCGCGACGCTGCTCAAGATCGATCGCCCATCCCCATCGAGCACATCCACCGCGTAGTCACGCGTCGTGGCCTGACAAACCAGCTTCGTCAGCTTCGCGCCCTCATAGATGCGGAAGGGGACCTGCAGTTTCTGCCCTGTGGGGTTGTTCTGTGATTGGTAGCCGAGCCCTCGGCTGATCCAACCACGCGTCATCTCCGGGGGGAGGTCATCGAAGGCCTTCAGAAAGACGTTGCGCAGGCTCTGCTTTTCAACCGTCAGCAGCGGCGCATCTTTGGCAGCTGCGGCGATCTTCTCGAGAAACGGGTTGGACTGCTCGCCCGCGGACCAGCGCAGCCAGATCGGGGTCAGAAACACCGACTCGTCCTGCAGCAGCGGAAAGACCTCTTCTTCGAGCAGCTGCTTGGCGGCCTCGTTGCAGTTGTCCAGCGACGCCCGCCCGAAGCGCTCCTGGGCGGCGTCGAGATAGCGTTGCGCCGCTGAGCCGTCTTCCTCGACATCCATTTTTCCGTCGGTGAACAGAATCACCCACAGTTTGTTGCTGCGTCCTTCGCGCTTCCGAGCGTCGAGAACACCACGCAAGCCACGCCCGAGACAGACGTTGAAGTCGGTGGCGTAGCCGAAAGGCTCGAGCTCGTTGTCGATGGTGTCTCGCCACGACTCCAGCAACGCGTCACGCAGCCGGCGGTCTGTGGGGACCTCGGTGAAAGGGATCAGCTGCAGGCGCTGCTCCGTCGTTTCGTTCCAACCCGCGAATTGCAAAAGCCCGACGCGCCCTCCCCCCTCATCCTGCGTGAAGTCGAGGAATGCGCGGATGGCATCTTTGCGGAAGTCTTCTGCGTCCGAGTTCTCGATGCTCTTTGAACCGTCGATGAGGAACAGGATATCGACGGGTTCCTGCCCACAGACCACTACGGTCAGCAAGCAAAGCAGGATCGCAAGGCGCTTCAACGCTCGATCTCCAATGTCACGGGTAGCTTGGCGGTGGTCGGCCCTTCAGGCCCTTGCACCTGCAGCTCGAATTCTCCGGTGTAGGTACCATCGGGGATGTCTGCCTTCACCCTGATGCGGATTTTCAGCCGCCGTGTCTGGCGTCCCAGATTGCCACGCACACCCGTGGCCGACTCTTCCAGCGTCCAGCCGGCATCGTCCGACAACAGCTCCATGTTCAAGCCGGCCGGGATGCGGTTGCCGCCCGAAAGCAACTCTGCTTTGTCGGCGCTGAAGGGCAACTCGCGGTCAAAGCTGCTGCTGATGTCGACGGTCGTCTCTACCCAACCACCGGCCGCGCCAGCCCGCAGGAGGGCTGGACCGCTGATCACCAACTCTGGCTTCGGCTGCACAACCACCAGGCTGAGAGGGAGCTCACCCCAGCTCGAGCCGCCCATGGGCCGCACCCGCAGAGCTCCTCGGTAGGTGCCCGGTGCAGTGCCCCAGGGCACCCCGCCGACCACCGTGATGCGGCGTTCGGTGTCGGAGATCTTGGACTCTTCGACCCGCAAAACTGCGCCGCCGTCGAGGCTGAGCTCGTTCAGCTCGATCTCGAAGCGCTCACTGGGCAACAGCTGCACGCTGCATACCGATGAGAAGGCAGCCGCCCCGACCATTGCCTGGCCCAGGTCTCCGCTGCCCTTGAGTGCAAACAGCCTGCCACGCACCATCACGCCGTGATCCTGGCTCTGACCCGCATGCATCGCGGTAAAGCGCACCTGGTTCTGGAAGCTGCCCGGCTTGTCGCTGTCGACCTGGATGCTGAAAGTCATCGGCATGCCCGGCTTGACCGTGGCCGAGCTCGGCCGCACGGCAAAGCCTTCCGGCACCTGCGGCTCGATATCGACGCCCGCAGCCCGGTCGGTGCTGATGGTGATCTCACCGCTGACTTCCTCTCCCACCCAACGATCGCCCAGCTCGAGCAGACTCGAGTCGAGCGTGATGAAGGCCGGCGGCCGCGGATACATGCGAAAACTGACGGACTTGGTGATCTCCCAGCTACCACCGGAGTCTCCGGTCCAGACCAGGCGGAAATCGGCGGTGAACACTTCGGAGACGTCCGGGTCCCGCAGTCGCAGGTCGGAAGTGGTGCCGATGAAATCGAGATGGTCTTCGACCACGCCGTCGCTGCCGCATTCGACCTCGACGGAGCGGCCGTTCTCGGCGCGCACGGTGACCTGCACCCGCGCCCCGCGCTCCAACAGCGCCAACGTCTCATCGTCGGCGCCTTCGCCCAGGGTGGCGCGCAGACCAAGTCCGACCAAATCGCCGTTGAAATACTCCGACTGCGGCTGCTCGGGATGCACCTCGATGTCAAAAGGCAGCTCGGCCATCGTCATCGCGATCTCATAACGCCCGGCCACCTCGGCATCCCAGACACCCGTCTCGGGATTGTCGATGTGGATGACCTCGAAGTTGGTCTTGGACGCCATGTCCCGGGGCGGATAGTAGTAGATGTTCGGGCTGGAACCGTAGGCCACATTCTGACGGTCACGCGTCAACTGCATGAAGTTCGTGCGGGGTTCGAGCTTGATCAGAGCGTAGATCAGCCGCCTGGTCCCAGGGAACAGCTCGACAGCTTTGAGCCGGTCTGTGATGAACAGGTTCTCGGCGTCGCGCGTGATCTGCAAGAAGGCGAGCAGCAGGTCGCGGGAATGATTGACCGGATAGTAGGCCCCTCCGGTCGCCGTCGCCAATTGGCGGATCAGGTCGGTCTGCCCCTCAGAAGAAAATCCGATCGTGTGGATGCGCCACTTGCGCTCTTTGAACTCGGCCAGAATCTCTCTGAACTCCTCGATATCCTCCGGGCCGACCGTGGGCTCTCCGTCGGAGATGAAGGCGACCGTCTTGCTACGCCCACCATGCACCTGGTCGAGCATGGCCCGCGCTTGTTCGAGAGCGCTCATGAAGTTGGTCTGGCCCCTGAAGCTCAGGCGCCGGATGTCATCGCGGGCCGCGATGCGGGAGTCTTTGTTCCGCAGCTCACCGAGACCCGAGAGTACTTCGCCACTCTGATTGAACGAGACCGCACCGAAATTCTGGCCCGTGGCCGTAAGTGCAGCAGCCAGCTGCGCTCCGTCGCGGGTCAATCCCCCGGCGCCCCCATAACCTTCGCGGTCGGTGTCCTTGATGCTTGCCGAGCGGTCGAGCACCGCCACCAGGGTTCGCCCCTTGTGGTTGATCGCTTCAGAGCGGCCATGGTTGGAGCCGTTGCTCCCATTCTCGATCAGAGGGCACCCTGCCAGACCGACTAGAACGCCCGTCCAAAGCATCACTTGGAGGCAGGTCGAGAACCTCGTTTGCCCGCCGCCGCGCTTGACCGCCGCGAGTCTGGCCAGGCAGGTCGTGGGCCGGGTTTCTCGTCGCAGACTGCGCATCGTCTTCTCCCCAGTCAGGCCGCAGAAAATTTCGGCGGCATTGTACCATCAAGCAGGTGCGGATGCGAAAGCCCGCTCATCCCCGGAGCCTTGGCTTTCAGGGCTATCCGGGTGTTTTCCCGGCATGTCCCGTCATCCCTGCTCCGATGAAGACGGCTCAAGTGGGGATTTTATTTGTGGGTGAGGCAGGCACGGGCATTCCCGACGCCCAGAAGTCGCTGATCTCCGGCCCCCCGCAGGTACATTTACGAACCCGGGGTGTCCGGCAGAAGCTGCAGCACGCCACGCAAGATGTCTTTGCGCGTCACCACACCGACCAGTTTCCCAGCTTCGACAACTGGGAAGCGTCGCAACTCAGGGTGCGCGTTGAAGAGGCCTGCCAGATAGTAGATGTCCATGTCAGGCGAGACGATCTCCGCACAGCTCGTCATGATCGCTCCCACTTTGCCTGGCGGCGGGAGCCCTTCGGTGTCGCCGTGCGACAGCAAACGCAGGCAATCGGCTTCGCCGATCATGCCCAGCACACGTCCAGCATCGTCGACGACGGGAACGCCGGTCAGACCCTGGGCAACCAAGAGCTCTGCTACCTTCCGCAGGTCGTCGTCAACGGAGACTGCGTGGCTCTCACGGTCCATCAGGCTGCCGACGCGGGGATGCTCGCTGGTCATCATGCCTCCTCGAGTTGTGTGTCCGTTGACCTATCACGCTCCAGTGTAGAGCTACCCCGGGCGCTGGCGCAACTTCTCATTGAGACCTCGCTCGGACGGCCGACCTCCGGGCTAGTCTTGCGTCAGCCGGTCCCGGGCCCAGCGGTATTCGATGAAGCGTGTCACGCCGGTCTGCACACAAGCCAGGTAGTACTCTTCCGCGTCCGCCCGGCGGCCTGCTCTCTCCGCAACCATACCCAGGCAGGCGTATGCCTCACACAGACGCTCCGCGCGCATGCTTGCATCGGTACTCTCTCGGGCAGCCTGCACCAGCTCTGCTGCCTGGCTGAGCCCGAGGCCGAAACGCGCCAGCTCCCCTTGCCATCCCGGCTCTTCGGAGAAGGCTTGGAGAGCTGTCACCTCATCCGACCAGATCCACAAGTACAGCGCCCCGTACACGTCTCCGCGCAGCTCGTGGGCACGCTGAAAGTCGGCGACCGCCGCCTCCGGCCTACCGCACAGGGCGCGCAGGAAAGCCCGTTCGAGATAGCTCTCCGCAAGCGGCATCGCTGCCTCGAGCTCCACCAGGGCCTCTGCAAAACGCTCTGCGCGCCGCAACAACTCGCAACGCGCCTCGCGCGCCATGGCGTCTTCGCCTGCGAGCTGAAGAACCCGCTCCCAGGCGGCGAGAGCCGGTTCAAGCTGCCCACTGCTCTGGCAGCTGCGTGCCTGCACGCGGGCGGCGGCGATGGCCAGTGAATCGGGAATGACTTCCTGGGCCGACAACAAACAACAGGTCAAAAACAAGCTGGCAACCAACTTCGCTGGAAACATGACATTCTCCTTTGTGTGCCGCGGCAGAAAACCTGCCGTCGACCCGACACAAGCGAAGCACGTGCCCACCCTCGTGTCCGACTCGACCAAGGCTTCGAGCGCTGCTTCGGGCTCAATTGCACGTCATCTTTCGACGAACACTGTCTCGGCTCGGCGAACACTTCTGCAACGGCAGGTGTCTGCTACAATGGGAGGTATCTAGAATAGGAGCCGCCATGTCGAGTTTGCGCCTCAGCGCGGGAGAGGTCTACTACGAGCTCAGCGGGCCTGAGCAGGGACCTCAGGTGGTGCTGGTGCACGGCCTCGCCACGCCGTCGTTCATCTGGGACTCGACGGTTCCGGCCCTCGTGGCTGCAGGCTTCAGAGTGCTGCGCTTCGATCTCTACGGCCGCGGCCGAACCTCCAAACCCCGCATCCGCTATGACCTCCAGCTCTTTCTCGGCCAACTCCGCGAGTTGCTTGCCGCCCTGCAGATCAGCCGCCCCATCCGGCTCGTCGGCCTGTCGATGGGTGGCGCCATCGCGACAGCATTCACAGCCGAGGGCAGCCATGAGATCGCCTCTCTGAGCCTGATCTCGCCGGCCGGCCTGAGCCAGAAGATCCCGCTGAAACTGCGTCTGGTCCAGCTGCCCCGATTTGGAGACGCCCTGTTCCGACTGATCGGCAAGTCCGCTCTGGTTGGAGGCCTGCGCCGCAATTTCCACAAACCGGCCCGCTACGCCGGATTCCGCCAGAAATTCCTGCGCCAGACTGCCGATCGGGGCTTCCTGCCCGCCATCTTGTCCACCCTGCGGCATACCAATCTGTTCGACCTCGGCGATGCCTACCGCACTGTCGGCGCCCAACAAATGCCCGTGCAGCTGATCTGGGGCGTCGAGGACCAGATCGTCCCTTTCGCCAACAGCGAGCGCATGCAGGCCCTGATTCCACGCCTCGAGCTGTTTCCTGTGCCCGAGGCAGGCCACATCGCCCACTACGAATGCCCCGACATCGTCAACCCTCGGCTGGTACGCTTTTTGGAAGGGGTCCCTGTCACCGAAAGCTGACGACCTTCCTCCGGAGTCTCGCTTGCGTCCACACGCTCGCTTCGCCCCCCTGCTACTGGCCCTGAGCCTGCTGGCCTTGTACCTGCCAGGCCTGGGGTTCCCGTTTCTGAACATCGACGACGACTACGTGATCGCCAAGAACCCATGGCTGTTCGGGGGAGAGACGCCGCCCGGCGCTCCCGAGCTCAGCGCGTTTGCGCGCAGCGCTCCCCTGCTGGCCGCGTTCACCGAGACAGACCGCTTCTGGATGGGGAGCGAATGGCTGCCACTGGCCAGCCTCAGCCTCAAACTGGACGCCTGGCTCTGGGGACGCCGCGCCTGGGGCTTCCGCGTCACCAACCTGATCCTGTTGCTCGCGTGCGCCCTGCTGCTGCACCGCTGCCTGCGGCTGCTGCTCGATGTACCTGCACGGGCGTGGAGCGCTCCAGCCCTGCTGGCGACGCTGTGGTTCTGCCTGCACCCCCTGCGGGTCGAGAACACGGCCTGGCTCGCGATGCGCAAAGACCTGCTGGCGGGGGTGTTCGTCGCTGCCTGTTGGCTGCGCATGCTACGCTTCCAACGCAAGCCCCGGATGCGTGCGTTGGCTTGGGCAGTGCTGCTGTTTGCGGCCGCGCTGCTCAGCAAGGCGACCAGCATTTTCGTGCCGGTCGCCCTGGCATTGCAACTCTGGCTGCTGCCAACATCGCTCTCGCTCCGCCAGCGCGTGGCAGCGCTCGCCCCCTTCTTTCTGTTGGCTCTGGTCGATTTCAGCATCGTCTACGGGATCGCGCGCAGCGAGGGCATCGTGCGTGCAGCCGCGCCTCCGATGGAACAGGTGCTACGCACCGACTTCAGCATCGCTTTCCACTACCTGTGCAACACCGTGCTTCCTCTGCAGCTCAACGCGCTGTACCACTGGCCTGACGTCGGCTGGAGCGATCCAGCGGTGCTCGCGGGCGTGGCCATCCTCGCGCTCTGGCTGCTGTTGCTCTTCCGCGAACGGCAGCGCCAACCGTTGCTGTCTCTGGGGATCGGCTGGGCGTTGCTCGGTCTGATTCCGGTTCTCAACCTGTTCCCCAAGAGCACGCGGGCCGCCGACCGCTACACCTGGTTCTTCTGTCTGGGGCTGGCAGTGGTTGCCGCCTGGGGGCTGCGCGCTCTGCAGACCACGCGCTGGTGGCGTGCAGGCTGGCGCAGCTGCGTTGTAGTGCTTGTCGCGTTGGCAATGGGCAGCGAGCTGCGCCTGTGGGATTTCAGCAGCTCGGAGCGCTTGTGTCGCAGCATTGTGGCCGGGCCGCATCCCGCGCCGCATGCCTGGGTGCACCTGGGCTGGGCACTGTACGAACAGAAGCGTTGGCAGGAGGCGTTGGAAGCCTTCGAGCGGGCAATGCTCGAGTTGGCCCTGCCCGACTTCGACCAGGCCCCACGCATAGAGGCGCGCCTGGGAGCGGGCGTCACACACATGCGCCTGGGGCAGCTGGAAGCCGCTCTGATCGACTTCGCCCAGGTTCTCGAGGTCTCCCCCCGGCACCCGATCGCGCTGCACAATCAACAGCTGGTGTCGCGACTTCTGCTGGAGCGCAGGGGCGAAGAATGAGCGCTCAGGTGAGCTTCTTGTAAGGATGATAAAACCAAGACATTCGCCCGCGTACAGCGTGTACTCTGAGGTAGATCAGGCAGGCACGGCCTGCTGGTGGCCAGGAGCACTCCATGCCGGACCCCCTGTTGACAAACTGTCCAGGCTGCGGAAAGAGCTTGCAGTTCTCGCAGAAACGCCTGGGGTCGCTCTTTGATCACAGCTGCGGTATCCGCTTCCTGCTCGAGCTTGAGGATGCAAACAGCTCGGCGCCCGCAACGGGCGAAGCCCCACCGGACTGCCACCAAATGCACTGCCCCGGCTGCTTCCGCCGCCTCAAGTACCCCGCCTTCGCCGAGGGGCTGGCCACGACACACAGCTGTGGTGAGAGTTTGAGCTTGTGCGCCGAACCCCTCGCGATCGAAGACGACGGCAGCAGCGAGTACCTCGAAGATCTCGAGCTGTTGCGCTTTGCGGCCCGCCCCGCCCAGCTCGCGGCGCGGGTCCCCTCGGCATCCCCCGGGGCAGCCTCTGCTACCCTTCCCCGGGTGGAAACTGCCCGTCCCGCTGCGGCCACTCCGCGGCGCAGCCGAACCGGCACGCGGGCAGAGAGCCGCCCAACGACACGCAGTGGGATCGCATTTCTGGCCGGAATACTGGCGTTGATGCTGGTCGTGGCCGGACTGCTGGCGCGTGCTCTCGATGGGCAGGAACAGCGGGCGCAGGCGCCTATCGCGCGCACCGATCCACAAACTCAGGCTCCCCCCGAGCCGACCTCCACAAACCTGCCCGCGCTGCCCGGATCACGGCCAGAAGCAGAATCGGGGTCGCAGACCGAGACGCGCAGCGAAGCTGAGCCGCCCCTCGAGATCGCCTACCAGCCCGCCGAAGATGACGGGCTTCCCCCGCCCATCGTGTTGGAAGAAGGCCGCTCTCCGGCGTCTCCCGCTGAGGTTGAAGAAGCAGGCGTCTCCGAAGGAGCCCCGCCCGAAGTCGAGGAGCAGCGCTCGGAGCTCGAAGAGCCAAGCGAGCCCTGGGATGTGCGCTTTGCGCGCCTGGCGGACGAGCACAAGCAGCTCCCTTCATCGCAGCGCGACTCCCTGCTGCCCGAGTTCTACAGTCCGATGGACGAGAGCCTGCAGCTTGCCCGCCTGGACCTCGACACCTGCCTGGAGATCCTGGCTTTCTACAGCGGTCACAACCGCGTCTTCAAGGCCGAGGCCCAACTGCGCTTGCGGCGCGACGACCATCGTCGGGTCTACTTCCAGCACATGATGCAGCGGGCCAGCGGGCCGGGACAGTGGCGCGAGTTGGCCGACCAGTGCAAAGACTGGGGTCTGGACAGCGAGCGCGCCCTGGTCATGGCCCGGCTTAATGCTCTGCAGCCGACCACTACCTACGCCAGCGTTCAAGCCCTGCGCCGCGACAAACGTGCGGCGCGCTATGAGCTGCGCCAGGAGCTGGCGGTGTTCATCCGTGAAGAACGGCTGACGGCCTTCGCAGCGCTTACCGAGATCATCGAGTGGATGGCAGAACGGCGCTTCGCTCCCGAGAGTGCACGCACCCGGCTCGAGAACATCATCACCGGACTCGAGCTCGAAGACGAGGAAGCCACGGAGCTGCGTGGCGCGCTGCACGGACTCTCGCACATGGTGGCCAGCGATGAGCTCGCCAAGCTGCAGAAGAGCTTCGCGAGCAAGGTCGAGCGGGCCATCGCCAAGACGGTGACGCGTCTGGGGAAGGCGCTCGAGAACTGCCTCAAGAAAGATCTCGCGGGCCAGGCCTTCGATTTGTTGCAGACGCTGCTCAAACTCGATCCCGACAACAAGAACGCCCACGAGGGCCTCGGCCACGTCCTCATCGACGGCGTCTGGTACCGCCACTACGAGGCCGAGAAACTCGCTGAGGGCCTCGTCTGGCACGACAGCTACGGGTGGGTTCCGATCGGAGAAGAAGCGCGCTACGCGGCGCTTGAGATCTTCGACCAACAAGAACAGCGCTGGGTCTCGCTGAGCCAGGCGAACGCCGCCCACGCCGAGATCACCGATCCCTGGCGGCTCGAGAGTGAGAATTTCGTGCTGGTCTCGACCGCCGACCTGCACCTCTCGGCGCTGGTGCTGCTGCGGCTCGAGGCGGTCTTCCTGCAGGTGTTCCGGCAGTACGACCTGTTCTTCAAGGGCGACCAGGGGGCGATGCTGATCTTCGGGATGGGCAAGCTGCCCGAGAAGCTGGTGGTCAACCTGTACCGAAGCCACGAACAGTTCACCGAGCACGCCAAGCCACCGACCGACTGGGCGGCCGGATTCTATTCGGGCAGACAGGGGGCCTCGTTCTTCTACTGCACAGGCGACAGGGTGTCCTTCACGACCTTGCAGCACGAGCTCATCCACCAGATCCTCGGCGAGCTGTCTCCTGGCTCAGCGCCGAGCTGGCTGGCCGAGGGAGCGGCGGTCTACCTCGAAGATGCCTTCTTTGCGGGCGAGCACCTCAGCCTCGGCAGCATCTCCGACCACAGCCGCATCATCAGCTACCTTCGCAAGCTACGGCAGGGGGAGGAAGAGCACTCCTTCGAGAAGATGCTGACTTTCCGCAGCGGGCGCGAATGGGACAGCGGCGATATCTCCCAGAACTACCGGGGCGCGGGGGCCATCGTGTATTTCATGATGCACTTTGACGACGGCCGCTACCGGGGCGACTTCCTCGAGCTGCTACGCGACCGCTACCAGCGCGTGAACCGGCCCCCCGAGTACTATCTCGGCATGACGCACGAGACCCTGGACGAGTTGATGGCGGGCTACTACCAGAACGTTCCTCTGGAAGCCTCCGAGCGGCGGCGCTAGTCCGGCTCGCGGGCCACGATTCCGCCACCCAATCGCTTTGGCTTGTCACGTAGGGGCGGGGTTTATACCTCGATGACTCGGACGCTTCGCTTCGCCCGCAAGGCGTTCGGGAGGGGGTAAACCCTTCCCCTACAAGAAGAAATGTCGGTCTTCTGCTCCCAATTGCCTAGCGTTGAAATTGCCCTCAGGAATCAAGCCAACGCCTCCAGACGCACCGTGAGACAGCCTCCTAAGCCCTGCCCGTTGCCTACAAGAAGCTCTTGACAAGCTTGGCGGCTCTGAGGGTTCAGGCTTCAGGCTTCAGGCTGCCTGCTGGACTACCCGGAGTTTCCAGGGGTCTCTACTCATGACGTGGTCGCCCTTGGCAGGAACTTGGAGCCTTGAGCCCGGAGCCCGGAGCCCGGAGCCCCGGCGACAAGTAGCCGTGGGGTCCGGACGGCGCTAGCCCCGCTCGCGGGCAGCCCGCAGCAACGCGTCGAGTTGTCTGCTCGCGGCAGGGTAGATGCGCGCCCCCGGGTTTTCGCGTGGGCCCGCGACATTCAACACCTGCGGACGGTGGACCGCGAGCCAGCATACGAACTCGCGGGTTTCGGCGCTGCCCAGCTCGAGGCAGAGTATCGGACGGCCCTGCCTGCGCGCCTCCTGCAACGTGCGCAGCGTGCCCCCCGACAGAGGCGTGGGGCTGAGAATCAAGGTGGCATCGCTGTCGCGCACATTCCAGGCCGTGCGCACGGCATAGTTCCGGGAAGCTGTCTCGCGCAGCGGATAGCCGGGATCCAGCGGCCCATCCTCGGCGCGCCGCCCGCGCGGGCACCAGCCCGAGACCTCCAGCCCGAGCGACAGCCCTACATCAAGAGCTGCCCGGTCGACGCCGGTCTGGCCACCGGAGACGATCACGAGCGGAGCTGGACTCACACCAGCGCCAACTCATAGCCGAGCAGCTCGGCGGCCTGCAAGACCAGCGTCTCGGCCTGGAGCTCATGCTCGCGGTCCTGGTAGTCGATCAGCATCACTCCTCGGATCACCGTGGTCGCAAAGAACGCCGCACCCGCCACCGGCTGCTCGCAAACCACCATGTGCAGCGCGTCGACCCGGTCGGCTTCAGCCCCCGCGATGTCGACTGCGTCGGGCTGGGCGGCCTGGGACGCCGTCTCCTTGAGCTCTGCCAGGACAGCGTCCATGTACTCGCGACCCAGCGCGCGGCTGACCTGCAAGAAGTCGAAGTGGCGCGCGAAACGCCGCAGCACCTCATCGGTCGAGAGTGCCTGCTCGCCTTCATGAGGGACCAACTTGTGCGCCATGGCTTCTCCCAGCAGTTGCTCCTGAAGATGGTATACTGCCACAGCAGGTGCTGCCAGCCCTCAGCGCGTGGTTGGCCTGCTCCGTCCGACCAGCCCGCTTCCCAAGAGCCGGCTGTTGCCAGCAACCCGCCCGCTTCGACGCAAGTGAGAGAGAACCATGCCTGTCGTCCATCTCGCCAATGCCGGCCCCCTCAGCCTGGAGCAGCGGCGCCAGCTCGCCGATGCATTGACAACCGTGGTCTGCAACGTGACGGGGAAGCCGCGGGGCAGTGTCTACGTCCGCATGGACGAGGTGCCGCGTGACCACTTCGCCGTCGGCGGCGAGCTGCTCGCCGACCGCGACGCGCGCAGCAAATGAGCGACCTGTACGGCCAGCAGGAAAGGATGGAAGATCCGGTCATGGCCGCCATCCTGGCCGCGCAGGAGCGTGTGATCTGGCCACAGGAAGAGCCCCTGCTCCGCTCCCTGGGAGCGGGACCGGGCGCGCGCATCGCCGACCTCGGCTGTGGTAGCGGGCTGATCGCCGCTCGCCTGGCCGGGCTCGGCGCCGAAGAGGTTGTCGGCATCGACCTGTTCGCGGACTTCGTCGAGACCGCGCGCCGCCGGTTTCCCCTGCCGAACCTGCGCTTCGAACAAGGGGACGCCAAACACACAGGTCTGCCCACGGCATCGTTCGATCTGGTCTTGTGCCGCTGCGTCCTGCAGGCGATTCCGGATTACCAGGCGGTGCTGCAGGAGATGCGCAGGCTGTGCAAACCGTCGGGCAGGATCTATGTGTTGGCCGAAGACTACGGCTTGATCTTCGGCCACCCCTTGTCGGCTTGCGCGCAGGAATTCTACCTGCAGCAGGCCGCTCCCGCTGCTCTGAAGGCGGGCTCAGACCTTCTCTCCGGCCGCCGCATTCCCGCCGAGCTGCTCGCTTTGGGCTGCGACGATCTACGGGTGGACGTGCTGCCGATCGACACCGTGCGCTGCGATCGCAAGGACCTGGCGGAGGTCTTCCGTACCTGGGGGCTGGGTTATGCAGACTTCGTCCACAGGCACGGAGGCGGCGCCCTCGATGCGGTCAAGGCCTCGTTCGAGGCCCAGCGCCAAGCCTGTCTCGATCCGCAATCCTACCTTGCCTGGCTGCTGCTAGCAGTTTCGGCGCGGCCCGGAGCATCTTAGGCTGTGCTATTTCCAGTTGTAGAGCTCACACACCAGATGGACACGCTCGAGCAGCGCCGGCTCGAGGCGCACATTCTCGATCGCGCGGATGCGCCCGTTCTCGATCGTGACCTCGGCCCACAAGTCGTCACCCAGACAATGCGGACAACTCCAACTATCGAGCAGGTGCACGCTCTCATCAGGCTGCCAGGGCTGCAAGACGGTATAGTTGGCCTCGACAGCATCGCGCTGGTTGAAGCTCAGAGGGTCGCCGACGCCGAGACTCTGCATACAAGCATCGAGCCGCAGTCGGGTCTGCATGTTGGTCGAAGGATCGGCGGGAGCTGTGTGCCCGCAGCGGGGGCACTGCAGCTTCGCGACCAGATAGTCGAACATCGCCATCGGGCAGTCTCCTGATGCCAGCTCAGGCCTCTGGGACATATTACCGGATGCGTACTGGTGTATGCCAACGGGGCGTCTGCACAAGGGGAGCTGGCCTGTGGACAATCTGACCCACAGCCTTTGCGGGCTCGCCCTGGCGCGGGCCGGAGGCCAGCGCTTGGGTGTCTGGGCCACCCCGACACTGGTTATTGCGGCGAACCTTCCAGATATCGACATCCTCGGACTTCCCCTGTGGGGCAAGACCTACTATCTGGAGCATCACCGGGGCATCACCCACTCGCTGGCTGGATTCGCGCTGCTCGCTCCCATGCTGGCTCTGCTAATGGTTTGGCTGCATCGGCGCTGGCGGCGGTCAAAGGGCGAACCGGCACGCTTCTTTGGCCTGTTTGCGGCCGCCTGGCTGGGCCTGCTCTCTCACCTGGCCCTCGATGCGCTGAACAACTATGGCGTGCGGCCCTGGCTTCCCTTTGACGCGACCTGGTACTACGGCGACCTGGTGTTCATCATCGAGCCCTGGTTGTGGCTCGGTTTCGGGCTGAGCGCCTGCCTCGGCTCGCGCAGCGAGAGAAACCCCGACCTCGGTTGGGGCCTGATGGCTTTGGGCGGTGTCGCTCTGATGCTGCTCAGCGGCCGCGTGCCTCGGCTGCTGGTCCCTCTTTGGGCAGGCGCCCTGCTGGCCGCTCTTGGGCTGCGGCGTCGCGGCCTTCCGGCGCGCTGGCTGCCTCGCGCCGCGCGTGCCGCGCTCGTGCTCAGCATCTGCTACCTCGGTGTGCTCGCCTGGTGTGGCGCTCGGGCCGAAGGGCGTGCCCGCGAACATCTTCCCGGCGGCCAGGAGATGCAGAGTACCCGCATGCCCACGCCGGGGCAGCCGTGGCGCTACCGTATCGCGCTGGCCGACTCTACCCACGTCTATTGGTTGCGGGTCAACCTGCTGCGCCGCCGCGTCCACACACAGCTCGAGCTCGAGCGAGGACTCGACGACCCGCGCCTGGCTGATGCCAGACACAGTGAGCAATACCGGGTCTGGCAGCTGTTTGCGCGCTTGCCCTTTGCAGCCCGCAACGGCGAGGGCCTGGTGCTCGGAGATGCCCGCTACAGTCCCCAGCCGGAGGCGAGCTGGTGCAATTTCCTGGTTCCCCTGCCGCGCTGACGGAGCTGGCTCGCAAAGCAGGCGGGCATCTCCAGGGCCTTGCGCGGGTCGTATGTTCGGCACAGAATCGTGAGCCTACCAACACCCGAACGCACGGAGCCTTCCAATGAATGCACTTCGCCATGCTGGCCGCTTGGGTCTCGTCCTTCTGCTGGTCGCGACCGGTTGCACACATACCGACGACGGCGGAGGCCACAGCGGCCCAGAGTGGTCCTATCAGGGGACGACGGGGCCCGCCCATTGGGGCGATCTGGCCGAGAGCTTTCGGCTCGCCAGGGAAGGAACCCGGCAGTCACCGATCGATCTCTCAACCACCGCCGGGGCCGACTCTTCCGCGTTGAGCTTCCACTACCAGCCCTTCCCCTTGTCGATGCTCAACAATGGCCACACCATCCAGGTCAATTGTGGGTCTGGCGGCTGGATCGAGCTTGCGGACGAGCGCTACGAGCTCGCCCAGTTCCACTTCCATTCTCCGAGCGAGCACACTGTCAACGGCAGCGCCTTTCCGATGGAGATCCACCTGGTACACAAGAACGCTGCAGGTCAGCTCGCAGTGGTCGGGCTGCTCGTGGCCGAAGGTGCGAGCAACAGCGTGCTCGATGTTGTCTGGAGCCACATTCCTGCGCAGGCAGGGGCCACCCAAGCGGTGGAAGGTCAGTCCTTCGACGCCACCGAGCTGCTGCCCGACGACAGACAACGCAATTCCTACGCCGGATCACTGACCACGCCTCCGTGTAGTGAAGGCGTACAGTGGTCCGTCGTGCGCGCGCCGATCGAGCTCTCCGCCGAGCAGATCGCGGCATTCCGGAAGATCTATCACGGCAATGCCCGCCCGACCCAGCCGCTGAACGACCGGCCGGTGCATGTGGGCCCGTAGTGTAGCCTGGTCAGTGGTTGCGTAGCTGCGGTGGCCAACATTGTGAAGCAAGCAGGAATCGAAGACGTTCTCTGTAGCGGCGCTCTGTGAGCGCCGGAAGGAGCTCTGGCAAGGTTGAAACCAGGGATTCTCGGTGCGCCCCTACGAATGGGTCTTCTCGGCGGTCATGACCGCCGCTACAGCGGAGGCGGTTTCCCGCCGCGCCCCCAGCGCTTGAAGGCTGCAACACCAGCCAGGGCCAGGAGACTCAAACCGGACACCAGCATTCCCCACCACACTCCTGGTGGGCTGTAACGCAGAACCACGCGACTGCGGCCGGCCGGCACTTCGACTGCCCGCAGCAGCGCGTCGGCCAGCAAGACCTCGGCCGGGCTGCCCCCGACCTCCGCCCGCCAGCCCGCATCCCAGGCATCCGCCAGCACTACATAACCACCACTGGCCGTCTCGACCTCGAGCTCGACGCGCTGGGGCTCGTAAACCGTCACCCGCACGTGGCCGCTGTCGAGGCCGGTGCGGCTCTCGCCGCTCTTGCCACCGTCGACCAGCAACAATGTGCGCCCTGGCTCGAAGCCCACAGCGCCCAGCCGCTCGAGCACTGCCGGCTCATCCGGCAGCCAGGTCACCCGCTGGCAGAGCCAGGCGCGCGGACCGTGGGGCAGCTCATACAGAGCCAGCTGCAGTGCCGGGTCTTCGGCCAACAGGCGTCCTCCCGCAGGAGCTGGCAGCTCTCGGCTCGTCAGGCAAAAGCGCACATTGAGCAGCCTGCGTACCCGCGCGGGCTGCTCCCGCAGGGCCGCGAAGAAGGCGCTCCAGCGCTGCGTCGGACCGGGACCCAGTCCGTCCAGGCGATACGCCTTGCCGATGCAGGCGTCCATGAACAAGCCCTGCAGCTGATGGAAGAAGCGCGGGGCACCTACCCGCGAGACCTGCGCTGGTAAGGGAAATGGCGCCCGGGGCGGGCGGCGGTTGAAGCGCTCCGCCGGTTGCTGGCGGGCGTGTGCAGTCAGAGCTTCGGCCCCCCACAGTTGTGCGGGAAAATCCTCCCGCGGCACGGCGTACAAGTGGCTACGCGTCTGCCAGGCGAGGTCCGCACCGACGACCAGCAGCAACGCCAGCACGACGCCCGTGCTGCGCCGGGGCAGAAACAACAGCCCCGCGACCAACAGCGCCAGCGCCGCACCCGCCACCCTTGGCGAGGCTCCGGACCAGATCCACTCAAGCCCCGACAGCAGCGGCAGGCCGGCGATCGCCAACGCGCCCAGCACCGCGCTGAGCAGGATGCGCTTCTTCCTGCGCGGCCCCGCCTGCCAGAGCGCGTCGGCTCCCCAGGCAGCCAGAGCGGGCAACGCGAAGCTGAGACCGATCAGAAACTTCTCGGCGAAGCGGAACAGACCGACACCGGGCAGAAGCCGGCGCAACCAGGGTCCCAACGGTGTGAAGCCGCCGGTGGCCAGCAAGAAGCCCAACAGCGCCGCCCAGAGCAGAAAGCGCTGGCAGGCGTCCCGTTTGCTCAACGCGCCCCAGAAGGCCAGCCAGACCAGCGGGGCGCCCGCATAGATGGTGGCATGCCAGGGGCTGTTCTCCAGCGGTCCGAGCAACGCCGCCGCGCTGAAGCTGCGCTCCGGCGCGAGCCGGCCGAACAGGTCTGGCGCGACCAACTCCAGACTGCGCAGCGGGTGCAGCGCCCAGGCCAGCTCCTCGCTCCCTGTACCCGCTGACCGTGCCGTACTCCAGGCGTAGTCGAGGAAGGGCAAGAGCTGCACCGCGGCAACGCACAGGCCGATCGCAGCGATCAGCAGAGGCAGCCAGAGCGCACGCCGCAACAGGTCGCGGACCCGTGTGCGCGCCGGCCGCGCGTCGCGGACGCACAAGCCATAGAGCCCGACCAGCAAACCCGAGAGGTAGGCAGTCTCGGTGCCTCCCCCGAGGATCTGCATACCCAGGGCCAGGCCACTGAGCCCCAACCAGCGGCGTTCGCCCTGCAACGCCCAGGCCAGACCGAGCAGCACCCAAGGCAGCCAGGCGGCGCCCACCACAAAACGTGGGAAGACGTGGCTGGAAACCAGGACACCACAGAGACCAAAGCCGATGCCGCCCAACATCGAGGCTCCCCCTGAGCGGCCGTGGGCGCGCAGGAACAGGCCCATACCCAGCGCCGCCCAGAGGTGGTGGAGCATCAAATACAGCGGATAGACCGCCGCGGGGCTGGCGAACAGGAACATCGCAAAGCCCGGATAGAACAGCGCCTGGTCGCCATGGCCTGCCAACGGGCAGCCGAGATGCACCCAGGGGTTCCAGAGCGGAAGCTCTCCCTGCCGATACGCCTCAGCCGCCAGCTGCTGCAGGGGATAGACGTAGTGGCTCAGATCCTGGTAATAGAGCGCTTGCCCCCCGAACAACAAGGGTGCCCAGGCCCACAACAGCAGAGCCGGCAGCACGAGCAGCAACCAACGGGGGGTTCGCGGGCGGTCGACCGGCAGCGGCTGCAAAGGCCCTTCCCTCCCCGCGTGGGCCGTGCTCAGTAGCGGCCAGATTCCCGCAGCTCTTTGGAGATGCGCTCGAGGTTCTTGCGCTCAGTGGGAGAAAGGCTCTCCAAGCCCCCCGCCGAGATCTTCTCGAGCAGCCGATCGAGCTCACGCTTCTGCAGGTCGCGATGTGAGACCCTGGGCGACTCGACTGGAGGTTCTCGGCCGCCGACGCTGCGTCCTCCCCGCCTCCGCCAGCCCAGCCTGAGCGGATCGAGCCCGAAACCGACGCAGAAGACCAGCACCGCGGCCAGGATGCCGCCGTACAGCCATGGGCTCTCGAACACCACATGCGGAAAGAGAAAGCCCGTGACCAGCATGCCCGTCACGGCCCCACCCAGATGCGCTTCATGGCCGATGTTGTCGCGCTGGCTGCGGATGCCGAACAAGGAGAGGGCCGTGAAGAAGACCGCATAGACCCAGGTTGGCAGCCAGAAAGGCAGCGGGAAGACCATGATGCGGGCGTCGGGCAGCAGGAAGATCGACGCGAAGACCACCCCGCTGACTGCTCCAGAAGCCCCGACTGCGGTGTAGTTGTGGTGGTTGCGGTGGAAGAACAGGGCCAGCGCGTCGCCCCCGAGCAGGCTGAGGCCGTAGATCAGCAGGAACAGGCCCGGGCCTTGCTGCACTTCGATCTCGTCGCCAAAAATGTACAGTGCGTACATATTGAAGAGCAGATGCATCACGTTGACGTGCAGGAAGCCCGAAACCAGCAAACGCGGCCACTCTTTCCTGCCGAGGATGGCCCCGGTATGGAACATGAAGCGCTCGAAGAAGCCCCGGTCGGAGAAGCCCTTCAGCGACACCGCGACATTTGCGACGATCAAACCTATCACAGCGACCTTCATGGCACCTTCCATCAACGCCACGCATGGCTGCTATTCTACCACAGCCGAGGGATTGTCGGGAACGCTTCGCCGCAACCGGCGTCCAAAGGAACAACCTGGTGGCTGGCGGCACCCGATCGACGGGTTGCCGGAGGGCTCTGGCTCGGAGGAAGTATGAACATAGGGCGCCTGCTCTTGCTGTGGGTCTGCCTGCCCGCCTACGCCCAACAGCCAGACTGGCTGGTGCTGGATTTCTCATGGGACAGCGCGAACACCCACACGCTCGAGCTGCCCGGCCTCGACACGCACCTGGAGCTCTCGCGACCTCGCAGCCGAGTACTGCTGCGACCTGGCCCCACCTGCCAAGTGGCGCGGATCGGTCGGGGCCCGCTGGTCTTCCATCGTCTGGCGAGCCCGCCGGAGACGAGATTCAGCGCGGGTTGGCACAAGGTCCTCGACGGTTCGGTGTTCGCCGTGCGTTGCCCAGACGTGACGGGACGGATCCTGGTTTCTCTGCATGCAGAGGGCGGCCGCTTGAGCCTGGCACGGGCTCCCTCGCCCGAGGGCTTCTTGCCCGGTCCGCAGGGGCTGCGCGCCACTCCGCAGGGGGACAGTCTCGAGCTGAGCTGGGACCGCGATCCCGGGGCACAGGCCTACGCTGTGTACCGCCTGCCGGAATGGGGCGCCGCGCCTGAGCTGTTGCTGCGCTGCGAAGCCCCAACCTGCGTGCTGCCGACCAGCGACGCGCTGATGCGCCTGGCAGTTGCGAGCATCGGGCCGCAGGGAGAGTCGCTGCCGACGCCGATCACCCTGACCGGACCGACGGCTGCCTTCCGCTATGGCAGCTTCCGCCTGGGCAGCCAGCAGGGATTCCGCTTCGCAGACGGCGTGCGGCTGAGCTTCGACGAGGGCTACGGCGACCTCCGGCTCTGGGATCTCGACGAGATGTCGGTGCACGGCTACTTGACCCGCGGAGGCGCACTCGACCAGCTGCTACCGTTGGGAAGTTTTGCCTACCTGCCCTGGGAAGTGAGCGAAAGGGGACTGAGCCTGGAAACGCAGACCACGCACTTTTTCGCCCGGATCGGCGATCGAGCTCTGGCAGAGATCGGCCTGCTGGCAGTGGAAGCGGACAGCCTGCATTTCGAGTTCGTGTACGCTGAGCTCGATCTCGAGCTCCGCCTGCAGATCCTGGGACGCCTCGCAGGTCCGCTCGATGACCGGAGCGCCGCCCGCGTTCCGGAGCTGATCGAGCAGCTGAGCGATCCCGAACACGAGATGCGCGACGCCGCCCAGCAGGCCCTGTTCGCCTGTGGGCTGGACGTGGTTCCGCTGTTGGCAGCTGCCTGGTATGAAGGAGTCGACGTCGAAGCCGGGCATCGGCTTCGGGCCGTGATCGAAGCCCTGTGGAATCGGTGAGCGCCGCACCTCTTGCTACGCGGGGGTGATCCGAACAGGTGTGCTCGAGCCGCCTCAGCGTTATACTGCCGGGGAACTTGCGGAAGATCGACGGCGGGATGGCGAAGGCAGCCGAGAGTCCCTGGAGATGGCGCAACATCGTAGGCCTGCTGCTGACGGGCGGCCTGGCCACGTGTCTGGTGCTGAGCTGGGTGTGGCATGACACCCGCTGGGCGCTGGGGGGTCTGCTTCCCCTGCTCGGGCTGGTGCTGCTGCGCAAGGAACCCCAAGAACCGACCAGCGCCCCCGCTCCTCCGGCCGAGGCGCCGCCCCCTGCCCGCCAGACGCCTCCCGGGACGGAGCCGCCCGCTGACCTGGAAACGGCCTTCGCCCTGCTCGAATCGGGCACCCATGATCTGCGGACTCCCAGCCAGCGAGTGACCTCCGCCCGCTTCCTGAAGTCGTCGGCACGCATGCTTGCCGAAGGGCAATTGGGCCCGTACAAGATTCTCAAAGAGCTGGGCCGAGGAAGCTCAGGCGTTGTCTACAAGGCTCTCTGGGAGCCGCACAACAAGCTGGTCGCGATGAAGATCCTGCAACGCCTGGCCGAGGACAAAGAACGCCGGCGTTTCATCCGCGAGGTCAAGGCCGTCTCGCAGCTCGAACATCCGCACATCGTGCCGATCTATGAAGTCGACACTCTGCAGGGGCGGCCCTACTACAGCATGCGCTTCATCGAAGGCCACGACTTCGAGCACAGCCTGCGCACCAATGGTGCGCTGTTGACCGAGTTGTTGCCGGGCAGGGTGCGCGTGCTCATACGCATCGCCCAAGCACTGCACTACCTGCACGAGCGTGGCTACATCCACCGTGACGTCAAGCCTGCCAACATCCTGCTCGACCAGCAAGACAGGCCCTACCTGGTCGATTTCGGCTTTGCCAAGCACACCGCTCTGGACATCCGCATCACCCAGCCGGGCACAACGGTGGGCACTCCGGTCTACATGGCTCCCGAGCAGATCCTGGGCCGCCAGGATCAGCTCGGCCCCCACACCGACGTGTTCTCGCTTGGCAACCTGCTCTACCAGGCACTGACGGGCGAGTTGCCGCATGCACGCCCGGAGATCGCACAGATCGTGCAGTCGGTGTTGGCCGAGGCTCCAGTACCGCCCAGCCAGGTGCGCGGCGGGGTTCCAGCAGAGTTGGAACAGTTGTGCCTGGCCGCATTGACCAAGCCCATCGCTCGCCGTCTCGCGTCGGCTGCGGTGTTTGCCCAGCGGTTGTCCGCCTGGCTCAAGAAGGAGACGGCGGGACACTAGAGTCCAGCGCTCGCAAGGCCTGCGCCAGCAGCCGATGGAAGTGATGCTCGCCCTGTTCGACCCGCGGTGCGTACCGGCCACGGTCATAGGCTGAGGACCCCAGGCCCCGCTGGACGGACTCGCAGATCTCGATATCTTCGCGCTGGGTCACGTCGGCCTGCTCGATGCTGGCTGCGGCAAAGCCCTCGTCCGCCGCACCGGGCTCGAAGTAGAACTCATACTCCACCCGACAACGTTGGTGGTCCAGGGGGATCACATGGTTCGCATCGAGGCACCGCCCGTAGCGGTTGACCATGAAATTCGGGTAGATCCAACCATAGATCGCGCCGGCGCCGACCCGCTCCTCCGGATCGAAGTCGAGCCCGTCGCCCGCATCTTTGCGGCCCTGGGCTGTCTGGATCGAGCTACGGGAATAGCACTCGGTTCGGTAGCTGCGCATGTCGATCTGTGCGGCCAGGCTGGGATGCATATGCGGCACGTGGTAGCCGCCGTCGAGGTAGTTGTCGACCACCACCTTCCAGTTGCAGGCCACCTCCCAGCTCTTGCGGGCCACGAAGCGCAAAGTGTGCCAGCCGCTGGCCTGGAGCGCCGCATCGAGCTCAGGAATCGACCCGGCCAGACCCTCGGCCTCGGGATCGCCGCAGATGAAAACCCAGGGACCCCAGCACTCCAGCCGCATGGGGGCCAGCGACAGCGCCCGGCGGTCG
This sequence comes from Planctomycetota bacterium, assembly GCA_029260765.1. Classification (GTDB taxonomy): domain Bacteria; phylum Planctomycetota; class J058; order JAJDCP01; family JAJDCP01; genus JAJDCP01. The sequence continues at coordinate 89,755 of JAJDCP010000185.1, forward strand.
AAGTCCTCGATGCCCGCGATGCCCGGTGCGCTGCGTAGCCTGCCATCGCTGGCGTAACGCCAGGCATGGTAGCCACAGACCAGCTCCCGGGCCGTCCCTGCGCCCGTCAGGAGCTCGCGGCCTTTGTGCAGGCAGACGTTGTGGAAGGCGCGCAGCACGCCGTCCTCCCCCCGGATCACCAACCAGGGCTCGCCGGCCAGGCAACCGCTGCGGTAGGAACCAACCTCCTGCAGCTGGGCTACCCGCGCGACCGGCTGCCAGCTGCGCTGGAACACAGCCTGGCGCTCGACGTCCGCCATGCGCGGATCGACATACCAAACAGACGGGGGCGTCCAGGCTCGCTCGATCGGAACACGGGGATCGAATCTTTCGATGGCCGCGCGCAGGCTCTCCATGGTGCTTCCTCTGCTGAGTTGGCCCGGCGACGCGCAATGGCGGCCTGCCCGCAAAGCCTCAAGCCTGCTCGGCGGCCGCGTGTCCCGTTGAATCGGGCGGCAGGGCGGCGCTGGTGATTTCGAGCAGGGGCTCATGGCTCGCCTCGGCCAGCAGCTTCCGAGCTGTGTCGCGCTGGCGGGCGACATCCCGCAGGCTGGGATTCTCTAGAGCCGGTAAGCTCGGCAGCACTTCGACCTCGACCCGCCCCCAACGCATGCGCGACCAATCGGCGCGGTAGACTTGACGTGCACCGCGCAGCGCGATCGGAACGACCGGCAGGCCTTTCTCCGCCGCCAGACGGAAGGCACCGAGCCGGAATGGGCGCACTCCGGTGGCCTCGGTGAAGGTGCCCTCAGGGAAGATATGCACCAGCTTGCCCTTGTCGAGTTGCTCGGCCGCCTTGCTATAGCTGGCCAGTGAGCTGCGCCCCGCCGCGCGCTCGATCGGGACACAGCCCAGGCGGCGGAAGGCGGTACCGAACAGCAGCCAGCCGAAGGCTTCGGCCTTGGGGGTGTAGATCACGGGCCGCTCGAGGGTCATGATCAGGAACAACGGGTCGAGATACGTGCCGTGATTGCTGACGATCAAGGCCTGGCCCGCAGGGAGCTCAACCCCGGTGCGTCGCACGGGAATGCCCGACAGCAGGAACACAAGCCGGGAGCCGAGCCGCGCAACCCACCAGGCTGAGCGCTCGCTGTGGCAGAAGATCATGATCACCAGCAGCATCGCGACCATCACACAGAAACTGACGCTGGTCGCGTACAGCCCGTAGAGCAGGCTGCCGAGGGCCCGCAAGCCGTCCCAGGCACGCGCAAACACTGCGCGCAGCGCGATCCCGCTCAGCTCGAGCCAGGGCTTGCGGCGCCTTCCCAACGTGCCCGCCAGGAACATCTGACGCGTCTCGCGGCGGCGCAGCTTCCCACTGGAGGTCTTGGGAATGGTGCCCGGAGGTACCAGCACGACCTTGTCGGCTGGCGTGCCGATCGCCTCCTGCACCGCCACGCTGACGGCCCGGCGGATGTCCTCGTGCCGGTCGGCGGCTGCGCGGGTCTCGGAGACCACCACGATCGCTTCCCCTGACAAGTCCGAAGGGGCTGCGAATGCGACTACACAGCCCTTCCGAACCCCATCGACCGTCCACGCCGCTTGCTCGATGTCCTGCGGGTGGTAGTTGCGGCCGCCTTTGATGACCAGGTCTTTGACACGCCCGGTGATGTACAGCTCGCCATCGGCCAGATAGCCCAGATCGCCCGTGTCGGTCCAGTCTCCGAAGCGCACCGCCTGGGTGGCTTCTTCGCGGTTGAAATAGCCCCGCATTGAAGAAGGCCCACGGAACAGGATGCGGCCTTCGCAGCGCTCGCCCACTTCTGGTCCGCCGGGGTTCTCCGTCTCGACCAGCTTGAGCTGATGTCCTTCCAAGGCCTTCCCCACCGACACGCAGGCCAGGCTCGGCAGATCGGAGCCCGCGGCCAGAGGCACCGCACGCTGCCCGGTGATGAAGCGGTCGCGCTCGATGACATCGATCCTGGGTTCACGATCCGGTGGAGGGAACGCCAAGCCCACCGTGGTCTCGGCCATACCGTAGACCGGCATCATCGCAGCGCGGCGGAAGCCATGGGGACCGAAACGCTTGCAGAAGCGGTCGATGGTCTCGGGGCGCACCGGCTCCGAGCCGTTCATCGCCACGCGCCAGGTCGACAGGTCGAGCCCTTCGAGCGCTGCCTCGGGGATCTTGCGCACACACAGCTCATAGCCGAAGTTGGGCGCAGGCGAGACGCTGCCCTTGAAGCGATGAAAGGCCCACAGCCAGCGCTCAGGACGGCTCAAGAACTGCAGCGGCGACAACAGCACCAGCGGCACTCGGTAGAGAACCGCGGACAGCCACGAGCCGATCAGCCCCATGTCGTGATACAGCGGCAACCAGGAGACACAGACATCCTGCTCGTTCAGCTTGGAACCCCGTCCATTGGCCCGCATGTTGGCAATCAGGTTGCGGTGCCGCAGGGCGACACCCTTGGGGTCTCCCGTACTTCCGGAGGTGTACTGGATCAGGCCGAGGTCATCCGCCCCGACATGGGCGGCGCCAAAGCCGACTCCAGTGTCCAGCGAAGCGACGGTGCAAGCCTGACGCAAGCAGCTGACACGATCTCTGAGCAGGTTCCCCACCGTAAGCAGCTGCTTGTCGGTCAACACGAAACGCGTCCCCGCGTTGCTCAGAATGCGGCTGTGCCGCTCGAGGTAGGGTCCGAGCTGATCCATACGTAGCGGAGGATAGATGGGGACGGGCACGCCGCCGGCGGCCAGAATTCCGACGAAGGCGACCAGGAAATCTTCACCCGTCGGCAGGATCAGGGCGACCCTCTCTCCCCTCTCGAGGCCCCGTGTCGCCAAGCCGCCCGCTGCTCGCAGACCCTTGTCCCAGACCTGCTTGTAGCTCAAAGTGTGCGGCTTGCCGTCATCGTCGAGCAGATGGACTTGCGGTGCGTCGGGATCGTTCTCCGCGCGGTAGCGCAAGATATCGACCAACGTACGCACCTCATCATCGCCGGGCACACGCCAGACCGATTCCGTGCGGGCGAGAACCTGGCCGTCGAGCTCGGCGTCAAAGCGCTGACTCCCCGCAGGTGCGGCTGCCGCCAGCGCACGCAGCAGCTGCCTGGGAGTGCACGCATCGATCAACACGCTGTCTGGCAGCGCGACCTCGAAGCCCGTCTCGACTCGGGTCATCAGCTCGGCCTTCTCGAGACTGCCGAGTCCGAGCGAGCGCTCAAAGTCACAGTCCATACTGGCGACGGCTTCCACCGAGAGCTCACTGAGCAGCTCCTGCACCATGGCGAGCAGGCGGCGCGCGGGGGCCTCATCTTTGGTCAGCTTGGTCACGGCGAGCTCCTTGGCACGCTGTCCACGAATGAACAGCTCTGTGCATCTCTTGTCGAATGGACGCCTGGAACGGACCGCCGGACGCCTGACGAGAGGTTTCAGAGCGGTATTTTAGCAAATCCAGGTCCAACGCAACCGTGATTCTCGGCTTTCCGGGGCCAAACCTCCGGCGTCGGGGCGTAATCTGCTAACCTCGTATGCATAAGAAACACAAGCGTTGCCGGACGACCCCAGGAGGGATGATCATGCGCGGGTTGCTGCTGTGGACTTCGTTGTGCGCCTGCCTGCTGCAGACCGGCTGTGCGACGATGCTGCTCTGGGACGGCTACGAACCGAATCAGGTGGAGGTGCCGGGAGAGGCCTATACAAAGGTCGCGCTCCACCCAGGCCTGGGGCCCTCGGCTTTGGTGCTGTGGGTCGAATACCGCGACGGTGCGCAGCGCATCGTCAGCGCCCTGCCTGGCGGAGATGCCCAGCAGATTCTCGAGCAGGCCCCCGAAGGAACCGCCCCTCCAAAGGCGCTCGTGCCTGGTCAGGGTCTCGAGCTGGCAGGCACAGCGCTGCATCTGCGCGCAGACGGTCGACACCTCGAGCTGCGCGCAACAGAGCAGTCGTGGACTCTGCCCGAGAGCCGCCATGAAGACCCCACGGCACTGCTGGGCGCACGCCTCGGACAGCTCGACGAGGCCGAGTGCTTGTACCTGCGACTGGCCTATGGTCCGGAGGGGGCACAGTGTCTGGCGGTACCGTTGCGGTACGGGCAGGGTTGCTTCCTCATCGCCGCAGACCATCCGGGCTATTTCACCGACAGCGCAGGGCCCTGGGAGCTGGGCCGCAGTGTGCGGCTCGACAACGGCATCGAGCTCGGACTCCATGAACAGGGATTCGACGTCGTGTTGAAAGTTCGCGGCGCCACCTTGGTGCTTGAGGTCCCTTCGCGCGAGGTCGAGCGGGCGGCCATCGGGGGGATCGCCTGGCGCGTCTTGCCGTCCATGTTGACAGTGCCCTTCGACATCGCCACGTTTCCCTTTCAGCTGATCGCGGCCGCGATCTTCTGGTCGAGCTTTGACCTGTTCGATTGAGGGTGGGGCTACCTACTCCACCCCATCAACAAACAACCTCTGGAAGCTCAACTCCCTGCGCAGCTCGACGAAAGCCGGATCCTCGTCGCGTACATAGCGCCAGGTGCTCCGCAAGGCCTCGAGCCGGAAGTCGCGCGCCTCATCCGGCGGAGCACTCAAGAGAGCGGTGACACTTGCCTGCAAGTTGACGAGCCAGCGCTCGAGCCACCCCAGCGCCAGCAATGCATAGCGGGGTCCTTCAGGCTCGGGCTGACCGGAGAGATGCGCGCCGGCCTGGGCCGCAAAGAGCAGATGGTCCCGCAACGCATCCGGCACGCCTCCAGCAAAGGCCTGCTCATACCAACCCAGCGCCTCCAGGTGCTCACCCTTGTGCAGGGCGTCGAAGCCAAGAATGGCGAAATCCGTGGGAGACGAAGGCTGACGATCCCCCGCCAGAAACTGGCGCAGCAGCAGGCGGTGATGGAGAAACACGAAGCTGTCGATGTCTTGCGCCAGCCACGGTGCGGTCTCGGCCAGGTCCCTCAGCACCTCGAGCGCTGCCTCGACATGACCTTCGGCGGCCTCTAAACGACCGCGCAGATTCTCAGCCAAGGAGAGGTTGTACAGCTGCGTCGCCAGTGCACGCTGGTCGATGGGATGGGCTGGCTCCAGCTCACGCGCCAGAGCGACGCTCTCGGCGAGCAGCGCCGCCGCCGCGTCACCCTTGCCCGCATCCAGCTCCAATGCACCCAGACGTCCGAGCGTCGCGGACAGATCGCGACGGGCTTGCAGACTGCTGGGATCGAGCTGCAACAACGCCCGCGCATTGTCCGCCTGTTCTGCAAAGATGCGGCGCGCCTCGTCGCGCTCTCCGAGCTGCTCGAGAATGCCCCCATAGTGGACCAGGCCGACGTTGAGATCACGCCGCAAGCGCACGTCAGCGGGGTCCTTGAAGGCGAGCAGCCTGAGAATGTCGAGCCCCTCTTTATAGACTTCGCGCGCCCTGAGTGGCGCTCCCTCGGCGGAGAGGACCCGACCGAGCTTGAGCAGGGCGACGAAGAGGTTGCGGCGCGACACGGCGTTGGTCGGGTCGGCCGCCACGATGGCACGCTGCAGCTCCAGGCCTTCACGATGGCTGCGGCCCGCCGCTTCCAGATCTCCCTCGCTCAAGGCGAAGTCGCCGAGCTTCTCCAACATCAACACCAGGTTGCGTTGTAGGAAGATGCTGTCCGGATCCTTCGCCAGCAAGGCACGCTGGATCTCGAGGCCCTCTTCGAAATGCTGCCTCGCAGCCAACCGGTCCCCCTGCTCGGAGAGGATGTCGCCCACCTTTTTCAGGCTGCGAACCAGGTCCCCACGCACCTCGGAGTTCTGTGGATCGAGACGCAGCAGCTCCCGATGCAACTGCAGCGATTCGATGAACAGGGCCCGGGCTCGCAGAGGCTCGCCCACCAGGACCAGAATCTCACCCAACTCTCCGAGCAGCTCTGCCAGCTCGGACTTGCTTTGCGCATGACTGGAGTCGAGCCTCACAAGCTCGCGCATCAGGTCCAGGGCCTCGTACAGCGCGTCCCGAGCCTCGCTCAGACTTCCCTGTGCTCGCAACGTCTCGCCGTAGTGCCGCAGGCAGGTGCTCAGCCTCTCCCGCGCCTGTGCGCTCACCGGATCGCGCGCCACCAATCGTCTGGCCAGCGCCAGAGCCTCGCTGAAAGCGCTGTGCGCCTGAAGCGAGCTGCCCTGTTTCAGTTCGGCAGTACCGAAGCGCTCGAGGGCCACAGAGAGGTCTGCGCAGGCCCGCACACTGCTCGAGTCGGCCTGATACAGGGCCCGATCGAGCTCGAGGGCCTCACCGTAAGCGTCGCGTGCTTTCTGCAACTGTCCGGACTGCTCCAGCACCTCCCCATGCTTCTTGAGCGAGCTCGAGAACTCACGCAAACGGACCGGGTCGCCCGGTTCGAGCACGGCACTCTTGAGCGCAAGGCTGGCGCGGAAGTACTCTTCGGCCGCCTCGATCTCACCCCGCGCGCGAGCAATCTCGGCCATGCCCTCCATGGCCCGCGACGACTCCCAGCGCTGGCTGGAAGAGCTGTTTCCGGCCGCACGTAGCTGCTCGAAGAGCTGGTGGCTGCGCTCGTACTGCTCGGCCGCGAGCTCGAGCTCGCCTCGCAGGCGATGCACGTTGCCGAGTTGCACGAGGCAGTCAGCAAAGCCCTGCTCGGCAAGCGGGTCGGTGCCCTCGGCACGCAGAGCGTCGAGGATCTCGAGCGCGGTGCGGAACTCTTCCAACGCCCCCTCGAGGTCGCCATCGAGATCGCGCTTCAACTCTCCAAGCCGAATCCGGGCGCGGGCCGTGTTGCGCGAGAGCACCCCCTGCGCGCTGTTCGTCTCTTGCAGCTTGCGCCAGCCCTCCAGCGCGGCGTAGAGGATCTCGCGCGCCACCTCGTTGGCGCGTTGGCTGCCCAGCTCGTCCAGCAATCGTTCATTGACCTTGAATGCCAGCTCATCCAGAGCATCCTGAGCGATCTCACCGCGCTGTTCGGCGAATGCACGCTGCTCGTCGAGCGCGGTTGCCTTGTCGGCGATCTCGAGGTTCTTGCTCTGCAGCACCATGATCCCGAGCACCAGGCCGAAAAAGACCAGGCCCAGAGTCGCACCCAACTGCACCCGCAGCCGCCGACGGGCGCGTCTTTCCGACTCCTGGAGGCGACGCGCTGCACGGATCTTGGCCCGTAGTGGAGCCGCATGCCGCACCTTGAGCTTGGGATCGGAGACGCGGGTGCCTGCCGCCTTCAGCGCGTACGTCCCGCTATCCTGGCCGAGCTCCAGCGCCTCGAGTTTCGAGCCCTGCGCCTCAGCGAGGCCCAGATCCCCCTGCTGCAGCGCCGCTTCGGCATACTCCAGCCGTGCCCGCCGCTCGCCCTCGAGCGCCCGCGGATTGTGGGCCCACAACCGCCGCGCCTGGTTGAAGCCGGCGACCGCCTGGGCGAATTTCTCGTAGAGCCGATTGCGCTCAGGCTCGGACAGTCCAGCGATGCGGCGTGACTCAAACTGGCAGCCCTCGAGCTTCTCCTGCGCGGCCTCGCTGATGATGACGCTCTCTCGGTGTTTGAGGAAGCTCCGCAGCTCGTCCTGCAACTCCCAGACGCTGGCGTGGCGCTCTTCCGGAGCGGCCGCCAGCGCTCGCAGGATGATGCTGCGCAGCTCGCTGGGCAGCTGCCTGCTCAGCGGCAGGATCTTCCCTTGGGCGGCCGCCTCGATGACCTCCTCAAGATCCTGCCCTCCGTGAGGGGGCGTGCCGGTCACGATACGGAAGAGAATGCCCCCAAGCAGATAGACGTCCGTCCACACTCCGACCCGCATGCCCAAGCCGCGCGCCAGTTCTGGCGGAGCATAGGCGGGAGTCCCGCAGAATTCGCAGATGCAGGTTTTGTGGCGGATGCGTGCGCCGGCCGGGTCGTGGCAGATCTCGACCGCCAGGCCCCAGTCCATCACCAGCACCTCGCCGAAGGCACCGATCATCACGTTGGAGGGTTTGAGGTCGTTGTGCACCAGACCCAGGCTGTGGGCGTAGGCGACCGCGTTGCAGACCTGCACCAGGGTCTCGACATGAAAATCCAGGTCGTGGCTGTCCTCGACCAGCAGCTCTTCCCACGACTGGCCCCCGACCAGCTTCATCGCCATATAGAGCTCACCGCGGGCGGTGTTGCCCAGGTCGTAGACGGGCACGATGTTGGGGTGTTGGAGGCAGCCGTTGACCAGAGCCTCGGTGATGAACTCCTGACCGAGCAGGTGGTGGTCCCGCTCATTCTCCGAGACGTCCGCGCGCACCTGCTTGAGAGCCACCTCGCGGTCGAGACAATTCTGCCGGGCTCGGTAGATGATGCCCATGCCGCCCTGACCGATCTCGGACAAGGTCGAGAAGCGCTCGACAGCCGCGGCGCCGGCCTGGACCTCCGAAGGCTTGAGGGGCTGGGTCATTCCCTGCTTGTAGGTGCGCCCAGGCGGCAGCTTCCGCCACTCCGGCCCCAGGGTCTTTTCCCAGAACAAGCGCGGCCAGCTGGAATCGGCTTCCATTGGGGTCTCCTGGCCCAAGCTTACAACAAAGCATGCGCGCACGGGATGCTGCTGGCGCGATTTCTGCTCGGGCCCGTGTTGTTGCAGTACAGGACTGGTTCTGTCACGCTGTCCACCACTGCATCCAACTGTGGGAAACGCTGGGCACCGCCCAGAGGGGGACCGACGTGCAGGCTGTGTCGTGGTCGGCAGCTCTTCAAGGGCTCGGCGCAGACCTGCCCGCGATGACCGCCTTTGTCGTCTGGGAGAGCATGATCCTGCTTGCCGCGGTCGCCCTGACCCGCTGGCTGTCTCCGGCCCAGGAAGCTTCCTCCCGCCCCACCGCCGAACGCGTTCTGGCCTGGCTGTTGATCGACCTCGCGCTCCAGTCCGTGTTTGGATCGGCCTTCGGGCTGCTTCGTTTCAACTCGTCCAGCGGCTACCTGTTCGCCGCCGGCGCCACACTCGCCCTGCTCCACCTGCGCGCGCCGCGGCGGCTGCTGGACGACGCGCGGACCGTGCACGCGACCCTGCGCCTGCCCCGGCTGCCCCTCAACCTGGGCAACATCGTCTTGTTGGCCGTCGCCCTGGGCTTCGCCGCCATCGTCCTGAGCCGCGGAATCATGCCCACCGACGAGTGGGACACACTCGGCGACATGAACGCGATGCTGCGCTGGATCGCGAATGAACAGACCCCCTACACCGTCCCCAACCACTATTGTGCCAGCTGGCATACGACCTTCTTGCCCGGCATGGTGCTGCTCCAGTCCAGCCTGTTCAACTGGTGGATTGCCCTCAAGGTCGTCATCGCCTGCGGGCTGGGAATCTGGCTGCTCGCGCAGAGTCTGGGGCTGTCTCACAGGCTGTCATTGCTGCTGACAGCCAATGGCCTGGCGATCACCCATCTGTGGACCCGGCCCAGCGGCATCAGCTCGCTGAAGGTCGACCTGCCTTCGGCCGCGGGGCAGGTGGTAGCGCTGGCGATGCTGGCCCTGGCTCTGCGCAAGGGCTGGAGTCGCTTGCGCGCTGTGTTGCTGATCCTCGCCGCAGGGCTGACCTGGTCCCGGTACAACGGACCGGTGCTGACGATCATGCTGGCAGGGCTGGCCGGGCTGATGTTCTACGAGCAGCTCTGGCAGAACCGAAAGCGGGTGCTCGCCTGGTGCGGAATCGCGGCCGTGCTGTTGTTCGTGTACGCCGGCCACTACTACCTGAAGAACCTGATCCTGTTCGGGAACCCGATGTACCCGGTGCGCATCCAACTGCTGGGTATCAGCCTGCCAGGCGAGCTGGATCTGCACAAAACCACCGTGCTGTACCACATCGCCAACCCGGACATCTGGCGGCTGTTCTTCTTTCCCTCCAGCCTCAAGATCAAGGGGGTGCAGCTCTGGCTGTACTCTCCTCTGGGCATGTTGTTTCCGATCACCCTCGCGGCCAGTCTGCTGATCGGGGCTTGGACGAGCCTGCGAGGCGTCCTTCGCCTGGGTCGACAACGCAAGTTGCCCGGCTTTATTCTCGGCCTCTGGGTGCTCGCGGGCTGGCTGTTGTTTGTGCGCACCTATTACTCAGCGGCGAAGGACGATGGCGCGCTCTATATCTTCCGCGACAACATCAACAGCCTCCGCTACGCAGTCGGCCTGTTGATCGTCAGCGAGGTCTTTCTGGTGCACCTGCTCAACCGGTGGCTGTTACGCTTCCGGGGGCGTTGGGCCGCGCTGGCTCCGAGTGTGCTGCTGGTCATCAGTTGGGCGAGCCGGGTGGAGATTCTGCTTTTCCGTCAACACAGGCCTGCGGCCTCTTTCGCTGAGCTGCAGCCCGTGTTCCCCATCCTGTTGCTCTTGCTTGGGGGCCTGGTTTTCTGGTGTCAGCGCATCCGCGCGCAGCAGCGGCGGACCTGGCTGATCTGGATTGGGGCGCTGTTGGTAGGGCTGCTGGCGGCGCCGCTGATCTATGACGCCAACCGACAGTGCAACTGGCTGCGCAAGTGGGGCGAGCTGCCGCAACTGCTGTACGACGCGGCCCCGACCGAGATCGTCTATCTGACGGGAGATGGCGACCGGTTCACGACCTTCCCCTTCGCAGGGAGGCATCTCCAACACCGTTTCCGCACCATGTCTGTGCAGGAATTCTGTCAGCGGCCGCCTACAGCCGCCTCGTTGGACCTTGTGCTGTGGGCGAGCAAGCCGCCGATTCTGCAACAGTTGACCCCGGAGTTGCAGGCACGTGTGCTCAGCCAGGGCATTCCGCATGTGTCTCTGCCCGCGCAGCTGGGCCATGCCTTGGAAAGCCTCGGCTTGCGCGAAGTGTACGGGAATCCTCAGTGCGCCGCCTGGGCGAAAGACACCACGGTCTTTGCCGGCCCTTGAGTCAAGCTCCCGTCCGCACCCCTCGGGCCTCGCTGCGGTGCTCCAAGAACCAGGCATGCGTCCGTCGCAGTCCGTCGTGCAGACGCACCTGCGGCTTGAATCCCAGTGCGTACAGGCGTTGGCTATCGCAGATCTTGCGCGGCGTGCCGTCGGACCGGCTCTTGTCCCAGACCAGACTGCCTTGGAATCCGACAACCTGCGCGATCATGCGCGCGAGCTGCAGGATCGACACCTCCTCACCACTGCCCACGTTGATCGGTCCCGGCTCGGAATAGCGCTCCAAAAGAAACAAGCAGGCTTCTGCGAGGTCGTCGATATACAGGAACTCCCTGAGCGGGGTCCCCGTGCCCCAGAGCATCACCTCAGCAGCCCCGGAGTCTTGGGCCTCCTGGAACTTGCGCAACAGTGCGGGCAGTACGTGGCAGGTCTCCAGGTCGAAGTTGTCCCCAGGACCATAGAGATTGGTCGGCATCGCGCTGATGAAATCACAACCGTACTGGCGCCGGTAGGCGTCGCACATCTCGATCGCCGCGATCTTGGCGAGTGCGTAGGGACGGTTGGTCGGCTCCAACGGCCCGCTCAGCAAGGCATCTTCGCGGATCGGCTGCGGCGCCATGCGCGGGTAGATGCACGTGCTGCCAAGATTGAGCAGCTTGCCCACCCCAGTGCGCCGCGCCGCCTCTATGACGTTGCTCGCGATCGCCAGGTTCTCGTAGATGAACTCTCCCGGCAGGTTTGAGTTGGCGCCAATGCCCCCGACCCGCGCCGCCGCAAGGATGACGACTTCGGGTTGCTGCGCCTCGAAGAAAGCAAAAGTGGCCGCCTGGTCGCGCAAGTCGAGCTCGCGGCTGCTTCGCAGGATCAGATTCTGCTGCCCACGTGCGCGCAGCACGCGCAAGATCGCTCCTCCCACGAGCCCGCGATGGCCCGCGAGGTAGATGCGGCTGTCGGGTTTCACAGCGAGGTCCCACGCGTGCGGATGTCGTGACCAGCCTTCTGCAGGACAAGCTCTCGCTCCGCCAGCTTGAGGTCGCTGCGCACCATCTCGGCGACCAGCTCGGCGAAGCTCGTGCGCGGCCGCCAGCCGAATTTCTCGCGCATCTGCGTAGCATCACCATGGAGATGTTCCACTTCGGAAGGCCGGAAATAGCGCGGGTCGACCTCGACGAAGTCCTGATAATCGAGCCCGACCTCCGCAAAAGCGCTCGCGGCAAACTCGCGCACCGAGTGGGACTCTCCGCTTGCCACCACGAAGTCGCCCGGTTCGTCGCCCTGCATGATCAGCACCATCGCTTCGACATAGTCGCGCGCATGACCCCAATCGCGCCGCGCGTCGAGGTTGCCCAGGTAGAGCTTCTTTTGCAGTCCCAGCTTGATGCGGCCCACAGCCCGGGTGATCTTGCGCGTCACGAACGTCTCTCCACGACGTGGGGATTCGTGGTTGAACAAGATGCCGTTGCAGGCAAACAGGCCGTAGGCTTCGCGGTAGTTGATGACCTGATGGTAGGCGTAGACCTTGGCACACGCATACGGCGAGCGCGGGTGGAAGGGAGTCTCTGGTCCTTGCGGTGCCGGTGCAGAGCCGTACATCTCCGAGCTCGAGGCCTGGTAGAAACGCACTTTCCGACCCGTCCGGTGGCTGTGATCGCGCAATGCCTCGAGCAGGCGCAAAACGCCCAGCCCCGTCACTTCTGCCGTGTACTCGGGGGTCTTGAAAGACACGCCCACATGAGACTGCGCGGCGAGGTTGTAGACCACGTCTGGCCGCGCAGTTTCGATGATCCGGCGCAGGACCGTGCCGTCAGCGAGATCCCCGTAGTGCAAATGCAGCCGCACATCCTGTTCGTGGGGATCCTGGTACAGGTGCTCGATGCGGTCGGTGTTGAAGACCGATGCACGCCGGATGACGCCATGCACGTGGTAGCCCTGGTCGAGCAGTTGCTCGGCCAGGTAGGAACCATCCTGACCGGTGATTCCAGTCACAAGGGCGACTGCAGGTTGGGTCATGGGGATCTCCGCTTGTGGGAAGCTGAGGCGTTTCAGTTGTCCTATCTATACTGGCAGCTTCACAACCGCGCCAGCCTGAAGCTGCGGGCCCACCGAACCCCGCAGAGGAGCTGTTTTCCATCGACGCGTCGATAGTGCACTGCTACTCTGAACGCGAGCCGAAGCTGTGGCCCCGACTCTGTTGGACCCCACCGACTCGGGAGGATTTGTCCTGGGCCGTATCCCGCTCTCTCGCGTGAACGTTCTTCACATTACCGACCTCGGCACGCCATTCGGTGGCCTCGAACGACTACTGGTACACACCCGACGCCTTTTCGCTGACCGGGGACACGGCTTTCAGCTGCTCACCAGCGAGGGCGGCGAGGACTTCCAGTCTGTATTCAGCCGCTGGGTAAGTGCGCGCCACTATCTGCGCACGTTGTCCGCAATCGATCGCTGGCAACCCGATGTCGTCCACTTCCACGGACCTACACGGGTGGTTTCTCCGAGTCCACTTCTGGCCGCACGCCGTCGTGGTCTACCAACCGTCGTCTCGCTTCATACATTTGGCCTGTATTGTCCCAAGACGTGGGCAATTTTCGAAGACGGCAAACCCTGCAGCAAGGGGTTCAACCGACGCTGCTGGACCTACGATTGTGGGACGAGCTACACAGGCCCTGCCCCCCGGGCCTTCCATTTTTTGAAATGGCTCAAGGTCGGCCTACACCGGAAATTGATCCAGAGCAGCGCGGACATCTTCGTCTGCCCGTCCCGCCAGCTACTGGAGGCCACGCAGCGCGACTTCGCGCTCTCGGACGAGCAGATCAGCTACATACCGCATCCGGCTCGCTGCGAGACGCACGTTTCCGGCCAGGCCAGTGATCGTCAGCCTGGCGCCTTTCTGTTCGTCGGACGGCTGTCACCGGAAAAGGGGCTCTCGGTTGCTTTGCACGCCATCAAGAGGGCACTTCCCGATGTTCCAGATCTCCAGTTCGTCGTGGCAGGAGATGGGCCAGAGTCCGACCAGATGCGCCTGCTGGCGCGCAAACTCGAAGTCTCCTCCTGCGTGCAGTTTCTCGGCTTCTTGAAACCCGAAGACCTGCGGCAGCACTATGGCAGGGCCAGCGCCGTGGTCATTCCCAGTGTCTGCATGGAAGGTGGCAACTCGCTGGTAGGGTACGAAGCGATGCAGGCTGGCACGCCCGTGATCGCCAGCGACGCTGGAGGCCTGGCCGGTCTGGTGGACGATGGTGAGACAGGACTGTTATTCACGATGGGTGACCCGACTGCACTGGCGGACGCCATCATCCAAATCGCTCGCCATCCGAAACGCGCTCGCGAAATGGGGCTCCGAGGGCGGGCGAAGCTGGCAAGAAATTTCAGCGAGGAGCTGTACATGCAGCGCTTGGAATCGGTGTACGCACGAGCACTCCGCAAGAAGCACGGAGGTGCCCGAGGGTGACTGTCGGTATCTTCAGCAACGGATTTCTGCCCGTAGCGGGTGGTCAAGAACGGCACATCCAGGCACTCTTCAAACGCTTTGACCCGGCGACCACGACCTTCTTTGCAGCGGGCGGAACGCCACAACCAGGCTTCGTGCCCCTGCGCGTGCCTCTCCATGAGCGAGGCAGCAACCTCGCCTTCTCTGCCTGGTTGCACTTTCGGCTCAACAACCTGATCTCCAAGCATCGGCTCCGGACCATCAACCTGCACTGCGGCCCGGGCGGGCTCTTCTTGTTGCGCCGTCCGGCTGCTCGCGTCGTTGCGACCTGCCACCACACCTACTGGCAGCAGTCGCGCAAGGTGCCGGGAGAGTCGTGGAAACGCTGCTTGGAGCCCTTGGAGGCGCGCACCTACCGCCTGGCGGACCTGGTGGTCTGTGTCTCTGAAGACAGCCGAAAAGCTGTCGTCGAAGGCTATGGCGTGGACCGGTCGCGGACCCGTGTGATTCCCAATGGCGTCGACCAACAGGCTTTCTTTCCCATCAGCGGCCTGAAAAAACTGCCCCGGAGCGTTCTGTACATCGGGCGCATCGACCGACGCAAGGGCTGCGATGTGCTGGTGCGCGCCGCGCTGCGGGCTCGCCAACGCGATCCCAGCCTGCGGGTCTATATCGGCGGGAGTGGGCGTGATCGGCCCGCACTGGAGCAGATGGTGAGGGAGGCCTCAGCAAGCGCGCACATCGAGTTCCTGGGGCGCCTCGACGACGCACGCCTCAACGAATGGTACAACCGTTGCAACTGCGTTGTCGTGCCCTCCTGCTTCGAAGGCTTCGGCATCACAGTGATCGAGGCGATGGCGGCTGGCACACCAGTGATCGCGAGCCGGGTGGACGGCCTGCGCACGTTGATCGATCCGGGGCGCAATGGCTTTCTGGTAGACTACGGCGACGAGCAGGGTCTCGCGGACGCGATGCTGCGGGTGCTCGATAGCGACTGCAGCGCCATCACCGCTGCTGCGCTGCAGGATGTGCGGGAGAGGTACGACTGGGACAGCATCGCCGTCCAGTTGCAAGCACTGCTCGAAAATCAACAACCCGGCTGAAACGGCCCGCCGGACGCGCAAGCGTCTCCTGGAGACCGGAACATGCGCGTGTCGATGCTCAGCACACTGCCCCCGAGCAAAGGCGTCAGCCTGTACACTCTCGGTCTTGTTCGCGAGCTGGTCCACCACTGCAGGCTCGAGATGTACGGCTTCCGTGCGTTGTATCCACGGTTTCTGTACCGCGGAGACACTACGACCGACGAGCCAGAGCCCGCCCTGACAGGGATGCAAATCCACAACCTGCTGGCGTGGTATGACCCCGGCTCCTGGCTGAAAACGGGCCTACGGATCGACACGCCGCTCTTGCATGCGCAGTGGTGGAGCTGGTTCCTGGCTCCCGTCTTCGCTAGCGTGCTGGGCACAGCCCGCCTGCGCGGCCGCAAGATCCTGTTGACTGTGCACAATGTCGCGCCGCACGAGAAATCGCTGCTGACCCGCAGCCTGCACGCTTCGCCCTACCCGCTGGCCGACGCCTACATCGTGCACAACCAGGAGAACCGCCGCAGCCTGGCTGCTCGGGTCGCGTCGCACAAGCCCATCTTCGTCATCCCCCATGGCACGCTGGACTTCAAGCAGTTCCTGCCGGAGAACCAGCGGGTGCGCGAGGCGTTGCAGCTGGACGCCGGCGACACGCTGCTGCTGTTTTTTGGCAACATCCGTCCCTACAAGGGTCTGGATGACCTGCTTCGAGCCCTGGCGCGCCTGCCCGATCCGCGTCTCAAACTCCATATCGCGGGCAATCCCTGGCAGGACTTCGCAAGCTACCGCGCATTGATCGACCAACTCGGCCTGTCTGCGCGGGTCAGTTTCGAGCTCGGGTATCTCCGCAACGAACGGGTGGCGGCGCTGTTCGACGCCTGCGACCTGGTTGTTTGTCCGTACAGGCAGTTCGAGTCATCCAGTGGGGCGGCGAGTGTCGCCCTGGACTTCGGGCGCCCCTTGATCGTGACGCGCGTGGGTGGCCTGCCTGACCTGGTGCGCGAACCGCGCGTGGTGGCGCAAGCGGGCGACCCGGAGAGCCTGGCCGCTAGCATCTGCTATGGTCTCGAACACCGCGCCACGCTGGCCGAGACCTCCCGAGTCCTCGGCGAGGAATTCAGTTGGTCCCAGGTAGCCGCCAGGACGGCTGAGGTCTACAAGCAGCTGCTCCAGTGATCAGCGCAGGCGCACATGCACCGGCTGGAAGCTGGCGCCTTCTTCGAGCACCACGACCTGCGTTTCCCCGGCCGTCTGCAGGATCTGCAGCAGCTGCTCCCGCTGCGCAGGGTCATCGAAGTAGAAGAAGTCCTTGCCCTGCAGACTGGTCATGAACGAGGGCAGGAACAACCTGTCCGTAATCACAACGCGCTCGCTCCAGCCCGCAATCACGCGCTTGTACTCGGCAACTTCGCGCTTCTGGACGAGGAGATGGCGAAAACCCAGACCGGTGTGGAGTACGACTCCCAAGCACAGCAACAGCGGCGCACAGACGCGAAGCAGCCGCCCCCCAGGCTTCCACCAGACATCGAGCTGCTGCCAGGCCAACCACAGCAACAGGGGCGTCGCCGGCAACAGGTAACGGCTGGACCACTGAAAGCCTCCGAACGCGGGCCAGAAAGTGAGCATCAGAGCGAGAAACAGCAGCACACATCGCCCGGCCAGGCGACGCCCCTCCAAGGCAGCGGGCGCGACGCCCTTGCGCAGTGGCCAGAACACCAGGGGCAACAGCGGAACGCTGCTGAGCAGGCCTACCGGCTCCGAGCCCCACGCTCGGTACACGAGCCAGCCCCAGGCTCCCACACACAACGTCGTGCCCAACGCCAGGCATGCGGCACGGAGCCGGCCACGCGCACACAGCAGGCAGCTCAGACCCGCCAGCATCAACAGCCAGAAGAGCCGCCTGCGGTCGAAACTCTCCTCCCCGAACAGCAGCTGTCCGATCACGCGCACCCGGTTCTTGACCTTCGCAGGGGTCGGAACGGGTGCGGAGGATGGGGCGACCTCGGCGATCACGCGCCGCTGCCCATAGCCCACGAGGTGCGGCGCTACGCCCATCCCCAAGGGATGGCCGCAGATGCCGAAGTTGATCAGGCAGCTCATGCCGAAGCAGAGGCTCGCCCCCAGCACAACCAGCCCGAGAACCCGGAAGGAACGCCAGTGCAAGCTCGTCCACGCCAAACCGAGAGCGAGGCCGAAGGGCAGGCACTCGGGGCGCTGGGCGGTTGCCCAGCCCAACGCGGCGCCCGCCAACAGCGCCTGTCCCGCTCGGGCTCGGCTGCCCGTGCTGGCCAGCAACGCGCAAGCCACCGCTGCCCAGGCCGCCGCCCAGCTGTGATCCCAGAACACGAAGCTGTAGAACAGCAGAGGGCTGCCGAGCAGCGCAAACCAGAACAGCAGGGTAGGCCTGCGCAGCCCAGCCCGGGCCCCCCAGGCGGCCAGGGCCAGGGCGGCCAGCAGACTGCCGAGGATCGGCGCGAGCCAGAGCGCTCCTCTGCCGAGCACGGCCTCCAGCGCGACCCCTGCCAAGGGCAACCAAGGGGGGATGTGCAGGAGCAGGCGCCCCCCCACGTCGGAGAAAGCGTAGTACCAGGGAACGAAGCGCAAACCAGGATCGAGCTCGCGTCCGTGGTAGCGCAGGGCGAATTCGATGCCGGCCTGGGCTTGCAGCTCGCGCACCTGCAGGAAGCGCACACCCGTGTCCGAGGAGAATGGAGTGTCCACGGGCAACCACGAGGAGGCTCCCCACAGCAGCACCAGCGCCGCACCTGCCGAGGCCAGCAACCAGCGACTGCTCCCGGGGTTGGCCGCCTTCGGGGTTGGAGTCTCGATCGCGCTCTCCAGGAATTGCAGGCCCTGGCAGGGTAGCAGAAAGACGCGGCAGGAAAAACGGGGCCCGTCAGGCGCCCAGAGCAGTCTCCAGCTCGGGAACCGAATCGAAGAACACATCCTGCTCGAGGATTCCCAGCACGCTTTGCAGGCGCGGGCTCGCACCGACCAGGACCAGTCGCCCACCATGCTCCTGGAGGACATCGCCGCAGGTGACCAGCAGCCCCAGTCCACTGGAATTGAGGTATTGCAGGTGCCGCACTTCCAACACGACCCGCAGCACGCCGCTCTCCAGCAGCTCGCAGAGCACGTCCTCGAGTCGACAGGCGGTGTCATTGTCGACGATTCCGTCGACCCAGACGACCGCCGTCTTGCGGTCGCGCCGGTCGACCAGGATCTCCAACTCAGCGTCTGAGGCGCTGCCTCCGCCCGCCATCGACAGGCGCGGTCCCGAGCTCGGGCTGCGTGGAGCGATGCAGGGAAGCAGCGCGGAGCTCTGCGCATCGCCATCCCAGACCTCGGCTTCAGCCAGCGGAGCGAGCGGTTCTTCGCCGGCGGGCTGGGCAGATGCGGCGGCCCTGCAGGGAGGCTCCCAGACCACAGTTTCCGACGTGGGCTGGCCGGCCACGGTCGTGCAGATCTCCAGTGCCAGACTCCATTTGCCACGCTGCACGCGGCGGGCGAATTTCCGCAGGGTCCCGTCTTCGGCGTCGCGCAGTGCGTCTTCGAGGCCCTGGCCCGGATCGTTGCGCGGGGCGAGGTTGATCGTGCTGCGTTGCGCTTCCAGAGGTTCACGGCTCAGCGAGCCCGCGCGCTCGATCTCTCCAGAGACCGCATCGTACAGCGCCCACAGGGCAGCCTCGCGGGTCTCACCCAAGCGCCCGCAGCCGGTGGTGCGCCAGTCTTCGCCGGTGAAGGCGAAGAACACAGGTTGAGGCTCACGTAGCGCCCGGGGCGGCATGGGGAGGGGCGCGTGGAAGACCTGCTGGACGGAATACTCGAGAACCTCGCAGAGGTCGACTTCCTCGAGACGTACCAACAGAAACAACTTCTTGGCAGAGCGGTCGGGACGGAGGTCATGGATCTGCATGCCTGCGGGCCTTTCCTTTCGTTGGAATCACGATCAAGCACGCTCTGTTTTGTCGGCACGCGCTGCGCAAAACTTGCGCTCTACACAAGATAGGTGGCAGTGAAGGCTAAGGGATGGGTGGGCAGATCGGGCGCGACGTTGTGGGCCGATGCACCCAGCGCTCGCTCAGTCAAGCGACCCGACGGCCTGGGCCGAAAAGCGACCCTACAGATCAACGCAACCCATTGAAAAATAATGACTTGCCTTGCCATGCGCGAGGGACGGGCGGGTTCTCCGAGCGTCTTCCCAACTGCACTCTGCATGCCTTCCCCGGCCCTCTGCTGCTCAACGGAATCGAGTCCACCTGACGACCCCAACAACGCCTCTGAAGACGGGGCGAATCCTGCACGGCAGCCTTGACGAAACGCCATCTCTAGGCCTACCGTGGAGGGGCCCAGCGAGGGAAGAAATTGGAGGAACCCGGGACCGGGTTCCGGCCTTGAGGACCCAGCAAGCAGATTCACCGGAGTAGCCATGGGACGAAAGCGAGTCCACTCCTATTGGAGAAGGCAGGTACACCGGCACCACCCGGTGATCGGTTGGTGGCATGTCCCGAACCTTACGGCGCGTCTGGGCTTGGGAGGCTCCTTTCATACCTTCCGCAGTAATGCCCAGGGATTGCGCGCAGACCGTGATTTTCCCATCGAGAAGCCCTCCGGAAAAGTACGCATAGGTTTTTTGGGCGATTCGTACACTGCAGGCGACGGTGTCTCCAACCACCAGCGCTTCAGCGCGCTCTTGAGCCAGGCACATCCCGGGGTGGCGAGCTTGAATTTTGGTTTGAACAGTAGCGGCACAGATCAGCAACTGCTCATATTCCAGGAAATCGCGCGGGCCTACCAGATGGACGCTTGGGTCTGGGGATTGACAGTAGAAAACATCTACCGCAACGTCAGCTCTTGTCGGCCCTGCTATTCAAATATGGATACGTCGACCATTCGCTACCGAGCAAAGCCTTGGTTCGAGCGTCGAGAGAGCGGTTTGTTTCTGCACCAACAACCTGTACCCAAAGCGACCAGAACCGAACTGGCTACGTGGAAACTGGCCGAGCCCGACGGAAATGACCCTTACGTCGATCCATACAGTCAAGAGTGGCTCGTCATGCGTGCGATCATTGAGGACTTTCTCCGTCAGGTCGAGGGGACCCCGGTTTTTCTGTTGCCTCTTCCCCTCGACAGTCACTACCTCGGACGGGCCGAAGCGACCTACCAAGCGCGATTCCGGGAGCTCGATGCGCCGCAATCGGGGGTCTCTTTTGTCGATGTGCTCCCAGCTCTAAAACAGGGACCAGTTCGGGAACGATCCCGGCTGCGCTTTCCCGCTGATCCGCACTACACCGCGTTGGCCCATGAGAAGGTGTTCCGAGTACTCGAGGCTGCGATCACCAACTACCGGCCGGAGTTGCTGGAAACCCGGCCAAGCCAGGCTCCCGAAAAAGTACGGACTAAAGCATGACTCGCTGGACCTTGGGACTGTCTGCCTTCTACCACGACTCTGCTGCGGCCATCGTTCGCGATGGAGTGGTTGTGGCGGCTGCCCAGGAGGAGCGATTCTCCCGACGCAAGGGCGATGCCTCCTTTCCGATCAGCGCCATTACGTACTGCCTCGAAGAGAGCCGTCTGGAGCCGGAGCAATTGAGCGAGGTCGTTTTCTACGACCGTTCAGACCTGACCTTTGATCGGCTTGTCCAGACGCACCTCAGCATCGCACCTTCGGGTGCCGATTTCTTCAGGACGAGCATGGAGCGTTGGACGGTCGACAAGCTACAATTGCCAGAGATCATCCGTGATTCTCTCGAGTACTCCGGGCCCATCTATTGCATCCCGCACCACCTGTCCCATGCCGCTGCCGCCTTCTATCCCTCCCCCTTTGAAAGAGCCGCCATTCTAACTGTCGATGGCGTGGGTGAATGGGCGACAGCCTCGTATGGGATCGGTGATGCAAGGACGATCACACAGTTTCAAGAGCAGCAATTCCCCGACTCTCTGGGTCTGTTGTATTCGGCATTCACATTCTTCTGCGGATTCAAGGTCAACTTCGGCGAATACAAGCTCATGGGCCTTGCCCCGTATGGGACTCCGCGTTTCCTGAAGAAGATCCGTAGCGACTTGGTCGAACTGCAGGAAGACGGATCAATCCGCCTCAACATGCGCTACTTCGACTTTCTCCACGGCCAGTCCATGGTCAACGCCGAGTTTTCCCGACTGTTTGACGGCCCTCCGCGTGAGCCAGAATCACGCATCACCAGGCGAGAGATGGACCTCGCGGCTTCGATTCAGGCATTCACAGAGGACGCCCTTTTGTGCATGGCGAGGTATGTCCATCAGCGGACTCAGCTTCCCAACCTCTGTCTTGCGGGCGGAGTCGCGCTCAACTGTGTGGCCAATGGGCGCCTGCACCGGGAGGGGCCTTTCCGGAAGATCTGGATCCAACCCGCAGCGGGGGACGCAGGATCGGCCTTGGGCGCGGCCCTTGCTGTGCAGCATGGGTTGCATCGCCTGCCTCGCGAGAACCTGACCAAGGCAGACACTATGCGGGGTGCTTATCTGGGCCCGGCGTTCAGCCAAGCTGAGGTCGAAGCGGTTCTGGCCGCCTCGGAGCTACCATTCGAGAAACTCGCCGACGGCCAAGAAGCCAGCACGGTGGCCGGCGCCCTGGCCGACGGACAGATTGTGGGGTTCTTTCAGGGGCGCATGGAATTCGGACCTCGCGCGCTGGGGGCACGCTCGATACTCGGCGATCCACGCAGTCAGGACATGCAATCGAAAATGAACCTGAAAATCAAATATCGAGAGTCCTTTCGGCCGTTTGCGCCCGCTGTGTTGGCAGAGGATCTTCAGGATTACTTCGATCTCGACACTCCCAGTCCGTATATGTTGATGGTCGCTCAGGTGCGAAAGGATCGCCAGATCCCAAGGGATGGCCAGCTCCCCCGTGACGATGACCTGCTGAAGGCGGCCCGCCAAATCCGCAGCGACATCCCGGCCGTCACGCACTGGAACTATTCGGCGCGGATCCAGACAGTTCACAGCGAAACCAACCCCGCCTTTTACGACGTGCTGACTGCGTTCAAACAGCGGACTGGCTGCAGTGTGTTGGTGAACACCTCGTTCAATGTGAGGGGTGAACCGATCGTCTGTACCCCACAGGATGCTGTCCGATGCTTCCTACGTACCGAAATGGATGCCCTCTATGTGCAGGGCTTCTGGTTACTCAAAGCCCACATGCCCCCAGAACAGTTGGCTGAGGTTAGAAAACATGAGTTCCCGCTTGATTGAGTGGTTCGAGGGATTGCACTTCCGCTCTCAGCGTTTTGCCGGGCGCTGGAGATCCCAACTTTCCCGAAGACATGGGAAGAAGATCCGGGGGTTGCTCTTGTCCGGTCTGTATTACAGCGTTGTGGCGCCCAAAGCCGTCTCTCGACGGCTCCGATCAGGTCAAGATCTGCTGGGACGGCTGAGAGGACGCTGGACCGACAACCAGCTGTCCACCGACGACCGCTCCATCTACCGGGAGATGGGAGACTGTGGGAGCGCAGTGTTCAAGAGCAGTCTGAACCCCTGGGAATACGGCCTGTATCGAGCTCTGCGCAGATTGGGGTCCGAGCTTCCCGACGCAGAAGAGCAGCATGCGGTGCCTTCGGGGCATGTCTACAACATGTTCTAAGGCCTAATGCCGCGAGTCTTTGCGACCTTCCTTCAGGATCTACGGTGCTCGTGGCCCGGAGCGGGCTTCACGCCGCGGCGTGACCGGACAACCGCCTCCCTGCGCAGAGGGAGAGCCCTTCACTCCAATCAAAGGAGCGCAAACAGTAGACATGAAGATCGTCCAGATCTCCTCAGACGACCTCGCAGGGATGCGCTTCAACGGCTTCCTACTCGGGAGGACTCTGCAGAGTCTCGGGCATGATGTCCACATGTTCGTACGGCAGTCGGAATCCGGCGAACCCTGGGTTTCAGAGCTGGGGAACCGGGTTGTTCGCGTCGTCGATCGCCTGGGGGTGCGCTGGCTGGAGCGACTGGCCGGCGTGCAGAGTCTGCTGCCTTTATCTGCCTGGCAGCTGCCGCGATCGTCGAAGCTCCGGAACGCAGATATCGCTCACTTGCACCTCATCTACAACGCTCCGTTCTTCAGCCTCTTCCTGCTTCCCCTCTTGGCTCGACAGTGTGCGGCTGTCTGGACGATCCACGATCAATGGCCGTTGACAGGCCACTGCACCTATTCCCTCGCATGTGATCGCTGGCTCACAGGCTGCGGTCAGTGTCCCGACCTCGCACGCCCCTTGACGATGTTGTGGGACAACACAGCGCAGCTCTTTCAATTGAAAAAGAGGCTTATGCGCCAGACGGACATACAGCTGGTGGTCGCGTCCGACTGGATGCGGCAACGGGTAGAGCGCAGCCCGATCCTCGGACACCTGCACTGCAAACAGATTCCCTTCGGAATCGACCTCGAGACCTTTCGACCTCGCGACCGCGAGACGTGCCGCCGCGCCTTCGGAGTTGCGAGCGGCAACCACGTGCTGGCCTTTCGGCGTCCCCGCCCCGGCAACCCCTACAAAGGAGCAGAGTGCCTGCTGCATGCCCTGCGTTGTTGGACGCCGATCCGGCGCACCAGCCTGCTTGTCTACGACGGCGAGATCCGCGACGAATCCTTGCATGAGAAGTACGACATTGTCCACCTAGGTTGGGTTCGGGACTCGGAGGTCCTCGCTCAGGCATTGAATGCTGCGGATGTATTCCTGATGCCCAGCCTGGCAGAGAGCTTCGGCCTGATGGCCATCGAAGCCATGGCTTGCGGAACGCCGGTCATCGTCTCTGACAACACGTCCCTGCCGGAGATTGTGAAGGCACCCGAAGGCGGTGTGACGGTTCCCAACGGTGACGGCCAGGCGCTCGCGACGGCCCTGACGAACTTGCTCAGCGACCAGGGAAGGCGAGACGAGCTGGCGCGGGCGGGGCGCCGCATTGCAGAGCAGGAGTACGCCTTTGACACCTACGTAGAACGGCATCTCGAGCTGTATCGGGAAATCCTGGCGCGCAGAAGGGGCTCGGGCAGGTGAACGCAAAGAGCGTGCCGAACACATTCCTGCTTGCGACGTGTGCTCTTCGACCTGCGGCTACCGGTTGTCAAGAGACCCAACGGATCCAGAAACTCACCTGATCTGCTGTGGAGCGCTCTGGAAGGCCGGGAAGGCGACCACAAAAGCCGCCTGGACAGCTCAACCCCGGCATGCTAGCGTACAGGTACAGTCGCCTCCAAAGCCGCGGCCCAGCCGGCCCGAATGCCCCACGAGCACCCATGGCGGACCTCCCACTCGTTTCGATCGTGATGCCTGTCTACAACGGCGCAAATTACATGCGGTCCGCCGTCGATAGTGCCTTGGCACAGACCTATCCGCGCACAGAGGTCGTGCTGGTCAACGACGGCTCGAGGGACGACGGCGAGACCGACCGGATTGCCCGTTCCTATGGCGACAGGATCCGCTACTTCCAGAAAGACAACGGTGGCGTGGCCACGGCGCTCAATCTGGGGATTGAGAAGATGCGCGGCGCGTACTTCTCCTGGCTCAGCCATGACGACATCTATCTGCCCCACAAGCTCGAGAGGCAGGTGCGCTACCACCGGCGATTGCCTCCCGATGCAATCAGCTACTCGGACTTCGACGTCATCGACCAGGAGTCACGGCACCGCAGGACTGTGCGGATCCAACCGAAGACCCCCGAGCGCTTCCGGATTGAGCTGATGCTCCAGCAGTTCCTGCATGGCTGCTCGCTGCTGATCCCCCGCCGCCACTTCGATAGCTTCGGCGGCTTCAATCCTGATCTGCGCACGACCCAGGACTTCGACCTCTGGTTCAGGATGGCCAAGCATGTGCCCTTCGTGCACCTGGCCGAGGTGTTGATCCAGCACAGATCCCACGCGCAACAGGGCTCGCACACGATCCCTGCGACCAGTGAGCTCAACCTGCTATACATCCGCGTCCTTAACGATCTTGGGGAGGCAGAGCTGCAATTGGAGGGGTCGGCGTCGGCGACGCACTATCACCTGGCCGTCGCGATGGCGGTGAATGGCTTCCATGCAGCCGCTGCCTTTGCGCTGCTCAAGTTCGCCGACCACGCGCGCGAAGAAGGTTGGAGCCCGCGACGCATTCTGCTGGCGCAGACACGCTTCCGCCTTCTGCACAACCCTGGCGGCGCCTATCTGCAACGGATCCTCCGCGATGTCGTCGAGCGCGGGCCGCAGCTTGCCTACAGCTGGGCCCAGCGGGCACTGCGGCGCTCCTAGGAGCCTGGGCATTCTCCGGGCCAGCTCAAGCTCCCCGGCTGCGACCACAGGCTGGCGCGGCTCAGCGCAGGCTGTGTCTTATCACGGCCTTGAGGTTGTAGGACAGCAAGATCTTGACGACCGTGTCGCTGACGTTCCCTCGCAAGTACTCCGTTGGGGCTTCCCAGGTCTGGCGCAGCGCCAGCACGGTCTGGACGCAGCGCACGATGGCCTCCGGCTCGGCCCCACTCAAGATCGCGCTACCGCACTCGAGGGTCTCGGGGCGCTCGGTGACGTCGCGGATGGTGACGTTGGGGACCCCGAACAGCGCGCATTCTTCCTGTACCGTGCCGCTGTCGGACAGCACGCACAGCGCTTCTTTTTCGAGCCGGACGAAGTCGAAGAAGCCGAAGGGATCGAGCAAACGGACCTCGGGGTTGTCCAGCTGCAGGCCATGGTGTAGCAGCCGATCGCGGGTTCTGGGGTGGGTGCTGACGATGACCGGCACGCCGTGGCTCTGCTGCAGTGTGTCCAGGGCAGTGATCAACCGCAACAACCGCGGAGCGCGGTCGACGTTCTCGGCCCGGTGCAGCGTTACCAGCAGGAACTTTCCCGGTTCCAGCCCCAGGCTCTCGAGCACCTCGGCCCGGGCGATGTCGTCGGCGTGATGCTCGAGCACCTCGCGGATCGGATTGCCAGTGACGAAGATGCGGTCGCTGGGAAAGCCCTCGGCCAACAGGTTCTGCCGGGAACGCTCGGTGTAAGGCATCAGCACGTCGCTGCTGTGGTCGATCACGCGCCGGTTGACCTCTTCGGGGACGCGTTCGTCGAAGCAGCGGTTGCCTGCCTCCATATGGTAGACGGGCACGCCGAGGCGTTTGGCGATGATCGCGCCCAGGCCGCTGTTGGTGTCACCCAGGATCAAGAATCGGTCCGGCTTGTGTTCGCGAATCAGCTTCTCGGTACCCTGCAGGATCACACTGCACTGCTCGGACAGGCTGCCGCGTGCCCCGAGCCAGGTGTCGGGCTGGCGCACCTGCAGATCACGGAAGAAGATCTCGTTGAGCTGCGGATCATAGTTCTGGCCGGTGTGGACCAG
Source organism: Planctomycetota bacterium (assembly GCA_029260765.1). Taxonomy (GTDB): domain Bacteria; phylum Planctomycetota; class J058; order JAJDCP01; family JAJDCP01; genus JAJDCP01. The sequence continues at coordinate 116,383 of JAJDCP010000185.1, forward strand.
GTGGTGCTCACACAGGGTGTCCAACTTGGAGATCACCTGGCTGAGACGGATGATCTCCGGCCTCGTGCCAAGCATGGTGAGGACCTTCATCGGTGTTGTTCTCCTCGCGGTTCGCTTGTCGTAGGCTGCGGGCTTGCGGGTCCAGAGTCCTGCAGGTGCTGGGCAAGCTCATCGACCATCTGCGCGATGCTGGGGGGGCTGGCATAGCCCGCTGCCCGCCAGAGCGCCTCGTTCAGCGCTGCCTCGCCGGTGGCAAGTGTGCGGTCGACACTCTCCGCTCCGCTGCCGGGCACGATCTCGAGATCGGGACGCGCGAACGCACGCGCGAAGCAGCGCAACAGCTCGAGTTTGCTGAGCGCCCCCTGGGGAACGACATGCTGCAGATGCGGCAGGGTCAGGTCGGAGGCCATCACTCCGCGGCAGATGCGGGCGAAATGCAGCGTGCTCAGCCCATTCCACAGATGGTTGGAAAAACCCGTCACGCGTGCGTGCGTGGGCTGGCCGAGGAACCAGTCGAGCAGAGAGACGTGCGCCCGAGGCTCAGGGCCGATGATCGAGCAGCGCAGGTGGAACATGCCCGGCGCGCGCACCTCGCCCAGGCTCTTGCTGCGGCCGTAGGCATCGACCGGATCGTGGGGGGAATCCTCGAGGTAGCCCCCTTTCCGGCCGGAAAACACGCAGTCGGTCGCGATCTGGAGCACGCGGCAACCGGTGGCCGCCGCTGCCTGCGCGAGCAGTGCCGGGAAAGCGGCATTGATCTTCGCAGCCCGCGCCGCGGTCTCGGGCGTGTCGTCCTGCATGTGCTGCTTGATCAGGCCGATCGCGTTGACTGCCCAGTCGCTGCCAGCGAGCAATGCGCGCACCTGCTCGAAGTCGCAGGTCTCCGCGTCGAGTCCGAAGACCTCGAGCCGCGGGTTTTTCGTGGCCACGGCTTCGCGAAACGCGGCGTTGCGTGCTACGACCCGCAGTTGCAGGGCAGGATCGCGCGCCAGGACATCGAGCAGCATCGACCCGAGCATGCCGGAGGCACCGAGGATGACGACCTTCATGGGTTTCTCCTGGCCCGCAGGCTGCGTACACGACGCGCAAGCCTGTGTGTCTCCGCTCGCCAGCCGAGCATGCCGATCATCGCCGCAGCCAGCGCAGGGATTGCCGTGTGCCTTGGTGGAGCAGGTCGCTCCCTGTGCGGATCCTGTAATGGGCGCCGTCGTGCACGGGCGTGTCAACCGAATCGAGGGAGGTAGGCGGCACGTGAGTCTCTTTGCGAAGGATGGGGCCGGCGATCCGTTGCAGACACTGCTGCCAGGAAGGAACAGGCTAGCAGTACGATCCACACGTGTCCAGCATCGGCAGGGTGGGCGTGTTTGGGTCCACGCCGCAGACAGCCGGACCGCGCATGAAGCGATGGTGCACAAGCGCAGACTGTCCGAGGGGACATACCTTGATGCGGACGACGGGGCCCCGTAGGCTTCGTACAATAGTCGAAGATACCCCAAACCACTACCAAGGCCAGGTTGACTCAAGCCGAGTCCGGGCCCAACGACTCCAGGGTTGCTGTGAAAACCAAAGCAAGGCTGAAAGCGCTCATCACCGGAGGCGCCGGTTTCATCGGTGCGAACATCGCCCGCCAGTGGCTGGCCCTGGGCCATCAAGCAGTGGTTCTCGACAACCTCAGTAGTGGCTACGAGCGCAATCTCGTTCCGGAATGCGCGTTCATCAATGGGGATATACGCGACGAACTCGCCGTCGAGAGAGCGATAGAGGGCTGCCAGGTGGTCTTCAATCTAGCGGCCAGCGTGGGAAATCAGCGCTCCCTCGACCACCCGCTCGAAGATTCCGATGTCAATGTTCTGGGACTGCTACGCGTCCTTCAAGCCGCACGTCGCCACAAGATTCGCAAGCTCGTCCATTCTTCTTCTGCGGGGATCTTTGGCGAACTCAAGACGCTGCCTATCCGCGAAGATCACCCGCAAGACCCCGACAGTCCTTACGGTGTCAGCAAGTTGGCCGGCGAGAAACACTGCCTTGCGTACAACAAACTCTACGCCATGGACAATGTCTGCTTACGCTATTTCAACGTCTATGGGCCGCTGCAGCGATACGATGCCTACGGCAACGTGATTCCGATCTTTGCTACGCGTGCCCTGGACGGCGAGGCGATCACGATTTTCGGCGACGGCGAGCAGACGCGCGATTTCGTCCATGTGCGGGATGTCGCCGCGGCCAACATCGCCAGTGCAGTGACGCCTGGCGTCCGTGGCGCATTCAACATTGGCAGTGCGTCGCGTGTGACGATCAACCGGCTGGCACAGCTTGTCATCTCCGCCGCGGGCGTCGCTGTTCCGATCAAACATGGACCCTCCCGGCCCGGCGATGTTCGTGACAGCCTGGCGGATACCCGTGCGGCCTCGGCGGCTTTCAACTACAATCCGCAGTTTGATCTCGGCGAGGGTCTGGCGGAATACCTGACATGGCTCAAGGCCGACCGCCTATCGTCCTGCGTTTGATCGCATTGCAAGGGCAACCATGAATCCGAAGCAGACATATGCTGGCCGAAAATTCGCCGTCGTCTCGCATATCCTGCCGCCTGCTCCGTCTGGGCAATCCGTACTGCTGCGTCGGCTTCTACGCGGGATGGCACCGGAGTCCTACTGCCTGATCCACACTGGCAGACCCGGCGTTCCGCCTGCGGAGGCCGGGCTCTTTGGGAAATGCCACCAGCTGCGCCGGCCTCTCCGGCTTCCCGTCCTCAAGATCCCCGTGGTTTCTTCGTCATTGAGCATGCTCAATGCGCTCGCAGGCGTCTCGATCCGTGCGAGGCAGATTGCTTCGCTCGTCCGCAGCGAAGGCTGTGACCTGTTGATCGGCTGCACCGGTGACCTCTACGATCTACCTGCCACCTGGCTGGCCAGTCGCTGGACCGGGATACCGTTCGTCGCGTACATCATGGATGATTACATCTTCCAATGGACGGGGTTCTCTCGCTGGATCGCAAGACAACTTGAGCCACAATTTGTCAAAGCGGCAGCCGGGGTCCTGGTTTTGAACGAGTTCGTCCGGCAGACCTATGCGCGGCGCTACGGGATCCGACCGTTTGTGATCCACAACCCCGTACATCTTCCCGATCTGGATCAACTCGATGGCGAGGCGGCAACCGCGAGCCTCTCTCCTGAGGTCACGCAGATCGTATATCTGGGTTCCGTCTACCACGCCCAATTCGACGCATTCAGGAATCTGATCGAAGCCCTTGCCAGGTTCGAGACAGGCCGTGTGCAGTTGCACATCTACACGTCCCAGCCCAGGCAGTTCCTGCAGAAGCACGGGATCTCTGGTCCGGATCTGGTCTACCATGCGCACATTCCGCAGGAGGAGATTCCCGGCGTGCTGCGGCGGGCGAACGTTCTGTTCCTTCCGCTTGCGTTCAACTCGCCGATTCCCGAGTTGATCCGGACTTCTGCCCCCTTCAAGACCAGTGAGTACCTGGCCGCGGGACGACCGATTCTGGTCCACGTCCCGGCAGGGTCCTTTTTGAGCTGGTATTTCCGCAAGCACAGCTGCGGGATGGTGGTCGACAGCGACGACGCCCAACTACTGGGCGATGCGCTCGAGAAACTGCTCGCTGACGGATCCTTGCGCGATGAGCTGTCCACCAAGGCGCGTCGGCAAGCCGAATTGGATTTCGACCTGCATGTGGGCCGCGCAAGGTTTCTGGCTGCACTCAATAGAGCTGTTGCCGAGGGCGGCGATTGAGGTTTTCGTGGATATCCTGGGGCCCGAGTTTTGGAAACCCCAGCACACGATGGCTCGTGACCTTTTGCGGATGTCTGCCATTTCCAAACGCGGGCTGAGCGGCGTTTCCATCCCGAGCAACGCCCGAAGTATCTCTACGCGTTCGTTGCTGAAGTAGTAGCCGAAACCTTCGGCAATGGTCTCTCGCCCCGCCACGTCCGCCTCTCAAGAACAGCGCTCAAACCCCTGCCGCCCAGCGATAGCACCGTGTGCCCGGGCTGCTCATGCGCGTGGAGATTGGAACACCGGCAGAATCCTGGCTGAAGGAGATCTCGAGGAGCCCGAGTAAAGCGTAACGCCCTTTTGTCGCAAGACGTCACGAAGCGTTGGCAGAAAATTCATGACCGGAGTTCCGGTAGCGTGCAGTTCAGTGGCACTCACTGGTGGGTAGTACTGTTGCAGTTTATCCATAAACGTCGTCGGGAAACCGAAGCTCCCTTCTGAAAAAAAATGCGGCCCGACGAAGTCCAGACCGTGAACTACTATTCTCGAGAAGCCAAGATGAACGGCAAGAAACACACACGAAAGGGTAGATGAGCCGTATTGAACCAAATATCTTCGGCCAGGCTTCAGCATCAACTCTGTAACACTTCGACTTACCCTATCTGATTGATCCAACGGAATATCAGGCAAGTGAATTTCATTGATCTTTTGAAATCCACGATAATATTTGTTCACAAACCCAGCATCCACTCCATCACTATAACAGTTCTTCAAATACAAGTTTTTTATATTATTCGCAGCCATCTTCGAAACAAGATCCACCAACAACTTGGAAACTTCAACCGCACGCCCTTCTTCATAAGCTCCCAACTCTATGAAATACATATCAAAGCACAGACCACAGATGGCTCCAAAATTGAAACTTACGACGAACTCACGAGATTTGTCAATCTTTGAAATAGAATCCGTCACCGACCATCCCGAAGCAACAATGTGACAGGCCGAAATCTTATCACCTATTTTCTCCCGCGTACACTCAACTAACCGTTGATAATCTAGAAAATCCGACCTTAACCATCCCTTGCGAGACTCGACCGACTCTACCCGCTGGACTTCTTTTCTTAGCTTGTATTCCATATACCAACTCGACAAATTGTCGCAGTTGTAGATCTTCGCTTGAACAGCAGACCTCAATTTAGCTACAGTATCGCCTAGCACCCGGTAGTACGTCATATCGCCTTTCCGATTTCCCCAATCCCGAACATTCGTGACTCTTGGAAAACGCCACACCCATGTGCCATGACGAACACAGACCGTCTGGCTTCTACTGGACCGCGCCAAAACGTCTGCGCATTTGCCAGTCGATCGAGTCGAACTGGGAATGCACACGTCCGAGTTGCAGGGGGGCGGCCTGAGGAACCGAGGCCTGGGCCGGGCAAGCCTATAGGTTCAGACGGATCAACACCAACACATACGGCTCCCGCGACAGTCTCGGTAGTAGCCGCTGCACCGGCGCTGGAGCGACCAGGATCTACGTCGACCCCCCGCGTATGGTGGGTAAGGAGAGTGCTTCGGCGAGGTGACCGAGCAGTTTAGCCCAACCCGAATTCTTGCACGGACGCGCTACCCCGACAACCCCACCCGCTCGAGCAGCGCCTTCACCCCCGGTACGTCCAACCGCTCTGTGTTGTGGGACGTGTACGCCTCAAGCCCTGACAGGTCCGGCAGGCCCTCAACAAAGAACTTGTCGTAGTTCAAATCCCGCGCATCGGAGGGAATCCGGTAGAACCTGCCCACATCATCTGCACGCAGCATCTCTTCGCGCGAAACCAGCGACTCAAAGAGCTTCTCCCCGTGCCGCGTGCCGATGACTTTGACCGTACAGTCGAGTCCCGAGGCATCGATCAGCGCCTGGGCGAGGGCACCCACCGTGGAGGCGGGGGCCTTCTGCACGAAGATATCACCGGGCTCGGCATGGCGGAAAGCGTGCAACACCAGGTGCACCGAATCGTCCAACGACATCAAGAAACGTGTCATTTGGGGATCGGTGACCGTGACCGGCAACCCGTCACGGATTTGCTGTCGAAACAGCGGAATCACCGACCCCCGAGAGCCCATCACGTTTCCGTAACGCGTCGCCGCCAGGACTGTCTTGTCCCGGTCGCACAAGCGTGATTTGGCGACCATCACCTTTTCCATCATCGCTTTCGACAGACCCATTGCGTTGATGGGATAGACAGCCTTATCAGTGCTGAGCACCACGCAACGCCGAACCTGCCGGTCAATCGCAGCCCGCATGACGTTCTCGGCGCCGAGCACATTGGTCCGCACGGCTTCCATGGGGTAGAACTCGCAAGAGGGCACCTGTTTCAAAGCCGCTGCATGAAACACGTAGTCTACTCCCGCCATAGCATCGTGCACGCTGGAGTAGTTACGGACATCGCCGATGTAGAACTTCACCCGGCTGTTGCGCAACCGCTTGCGCATGTCCTCCTGCTTCTTCTCATCGCGGCTGAAGATCCGAATCTCGGCAAGGTCGGCCGGCAACAATCGCCGCAGGACCGCGTTCCCGAACGAGCCCGTGCCACCGGTAATCAGCAGCGTCGAGCCGGAGAAATCCTGCAACGAGGCTTCGTCCATCGCTCACCCCATGGTCGGGGCGCGCCGGAGCGCCCCGCGTCGTCTACAAACCAACTTCTGGTGTTTCCTGTAGCTCAAGCCCATCCAGGGTATACCTTGGATGGCGTCCGCCACGTCCCCAAGCTCACACAAGCGTGCCTCAGAGCATACACCATACAGCCCCTCTGGACCACTTTGGCACACATATAGACAAACCACAGCAGGCGTGCACCCCCCCCCCCCCAATTTCACCCCCCTCTTGCATCCCGCGCTCGAAACGGCAGGATCTCAGCCAGGGAGGAGCCCGATGTTCCGCGAACGTGTCGAGGCGCTGATGCGCCGGCTGCAGAATTCGATCTGCGCGGGTCTGGCCGCCGAAGACGGCCACGACTTCGTCAGCGACATCTGGAGCTATGAGCGCGGCAGCGGCGGAGGCGACACGCGCGTGCTCGAAGGGGGCCTGGTCATCGAGAAGGGCGGCGTCAACGTCTCCGCCATCGGGGGGCCCGCCCTGCCCGCGGCCGCCGTCGAGAAGCTCCGGCTTGCAGAGGACACCCCCTTTTTCGCCACCGGCGTTTCGCTGGTCATCCATCCCCGCAGCCCGCACATCCCCACGGTGCACATGAACGTGCGCTACTTCGAGGCCGGCGAGGCCCACTGGTGGTTCGGGGGCGGTATCGATCTGACCCCCTTCTACCCCCGCCACGCCCAGGTGATCCGTTTCCATCAGACGCTGCGTAGCACGTGCGCACGCTTCGACCCGGCCTGGTACCCGCGTTTCAAGGCCGCCTGTGATCGCTACTTCTTCTTGCCGCACAGGAATGAAGCCCGCGGCGTGGGCGGGATCTTCTACGATCAGCTGCGCGGCGACCGCGTGCGGTTGCTGGCCTTCACCGAGGCAGTCGGCGACAGCTTCCTGCCCGCCTACCTGCCGATCGTGCGAGAGAACCGCGAGCTGCCCTGGACCGAGGCCGAGCGCCGCTTCCAGCTGCTGCGTCGCGGCCGCTATGTCGAGTTCAACCTGCTGTTCGACCGCGGCACCAAATTCGGGATCGAGTCGCAGGGCCGCAGCGAGTCCATCTTGATGTCTCTGCCCCCCGAGGTCCGTTGGGCGTACAATCTGCAACCGGAACCCGGCAGCGCCGAAGCGCGCCTGCTCGAAGCTCTGCAACCTCGCGACTGGGCCGCGCTCGACGCTTCCCAGGAGCTCAGCTGACGAGGAACTGATGCGCTCCAGAGAACGAATGCTCGCCGCCTGCCGTGGTCAGGCCGTCGACCGCCCCCCGCTCTGGCTGATGCGCCAGGCAGGGCGCTATCTGCCTGAATACCGGGCGGTCCGTGCCGACCACTCTTTCTGGGAGGTCGTGCGCACGCCCGAGTTGGTCGAGAAGGTGACTCTGCAGCCGCTGGCCCGCTTCGAGCTGGATGCGGCCATTTTGTTCTGCGACATCCTCGTGGTGCTCGACGTACTCGGGGCCGAGGTCACGTATGCGCCCGGCGGCCCACGGGTGTCGCCTGCCCTGCGCGACCAGGCGGGACTCGACGCGCTGCTGCCGGTCGATGCCGAGGCAGCCTTCGGCTATGTGGACCAGGCGATCCGCAGGCTCTGTGCCCGGCTGCAACCGGAGACCGCCGTGATCGGCTTCGCCGGTGCTCCTTGGACCCTGGCCGCCTACCTGGTGGAGGGAGGACCCAGCCGCGACAGCGCGCAGCTCAAGGCACTCGCGTATCAACAGCCCCGGGTGTTCGAGTCGATGATGGAGCGGATCGCGGACGTCGTGGCTGAGCTCCTGCTGATCCAGTTGCGCGCCGGAGCCGACCTCGTCCAGATCTTCGACACCTGGGCCGGTCACCTCAGCCCGGGGGACTACACCAGCCTCGCGCTGCCCTACACGCGCCGCATCATCGAGCGGGTCAAGAGCCACGGCGCGCCCGTGATCCTCTATCTGCGCAATGCCGCCGGACACCTGGATGCGGCGGCCAGCTCAGGATGCGATGTGTTGTCGGTCGATACCTCCATCGATCTGGCCGAGGCGCGCCAACGGCTCGACCAGAGTATCGCCCTGCAGGGCAACCTCGAGCCGGCGCTGTTGCACGCTCCCGAAGCGCGCTTGCGCGCGGAGGTGGAACGCATGGCTCGAGCCGCCGAAGGAGGCGGCTACATCGTCAACCTCGGCCAGGGCCTGGTCCCGAGCAGCCCCATCGATGGGGTAGCCCGGCTGGTCGACGCCGTGCGGGCGCTCGGATCCGAATCGTAGCGAGCTGCTGAGAAACATCCGGACGCTGATGGGCAGATCCGCTACCATCGGCGCCCAAGCCTGAATCGGAAAGACGATGCCCCGCGCGGACTCCCCAGAAGATCTCCCCCTGGCCCTGGTCGGATGTGACTGGCACGTCGCTTCATCGCGCTGGCGCTCGCAGCTGGTGTTGGGCGACGACCAGGGCCGCGCTCTATGTGAAGAGCTCCGGCGCGTGGCGGCCGCCGATGGTCTCGCGCTGCTGAACACCTGCAACCGCAACGAGTGGATCGTCTCGAGCGCGAACCCACAGTGGGCCGTCGACTTGTTGCGCGGCCGCCTGCTGCAACGACTGCGGAACTGTGACGGGGCGCCCGCCATCGAGCCCTACAGCCTGATCGGCGAGCATGCGGCACGCCATATCTTGCGGGTGGCGATCGGGCGCGAGTCCCTGGTGCTGGGGGAGCGGCAGATCGCCGGGCAGCTCTTCAGGGCGCTGGAAGGCGCGCGCAGTTGCGGGACCTCCTCCCGCGCCCTCAACGGCCTGAGCGCCACCTGCGGGCGGCTGGTGCGCAAGGCCATCGCCTGCGGACTGATCTCCGCCACGGCCCGCGGGGTCCACAGCCTGGCGCTCGATTTCCTGGACAGGCGCTTCCGAGGCCAGGATGCGGCGAGGCCCGTGCGGGTCGCGGTCGTCGGGCTGGGTATGATCGGTCGCCGGCTTCTGGGCCTGCTTGAAGAGCGCCCCGGCTACCAACCGCTGGGCTGCAACCGCAGCCCGCGGCGCGGAGCACGCCCGCTCAGCCAGCTGAACGGGCTACTGCGCGAGGTCGATGCTGCCGTCTTCTGTACAGGCGCACCGCAGCCCGTGTTGCGCGCCGAGCACCTGGCGGACCGAGAACGGCCGCTGCTGGTGCTCGACCTCGGCATCCCCCACCAGGTCGCGTCGGAGCTGCCGACCCCGATCGAAAGAGTCGACCTCGACGGGCTGTGCGCCTTCGACCCACACGATGAGCAGACCGAAGAACGGGAGGTCGCGCAGCTCATCAACCGGGCGCTTGCGGAGCTCGGCGCTTTTTGCCGCGAACGCAGCTTCGCCCAGATCCTCGACGCCCTGCAGAAACGCCAGCGCCAATTGGTGCATGAGCGCATCCCCGAGCTGCTGGCAGGACCGCTGCAGCAGGTCCCCGAGAGTGATCGCGGGGCGCTCGAGAGTGGGCTGCGGCGCATCGTATTCGAACTGACCAGCGAGGTCTTCCGGACCGTGAAAGAGACCAGCCGCAAGCACATCGAACGGGAAGAGGCGGAGGAAGCCTGCCCTCCCTTGGAAGGAGAACCGTGTCGGGACGCACTTTGATCGTCGGCAGCCGTGGGAGCCGCCTGGCTCTGACGCAGACCGAGCGGGTCCGCGCAGGACTGGCCGGCAGCAGCAAGCTCGAGATCATCCGCACCTCCGGAGACCGCTTCGTCGACAAGCCCCTGTCCAGCGCCTCCGGAATAGGTCTGTTCACCAGCGAGATCGAAGCGGCGTTGCGCTCTGGCCGCATCGACGTCGCGGTCCATTCCCTCAAGGATTTGCCGACGCAGCTTGAGGAGGGACTGGCCCTCGGCGCCGTGCTCGCACGCCACGCCGCCGAGGACCTGCTGTTGCTCAAACCCGAGCTGTACGATGCCGAGCGACCGCTCGGACTGCCCGCAGGTGCACGTGTCGGCACATCCTCGCCGCGCCGCCAACGGCTGCTGGCCCGGCTGGCTCCCGAGGCCCAGTGCCTGCCGATCCGCGGCAACGTGCCCACCCGCGTGGCCAAGGCGGTCGCCGGGGACTTCGACGCCCTGATCCTGGCCCGCGCGGGCGTCGAGCGCCTGGCCCTGGACGTGTCTCCCCTCAAGGCCTGGCTGCTGAACCCCGAGATCTGGCCCTGCGCGCCCGGGCAGGCTGCCATTGCCGTCGAGCAACGTGCGGGAGACGAAGCCACCCGCCAAGCTCTGGCAAGCCTCGAGCACGCGCACACCCGTCTGGCCGTCGCTAGCGAGCGGCGCCTGCTGCGCGCCTTCGGAGGCGGCTGCCATGCACCCTTCGGGGCCTATGCCCGTATGATCGAAGCTCGTTGGCGCCTCGACCTGGCGGCCCCCGACGGTGAGGACTGCCTGCAGCTGGCGACGTTCTTCGCCGCGCAACTGCCCGCAGCGGAAGCCGAAGCCCGCGCCTGGATCGGCGCGGGTTGTCCCTCCCGACCAGCAACGGAGTCTCCCGCATGGATGTGCCGTCCCGCCCCGCCGTGGTGCTGACCCGAAGCCTCGAGGACAACCAGCGTCTGGCTCACGCGCTGCGCGCGCGCGGCGTCTGCGTCCATGAGCTGCCCTGCCTGCACATCCGCTACCTGCAGCCCGTGGCTCCCAAACCGGCTCAGGTCGCGGTGTTCAGCAGCCGGCACGGCGTTCGGGGTTGGCTGCGCAGCCGGCTGCAGCTGCCCGAGCCGTGTGCGCGGGCAGCCGTGGGTCCGACCACGGCCGCCGAGCTGGCCGCCGCAGGTCTGCCCGCCCGCTGGGTCGCCGATCCTCCTGAAGGAAACGTACTCGCGCAGCTGCTGTGCAGACACCTGCCCGCTGCGGCCCGCGTGCTCCTGGTGCGGGGCAACCTGCGGGCAGGAAAGCTCGAGCCGATCCTGCGCACGGCAGGCTTCGAGCTCGACAGCGTGCAGGTCTACAGCAACGAGGAAGTCGACCTGCCCCCGACCCCGCCCTTCCCGGTGGCCATGGTGTTCTGTGCCTCGCCTTCGGCAGCCCATCGCCTTTTGGCTGCGCACCCCTGGTTGCAGGGCGCGCCCTTCGCCTGCATCGGCGGGACCACAGCGCATGCTCTGCAGGATCTCGGCATCGATGCGCCCGTGCAGATGGGCAAGGAATTCGACAACTGGCTGGAAACTCTGGCGCGCGCGGCCTGTAGCGCAGAGAATCAAAGCCACACCTGAGAGGAGCTTCCGCATGCAGCGCAGTACGTCTGCCAACCTGTTCGCTCGAGCTCGCGAGCTGATGCCCGGAGGGGTCTCCAGCCCCGTACGCGCTTTCGGCAGCGTCGGCGGCCATCCGATCTACTACAAACAGGCCCAGGGCTCGAGTTTCGAGGATGAGGACGGCAACGTCTACGTCGACTTCTGCATGTCCTGGGGGCCCTTGATTCTCGGCCACGCTTTCCCTGCCGTGGTCGAAGCCGTGCGGGAGGCTGCAGGCCGCGGGCTGTCCTACGGAGCCTGTTGCCGGGCCGAGGTCGAGCTGGCTGAGCGCATTCTGGCGGCGTTTCCAGACAAGCAGCGGTTGCGTTTTGTCAGCTCGGGGACCGAAGCGGTCATGACCGCGATCCGTCTGGCACGAGGTGTCACGGGCCGGCCGGCCATTCTCAAGTTCGCTGGCGGCTACCACGGACACTCGGACTCACTGCTGGTCAAGGCAGGCAGCGGCCTGGCGACCTTCGGGACATCTTCGAGTCTCGGTGTTCCGCAAGAGATCGCGAGCCAGACCGTGGTCTGTCCCTTCGATGATCTCGAGCAGCTCGAACAGGTCTTTGCCCAGCATGGTCCCCGGCTCGCGGCTGCCATCGTCGAGCCGCTGCCGGCCAACAACGGCCTGCTCGAGCAGTCCCCTGCTTGGTTGCAGCGGCTCCGCGAGCTGTGCAGCGCCTCCGGTGCGCTGTTGATCTTTGACGAGGTGATCTCCGGCTTCCGAAGCCGTTTCGGGGGCTACGGCGATGGTCTCGGCATACCCTGCGATCTGGTAACACTGGGTAAAGTGATCGGGGGAGGAATGCCTGTCGGAGCTTTGGCGGGTTCGGCGGCCATCATGAAGCAGCTCGCGCCTGAAGGAGGCGTCTATCAGGCGGGCACCCTGTCTGGAAACCCGGTCTCGCTGGCCGCGGGTCTGGCCACCCTCGGGCAGCTCGCTGACGGAGCTGCCTACGCCGGGCTCGAAGAGCTCGGGGCCCACTTCGACGCGCAGCTGCACGCGGTCGGAGGAAAGCAGTTGCAGTGGCGACGTTGTGGTTCGATCATCTGGCTGTACCTCGACCAGGGCCCGGTCCCCCGCCGCGCCGACGCTATCGACGCAGCCGCGATCGAACGCTTCGCCCCTTTGCACGCCACGCTGCTCGAGCAGGGCATCTACCTGCCTCCCTCGGGCTACGAGGTGTTCTTTCTTTCGACCGCACACAGCCCCGCGCAGGTCGAGAGCCTGGCGCTGGCGGTGGCCGGGGCGTCCGGAGGATGAGAGGTTCCAGCTCCCATCTGTTGTTCGGCTTTACGCTGGTGACTTTAGCGGCCCTGGGTACCTGGTGGTTCATCTACTTCTCCCGCACTGTCGAGGTCGAAAAACAAGCCTGGCTGAACGAGCTGATCTATGCCTCCAACATCGCCGCGCTGATGCTCGGCAACTCGGAAAATGCTCCCACACCGGGCCCGATCGAAGCGCATTCGCCGCTGGAGATCATCGCCCGTGCCCAGGCGGACAGTGGCGACATGTTCGTCGCGGCCTATCCGCGCTTTCCGGAATTCGGTGTCCGACCGATGCCCGCGGTACGCGCACACATCGAGAACCGCATCGGCCGAAGGCGCTGGATGGTGATCGGCGAGTCGGGCCTGATGTTCGTCCTGTTGGCGGTCTGCACCTACATGCTCTACCGCTTCATCCACGCGCAGCGGCGCCACAACCAGCGCATGGAATCGTTCGTGCAGGCAGTCAGCCATGAGATGAAGACCCCTCTGACGGGTGTGAAGTCGTTGCTGCAGACCCTGCAGGCCGGACGCGTCAGTGACGCGATGCGGCCCCGGCTACTGGCGATGGGGCTCAAAGAGACCGAACGCCTCGAGCATATGGTGCGCAACATCCTGATCTCAGGCAGCCTGAAGGCCGACAACTACGAGATGCAATTGGAGAAGGTCAGCTTGCGTCCGTTTCTGCAGACGTTCCTGGAGCACCGGCGCTCCCTGCTCACGGGCAATACAGTGCAGCTCGGGCTCGACTGGCAGTGCGCGTCCGAAGAACTGACCGTCCAAGTAGACAGCACGGCCCTGCAGGTTGTGCTGGACAACCTGACCGACAACGCGCTCAAATACGGCGGCACACACCTGAGCCTGCGCGTGAGCCATGCCACCCCGCGGGTGCGGCTCTCTCTGTGTGACGACGGGCAGGGCTTCGCGCCAGAACTGGCCGAGGAGCTGTTCATTCCTTTCAGGCGTGCATTGCCAGGCGGGCACGGCGTCCAGCACGGCACCGGCCTGGGGCTGCACATCGCGCGCTCCCTGGCGGAGCGCATGGCAGGAAGACTGTGCGGCTCGAGCGCGGGGCCGGGGAAGGGTAGTGAGTTCGTGTTGGAATTGGAGGAAGCATGAGCCCGCACGTCCTGCTGATCGAGGATGAAGATCTGATCGGCACCATGGTGCAGATGAATCTCGAGAGCGAGGGATTCCGCTGCAGTTGGCTGAAGCGGGGCGACGAGGCTCTGGAATTCGCCAGCCGGGAACCCGCCGATTTGATCCTGCTCGACATCGCCATGCCCGGACTGAACGGCCTGGAGCTCCTGGCCGCCCTGCGCCAGCGTGGGGTGCAGACCCGGGTGATGATGCTGACAGCCCGGGGCGATGTGCCGAGCAAGGTGCAGGCTCTCGAGCTGGGAGCCGATGACTACCTGCCCAAACCATTCGACGTTGCCGAATTGCTGGCCCGGGTGCGCGCCTTGTTGCGCCGCGCCGAGGCCGAGAATGACAGGAGCTGAGCTGTGTTCCCCAACCATCGCCCACGACGTCTACGCCATCATCCAGCCTTGCGCGAGCTGGTGCGCGAGACGAAGCTGGCCTGCGAAGACTTGATCTATCCCCTGTTCGTGCAAGAGGATCTGGCGGAGCGCCAGGAGATCGCCACCATGCCGGGCCAGTACCGGCACTCGCTAGACTCCTTGCGCGCAGAGGCCACGCGTGCTGCGGAAGCCGGAATCCAAGCCTTGATTCTATTCGGAATCCCGACGCAAAAGGATCCGCAGGGCAGCCAGGCATACGCCGAGCATGGCGTCGTCCAGCAGGCTTTGCGGGCGTTGAAGGCCGAAGGCTTGCCGCTGCTCTTGATCGCCGATGTCTGCATGTGCGAATACACCTCCCACGGACACTGCGGCCACATTGAGGACGATGACGTCGCCAACGACGCCAGCCTCGAGATGTTGGTCAAGACCGCGGTCTCCCAGGCTGCTGCCGGTGCAGACATGCTTGCCCCCTCAGACATGATGGACGGCCGTGTCGGAGCCATCCGCAAGGGTCTGGACAGCGCAGGCTATGACAAGCTGCCGATCATGTCCTACGCCGCCAAGTACAGCAGTGCTTTCTACGGTCCCTTCCGGGACGCAGCCGGATCGGCACCCCAGTTCGGGGACCGCCGCTCGTACCAGATGGATCCGGGCAACCTGCGTGAGGCCTTGAAAGAGGTCGATGCAGACGTCGCCGAGGGCGCAGACATCGTGATGGTCAAGCCCGCGCTCGCCTACCTCGATGTGATCCGGGCCGTCAAGGAACGGACCCAGCTGCCGGTCGCCGCGTACAGCGTCAGCGGCGAATACGCCTTGCTCGAGTTTGGAGCCCGCAACGGTTTGATCGACCGCCGCCGCGGCATCCTCGAGCTACTGCTCGGAATCAAACGGGCAGGGGCCGACTTGATCCTGACCTACCACGCCCCTGAAGTGGCTGGGTGGTTGAAGGGGTCTTGAAGCCGCTTGCGGTAGCGCCTCGGCCATGCAGTCCCCCAGAATGGAGTCAACTGCAGGCGCGAGGTGGGACCCGTATCGAGCCCTGGTCCAAACCTCGCACCAGACTCTCCCTTCGCGACCGACCCGCCGACCTCGCTCGCGTGGAATTTAGCCGACAGCGTCCCGTAGATCGGATGGTCGCGGCTCGCGAGCGCGCAGACGAGGTTCGAAGAGGCCACGCACAGCCCAATAGATCCCCACGGCGCCTGCAGCCAGAGCGGGCATGACGACGCGACTGGCCGATTGCTCCAGCAGCAACTGCAGGCGGTAGGAGTTGTCTTCGGTATCCGGACCGTAGGGGCTGTGCAGCAGGTAAGCGATCAACAGCCCCAGAAGGTACAAGACAAGGAACGCAACGGCAAAAGCAGCTCCCCGTGGGCTCCGTCGCCAGATCGCCGGCAAGAGGCTCAAGACGGCAAGAGCCAGGATCGGCCAGCTGGGAAAAGACAGGATATGCGACATGATCAGAAGGACCGGCTTGCCCATCCGTAGCCGTTCTGCCGCCAGCGCCAGCGAATCAGAGGCAAGAGGCCCAGCTGCCAATCCCCAGCCCCGAGCGATGATCAACCACAGCGCGGCGGGCAACAGCGGGATCAAACACGCGACGTGGCTCCAACGCAACCCCCTCCGGAGCTGTTTGCGGGCCACAACGGCACAGAGGAGGGCAATGATCAGCATGCCCAGCAATCCCTCGTTCTTCAGCAACACTGTCAGACCGAGAGCTGCCAGGCCTGGCCGAAGATAACGGTCGTCGAACTCCTCGAGGTATTCTCCGAGATACAACAGGGCGATCGCGGTATACAGGGCCAAGACTCCGTCGACATAGCCGTTGAACAGCAACATCTGGAACAGCGCCAGGAGTCCTGCGAGCAAGCCGAGCTCGCGCCAGGACACCCGCCGGAAGCCCGCATACCCCACAGCGGCCAACGACACGAGCAGGCTGATCGCAAACTTGGGGACGTACTCGTTCCAGACCCCGAAGGTAGCCGCCATCTGCGCCGCGAGTCCACTGACGAGCTTGGGATAGCCGGGGTGGGACCACGCCAGCTGCGGATGGGTCAGGCCGCATGCCTCACTCAGACTTCCTTCCCAATAGATCATCTTGGCGTGAAAGAACCAGATGTTGCGCGCATCCCCAACTTTCAGGGGGTAGAGAACCGTCAGGCTGAGGACGATGGCAACCAGGACAATGAACAGCCGCGACTGCGAGGAGGCGACCGGAAAGCTCAGCGAGCGCCAGCGCGCGACAATCGGTACCGCGCTGGCCACGACCAGGCTGCCAACAACCAACGCAGCGATGGGAGCGCCAAGGAGCAGCAGCGAGTAGTTGCTTGCCAACCCATAGACGACCAACGTGAACAGCCGCGACATGCCCAGGGCTTTGCCCTGCCCAGGCAGCTGCCGACGTGCCAGAGTGCACCAGCCAGCGACGATGGCTCCGATCGCAAGGAGGCTAAGGGCGTGCATAGAGTGCGGCCCCAGGAGTCTCGAGGAGACTCTTCCAGTTTCCTTCGGGGGGTTGTTCCGCGCCGAAGGTCACGAACAAGTCCGCGTCCCGAGCCGGCCGGATGGGCCAAGCGGCCACGTTGAGCCGTCCCCTGGCATCGCGATTCTCAGCTGTCTGGTGGGTTGCATACCTCTCCGCGCGCACGTCGCGGAGGGCGCGGACTACTGAGAGGATCGAGGGTGGGACTGCGAACTCCTCACCTGCATGGAGATCAAAGAGCCCGTGCAGCCGGGGCCACATAGCCTCTCCCCAAGTGACGCTGTTCCAGCCGAAAAACAGAAGGACGCTGAAGATGGCGATCAAGACGTCCCCACGTCGTGATGGGTTCATGGCTCGGAACTCCTTCAACGTGCTCGACGGAACGGGAAGGTGCAGCTGGAACGGAGAAGCACGGAGCCTAGCCGACGCAGGTTCCGTCTTCAAGGCTCTCCATGGCGCCAGCCCCGGCCACTACCCAAAACCCAGCTCGTACAGCGCGAGTTAGACGGTACGTGGCGCCAGAAATCACATGTTTTCCTGTGCGCGCGTCCAAGGCCTAGGTACTATTCCTTGTAGGGGAGGGGTTTACCCCCTCCCGAGCGAACGGGCGGGGGTAAACCCCGCCCCTACTTTTCGGCACAAACGGGCCGACACTTGATGTAGCTGGACCCGCTGTTCATGCCGACTCTCACGTACCTCTGTCTAACTCACGTACAGACCATGATCTTGAGCGTGGTGGGCAGCTGCACGCTCATGTCAGACCCCCATGCGTTGGAGTCGATTCACGACGAGCAGGCTACGGGCAGCGCGCAGGCAGACAACCCAGAGCAGCTGCCACTTCGCTCACCGCAGCGTCCCGCGCCACACGATGCCCCAGACAGGGCGCTGCTTCAGCCAACGCCGCGCCAGCGGGGCGCACAATCGATCGCCAAGCAGCGCCTCGACCGCTGCCCGCAGAAGGGGCTGGCGGCCATCGCAGGGACGCAGACTGCGCAGCGCCTCGAAACGCGCTCCGGCATGGACGTCTGCCAGTCCCCGCAGCACGACCTCGAGCGAGGGCCGCACTCTGAGCGCGCGGACTGCCTGCCAGGCCGCTTCCCGAACCTCCCCCACACGGTCTGCCAGCAGCGAGAGAAGCTGCTCGGCTGGCACGCTACCGGCCTCCAGCCGCGCCAGGCAACGTGCGGCAGCGGCCCTTTCGGAGGCGTTGCCGCTCAGCGCCGCGAGCACGCGCAGCAACTCGGCGCTCAGCTCGTCGCTCGGCACTAGCGGTGCAGCGGCAGCGAACATTCCCGGCTGCCCGAGCAGACTGCGCACGCGCGTCGATACAAGAGCTCCGGCTTCAGGCAACAGCCGTAGCTGCCAACAGACACTGCGCAGCACGCGTGCATCGGCGTCGTCCAGCATCTTGCCCAGCGCCCTCCCGACGCGCACGGGTTCATCGGGCCAGACTCCCAGGGCCACGGCCACCGCACAGCGCACCCGAGGGCACGGATCGTCACAGGCTGCTAGCAGCGCCTCGAAGGCACCGCGCAGGGGCGTCTCTGCCAGCGTCTCAACGGCTGCCTGGCGCACGGCCGGCTCGGAACTCTGAAGGTTTTCGATCAGACGGCTCTCCAGGCTCTGGGCCAGACAGGGCAGCGTCCACAATAGAAACAGGATGCGATGCAAGGCAGCTCCTCCGGGTTGCAACACCCGAAGGAGAGCACAACCCGTGCCGCTAGCGAGCCAGCCTGCAAGAGGCAGAACCCGCCGCGGCGGACCTCCACCCGTCGTCAACGAGCTACGGACAGCTGTCGGACTGCCAAAGACAGTTTGCTCAGTCAGGCCCCGCCGTAGCCAGCAGCCGCCGGCGTCGCACCCGCAGGAACACAAACAGCGCCGCGACCAGGCACAGCGCCCCGCCCAACGCCGCGACTCCTGGTGTCCCCAGGGGAGCCAGGGCAGGCTGCAGGGCTTGCTGGATTCCGGCGCCGGGCAGCTTCCCTTCAACCACGAGCACGGCCCCTGCGGTCAGGCACATGGACAGGAGCAGGCTGAGCGCCGGCAGAACCAGGCCGGGAAGGCGCGCACTCTTCGCGCTGCTGAGGCGTCCCGAGCGCCTGCGCGGTGCGGATCTCTGCTCGATCCGGCCGGACGCCTCGCGGCTCGGAAGCTTGGTCTTCTTGGCGGAGTTGCTGGCCAGGCGTCCCGAGCGAGTCTTGGAGCGCGCCGAAGCGGCCGCCTGCCGTTTCGACCGACCGGAGCGTTTGCGGCGCGGCTCGGGCTCGGCTGGCGGCGGCGGCGGATTCCTATCGACAAAACGTTTCAGCCCGTGTCCAGGGCCGGGCGTCCGCTTGCTTCTGCCCCGCCGCACGCGGCAGCGCCGAGCCGGGGCAGCAACCTCCGCCTGCACCGTGCTCGAGATCAAGCCGGCGATGATGTCCGCGACCCAGACCGCTTTGTTGTCCCCTTCCCGACGTATGCGGCAATCGACGGAGAGGCGACCCGCGCGTACGAACTTGGAGATCTGCCGGCTGCTGAAGGGTCCCATCTTGCCGTGGGTGGTCTCGATCAGGAAAGGCATCGCAGGTCTCCGCGCAGGGGGTCCACAGAGATGTAGCCGGGCCAACCAGGTCTTGGTGCACACTGTTTGCAGGAGATGGCGAATTGCTTGCCTCAGGACGGCCCAGATTGCCCCCTCGCCCGGCGACGCCTATACTTTCGAGCACACACCACTCGTATGAGGAAGACAGATGCATCTATATGTCGAGCTCTGGAGTCCCCGCCCTGCTTGGTTGGCTTTGGCTGTGGAGGAACGCTAGAGTTATCTCGCGCAACTCGGCCCCGCGATCCAACAGCTGATGGAGAAAGGTGTCGAGATCGTCGGATTCGCGCGCAACGACAAGACCACGCCCCACACCAGCGGGCATCACTATCTGGCCGTCTGGAAGATGCCGAGCATCGAGCAGGTCGAGGCGCTCGAGAATGCCGTCGCCCAGGCGGGCTGGCATGACTATTTCGAGCAGGTCAACGCCCGCGGCCCGTTGATAGCCGCCAGCGAGGCGCTCGCAGACATGGCACACCTGGGGGCGCAGGACTAGCAGCCTTTAGCGCTCGAGCTGGTCCTGACGGGCGTAGCTGATGTCCGTCAGACCGACGATCAGACACGAGTTGAGCGTCGCCACCACATTTCCCACCTCCACATCGGCGCCCGCGTCGATGATCACGGGCAGTGTATCCTGGTTGCTGGCCGCTCGGGCCTCGCGCAGATCGGCCTCCAACGACTCGAGGCTGGCAGCATCGGGCAAGAACCCGTAATGTTTGTTGTGGACGCGCAGCTCGCAGCCCTGGTCCCGATTGCGCAGAATCAAGCGCAGATCGTGCAGCACCGGCGCGGCCACGGCGGCCGGACCGGAATGGCGTGGCAGGTAACTGTCCAAGCGACCCTCGTCGAGCTTGAACTTGCTGGCTACCATGAAAAAGATCAGCAGGAGGAAGGTGACATCGATCATGGGTGTCATGTCGAGGCCCTTGTCTTCTCGCTTCGCATCATCCATCGAGGGGCTCCTTGCAGACGGTATCCCTCGATGGTATTGCCATTTCGAAAACATTCAATTGCCATTTTGAAAATTTCCAGCCAAGAGAGGCCCTGCGATGAGAAACACCCTGGCAATCCTGTGGCTCTTGACGGCCGGCCTGCAGGCCCAGGACGACCCGCTCAGCGCGCGGCTCGAGGCAGAGCAGGCTCTGGTGGCAGAGCTCAGCAGCCAGCAGGTCAACGTCGATCTCAGTGACGCCGCGTTGGCGGATGGCGCTGCATGGATCGAAGCCCTGGCGGGCATCGCCGTCGAGATTCCGGCGCAGCACGCGGACGAATCGATCCAACTGGTACTCCGGCAGGTCTCGCTCTGGAATGTTCTGCGCCTGCTCGCTTCCCAGACAGGCCTGCACATCGTCGTCGATCCCGACGACCGGCGTGTGCTGCTGACCACTGCTGAGGAAGCCGGCCTGCAGCGCGTGGAGGCCGTTTTCAGTGCCCGCGAGCTGGAGCGCCTGCTGGCCCGTCCCGACAGGCTGCCCCGCCCTCCCCAAGAGATCGCAGAGACCGAGCCAGGAAGCTATCGGCTGCGCCTGGGAGGCTCGGATGTCGCCTTCAGCGGCGTGGACGGAGCCGTCGCGATCGTCGACGGGGGGCTCGCCCTGCTGCTCGATGACAGCTGGTCCGCGCCCCCGGACGAGCAGGACTCCCAGCTGCTAGAGATCCTTCAGACCCGGGTCAGCCTCGACTTCATGCCCGAGCTGTCCTTCGAAGACCGGATCGACTTCATCCGCCAGATCAGCCGCCTTCCCCTGGTCGTCAGCCGCGACGCCCTGGGCGCAGCCGAAGACATCGAAGCCCCCGCGCTGAAGCTGACCGACACGGAGTTGGGCGTCGCACTCAAGCTATTGCTGGCCCAATACCCCGCGAGGCTGCGCTTCAAGATCGACGCAGGCGTTGTCCTGGTGGGGACTGCAGCAGAGCTCAAAGAACGCAAGCTGGCCGTCCGCTGTTTCGACGACGACGACGGCAGCGAGCTCTGGACGGCGCCGATTCTGCTCGAGGGCGGCGGCACGATCCTCGGTCTGAGGCTCACCAGGACGGCCGTGCTGGTCTACACACGTTCCGAGCGGGGAGACGAAGCCTGGATCTTCGTGCGCCGCACAGGCGTTCCGTTCGCTCGCATACCTTTGCGCTGACCCGTCCAGCGTGACTGCTTGCATTCAGTCCCACAAGTTGCGTATTCATCCAAGAGACATCGCGGTTCATGTACCGCAGTGCAGGGGGAATTCATGTCCGACCAGATTCTACTCGGTACCCGCAAGGGAACTCTGATCCTCGACCGCCTCGCATCTGGCTGGCAGGCACGCACGCTGTGCCATCCGGGGGTTTCGGTCAGCTATGCCAGCGGCGACCCTCGCGACGGCACGCTCTGGGCCGCTCTCGATCACGGGCACTGGGGGCCCAAGCTCTCACGCTCCAACGATGGCGGAGAGACCTGGAAAGACGTGCCCCAGATCAAGTATCCCGCGCAGGCGCGCTTCGTGGCCAGCTACCTGCCGGGCCCGGACGATCCGCCCGAAAATCCGTCCAAAAAACCCGAGTACAAAGACGCCAAGCTGTTGAAACTGTGGGTCATCGCCTTCGGCGGCGCCGACCAACCCGGCACGATGCACATCGGCACGATCCCTGGCGGCCTGTTTACCAGTCACGATGGCGGCGAGAGCTTCGAGCTGAACCGAGAGCTCTGGAACCACGAGAGCCGTGGCGGCGACCTGTTTGCAGGCGAGGCCACCAGTCCCATGGAGTGGGGCGGCACACCGGCCGCGGCCGCCTATGGAGAGTTCGCAGCCGGCATCCACTCCGTGGTCATCGACCCGACGGACTCCCGGCACATGTACATCGCCGTCTCCTGCGCAGGCGTGTTGGAGTCCACCGATGCAGGCAAGACCTGGCTGGGCCGCAATCAGGGGATGTTGATGGACTACCTCCCCGAGCCCGCCGCCGACTGGGGCCACGACCCGCACTTTGTCAGCATCTGCCCCGGCCAACCCGAGCATCTCTGGCAGCAGAATCACTGCGGGGTCTTCTACAGCAGCGACGCCGCCAAGACCTGGAAGAAAGTCAGCAATCCCGACCAGGGCGTGTTCTTCGGATTTCCCGTAGCGGTCGATGCCCAGGATGGCCGCACGGCCTGGGTGGTTCCCGCCCAAGGAGATGCCGAACGCGTGGCTGTCGGAGGAGGCCTGTTCGTCGGCCGCAGCCAGGACGGTGGCGAGAGCTGGGAGTGCCTGCGCGAAGGGCTTCCCCAGGAGCATGCCTACGATATCGTCTACCGCCACGCGCTCGACGTCTCCGGGGATCGTTTGTGCTTTGGAAGCACGACCGGCAACGTGTTTGTGTCCGAAGACCGCGGAGAGTCCTGGCGCTGCCTGGGCCACAACTTCCCGCCTGTGCACTCGGTCCGTTTTCTGTAAGGGGGCGCGTGATGCCCAGAGTCAAGATCGCACCGCAGCTGACACGTTTCTTCCCCGGCCTGGCCGGGCTGGTCGAAGTCGAAGCGGCCAGCGTGGCTGAGGTGGTCCGGGCAGTCGACGCCCTCGCTCCCGGATTGGCTGATTACGTTGTCGATGAACGCGGAGCTCTGCGCCGGCACGTCAATCTCTTCATCGGCCCGGAGATGGTGGTCGACCGAGCCGGGCTGTCCGACAAAGTGGCTGCCTCGCAGACCGTCACCATCGCGCAGGCGCTCTCGGGCGGCTGAGCCTGCCTGGGTTCGCGGCGCGGGTTCCCGAGGCCCACGCGGGAGAGTTGGGCGCTCTGGGCCGCAAGCCGCACAGAGCGTCCAACTCAAGGCTAAGGGAGCCAAGGGGCGCGTGCAAAGGGGATCAATTGCTCGGGCGCGCTGAGCTGCAGGATCGGCAACAGCCTCACCGCGCGATAGAAGGCAAGGTTGAAGCGTTCGGCCACTGTCGCGCCCTCGACCCTGGGCTCCAGCGCCGCGGCCAACACCACGACCAGAGACAACAGCACAAGCCCCGCCAGCACTGAGCCTCCGGGCTCGAGCGTACGCAGCGACCAGAGCTCATGCACGACCAACTCGCGAGCCATCGCCTCGGCCTCGGCGCTCAGACAAGGCAGCTCGACTGCCGAGGACAGCTCGCCCGCCACGCCCATCAAGAGCACATCTTCTTTGAGCTTCGCCAGCGCGACAAAGACCCCGCACAGCTGGCGGCAGACCTCGCGTCCCGCCGAGGCTGACGCCGCGTCCGGGGCGCTGTCCAGTCGCTGCGGAGCTCCTGCACAGAGCGAATCCAGCCAACGCAACCCGCCGCCAAGACCGGCCGTGGGGGAAAGCTCCGGATCCGTCAGTCCCGCCAGCAGGCCCTCTTCGATCTGCAGGTACTGCTGCCAACCGACCGAGACCCCGGGCGCCAACTCGACCCGCGCTTGTTCGGGCAGGTACAACACCCAGCGCGGAAAGGGTCCCGTCTGGCCAAAGCCCAGCGCCTGCATCGCGCGCACCCACGGGATCTGCTCGCTGAGCAACGGGCCGCTCACAAAGGTCTGGTGACGCTGCAGACAGCCCCCGTACAGCGACAGCCGCACACCTCCAGGCACATATCCCAGCCGCGAGGGATAGGTCTGGCAGACCATCGGCTTGCTGTGCGAGCCCGCCAATGCGTGCACGCGGCACAGGTTGGTGGCGGGATCGAGGAACACACAGTGGCCGTCGCGTTTGCGCAGGAAGTGCTCGGTCTTGCCTGCTCGCTGGCGCTCGACCATGAATCCGTCAGGCGTGACTCCCAGGGCGGCCAGGTCTACGGCCAGCAGGCGCTCGATGTCGTGGGGCTGCAGCGGCCCCGCCGAAGGATTCCGACAACTGGAACCACAGCTCAAACACCGGAAACGCGCCGCGCCGAGCACGCGGACCGGCAGGTCCACCCAGTCCGGCTCTCCCAGCCAGCCCTGGGCGACTGCCAGACGGATCGCCGCATCCACTTCGCCGGTCTCTCCGAAGTCGCGCCTGAGGGCCGGTGCATCACGCAGGCCGTCGAAACCAGCGACCACGCACGCAAGAGCGGGCTCCAGAGCGTGCTCGGCGCCATGGAGAGGTTGCCAGCCAGACGTTGAACGGGTTCCGCGGGCGCGCGGAATGGGGAGTGCGTGCACGGAGACCTCCGCAGGCAAATCTCCATGCTACGGCAATTGTTGCTCGCTGTGTTGCTTGCCCACATCACTCCCTGGGAAACTTCTGAGAATCTGCTGGATGGACAAACAATTGATCCTCACAATCTTTTGCACTGAATTCGTATGATTTCCCAACCGTCCTCACCGCAAGCGCTCGCTGTGGAACGGCATTGCTGTGTGGGCAACGGCCGATCACCGCGTGACACTTGGAGGTTCCCCCGTGAAGTCTATCCTTATCGCCCTGTTTGCCAGTCTCTGCCTGAGCCCCTTGGCCGCCCAGACCATCCGCGTCGGAGACGCCGGAGTCCAGATCGCCATTCCCGGCGAAGGCTGGTCATTCAACGAAGAAGAGATGTTGGTCTACGATGCAGAGAACCCGGAGGAAGCCAACGCCTTCATCTTCCTGGTCGCTCTGGAAGCCGCAGACCTGGACGCCGCCGAAGCGATGTGTGACAAAGAGATCGCGCAGGCATTCAGCTCCTGCACGGCCCGCGAAGAAGGTTGGGTCCAAGATGCCGAGAGCGCGTCGGCGATGGCCTATGTCACCGGTACCGGTGAGCTGGCCGAAGAGGGCGCAGGCAGTTGTTTCTTCGGCGCGGCCGTCGTGGCCTGCCGTGAGGGTGTCTTCCTGGGCGTTCTCGGCATGTGTGGCCTCGAGAACAAAGACAACGCCGAAGAGATCGAGCAAGCAGACGCCTACCTGACCAAGGCCCTGATGGAAATGCTCGAGACCGTCGAAGCGGTCCACGGAGAATAGCCCAGCACAGTGCGCCGGGCGGCCCGACTGCCCGGCTCAGCCAGCTTCCGCTGGCCGACGCCGCGCGATCAGCCGGCGGAGCGCCTGGCCCGGCAGGTCCAGGTCACCAAACTCCAACAGCTCGAATTCTTCGCCGAGCAGGCTCGCCGGCTCCCCGGCCGCCAGGCAAAAGGCGGCCCGGAAGCTGGGCCGCAGCTCGCGCTGGGCGAGCCTGAAGGTTTCCCAGGCCAACAAGCCCCCGGCGGCTACCGCCCCTGCCGCACGGCAGAACACCTCACGGTCCCAGTAGCGCGACGCCAGCACCAGGGCATAACGACCCGGGCTGGGCCTGTACCCCTTGAGGTCGGCGTGCACGGTCTCCAGAGCGAGCCCCGCTGCGGCAGCCCCCAGACGTTGCAGAGCGATGTCGGAGATGTCGACGGCCGTGACCTGCCTGCCCTGCCGGGCGAAAAACAGCGCCGTACCCGAGAGACCGCATGCCAGCTCGAGGACAGGGCCCGCTGGAATCCCCGCTGCCTCCGCTGCCCGTGCCAGCGGTTGAGGAGCATCGTTGAGAGCTCCGCTCTGATGCCGGGCATTCCAACGCAACCTGTCGGGATGCGCTTCCGTTGGCTCGTGGCTCGGAGCACAGGTCATCGGCATTCTCCTGCAGGATCTGCTCGGATTGTATACGTGGAAGGACAAAGCGGCGACCCTCACATCTGCCGACGGCTCCCCGAGGCATGGAAATTGTGCCAGGCTGCTGAGGGGGCGCGGTGGCGGTCGGTGGCTTCCTGCTGCTCGCCGCTAGGATCCGGCTCGGCATCGCCTGGCTGTAAAGATGTTGCGGTCAAGCCGGCTCCGCCGACGGCCGATGAACGGTGATGTCTGCGCACGTCCAGCGCAGGTGATTCTCCGCATCGACAAGAGGGGCCCGACCCCATGCACCCGAACCCCGAGCCTCGGCCGAGCAGGAGCCCCGTTTGAGACGCCGCACGCGCAGCCAGGGCCTGGGAGCCGTGCTCGTGGCTCTGCTGGTCTTCGCCCTGCCGGCGGGCTGGAAACAGTCGCTGAGGGCCGCACTGCAACAGGGCTTGCTGCGGCTCTCACCGCCCCGCGGGCAGCTGGTCCAGGCGCCTGCCGACTCCGGGCGCCTCAGACTGCAAGCGCTCGAGGCGCGTTGCGCCTGGCTGGAAGCTGAGCTCCAGCGCAAGGCCTCCGAGCTGACGGCCTTCGGGGCATTCCGCACCCGCTTCCCCCGCGAGCTCGCACCACGGGCTGTCAGCGCCCGCGTGTTGCTGCACGCGGATGCCGCCAGCAGCTTTCGACGCGGCTGGCTCTCGGCAGGCAGCCGTGATGGAGTGAGCGAAGGGGACCTGGTCGTGCAGGGCGACATCCTGCTGGGACGCATCGTTGAAGTCGGCGAGGCGGGCAGCCAGGTGATGTGGCTGAACGATCCCGAGTTCCGGGTGCGGGCCCAGGCCTTGCCTCCGGCGGGAAGCACAGGGGAAGCGGTGACCGGCGTCGGCCTCGGCAATCTCGAGGAGGGGCTGTTGCTCAGCCTGCTGTCTTCGCCCCGTCTTGCTCTGGGAAGCCCGGTGCTGGCCGACCCCCAGGGTTTTCTCTGCGGCTGGGCCTTGCGCGTAGGACAGGTGAAGCAGATCGAGAAGCCGATCGCCGCGACGCTGCCACGCGTGTCGATCGAGCTGGCTCTCGACCCCGCACAGATCGAGCTGGTGCAGATCATGCAGCCCCAGCCGTCCCTGCAGCCCACGGTGGAGATTCCCTGGGGAACCGAGTGATGGTTGGCAGCGCCCCTGGGAACCTCCGTATGAGCTCCGGTACAGCCTGCCAAAAATTGCCATCCGCCGGGTAGAGCCTGCGAAGGAAACAAACATGCGGAGCACACTGCGGCTGGGATTGACACTGCTGTTGGCCCTGTGCCTGGTGCTGAGTCTCGGTGGCCCCGAACAGCTCGGCCTGCCGATCTTCGCCCTGCTGGTCGCCGACGGCGCCGCGTCGGGGCAGGCGCGGCGAGCCTGCCTGCTTGGCTTGTGTGGAGGACTTCTACAGGACGCTCTCTGCTGCCTGCCGCTGGGTTGCTTCGCCAGCCTCTACGCGTGCGGCGGCTGGCTGTTGGCCGGTCTGGCCACGCGCGTCCCGTTGGGTCGAGGCCTCTGGCGCCTCATCTTTCTGGCCGGGTTGCTCTATGGGGAGTTGGGCTTCCGCGCAGTGCTGCACGGGGTCTTTCCGCCCTGGCGCTGGACCCCTCTACTGCTCGGCGTGCTGGCGAGTCCCCTGGTGGTCGGCTGGCGACGGTGCTTGTGGCCGCTACCCGAAGGAGTCTGACATGCACCGAGAGCGCCTCTGGTCTCTGGCCGCCATCTTCGTGTTGCCCCTGCTGTTGATCGGCGCCCGCCTCTGGCAGGTGCAGGTGTTGCAGGCAAGCGAGCTGGCTGACCGGGCCAACGCCTCACTGCAGAGGGTGCGTTTCTATCCGGGGCATCGTGGCAGCATCCTGTCCGCCGAGGGCCAGGTGCTGGTCGCCGACCAGCCGACCTACGACCTGACCTTTCGGCTGGCCGAGCTCGACCCGTGTATCCTGCCGAGCGGTTGGTTGGCCCACTATCTCGAGCTGGACAAACCGACGGTGCGCCAGCAGCTGCTGGCGGGCGGCAGCTTCGTGCAGCAGGGGCCTCCCGAGGGCCGGCCCGCCATCCGGGCACGACTGCTGCGCAGGATCCCGGAGCTGCAGATCGATGGCGACACGTTGGCGCTCCCCAACACCATGTGCCGGCAACTCTCCGTCAGCCTGCGCGCCATGGCCGAGTTGTGCGACAGACCCCTGGCTGAGCTGGCGAGCACCGTTGAAGCTCGGCTCGAGCGCGTCTGGGCACGCGAGACGGTCTGGGAACGTCGGATCGGCTTGCGCAGCCCCTTCACTCTGGTGCGTGGGCTGGAGGCCGAGATCGCCTGGGAGATCGCCGAACGCGCCAATGAGCTGCCGGGCCTGGAGGTCGAGGTACGGCTCGAGCGCAGCTTCCCTCAGCAATCACTGGCCGCCCACGTGCTGGGTTTTCGGGGACGCCTCGGGCCTGAGGACGTCCAACGACTGCGGGGAGAAGACCGCAAGCAGGGGAACATCCTCGAAGACCGCCGCCGGCATCTCTCGGGCATCGAAGAATTCCTCGACATCCGAGCCGAGGCCCACTTCATGGACGACCGCATCGGCAAGACCGGCCTGGAGGGGAGCTACGAGACCTGGCTGCGGGGCCAGCCGGGCGCCGAGTGGGTCGAAGTTGCACGAGGAGAACGCGTCACGAGCGTGCTTGATGCCGTCGAGCCCGAGGCCGGCAAAGACCTGTCGCTGTTCTTGCGCTGCGACATCCAGAAGTCGGCTGAGGAAAAGCTGCGGGCCCAGGTCGACCACCTGTGGCAGGGCAAGCGCGAGAGCTTCTACCCCGAAGGGGGGGCGGCCGTGCTGATGGATGTCGAGACGGGCGCGCTGTACGCGATGGCGAGCTATCCCAGCTATTCGCTCGCCAGCCGCCGTCCCACGGACCCTCTGGCCGAGCTGCTCGGAGAGCGTGCGCCGTTTGTCAACCGCGCCTGTGCTGCGAGCTTTGCCACCGGCTCGGTCTTCAAGGTGTTCAGCGGTTATGAAGCCCTGGCCCGTGGACGGCTGTCGCCCGCGCACCGCGTGCTGTGCAACAACGCGCTGGACCCTCGCCATCCGCGCCAGTGGCGCTGTCCCAACCACGCAGGGGGCATGTCCCTGAATCTGCGCGACGCGCTGAAGTACTCGTGCAATGTGTTCTTCTACACCGTCGGTGAGAGCTTCCTGCAACCGGCTGAGCTGTGTGGTGGCGCGCGCGCCTTTGGATTCGGCAGCCCGACCGGCGTGGACCTGCCCGGGGAACGCTCGGGCCGGCTGCCCGACCCGGACTGGAAGCGCGACCAGTACCAGCGAGCCCGTGACGGCCTGACGCGTGCGAGCCGCGACCTCGAGCTGGCGAGGCGCGCTCCCCCGGACTCGGCGGCCATGGCCCAGGCAGAGCGGCGTCTCGCGCGAGCCGAGGAGCGCAAACGCTACTGGGATGACCGCACGGGCAGCTGGCTTCCTGGCGACTCTCGCAACCTCGCGATCGGCCAGGGCGACTTCGAAGCCACCCCTCTACAGGTCGCCCGAGCCCTCGCGGCCCTGGCCAACGGGGGCCGCCTGCCCACACCGCGGTTGGCCAGCCACGTTCCCGCCTCGTGGCAGGCCGTCACGGTCGACCCTGCGGCGCGTGCCGCCGTGCTCGACGCGATGGAAGTGGTGGTGCGCAGCGGCACCGCGAGCAACTACGAGCTGCACGACCTGCCCTGGCGGGTAGCCGCCAAGACAGGTACGGCGCAGGCTCCCAGCCGCCCGATCTCGGAGCTCGATGCCCGCCGGGTGCCCGCAGACCACGCCTGGCTCGCAGGGGTCGCGCCCGCAGAGGACCCGCAGGTCGTGTTCGTGGTGCTGGTCGAATCGGTACCCGAGGGCAAGCACGGCGGCGAAGTCTGCTCGCCCGTGGCCGCGGCCATGCTGCGTGCCTGGTTCGAGAAGGAGGCACCGTGAAACTGCGCCTCTCCCGTTTCCCCTGGGCCGTGGTCGTGCCCGCGCTGCTGCTCATCGGCATCGGCTTGCTGGGCATCTCGAGCTCCGATCCGCACGGAGGCTTGACGCGCGACCAATTGAAGTGGCTGGGAATCGGCAGCGTCGGTTTCCTTTTCACCGCCCTGTTTCCCTACCGGTTGCTGGAACGCTTGAGTTACCCGCTCTATGCGCTACACATCGTGTTGATCCTGGCCGTCGCAGTGGGCGGAGTAGTGCGCAACCACTCCAAGCGCTGGCTCGACCTGCAGTTCATGATGTTCCAGCCTTCGCTGACGATGAAGCTGGCGCTGGTGATGGCCGTGGCCAGCTGTATCGCCTGCTCACGCAAGCTGAAGCGGCCCCAGGGGCTGATGTTGCCGCTGGTGCTGGCGGGATTCCCCGCCGCCCTGGTGAAGCTGCAGCCCGACCTGGGCACGGCGTTGACCTACCTGCCCGTCCCCCTGGTCCTGCTGTTCGCAGGGGGCGCGCGCAAGCGCCACCTGGCGGGTCTGTTCGCGATCGCGCTGGCATGTGCCCCGTTGCTGTGGTTCTTTGCTATGGACAACTACCAGCAGGACCGCGTCAAGGCTCTCTTGTTCCCCGACGACATGCGGCAGACCACCGCCTACCAGACCACCCATGCGCTGTACGCGTTTGCCGGCGGCGGTTTGAAGGGACTGGGCTACGGCGAAGGCGCCCAGACGCACCTGGGCTGGCTGCCCGAGCCCCATACCGACTTCATCTTTGCGGTCATCGGCGAAGAATGGGGACTCTGGGGGGCCGGCCTGGTGCTGCTGCTGTTTGGGCTGATGCTCCTCGCGCTGCTCGAGGTGGCAGCCAACACCCGCGACCCGTTCGGGAGATTGTTGGTGTTGGGAATCGGTACGGTGCTCGCTGTGCACATCGTGCAGAACTGTGGCATGAACCTCGGCTTGCTGCCGGTCACTGGCTTGACCCTGCCGTTTGTCAGCTACGGGGGCTCGTCGCTGGTCAACATGCTGGCAGGCCTGGGTCTGATCGTCAACGTTGCCCTGAGGCCCATGCCTGTGTTCGCATCGGACATCAGCCAGGATCAGTGAAGCGGCGTGTGCCAAACCTGGCGAGACTCCTGGGGGATAGGTATGCTGGAGGGTCGCCAGCACGAGCTCCCGCATTTTTTGACCAGGAGAGAGGCGCGCATGCCCGTCGTCACCAAGCAGATCCGCAAGGCCTACAAGCTGCTGCACAAGAGATACGGCGTAAACTACTTCCCCGACACCGACGGCAACCGTCCGGTGATGGACATCACCGTTCAATACCTGTTGGCCGGGCGCGGCTCCTGGACTGCCGCCAAGAAGGCCTTCCGTTGGATGCGCGACAGATATGTCGACTGGAATGAAGTACGGATCGAGAATCTGTACCAACTCGAGCTCTTGTGCCAGAAAGCCAAGCTCCCCCTGGAGTCGGCACGGGATCTGCGAGCTTTTCTGGCCGAGTTGTACGAGCAGAAGAACGGCGTCGACCTCGAGTGGGTCAAGAGCTCGCCGCTCGACATCTTCCAAAAGATCTTCGGGAAGCTGAGCAAGCCCTGGTACGGGCAGTTCCTCGACAATCTATACCGGGGACGCCACAACCTCCCCTGGGATCCTCATACAGAGCGTGTGCTCGAACGGCTCGACCTGTTCGAGAGCGGTGAGACGACGCCACGGCGCAAGCGCGAGGCCACGGTAGCCCGGCTCGAGAACGTACGGGATGCTCTGAGCATGCACCTGGTGTTGATCGAACACGGCAAGAAAGTCTGTTACGAAGAGGCACCGCGCTGCCAACGCTGCGACCTCGCTGCATTGTGCGCATGGGGCAGCGCGCAGCTTGAGGCCGACCAGCGCTCGCATTCTTCGGCCAGTGAGAAACGCAGGAAGCCGCGGACAGCAGCTGCCAAGCCCGCCGCGGTCGCCGAAACCGTCTCTCCAAGACCGTCCGTCCCCGCCAAGGCTGAGACTCCTGTCGTGGCAGAGGCCCAACCCAGCGAAGACAGCAAAGCCAAGCCCGACAGCTCGAGCCGAACAACGGCAGCCCGCGACAAGGCCCCGGAAGCCAAGCAGGAAGAGCGCGCTGCAGCCCCCAAGGCTGCGGCCAGCAGCAAGGGCAAGAAGGCTGCCTCTGGCAAGAGCCCGAAGGCGACCGCCAAGAAGACCGCGAAGGCCCCCACTAGCGCGAAGAAGAGCTCCAAAACGAGCAAGAAAGTGGCCGCTGACAGCGCGGCGCCCGCCAGGGCGAAGCCTGCGAAAGCCAAGGCTTCCGGCGCAGACAAGCCCAAGAAGGCAGCGCAGACAGGAGCCGATGCCAAGCCCAAAGCCAAGGCCGGCAAGGCACACGGCGACAAGCCGGCAACCAAATCCGCAGCCAGCCGGACGAAGTCAGCGAAGAGGGCCAAGGCTTCCAAGGCGGCTCCAAGCCCGGCCAGGGCGGCGAAAAAGGCGAGCGGCAAGTCGGCCAAGAGTGCTTCCAAGAAGAAGCCTGCTCGCAGCTCTGCATCCGCGAAAAAAAGCAAGCCCGCGGGCTCCCGCAAAACCTGAGGCTGCGCGTGTGAGCCAGGTCCTGTACGCGTTGCTGCCCGCCGGCGGATGCTCCGATGGACGCTGATGATCTGCAATCCCGCTGGCGCGAGACACTGGGCGAAGCCGCTGACCTGACCCAACTCTCGACCTTGGCGACCTTCAAACCCCGGTCCTGGCAGCCCCTTGTCAGCCCTCTCGCCGCTCCGACCGAGCCGTTCCAATGCATCGAAGAGATCGGCCGGGGCGGTATGGGAGCCGTCTTCCGCGCCCGCCAACTCTCTCTGGGACGCGACGTCGCTCTGAAGATGCTTCACGGCGCAGATTCCGGCTCCTCGAACCAGAGTCTGCCTGGCTTCCTGGCAGAAGCCTACGTTACGGGCCGCCTCGACCATCCCAACATCGTGCCCGTCTACGACCTCGGCCAGACCCGTGACGGCGCGGTCTATTACGCGATGAAGCTGGTGGGCGGCCACTCCTGGGGAGAGAAGCTGAAGGCCGGCGCTGACGATCTCGAGGCGCAGCTCGCCATCCTCGATCAGGTCTGCAACGCCGTGGCCTTTGCCCACAGCCGCGGAGTCCTGCACAACGACTTGAAGCCCGCCAACGTGATGGTGGGACCATTCGGGGAAGTGCTGCTGATGGACTGGGGCCTGGCGGTCAGCTTCGGGGACGCCACGCGGGCCGCGGGACTCCCCCATTGCTCGAGCCTGCAGAGTCCCTGTGGAACGCCCGGCTACATGCCTCCAGAGCTGGCGGAGGGACGCGGCGAGGACCTCGGTCCGTGGACCGACATCTATCTCCTGGGGGCCATCCTCTTCGAGTTGCTCAGCGGCCGTCCGCCCCACGTGGGGCGCTCTTTTCTCGAGGTCGTCATCGCGGCCGCGCTGGGACGCTGCCCAGAACCGCCCAGCGGCGCACCCGCGGGGTTGGTGCGCCTCATGCGCCGTGCGCTCAGCGCCCAGCCTGAGGCACGCCACCCCGATGTAGCGAGCTTCCAACGCGAGCTGAGGCAGCACTTGCAGCACCGCGAGAGCCTGCAGATCAGTGAGCTGGCCCGTGAGCAGCTCGCCAGCTGCCGTCAGCGGGCAGCAGCCCAGGTCGGCCAGGAAGCGGGCAGCGCGCTGCTGTACGAAGGCTACGCCGAAGCGGTGGCAGGCTTCTGCCAGGCGCGCCGCCTCTGGCCAGAGAGCGACGAGGCCCGCAGCGGGGAACGGGAGGCGCGGCTCGAGTGCGCGGCCATGGCTCTGGGCCTGGGAGATCTGGGACTCGCCGAAGGCCAGCTCGCTCGTCTCGAGCCAGGGCCCGATGTGGCCGCCGCCGAAGCAGCCTTGCGCGAAGGCCGGGAGCAGCGGGCCCGCAGCCGACGCCAGGCCCGCCGCACGCGTCGCCGGCTGCGCTTGGCGCTGGCAGGGCTGATGGGCGTGTTGTTGCTGGGTCTGGTCGCGGCGCTGGGCTTCAATCGAGTCCTGGGATTCGAGCGGGACAAGCTCGCCGCCGAGCAGGAACGCAGCGGACGCCGCGAGAACCAGGTGGCTGCAGCCTTGCAGGACCTGTTCCAGACCAGCGAAGAGCTGTTGGTTTCGGTGGGCACCACCGAGGCGGGGGGCATCCGGGACGATCTGCTGCGGGTCAGCCTGCAGCAATGGGAGTCCCTGCTGACCGTCACGCGCAGCCACGAGTTCGCGCTCGGAACCAGCAGGGCTCTGCTGAACATCGGCCTGCTGCGCTCCAAGCTCGGCGAGCTCGAGCTGGCTCGAAGCACCCTGGACGCTGCCTGCGGACAGCTGCGTGAAGCTCATGCTCGCATGCCCAGCCAGCCAGAGCGCGCACGTCT
Organism: Planctomycetota bacterium; assembly: GCA_029260765.1. Classification (GTDB taxonomy): domain Bacteria; phylum Planctomycetota; class J058; order JAJDCP01; family JAJDCP01; genus JAJDCP01. Next base: position 150,680 of record JAJDCP010000185.1, read on the forward strand.
GTTGCTCAACGCACTGGCCGCCTCCTGCGCTCTGGAACAGGGGGAAGCCGCGAGCCGGCTACGCCAGGAGGCCCTCGAGTTGAGCGCCACGATGTTGGCCGCCGGACAAACCGACGCCCGGGTGCTGCGCGCCGAGCTGTTGTTGCAGGACGCCTCCCAACTGTGGGCAGAAGAACGTTGGCAGGCCGCAGAGATGCGCGTCGCACAACTGCTCGCGCAGGCCTCTGCCCTGGTCGCTCAGGCTGGCGAACCCGTCGTCTGCGCGGGGCAAATGCTGAAGGCCCGGCTGGCTGAGCGGCGCGGAGACAACGATGCTGCCCTGCAGAGCTATGACGCGAGCCTGCAGTTGGCTCGTGAGGCCCTGCAGAAGGCTTCAGGCTTCCACTTGCCGTGGCGGCTACAGCTGATCGAGTTGTTGCACGCACGGGCCGCCCTGCGTGCCCGTCTGGGGGACACGCCGGGAGCGGTCTCAGACAGCGAGGAACAGCGGAAGCTGGCTGCAGAGCTGGTCGAGCGCGATCCTTCCAGCCCACGCCTGCGGCTGGTGCTGGCCGACGCCTGCTACCTGCTCGGGACCATGCTGCGCTCCGAACCTGCCAGGGCCGCGACCTTTTTGAGCGAGGCCTTGGAGCACTATCGGGAAGAGGCCCCCCGACGGCAGCTGCCCGAGCTATTGCGCTGCGTGCGCGCGCTGCGGGATGCGGCACGCCAGGCAGTCAGCAGCGATCCAGTCAACGCCCGGGCGCTCGATGAACAAGCGATCGCGCTGTACGAGGGCGCTCTGCGCCATGCCTCTGACTCCGCGACCATCGCCGTTTTCGGCGCCGAGCTGGCCGCAGAGACCGCAGAGCGCGCGGTGCTTACCGCCAACCCATCCCGTGCCGCCGAGCTGTTCGAGCTCTCGCGTAGCTGGCTCGAACGGCAACCGGCGACGCGCTCCCAACAGGACCGCTTGATCCTCACCCTGCGGCGGATCGCAGAGCTGCAACTGGACAAGGCTGCGTTCGAGCTGGCTGCCGCCACCGTGCAGGAGCTGATCGCACGGATCGACCAGCTCCGCCTGGAGCATCCAGACGACAAGAGCCTGAGCGAGTCCCTCGGCCAGGCCTTGGTGCTGCATGTGTGGGCGCTGTTTGGCAACGGCGAAAACTCCGCTGCCGGTCTGCAGCTGCAGCGGCTGCTGAGCGAAGGTGCGGCACTGGCCCAGGACGATGAGCGCCTGATCCTGCAGCTCAGCGAGCTCGCCCGCACCTTCGCCCAGAGAGCCCGTGCCCAGAACCGTGGCGTCGAGGCCATCCAGCTGCTGCAGGTGGCTGTCCAAACTGCGCGCCAGGCCTTGAGCACCGAACCCGACTCCGTGCTGCCCGCCCGGCTGCTGGCCCAATGTCTCTTCGAGCACGGCAGACTGCTCGAGACCCTCAAAGCTGCCGAGCCTTCGCCCGAGACGCGCGACCAGCTCCGCCGGCAGGCGCTGGCGGCCTTTGACGAGGCCCGCGTGCTGGCTCGTACTCTGATCACCGGGCAGGCGAGCAGCGAGCTGCAGGCGCTGTACGTCGCCTGTCTGGCTGGCGCCGCCGTGACGCTCGCCGACGAGGACCTGGACGCTGCCGAAGCACTGCTCAGCGAGGCCTTTGCCTTGCATGAACAGATTCCCCTGGTCGGGCGCAGCGCGTTGGCAGGAGCGCTGGCTCTCTCGGAGCGCCTGGTGCAGTTTGCCGAGATCTGCGGCTACTACGGCGCCCGCGAGCCCTCGGGGTGGGCGTTCGAGGCGGCAATTAGCGTCGCCGAGCGGGCGGCGGCTGCCTTCCCGGAGGTCGGCGATGTGCTGCTATTCCTGACCAACCATCTGCAGCGGGCCTATGTGAACGCGCATGCCCAGGGCTGGCTCGAGGAAGCCGAGGACTTCCAGACCCGTTTGTCCTCCGCCCTGGCGCGCACTGCCCAGCCCGGGGAAGACAGCCAGGTGATCCTTCGCGCCGAAGCGACCCTGGGGCTGCAGACGGCGCAGCTCCAGCTTACGCAGAGCAAGCTGCATGAGGCGCGCGCGAGCTTCGAAGCTGCCCTGCATCGGATCGAGGTGCTGGCCGAACCGGGCAGCAATCAGGGCAAGGATCGCCGCTGGGCCGTGACGACACGCTGCGCGCTTGGCATGGTCTGCCTGCGGCTGCGTGATCTCGAGGCCGCGGGCAAGCATCTGCGCCAGGCGGTCTCTGACGGACATGCGCTGCTGAGCAGCTATCCTGAAAACGGGTCGTTCCGCACGGCACTCGCGAAAAGCCTGGCCGGGCTCGCCCAACTCGAGGCCGCACTGGGATCGCCCGAACCTGCACGGCAGGCCCTTCAGGAAGCCTGCCAGCTGCTACGCAGCGTCCTGGATCCGCAAGTCTGGCAACTGCTCACTGACTACGAACGGCAACTGGAAGGGCTGGACGATCCGCTCCCGGCCCCCGACTGACAGCGGCTGGCAACCGACGCACTGCTAGCCCGGAGTTTGGCGGTCTCCGGGGTGCGGCCGGTTGGCTATCCTGCGGGCAACAACCGGTGTGGGAGCTCGACGCCCAACACTTTTGAGGAATGCCTCTCGGCGAGGGGTGCGGTGAAAGTGGAGAAGCGAAGAAGCGAGATCCGGTCATGCGGGAACGTGCCGGCCTACTCGACCCTGCCGGCGAGACCGA
>JAJDCP010000186.1 GCA_029260765.1 Planctomycetota bacterium
ACGAACGCAAGGATTACGCGATGCACCCCCAAGAAGGACACCCCGGTTTGGAACCCCCAGGCCAGGAGGGTCCCTACAATAAGATCGTCTGGAGCGTGTTTCTCGCCTCCAGTGTGCTCGTGCTTTTGATCACGCTGGCCAAGTACCAGTTCTGAGGACAGGCTTCCTCAACGAGGGAGCCGGAAGGATAGAGCGATGGCCGAGCGTCCAGAATTCGAGAAGCTGTGGAACGCCTACCCCACCGGTGAGGCCGATGAGGTCAAGAAGCTGATCGGTGGAGGCGTGGCTGGTGACTGGGTGACCAACACCTGCGCCATCCGCATGAGCCGCTCGTTCAACTACGCTGACCAGGTGATTCCCAAGAGTCACAAGTTCGACGACGGCAGCAAGATGAACACGACTTTCGGCTCAGACAAGAAGCGCTACGCGTACCGCGTGCGCGAGTTCCGCAAGTACCTCGACGCGTTGTACGGCAAACCCGACCTGGTGCATGACAACCCGGGCGACGGGGGTCCGGTTCCTGAGGACTTCAAGAAGCACAAAGGGATCATCGTCTTCGAAGTCAAGATCTGGACGGACGCCACCGGCCATATCGATCTCTGGGACGGAAAAGATTGCGCGGGCCACGCCTATTTCGACAAGGCTCGCCAGGTCGCCCTGTGGTCGCTGAAGAAAGTCGAAGAAGAGAAGCCCTTCATTCCCGAGTGGGAGTTCAACTTCCGCGCCTGGACGCTCACATCCAACGGGGGACCGCCGTCAGGCGGATGAGAGCAGGCCAGGCAGCCAACGCGGGCGGGGGGATCCCCGCCCGTTGTTCATCGGCGACAAGCTTCAGTTCATGGTCGGCACGAACCGTCGCACCCGCAACGCATAGCCGAGCAAGCCGTGCATACGCCGGTTCAGACCATCGAGCAGGCGCGTGCCGAAGCGCTCGACAAAGTTGAGGTCGTTGCGGCGGTTGGGGTCGAGGAAGTTCACTGTGGCCTCAAGGTCGCCGACGATCGAGTACTCGGCGAGGTCTTCGAAAGTCCAGATCGCCCGGCCGATGCGTTTCTTCTCTTCGGGAGTCGCCACGATCTTGTGCATCAGCTCGCGCTGGAAGCGCAGCAAGACCTGCAAGAGGTCATTGAGGTCCATGCCCACGGCCTTGAAGTGGTCAGCCTGGCTCATCGCTGAGGCAGCGATGCAGTAGATCATCGAGACCTGAAAGAACCACAGCTGCAGCGTATCGGTCGGGCCCATCTTCAGCAGCAGGTCGGGCAAGCACAGCGCCCCAACAGCCACATGCCGGGCCTCGTCGCGGGAGAAGAAGGGCAGCAGGTCTGCGAGCACCGGTTCGATGCGTTGCTCGGCTATGCGCTTGAACAGCATCAAGGCGACATTCTCGACCAGCAGTTGGGTGCCCACCACCTTGTGGGACATGACCTTCGACTCGATCAACACCGTCAGGGTGGTCTCGATGAAGTTGTCGAGGTGTGGAATCTCACCGCCCAGCTCGAGCAGATAGTCACGCATCACATAGAAGTGTCGGGCCTCGTCGAAGGCCTGGGCCGTCAAGGCCATCTTGAGCTCGGGCTGGTCGCTCATCTCGGCCAGCTCGACCGACACCTTCCAGGCTGCCAGCTCACCCCAGAGGATGATGGCGAAGATCTTGCCTAGCGAAGCCCGGATGTCATCGGGGACCTGGATGCCGCCATGTTTCTTGAGCAAGCCGTCGAGGACCGTAGGGCCATCCCAGGCGTGTTTCTGGGCTTTCCAGTACAGCCTTCCCAGCCGCTTCATACGGCTGTTCAGCGTGCCGATGGCTTCGCGGTCGACGAGGCGGTAATTGGGGAATGAAGCGCGTCGTTTCATTGCTGTGTACCGTGCTTGGCCTCGCTAGGTAGCATGGCACAAGTGCGGGCAAAAACGTAGCGCGATGGGAGCTCGTCCGGCGCTGGCCGCTCAGTCAGCCGCTTCCCCGGCAGGTTCTGGCTTGGGCGGTGGAATGTCCCCGGGCGGGCCCTTGGGCCTCTCCCAGACCTCGCCCTGCTTCCACATCCGCCCGATCTCCTGGTGGCTGAGGTTCTCCTCGGGCAGCTGCGTGCAGACGTAGGCGCGACATTCCACCGGACGCGCCTGGTAGATGCCGCAGCCTTCACCGGTATAGAAGATGCATGCGCCGCGGAAATAACGGTAGGTGCCATCGACCCGGCTTCCGGGCTCGGCCTGTGGCTTGCCGAAGCGGTCGAGCTTGACCGGTGCGAAGGCGTGTACGGGCTCGCCGTCGACCTCGACGCTGTCGACGATCAGGAATTCCCGCACGAATTCGTCGGGGCTCATGCCCTTGACGAGCGCGGCCTTCTCCACTTCGCCCGGCCCGAACCAGCCAGGGCTGGACTTGCAGCAGATGCCGCGGCGGATGCAACCCAGCTCGGGGTTGGGATGGGGCTCGGGCTCGGCCCAGTAGGGATTCTCTTCCGATGCGTCGGCGCCTGCGCGGGGGGCGAGCTGCCGTACCTCTTCGGACAGGATCTTGAACTTCGGGGGTTTCTCGGGCTCCATCGTGAGCTCCCTGCAGGTTTCCCTTCATGTTGCCGCTCGAGACTGCCCTGTCAATCTCCGCGTCGCAAGATACGAACCTGGCCGACATCGCCGTCCACCTCGATGAGGTCGCCTGTCTTGATGCGCTGGGTCGCAACTTCGAGGTCTGCGACGGCGGGCACACCGTACTCGCGGGCGATCACGGCCGCGTGGCTCAACACCCCGCCTACATCGACCGCGATGCCTGCGGCCAGGTAGTACAGAGGAGTCCAGCCGGGGTCCGCCACCGGAGCCACCAACACCTCGCCGGGCTGCATCGCCTTGATGTCCCCCGGGCTCAGCACAACACGGGCGCGGCCGCGGCAGGTGCCTGGCGAGAGTGGGGAGCCGCTCAGGAAGCCGCTCATCCGCTGCCTGGAGGGCCGGGAGACGGCGGCCAGGTTGCCGGCCTCGCGGTAGATGAAGCGGGGCGGCTTCAGGGCAAGGTTGGCCTGATGCTCGAGGCGGCGGTCGCTGACCAGGGCACGCAGATCGCTGCCGCCCTGCGGCGTCAAGGCTGCACGCCGAAGCTCGCTCAGGTTGAGGAAGAACACATCGTCGCGTTGTGCGAGCCGGTCGTCGGCCACCAGGCGTCGTGCGAGCTCGAGCACAATGCGCCGCAACAGCGCCAGGCTGCGCAGCGCGTGGTGCTTGAGGTTCTCGCGGTAGGCGGCGAAGCGGTTGGCTTCACGCAGGAAATAGTGGAAGGCGAGCCGCCGCAGCGGGTTCTTGAGCGCTGGCCGCGCCAGGATCGAGGTCTCGAGCTTCTGTTGCCTCTCGAGCAATGCCAGACGGCGACGTTCGGGGTCTTCTGTCGGGGCCTGCAGGTACATCTTCAGGGTCGCAAACAGGAAGGGCGCATCCTCCGACCAGCGCGGCTGCATCAGCTCGGCTTCCCCCACTCCCCGGTGGCCGAACTCGCGGCGGAAGGCGTCGAGCCCGTCGATGAAGGCAGGACCTCGGGGGAGGGCGCGCACCTGCTCGGCAAAATGGTCAAAGTCCGCGCCGCGCGCGACCTCTGTCTCGATGGCCTGGGCAATTCCGGGTTGGCCCGCGGCACGCCGTGCCAGCGCGAACAGCTGGCCGCTGGAGGCGGCTGGCAGAACGGTCGCCGAAGCATGTACGAGGCGGTTCGTGGTCGACTCAGCATCCTCGACGCCCACGCTGTCGAGAAAGGCGCGCAGGAAGACCATGTGGGCGCCGGCGAATGCCGTTCCCAGCACGTGCTTGCCAAAGCATTCGGCCATCAGGCTGCGTGTGCGTTCCGCCACAGCCAGCAGCGACCGGTTGTCGAGCGCGCTGTGGTAGTCTGCTTCGACAGCCCGCTGACGGCGGTCAAAAGCGCGGATGAAGCTCTCAAGTCTCTGTTGGGCGAACATCCGCTCCCAGCCGGCCCGCGCCAGGATGCGTGCGGTCAGCCCGGTCAGAGGCGGGCGGCGGAAGTCGACCTGCTCGCCGCGTCCGAAGATCAGAGCGTCGAAGACTTCGAGGGGAACGCCGGGGGTCTGTGCGATGAACTCCTTGAAATATAAACGGTTGAAGTAGGGGCGGCCGTAAAACAGGTCGAGATAACGCCGGACCCTCGGTTCCTTCAGGTTTAGAGCCGCGAACAGATCGGCCCTGCCCTGTTCGATCAACGGGTAGAACAGCGACCACGTCAGCGGAGTGACTGGCTGCGGCAGCACTTCCTGGGAGTTGGCGGCTGTCCACACCACCGCATCAGGGTCGAGCGCGCGCACGGTGATCGGGCGGGCCTGTAGAATGACCAGCTCGTCGGCGACGAAGCTGAATTCGATGTCGAGGTCCTCAGCAAACGCCTGTTGCAGGGCGCGGCAACGGCTGTGCAAGAGCGCGAGTTGGCGCGGGCTGAGGCTCGGCTGGCCGCGCTGCTCGGGAGGCAGCGGTTCTTGGCGGGTGCCGGTGGTATGCTCGCACACGAGCGATCGCTGCGGAGCTTGCGCCAGGGTCTGCTGCAGCAGCGAGCCGTCGCTGCGGCGGAGGCGGAACACGTCGGGGGTGACGCGCCCCGCGACCAGCGCGTCGCCGAGCCCACTGCAGGCTTCGACCAGGCATTCCTCTTCACCCTCGAGCAACGGCGAGCGGGTGAAGAACACTCCGGAAGCGCTGGCTGGGATCATCTCCTGGATCAAGACCGCGCCCAGGCTGCGCAGGCGAGGCGGGACACGCAAGTACGACTCCCAGACCTCGCGCACGGCTTCGATCAGGGCCTTGGGGCTGCGCACTCCCAGCACAGAGCTGTAGTGGCCGGCCAGCGAGCTGGTCGCAGAGTCCTCATTCAGCCCCGAGGAGCGAACTGCAAGGCCGAGCTCGCGATGTGCCAAGCGCTGACAGCAGGCCCGCAGCTCGGTTTCAAGCTGGGCCGGGAGGCTGGTCAGCGACACGGCCTCCCCAGACTCAGTCCGCAGCTCGCGCATCACTTCGACCGGCAGCACTTCGCTGCGGGGCACGCGGAAGCCCGCCCGCGCGACCCTGCTGAGCTGGTACGCTTTGCCGCCCGCGTTGCCCAGGTGCAACTCGGTGGAGTCGAGGGGAAGAAGACGGGAGGCAGACATGGTGCTCCTGAAGCACGCGTCAATTCTGCGGCGGAATGTAGGCAAAACGCGGCGCGCCATCAAGCCCAGCCGTTCGGTGCTGCCTCGCCACGTGACGGAGTTTTTCAGCCGGGACTTGCTTTGCGGGCCGCAGAGGGGCTAGATTGGGGGCCTCGATCCAGCGACGAAACCTCGCCAGGTACAGGCGGACCGGGCTCTGCCTCGTCTGGCCTTACCTTTCCCGCAACGACGAGGCGGCAGTGCGTTATACCTCACCTCGAGCCGAAAAATGGGCCAAAGACCTGCGTGAGCTCAATAAGCGCAAGCTGGAGCTGTCTTCCTTCGTGGTCCAAGCTTCCACAGCCAAAGAAGAGATCGACGAGATCTCGTCGGAATTGCAGGACCTGGACCAGGACGTCGACATGCACGTCGAGGATCTCGAGGATCTGGCCGAAGATGTGCTCGAGGTCGCGACCGACGTGCTTGGCGTGACGGTGGGCAAGAAGGTGCTGAGCCAGGTGAATCTCGGGCTCGAGACGCAAAAAACCCGCGATCGGCTCGAGAAGGTGCTCGAGCAGCGCGCCCTCGAAGAGCCCAAGGAGTTCTCGAAGGCGATTCAGCATGTGCGTAGCGGCCTGGGCAACGACATCCAGAAGGCCAACAGCGAGCTCGCCGACTACACGCGCAAGATGGGCAAGCTGCGCGACAGGATCATGAAGCGGGTCGACTGTGCCGCGGCCCTGGCTAAAGAGACGGCCCGCATCGACGCCGAGCAGCAAGAACGCCGTCAGGCGGCCGAGCAGGAACACGCAGAGAGGAAGAGAGCCAGCAAGACGGCAGCCAAGCCGGTGACCGTGTCGAAAGAGCAGAACATGGCCGATGAGGTCGAAGCGCATAGCGAGCTCTATGAGGCGTATGCGTCGAAGCGTCGCAAGCTCGAGCGTGAGATCACGCGGCTGATGTCCCGCTACGGACCGGACGAGCGCAAGAAGCGGCAAACAGAGCACCGTCGCTTGGAGAAAGAGCTCAAGGGCGTCGAAGCTGGCTTCAAGGAAGACGAGAAGGAGCTGGCCGCGCGCTACCGTTCGTTGCGCAACCGGAACGTGCAACAAGTGGCGGTACACCACGGCCTCGAAGAGACCCTGCTCGAGATCGATGAGCAGACGTTAGAGTTCAAGAAACAAGCGGAAGCGGACTTCAACTCTTGCCAGGCCTACAGAAAAAAGCTCCTCGACCTGGACATCGAGATCTAGGTAAGATGCAAAAGGCAACTAGCGACGAGGAAAGTCATGAAGGCCCCGCTCGAGTTTTTGGTTCAAGCTCCGCTCTTGCAGAACCTGAGCAAGACGCAGATCAAAGCGTTGGCGGCGATCTGCGAACGAAGCGAGCTCGATCCTCAAGAGACCCTCGCCCGAGAGGGTAGCCCAGGCACAGGTGCCTATCTGATCGAGCGAGGCATCATCGAGGTCGTGCTCGAGTCGGACGGTCAGCGCGATGTCGTCGGCACCTTGACCGGTCCCGAATACAAGGACGACGCGCGCGGCGACGCCTTCGGCGAGATCTGCGTGCTCGATCCGATGCCGTGGCAGGCATCCTTCCAGACCGTAGAAAACAGTGTCCTCTGGCTGTTGCCCCACGCCCGCCTCCAGGCGCTGTTTGCGGCCGACCCCGACCTCAAGGCTCGGTTGGCCAGCAATGTGGCCCGCGCGCTCTACCGCCGGCTTGCTGGGCGTACCTCCGGCTGAGAACAGCAGCGCGGGACCACCGATCTCGACGGAAGCTCCGTGATGTTGGGAAGGACCCCTGCGAAGGGGGCCTTTGGCGTTGCAGAGACAGCGTCCGCTGCAGCGCATTCCAGACTCAGGGGAAGGGGGGCACCGACACTCCCGCAAGGGGGGTGGGGAAGTTCGGGAGCACCGGTGCCGAAGAATGCAGGGGGAGGGGCAGCCTCAGGATTTCCGACCACGGGCGAGGCGCAGGCGGCCACTGGGCCTGCGTTTTTCCTCGGCGGGTTTCGCTGGTGTGAGTCGCTCGGAAACGCTGGCTTTGCCGGTTTTCTTGCGTAGCCCCAAACGACCCGTGCGGCGTTTGGGGGCCATCTTCTTGAGGCCGCGTTTTTCCTCGACGGGCTCCAGATCTGCAGCCGTCTGGTACGGTGAGTCATGGATCGTCTTGCAGTTCTTGCAGCGGAATCTTTTTCCTTTGAGCGGCGGCAATTTCAGGCGCGCCCCGCACTCGCAGGTGATCTTGGCAACGGGTTGCATCATTCAGGTTCCCCTTTTCAACTTGATAGGCAGTCTAGAATACAACCGGGTATGAATTGCCACAGATGTGTCAGGAAAACAGTTTTTTCGCAGTTTCTTGAGTCAAGCCGCGGAAGCAGGGCGTCCCGGATGTGGCATGATCACGAGGCAGACACTGGCAGCAACCTGGCGAGAAGAGGCTCTGGACACACGCTTGCGGGCGCGTTTGCTGGCCTGTGCGCGTCAGGTGCTCGGGGATGCGGCTGAGGCGGAAGATGTCGTGCAAGAGGCGCTGGTCAAGGCGCTGGCGGCTGATCTCCGCGACCCTGCCGCCCTGCGCGGGTGGCTATTCGCGGTCTGCTACCGCCTTGCCATAGACGTGGTGCGCCGGCGCACGCGGCGTGGCAAGGCCCACGGAGCTCTTACGCCGCCCGATGAAGAGCCAGGCTCGTCAGGCTTGGCGATGCGCCGCGAACAACAGGAAGAGCTGCATCGGCAGCTCGGGTCTCTGGCCGAGCCCTACCGCTCGGCCCTGCGGCTGCGCTACCTGCAGGAGCTCGAGTTCGCCGAGGTTGCGCGGCGCATGGGCGCCAAAGAACGCACGGTCCGCACGTGGGTGGGCCGCGGTCTGCAACGTCTGCGGCGCCGTTTGGGAGGTCGGTGATGCTGGGCTGCACAGAGGCGCAACCCTTGCTGGGACTGTTGTTGACTGGCGGCCTGGAGCCGAACACGCTGGAGTCGTTGCTCACGCACCTCGAAGGCTGCCGCAGTTGCGGTGGCGAGCTGGCTGCGTTGCAGCGCCTCGAGGAACAGCTGCGCGGCCTGGGCTCCCGGCGCGTCCGAGTGCGCTGGCGCTGGTTGGCCCTGGTTGCGCTGCTGCTTCTGGGGCTGGGGCTCGGGTGGGCGTTCAGTAGCGGCCCCGCGGCGCATCTGCAGTCCGGACGTGTGGCCAGCCAGGCGCTGGGCTTTGTGCCCGGCCAGCAGCTGCCCTATCGCGAGCCGCTGCGAGCGTTGGAGTCGGCGGCCGTAGGGCTTGTCGACGGTAGCCGTGTCTGGCTGCATGCGGCTACGCGGCTCTCGCTACAGCGGCCACGGAGGCTGCGGCTCGATTCGGGTGAGGTGTTTTGCGAGGTCGTGCCAGGGGTGGATACATTCGTCGTAGAGACGCCGCTGGGTGAGGTGCTGGTGATCGGGACGTCATTCCGGATTGCGGTGGAGGAGAGGAAGATGGGTGAAACCGGGCTCAAACTGGCGATCGCTGTGACGGTCGTGACCGTGGCCGTGATCTCTGGTGTGGTATTGTTCAAGCTCAGCGGCGACGAGGGACCGCAATGGCAACTGGAGGCCGGAGACAGCGCCGCGGTCCGCACTGGTGATTCCGCCCCGCGCGCGCTTCTCCCGGCAGATCCGGTGCTCGAGGCTCGCCTGCTGGAGACGCAGGAAATGCTGCAGGACAGTGAGGAACAGCAGCGCGTGCTGGTAGAGCAGACCGTACAGCTGCAGGAACACAACGCCGCGTTGCTGCGAGAGCTGGAGGCTGCCCGCGCAGAGCTGCAGACGTTGCGTGAGGCCCGTCCTGAGGTCCCCGCCGTGGCTGCCGAAGCCGATCCTGTCGCGGAACCACTGGCCGTCGAATTCGGCGACTGGTCTGAGCTTGCTGAGCTGCGGGACGCGGACTGGGAACAGTTGGGGAACGCGGTGGAAGCGCTGTCTTCCGATCTGATTCCGCGCTTGGTCGAGGCCTTGAAAGCGGGCAAAGAGACCCAACAGCTCGGCATCGAGGTCGCCAAGTCCAACTCGAAGCTGCAGGCGCTGGCGCTGGGTCTGAATGGCAAGCTGCCGACCCACAGCTCGGGCAACGGCGAGTTCACCCACCCCATCGTGCTGGCGAATCTGATGGTCTCTCACCTCGAGGCTGCCGGTCAACCCCTGGACGAGCGTCAGCTTGCGAGCCTGCAGGCTCTGGGGGCGGCCTTCGACAGCTCCTGGCGGCGCGCCCAGCAGAACTACAACGAAGGCACCTTCGTGCTGCAGAAGGCGATGGATGAGCTGCAGCTCAAGGCAGATTTCTATCAGCAGCAGCTCGCGAACCTCGATGCGTCCCAACGGGAGCTGCTGGTCCATGCCGATTTCCTCAACCTGTACGGAATCGATCTGTACTCGCCCGTGTTGATGGCTCCGATCCAGGGGTTCGCTCGAGGCAAGGATCTGGAAGCGATCCGCACCCGGCTGCGGGAGCTTGGCGGTCAGCGTTGGCAGCTTGCGGAGACGGACCTCGAAGCAGTCGGCACGGTCTTCGACACCTGGCTGCAGCAGGCGGGTCCGCTCGTGCCAACAACGGCCGCTGAGCTGAGCTTTGTCAGCCTCGCGGCCGTATTGCGGGCGGGACGTGCCCAGCTGCAGGCGATGCACGATCTGGTACAGATGCTCGGTCTGGATGCGGATGCAGAAGCCGTCCTGCGTGACGACCTCGGCCTGGTCGTGCCGCGCCTGCTGTCCGAGTGAGACCGGTCAGCCGGCGGGAGCTCACGCGGCGCCCTGCTTGAACACCTCCGCGAAGACCTCGGTGGCATAGGAGCCCGACGGCAGCTCAAACTGTACCAGCAGGTCTTCCCCTTCGCGCTCGAAGAGCAAGCCTTGAAGCGGGATCCGCAGGGGCCGGCGCGCCCCTTTGAAGCCCCAGCGTTTCGAGGCTTGCAGGCGGGCGTCGTCCAAACCCTCCTCGGCCAGGATGGCCTCTTCCACAGCGAGCAGCCGCCCCTGCGGCAGCATGCGCTGAGCTCCAAAGATCGGGCCTGCAGGGCTGACTTCGAAGGCGCGCAGCCGTGCCTGCTCCTCCTCGGCCGACGTGACCACGAAGCAGGCGCCGTTGCGGTGCAGCCAGGCGATCGCGCCGTCCTCGAGGGTGTCGAGGCGTTCGAGCTCAAGCGCTAGGTAGCGGTTGAACAGCGCCGACTGGTAGGCGCTGAACAGGAAGCGCAGCAGCTTGCGAGGGATGGCCGTCTGAGCCCGCTGCCAGTCGTCCGGGCAGCGCACTAGAGAGGCGAGGGCCTTGCTGGCCGCGGCGTCGCCGCGCGGCCAGAGTTTTCGTGCCTTCTGCAGCTCGCCGGCGCGGTACGCTGCGGCAGCTTCCTGGATGCGCGGGGGCGCCTGATCCCCCGCCTCGAGCAGCGCCTCGATGAAGGCGCGGGGCTCTCCTTGAAGCAGGAGACGGCCGAGCACGGCGTTGCGTGCCTGGCGTCCGAAGCGTTGCGTGCCGTAAAAATTGGGCACACCGCGCGCTGCCAGGATCTCGAACACCTGGCGCACACGCGGAGCATCGTCCTCGCTCAAGCCCCTTAGACGGATGCGGAAGCGGTTGCCTCGCAAGTGTCCCATCTTGAGCTTGTTGCCGTGCGGGATGGCCTGCAGGACGCGCAGATCCGGCAGCTCGACCGCCAAGGCCTGCGCGGCGTCGACGTCGGGGATCGAGATCCACTGGCGGGTGACCGCGCGTGCGTCCTTCATGCCCGCGTAGCCACAGTCGCGTGCGGGGCGCTGCAGTGCGCGGGCCAGGCGCCGTACCGCCTCCATGGTCGGGATCCCGCGCTTCTCGACCTGCAGATAGAGGTGCTTGCCGGCGCCGACCGGCTCATACAGGGGTAGCTCGTCGACCTCGAAGTCTTCGGGCTGTTCCTTCAGACGTCCTGGCACGGCGGCGATGCCCGCCGTCAGAAAGGGACGTTCGGGGAGGCCGCTCATCGGCTCTTCGGCTTGGTGATGTTGTAGACTGCCGTACAGGTCGCGATCTCACGGCGCTCGGGCTCCGTCCCCTGGTACAGGCGGATATGCGCCACCCCTACGCTGTTGCCGGCGCGCACCAGCTTGCCTTCAGCCATCACGTCTTCGGGCCCTGCGGGACGCAGGAAGTCGATGCGCAGGTCGATGGTCGAGCAGGCCTGTCGGTCCTCCAGTGTTGAGAAGATCACCGCCCCCCCGCAGGTGTCAGCCAGGGCGCTGAGGGTGCCGCCGTGCAGTGCTGGGCGCGTGCCGTCACCGATCAGCTCAGCCCGGTACGGCATGCGCAGCACGGCGTGGCCATGCTCGAGCCAGACCGCCTTCAACCCCAGATAGCGGTTGAAGGGGATGCGCTCTTCCATCAGTTTCTTGAGCTTGTCGAAGTCCATCGTGCTCTTCAGTCGGTCGGTCCGACCATTCCCTCAGGTCGCACGATCTCATCGAAGCGCTCGCCGCTGATCAGACCGAGCTCCACCGCGGTTTCACGCAGGTTCTGTCCCTTGGCGAAGGCCGTCTTGGCGATCTTGGCCGCGTTGTCGTAGCCGATCTCGGGGTTGAGGGCCGTCACCAGCATCAACGAGTTGCGCAGGTTTGCGTCGAGACGCTCGAGGTTCGGCTCGATTCCCTCAGCGCAGCGCTCACGGAAGCTGTCGAGGGCGTCGGCCAGCAGACGTGCCGAGCTGAGGAAGTTGTGCAGAATCACGGGCTTGAAGACGTTCAGCTCGAAGTTCCCCTGGCTCGCGGCGAAACCGATCGCGCCGTCATTGCCCATCACCTGGCAGCACACCATCGTCAGGGCTTCGCACTGGGTGGGGTTGATCTTGCCGGGCATGATCGAGCTGCCCGGCTCATTGGCTGGGATGCTCAGCTCGCCGATGCCGCAGCGCGGCCCGCTGGCCAGCCAGCGCACATCGTTGGCGATCTTCATCGACGCGGCAGCCAGTTGCTTCAGGGCGCCGTGAGCACCGACAAAGGCGTCGTGCGCGGCCAGGGCGGCGAACTTGTTGGGGGCGGTCACAAAGGGCAGGCCCGTCAGCTCAGAGATCTGCGCTGCGACGCGCACATCGAAGCCCGTCTTGGTGTTCAGGCCGGTTCCGACCGCGGTGCCCCCCTGGGCCAACTCGTACAGCTGGGGCAGGGTCGCCTGGATCTGTCGGCCTGCGGCGCGCAGTTGTGCGGCCCAGCCCGAGACTTCCTGGCCCAGCGTCAACGGCGTGGCATCTTGCAGGTGCGTACGGCCGATCTTGCAGATCGCCGAGAAGCGCTCGGCCTTGGCCTCGAGCGCGCCTGCCAACGCGTTGACCGCGGGTAGAAGCCGGTTCTGCAGGCGCTCGACGGCTGCGACGTGCATGACGGTCGGGAAGATGTCGTTGGAGCTCTGGCTGCGGTTGACGTGGTCGTTGGGGTGGACAGGGCTCTTGCCGCCGCGGGTGTCGGTCAGCATCTCGTTGGCGCGGCCGGCGATCACCTCGTTGGCGTTCATGTTTGACTGGGTGCCACTGCCCGTCTGCCAGACCACCAGCGGGAAGTGGTCGTCGAGCTTGCCGACGATCACCTCTTCGGCGGCCTGGATCAGGGTCTTGCTCAGCTCTGCATCGAGGTTGCCGAGCGCGCTGTTGACCTGGGCACAGGCCTTCTTGACGATGCCGAAGGCCCAGATCGCCTCGCGGGGAAAGCGCTCGCCCCCGATCGGGAAGTTGCCGAGCGAACGTTGGGTCTGGGCACCATAATAGCGGTCGGCTGGGACGTCGACGCTGCCGAGGCTGTCGGTTTCCTGTCGGGTTTCCATGCGGGTCTCCTCGCGCTGTTGGGGGCTACTCGACCTGCCAGTCTACCCGGACGGGACTGTGACCGGAAGACGTTGCTGCCCTGGCAGACTGCGGAGAAGATCGCTTCGCCAGACACCACGGCGGCAGGCCTCTGGCTTCGTTGTCCTCCTCGCGGGCCATCCGGGCCGACTGTGTCGTCCGCCTCGCCATCGACCCGCCGGCGCGGCACCTGGCTTCACGACTTTCACCGCAGGCTGCCTGGCTCACCACCGGAGCAGGTGCAGCAGGCTGCTGTAGCGGTCTGTCCAGACGGGCACAGACGGCCCGGTAAAGTGCGTCCAGCGGGCATCACCGGCGGTCCAGGCGACGAGCTCCGGCTCGGTCCGGCTGAGCACGGTCCAGGAGCTTCCACTGAGGCCGGCCTTGCGCTGCGCGGCATTGAGCGGGCCGTCAATACACGTGCGGCTCTCCACGCCGAGATCCACAGCGATGGCCGCCAGCAGAGCATCCAGGTCCAGATGGCGGCTCGAGGTATGGAAGAGCACCGCGCCGCCAGGCGCCAGCTTTCTGAGGTAGCTTTGCACGGCCTCCCTGGTGACTAGATGGATGGGCACAGCGTCGGATGCGAACGCATCGATCACGAGCAGATCGAGGCCGCCATCGGGTTCGCCGGCGAGCATCAATCTGCCGTCCCCTATCACGACCTCGACGGTGCCCTGGCTGGCAGCCAGATACGAGAAGTAGCGTTGAGCAAGATCTTCGACCAGCGCGTCGATCTCGAAGAAGCACAGGCTCTGCGCAGGTTCCAGGTACCAGGAGAGAGCCCCGACCCCCAAGCCCACGACTCCAAAGCGCCGGCCAGGCCCGTTGGCTTGGGGTTGTGCAAATACCTGCCCGACTGGGCTTTCGGGGGAGTAGTAGGAGATCGGGGGCCCGCCGGCAAGGACCTGGTTCTGGGCACCGTGCACGGTCGTGCCGTGGAACATCTGCAGTAGTGTTGTGCCGCGGGGTTGCGTCAGTCGATAGACCCCGTAGTAGCTACGCGCCATAGCCACGGTGCCCTGACCAGGGAAGGCGATGAAGCCGCTGAGCAGGACAGCTGCGATGCCCAGTCCGAGGCGCAGGGGACGTTTGCGGAAGTAGTGGGCGACCACTGCGGCGACGAACAAGATCAAGATCCGTGCGACGACATCCCGGTCGTCTCCGGCGGTTGGCAGGGCTTGGAGGGCAGCGATGGTCAGCCCTGCCAGCAGTGCGCCGGCGAGCAGGTCGCTGCGCCGCGCCCAGCGGCCTTCTCCTTTCCACGGCCGCAGCAGACAAGCGAGCACCAACGCCACGGGATACTCGGCCACAAAGGAGAACAGCAGGGGGGCGATCAGGGCGTTCAAGACGCCTCCCAGCGCACCTCCCGCCGCGATCCACAGGTAGAAAACCGTCAGCTGGCCAGCTGCGGGCTTTCGCTGTTCCAACTCGCCATGCAACACCAGTGCGCTGACAAAGAACGCGGCCAGGTGGAAGGAGAACCCGGCGACGCTGATCGGAACGAAAACCACGATCGCGACGATCGAGATCAGCAGCGGCTGGAGCTTGAGGCACAGTGTGTGGGGAATGCGCAGGCGGCGGGCAAAGACCAGCACGAAGCTCAGCAGGTACAAGGCGAGGGGCACGATCCAGAGCAGTGGCAGCGACGGCAGCTCTTGGGCCATGTGGCTGGTGATCCCGAGCAGCAGGCTTGAGGGGACGCATGCCAGCGCCAACCAATGCAGGCCCTGTTTCAAGCTCGGTGCGGCAGTGGCCTCAGCGGGGGGCTCCTGCTTCGCTGAGAGGCCTGCGCTTTTCCAGGCTGCCATCGCGCTTCCGATCAGCAGCGCGGCAAACAGGCCGAATCCCCAGCGGAAGCCTTGCGCCTGGCGATGCAGTCCCGCAAAGGGCTCAATAAGGAATGGGTAGGCCAGCAAAGCGGCAAGGGAGCCCGCGTTGCTGGCCGCGAACAGAAAGTACGGGTCCCGGGCCCGACCGTCCGGGCTTCGGCTGAACCAACGTTGGACCAGCGGGGCCGTCGCCGCCAGGGCGAGAAACGGTAGCCCCACGGAGGCCGTGAGGAACCCGAGGGCTTCGAGAACGGGCGCCCCGGACGAGAGTGCCCCGGCAGGTTGACCCGTGGGCAGCAGGAAGCTGGCAGCGACGAGCAGCAGCACATGCACAAGAGCCTGCCCGCGTCGCGTCAGCATGCGCGTTGCGAGGTGCACGTACAGATAGCCCAGCAGAAGCATGAGCTGAAAAAACATCATGCAGCTGTTCCAGACCTGCGCGCTTCCCCCCAGGCCAGGGAGGAGCGTGCGCGCAGACATCGGCTGCACGGCAAACAGAAGCCACGAGGAAAGGAAGACGGTGCCCGCCGCCCAGCGCCCGGAGGAGACCTTCATGGGGTCTCGCTAGGTTGCTACGCTGAGCGGATACGCTTGAGACAGTACGGCAAGAGCGCGGTTGATCCAGAGTGCGAGCCGCTCCGCCAGCGCCTCGTCGCGCAGATGGATCAGCTGCACGTGCTCCGGAGTTCCCAGGCTGCAGCAATGT
The DNA here is from genome assembly GCA_029260765.1 of Planctomycetota bacterium. Lineage (GTDB taxonomy): Bacteria > Planctomycetota > J058 > JAJDCP01 > JAJDCP01 > JAJDCP01. The sequence goes on from JAJDCP010000186.1 coordinate 15,481, forward strand.
TGCAGGGCCTGCGCGGCGGCCAACAGGCCATGACGCTCGTCGTCGCTCAGCCCGGGGTGCTGAGCGTGGGCAGCTTCTAGACAGCATTGAGCGCAGCGGAGCAGACCTTCAGCCCCGGCCATGAACAGCTGTTGGTAGTCGACGGCTGGGTGCATACTGGATCCCTCGTGTGCTCTGAGAGCTTAGCAGCACAGACCGTGCCGCAAACAGGATGGTGGCGCGCGGGCCACGGACCGTGGTGCGTCGTCGCAGGGTGCGACGCGGAGGGATACACCACGTGGTAGCTTGCGTAGGGGGATCCAGGCGGTCGTGTGGCAGGTCGCGACAACGCAGACATCCTTGGTCGTTCTGGAAGAAAGTCCTGCAGTTTCGTTGATGTGCTGTGCTGCGCTTGGTTTGGTTGTAAGTATTTGATAGGTCATGATTTGCGTGCCAATGTCCCGTTCTGGCACATCACGTGCTTCAGGTTCCCGCAACTGACCACACGGGCGAGCCTGGCATGATCGAACTGAGAAAGAAGCCTCTCACCATCGGTGTTACCGGAAGGAATGGCTGGCTGAACCCTCCGTTACCGAAGCGATCAAGATCTACGGCAAGAGGGCTAGCTTGCATGACCGCTCAGCCCGATTCATGACCGCTCGCGTGCCTCAGCATGGCCCACGCGCTGATGGCTCCGGAGGGCGCTAACGCTGCTGGACCCGCATCCGCAACAGCAGCATCCATTCTGGCGGCAAGCACACCCAGCCCGGGTCTTCGGCTTTGGGCGTGCTGAGGTGGAAATCTGAGCCACCCGTGGCGACCAGCTTGTTGTCCTGCACGAGCTTCGTCAGCCGGCGCACCTGGTGGGGTTTGTGATCGGGGTGGAAGACCTCCACGCCGTCGACGCCCAGGTCCGCCAGCTGGGGCACGAGCTCGATGGCCTTGTCAACTCCGGGGTGCGCCAGCGCACTGATTCCGCCGCAGTCGCGCACCAAGGTTGCCGCCTCCCGGAGCGTCAAGACCTCGTCCTGTACGTAGGCCGGCCGCCCGCTCCCCAACCAACGGTTGAACGCATCATGGAAACTGCGGGCGTAGCCCTTGTCGACCAGCAGTCTCGCGACGTGGGGCCGTGCGAGCACCGCGGCGGGTCCTGAAGCCTCTTGCACCTCTTCGAAGCTGATGGCGAAACCCTGTCGCTGCAATGCGGCGCAGATGCCTCGCATCCGCCGCCGGCGCGCTGCTGCGCGCCAGTTCTCGTACTCTTCCATGCGTGGGTGCTCGGGTTGCAGGAACAGCCCCAACAGGTGCAGGTAGCGTTCGCCATGGCGTGTGCTCAGCTCGATGCCGGGGACCAGCTCGAGCCCGAGCGGACGAGCTGCCTGGCGCGCTTCGGCGACGCCTGCGACCGTGTCGTGGTCTGTCAACGCCAGGCAGTCCACCTGGGCGCGATGGGCGCGCACGACCAGCTCGGTCGGGCTGAGATGCCCGTCGGAGCAGGTCGAATGGGAGTGCAGGTCGATTCTCAGGTGCTGTCCCTCGGGTGGAGGGGGATGCCGTATTCCTCCAGTTTGCGGTAGATGCGCTTGCGGCTGATCTGCAGCAATTCGGCGGCTTTGGATTTGTTCCCTCCACAAGCCTCGATGGCGCGCACGATCCACTCGCGTTCGACACTACCCAGGGTCTCGTCGAGCGGCGGAAACTCGCTCGCGGAGGCATCCCCTTGAGGGGGAGGCGGTGTCTTGACGCGGAGGCCGGCCGGGGCCAACGAAAAGTGTTCGAGCTCGAGTAGCTCGGCATTGCGGCTGACGGCGAAGGCGCTTTCGAGCGCGTTGCGCAGCTCGCGCACGTTTCCAGGCCAGTCTTGAGCATACAACGCGCCCAGGGCCTCTGAGGACAAGCCGCTGACCTTGCGCCCGAAGCGCTGATTGAGCGCTTCGATCAAGAATGAGACCAACAGCGGCAGGTCTTCCAATCGGTCTCTGAGCAAGGGCATCTCGAAGCGCAGCACACTGAGCCGGTAGAAGAGGTCATGGCGGAAGTCGCGAGCCTTCTGCATTTCGGCGACGTCCCGGTTGGTAGCGGCGATGATGCGCACGTCCACCTGGAACTCCTCGACCGCGCCGACGGGTCGGATGCGGAAGTCTTCAAGGGCGCGAAGGAACTTGGCCTGCACGCTGCTCGGCATCTCGAAGACCTCGTCGAGGAACAGGCTTCCGCCGTCTGCCGCTCTGAACAGTCCGACCGCGTCGCGCATCGCACCGCTGAAAGCACCTTTTTTGTGGCCGAACAGCTCGCTCTCGATCAAGTCGGCGGGGAGCGCCGCGCAGTTGACCGCCACGAACGGCGCATCCGTCCGGGCACTCTGCTCGTGGATGGATCGTGCCACCAGCTCTTTTCCCGTGCCACTGGCACCCAGGATCAGAACGTTGCTGGTCGTCGACGCGGCGATCTCGATACGCTCGAGCACGCGGCGCATGGCCTGACTCTGGCCCACGATGCGGCTGTTGCGTCGCACCTGGGGCTTGGCGAGGCTGCCGAGATGCCGCTGGACCGTCTGTAGAAGCTCTTCGACGTCGAAGGGCTTGGTCAGCAAGTCGCAGGCGCCTGAACGCAGTGCCGAGATCGCTGTCTCGAGCGTGCCGTAGCCTGTCATCAGAATGACCGTCAGCTCCGGACGCAGCCGCTTGGCTTGCAGCAACAGTTCGAGCCCGCTCATGCCCGGCATGCGAATGTCCGCGATCAACGCGTGCCAGTTGTGGTTGGCCAGGGTCTGCAGCGCTCGGTTGGCGGTGTTGACAGCCTTCGCGCGGTAGCCTTCAGCCTCGAGCGTGCGCGCGCACATGGTCGCGAAGTCCAGGTCGTCGTCCACGATCACCACACCGAGATCTGCCAATCTATTCTCCGTTCAGGTGCTGGCAAGCTCTGGCAGACCCAGAATCGCTCGTCGAAGCATGTCGAGGCCCGTGTTGCAGGCCGCGCGTCGCACTTTGTCCCGTTCGCCGACAAAACGTCTCTCGATGACCGAGCAGCCGTCAGCCCGCGCGAGGGCGAGGTATACCAGGCCCACGGGTTTCTCTACTGTCCCGCCACCAGGGCCGGCGATACCTGTCACGGCGATGCCCAGGCCGGCACCAAGCCGCGCGCGCACACCGCGCGCCATCTGCTCGGCGACCTCAGCGCTCACCGCACCGACCCGTTCGAGCGTGTTCGCTTCGACCCCCAAAGCGTTGCACTTGATGTCGTTGTGGTAGGCGATCACCCCTCCACGAAAGACAGCCGAGCTGCCGGGCACATCTGTGAGCTTCGCCCCGATCATCCCGCCCGTGCACGACTCGGCGCACGCCAACAGGGTCGCGCTTTGCTGGGCGCTCTCGATCACGACCTGCTCGAGACTTTTTCCCTCGGCCCCGAGGTAGTGCGCGCCGAATTCCTGCCAGATGGTCTGATGCGCCAGAAGCATCTCCGCATCGGTCCGCCCCTCGAGGCGGAGGCGGATGCGATGTCCCCCGGCTTGCGTACCGACAATCACCGAAGGGGGCAGGGTCAGCGCCGCCACGCGTTCATCGACGCTCGCCTCGGCCACGCCCACGATGTCGATATCGAGCTGAGGCTGCGTCCTCAAACGCGGAAACGGCTCGAAGCTCTCGACCATGTGTCGCAACTCATGGGGCACCCCTGGGAAGACCATCAGCGAACAGCGCTGCATCGGCATCACGAAGCCTGGAGCCGTGCCGCGGGGATTCGGGATCAAGGTCGCCGTGGCCGGTCGAAATGCCTGTTTATGGTTGGTCGAGGGGAAGGGCCTGTTCCGGTGCCTGAAGAAGGACTCGAGACGGGTGAGTTGGGCCTGGTCGAGGACCAGCTTGACTCCTGCAGCCCGCGCCACGGCCTCGCGGGTGCGGTCGTCGCGAGTGGGTCCAAGGCCCCCGGTCATGACGACCAGCTTGCAGCGCCCCGTGGCCTCGAGCAGGGCCTCGACGATGGCGGACTCTGTGTCCGACACCAGCTGGATGCGCTGGACCTTCCAACCCAAGGAGCGCAGCCTGCGGGCCAGGAATGACGAGTTGGTGTCTGCCACCGCTCCCGCGAGCAGCTCGCTGCCGGTAGCGATGATCTCAGCTTCCACGCAGTCTCACTCCCCCAGCCAGTGGGCCGTCTCTGACTCGCGCGCAAAGCTCAATAGATCGAGGTAGCCCTTGGTCGCGTCGACAGTGCTGTGGCGCTGGCGCAGATGCTCGCTAAGAGTCGGCTGGTAGCGAGAGTACACCGACTGCACGCCGGTCGCCCAGCATTGGCCACGAAGCACCCGCACGCGGACCTTTCCGCTGACACGGCTCTGGCTCGACTTGAAAAAACTGTCGAGGCTCTCGCGCAGTTGGGAAAACCACATGCCGTTGTACACCACCTCGCCGTACTTCTGCGACATATAGACCTGAAAGCGCCGCAGCTCGTCCCCGAGCACGAGGCCTTCCAAGGCTTTGTGAGCTGTGTGAAGCAAGGAGGCCGCGGGAGACTCGTAGAACTCGCGCCGCTTGACGCCGATCAACCTGTTCTCGACGATCTCCAGACGTCCAACACCGTGTCGCGCCCCCAGGCGGGACAACTCCTGTATGATCGCGACCGGGTCCTTCTTGACGCCGCCCAGGCTGCGTGGCTGGCCCTTCTCGAAGCCGATCTCGAGGTTCTCGGGCTCCTCGGGCGCTTGGGCGGGGTCACAGGTGAGCGTATAGACATCGTCCGGCGCGGGATCCCAGGTATTCTGCGCGCAATGCCACTGGCTGCTGACGCCCCAGAGGTTCTCGATGCGTTCGATGGTGGTCTCGGCAGGCTCGTCCCAGATGGGCAGGTCGTATTTCTCTGCGTACGCCAGCAGATCCTTCCGCGATGACAAGCGCGCTTCTTGCAGAGGCGAGATCACCTTGAGGTTGTTGTCAAGCATCGCCATCGATGTGGCGAAACGTAGCTGGTCGTTTCCCTCCCGATCGTAGCCATGGGCCAAAAAACGCGCACCTTCTTCGCGCGCGATCTTGACCATCTCCTCGACGATCAACGGGCGTGCGAGCGCGTTGGCCAGGTGTGAGCCAGACACGGAGATCGCCCCTGCGCGCAAAGCAGGGAGGATGTAATGGGTAGCGAAACGGCTGCGTAGATCTTTGACGTTGGAGATGTCTGCGCCGCCCTCGATCGCGAGCTCGCCGCTGGGTTCGAGCGATTCGGCCTGGCCGATGTTGGGGATGAACGCGATCACGCGCATTCCCATCTTGTACTTGAGCCAGTGGACGCAAACGGCCGTGGACAACCTGCCGGAGTAGGCGAGGACAACGGTATCCATGGGGGCCCTCAGGAAGGGAAACAGATCGGCCGCACATCGCGGCGGCGCGGTGGGGGACCTGCGCAGCTCTCTGCAGGAATGGTACACCACTACGGGCCGGGCTTCACTCCCATTCCGAATTCATGCTACGCAGACTCGCGTCAGGGCGGCTGTCTGGGGTCAGCGACAGCTGTGACTTTCCCCAGGCCGCGGGTCCCTCGTTCAGCTCACGGCCGGGTCCGCCTCGGCACCAGGATCTGAGCTCTCCGCGTCCGCGGCAGGTTTGCAGAAGTAGGCTACCAGCAAGATGCCGATCTCATACAGGCAGATGATCGGGATCGCCATCAGCACCTGGGTGATCGGGTCGGGTGGCGTCAAGATGGCGGCGGCGATGAACGCGATCAGGACCAGGTAGCGTCGTCCTTTGCGCAGCACCGGCGCAGTGACCATCCCGATCTTGCCGAGGAAAAGCAGGACCAGGGGCAGCTCGAAGACCAACCCAAGAAAGATGGTGAGAATCATGAACAGCGACAGATAGTCCGACAGGGTGATGCCGAGCTCGAGATACGCGGGGTCGCCGTAGGTCGCCATGTAGCTCAGTCCCAGAGGGATCAGGATGTAGTATCCGAACAGGACTCCGAGCAGGAAGAGCAGGAAACTGACCGGGGCGAACACCACGACATAACGAGACTCATTGGGAAACAGGCCAGCCCCCACGAACCTCCACAGTTCGCGTCCCGCCAAGGGCGAAGCGAAGAACAGTGCCAGGATGAGCGCCACCTTGAAGTGAGCGATGAAGGACTCGGGGTAGCGAAGAATCTTGAGCTTGGTGTCGACAGTGAGATTCTGGCTATTGGGAGGCAAGCGGTCGAGAACCCCATTCTGCAACGAGGTCTCCAGCGTTTGCACCGACCGTTCCCAGCTGTCGAGCGCCACGACCAGCGCTGGGAGCAACGAGTCCGGCTGGGCATTGTACGCCATCAGCGCCTGATCGAAACGCGCAGCGGCGGCGATCGTGGAGTCGGCGAGTTGCTGGGCGCGGACGATCTTGCGCCGCAGCGGCTCGAGAGCGCCGGGCGCGCTCTCACGCAGGCCTGCTTCAGAGTTTTCGAGGCGTGCGCGGGCCGCGCGCAGCTGGTCGAAGATCGCCGCGACCTGGGGCCCAAGATCTCCGAAATGTTTGTCCAGCCGTGTCTCGCGTTGTCGGGAAGAGATGTCTCCGATCGCCTGCATGTGCGGTTGCACGACGATGCCCATCAGGTCGTTCTGGAAGAAGAATGCCACCATGAAGGCGAGCAGGATCCAGCCCAACGCACGGATGATGCTGGCGCGCAGCTCGTCGAGGTGCTGGCCGATGGTCAGCTTGCGTGTGTCCATTCCCAAGGCATCCGCCAGCGAAAGGCCCCGAGAGTACGTACTGTCGGAGGTCTCGTCAAGTTCTCGGCGGCCCTGGATCTGGCCGGGGAAGGTTCTGCTTGAGGGGGCTCAACAAACGACAAGCCCGGATCCGTCACCAGGATCGTAGCGAGGACCCGGATGGCCGAGAGAATTCGGGCTTGAGCAGCGCAGACGCTACGGGGGTATCTTCGAGCAGCGAAAGGTCGAATTCGCCGGTCAGGCGGGGCCGCAGCAGAAACTGGGGGCGGATTCGCGCTAGAGCCCGCCTGTCAGGGCGGGCTCGAACCGGTGACACACTCTCAGCGGCGCAGATATTTCAGCAGGTCGCGCTCACGCATGATGCTGATACCGAATTGCAGTGCCGTCTTGAACTCGGGCATCTCTTCGGCGTGCTCGATCGCGATCACGAAGTCGGTCTCGACACTGACTTCTTCGTCGACCCGGCCTCCGACCTCTTCGATCTTCAGCGTCAGCTCGCGCAGGCTGTAGTGTTCGTTGGTCAGATTGTTGCCGATGAAGACGAAGATCTGCTGCTCATCGGGATCGAAGAAGGGGCTGCGGATCCGGTCGCCGCGCACGATCGGGTTGAGGTGGCGGGGCAGCTCGATCTTGGCCTGCTCGACGGGATCATAGACGGTGTAGCCCTCGATGATGCTCGCCTGGCTACGGTCGTCTTGCACCTGGCGGATTTCGATCATTCCCTTGACTTGTTTGCGGCCACCCTTGAGCACGGAGAAGACCTCGAACTTCATCCCCGCACGGACGCCATGCTGGTGGCCCAGGTCGACCCAGGCGTAGCCGAGGGCTTCGTCGACATGGATCACCTCGCCATCCGCCGCGGTCTCGCTCAGTGTCTTGGCCTTCTTGCTCAGCAGGTCTGCCACTCTCGATTCGAGCACGGCGATTTCTGTCCGCAGGGCCGCCTCTTCCTTGATGGTTTTGGCCTGCATATCGCCCAATTCGGCAACCTGGACCGCCAGATCATCAGTCAAGCGGGATACCTGCTCACTGCGGTCACGGATCTCGTTCTTGTATTCCTCTTCCACGTCAACCAAACGTGTGCGCGCGTCTTCGATGGTCTCGCGGTCGGCGTCGATCAGCGTCCGATTGTTGGCGGTGCGGTCATTGACCTGCTGGTACACGTTGCCGCGCTCGGTGCGCTTGTCGTTGAGCAGCTTGGTGCACGCATCGATGATCTGCACCATGTCTTTGTGCAGATCGCGGATATGGGCATAGTACGGTTCGCCGTTGTCCGGGTCGGTCTGCACGGTCAATTCGAGGTCAGACAACGCAGGTTCGTCGAGGGCGCCCTGGGCAACAAAAGCCGGAAAAGTCTGCTCCCAACCCCAGGTCTGGGGCAGTTCGCGGTTGTTGGTGCTGTTGTACTGGCGCACGATCGGCAGGTCGGTTTCAGTCGCGATGGCACGCAGCAGCATGGCATCTGGAATGTAATTGCCCTCAGCACGCGCCTGCGGATCGAAGAAGACCTTGTCGTGCAGGTCGCCGCTGAGGGCGAGCCGCATACGCGAGATCTCTTCCTGCTTGATCTTGATCTCTTTCTTCTTGTCGGCCAGCTCATCCTGGATCTTGGTCACTGCTGTGATCGAGCCGGTCTTGGGTTCTTCGACGTCCTGGTACACCTGGTATGCGAGCAGCGCACACGCGATGAAGACCAGAATCGAAGCGATCATCGGGCCCAGGCCCGTTCCCCTGCGGTTCCGCATGCTGGCTACTCCCTTACGGCTCGATGAATTTGTAGATGTCGTCTTCGTCGATGAAGGTGATGCCGAACTGCACGGCCGACTGGTAGCCTTCGTCGTTCTCGGGTTTTTGCCGGGTGATCACAAAATCCGTGCGGGCCGTGACTCGGTCGTCAACCAGACCACCCTGGCGGCGGATCATGCGCTCCAAGCGCTCTTCGCTGTCTGTGGCGTGCCTGTACAGCGGGTTCTTGAAGTTCTCACCGACAAAAACGAACACGGGTTGGCGGTTGACCTCGAAGAACGGCGTGCGGACCAGATCACCCTTGATGATCGGCTGGAACTCGGCGGGCAGCGTGTGCCAGATGCCGGTCTCATAGTCACGCATCTCGCTGTTGGGCAAAATGATGCATTGGGCCTGGGAGTCGTCCATTTTCTGGACCTCGACCAGACCTTTGATCTGGCGGCGTCCGCCTTTGACGAACTGGAAGACCTCGAATCGTTGGCCGCGGCGCAGACCATGTCGGCTGCCGAGGTTGATCCAGACCTTGCCGAGCACCATATCCGCGTGGTCGATGACGGCCGCTGGCTCGGTGTCGGCCATAGTGATCAGTTCGCGTTCGATCAGGATCTTGATCGAGTCTTCCTTGATC